>CAWFRD010000001.1:0-20152 GCA_963818165.1 uncultured Alphaproteobacteria bacterium
ACTCAGGCGAGGCGGCAAGCAGGCCGAGCCCGAGAAGGAGCCCGCAGATCGCGCCATACATCGACATTTGGGCGAAGGGGAAGGCGTAATAGTCGTTTTGAACGCCATAGGCGTAGCCGGCGAGCACAATCAGAATCTGGCCGATGATCATAAGCGCCAGGATCTGGCTGAAGGCGGAAGTGATGCCGCCCTGCTTGGCGTAGAGGAGCGCCAGGCCGAAAATGATCAGGAGGCCCGTGACCCCGGGCGCCAGGCGTAGGTCTTCGGGTCGCGCGGTTCCGGCGCTGTCGGCGCGGATCAGCGCCTGATCGAGGCCGAGCTGGAAGCCGAACAGGTCTTGGCTGAAGATCGGCAAGGCCGAGAACGACGAGGGCAAAGCCGATCAGCCGGGCGATCGGGCGTACCGGACGGAAGGTGAGGCAGAAGAGCCCGATCGCGGCCGCCGTCATCCCGCCGGCCGCCGCCGGCGGCATGCTGGCGAGGCCGGGAAAGGCTTCCGCCAGCCGCGCAATGGGCAGCTGCCAGACAAACAGGATCAGGCCGCCAGCAAGGGCGACGACGAAGGCGGCAAGCCGCGCCAGCAGCAGCGACATGCGCTCTGTGTGTGGCGCGGGCAGCGCCATTCTCACACCGACTTCAGTCAATCGCCTTCCTCACCCCAAGGTCGCGGAAAATGAGCTGGGAGCTTTGGGCGCTCCCCTCCAAAAGGCCGCAACGCATACGAACGGGCACGTTCTCCCACCCTGACCGTGTTATAGCGTACCCCGAAGGCCATCGACAGGAGATTTGAGCATGCCTCAAGACAGAGGTGCCAAACCCGGGGCCCCAACCTCCGCGCGCATCGAAACCAATTCCCTCGGGTCTATCGAGGTTGCGCACGACACCTATTGGGGCGCCCAGACCGAGCGTTCGCGCCGGAATTTCAGGATCGGCGAGGACATCATGCCGAAATCCCTGATCCGGGCCATCGCCATGGTCAAGAAGGCGGCCGCCCAAACCAACCGCGACCTCGGCCTCCTCGACGAGCGCCTGGCTCACACCATCGGCGCCGCTGCCGATGAGATTATCGAAGGCAAGCTCGATGCGCATTTCCCCCTGGTCGTCTGGCAAACCGGCTCCGGCACCCAGACCAACATGAACGTCAACGAAGTCATCGCCAACAGAGCGAGCGAATTGTTGGGTGAGGCTCTTGGTTTAAAACGGCCGGTTCACCCCAATGATCACGTCAATCTCGGTCAATCCTCCAACGATGTCTTTCCCACCGCCATGCATATCGCCGCAGCCGAAGAAATCGCCTACCGGCTGAACCCGGCGCTTTCGCGGCTTTACCAAGCCCTGAAAGATAAAGCCGAGGCGTTTCAAGACATTCTCAAGATCGGCCGTACCCACCTTCAGGACGCAACACCGCTGACTTTAGGGCAAGAATTCGGCGGCTATGCGGCGCAGATCGACCACGCAATCGAGCGGATGAGACTGACGCTTCCAGGGCTTTACGCGCTCGCACAAGGCGGCACAGCCGTCGGAACCGGCCTCAATACCAGCGCTCTCTTCGCCGAGGCGTTCGCGGCAAGGATCGCCGCGATGACAAAGCTCCCCTTCGTCAGTGCCGAGAACAAATTCGAGGCGCTCGCCACGCACGACGCGTTCGTGTTCGCCCATGGCGCGCTCAACACCGTCGCCGTGTCCCTGTTCAAGATCGCAAGCGACATCAGGCTGCTCGGCTCGGGCCCCCGCTCGGGCTTCGGCGAGCTGATCCTGCCGGAGAACGAGCCGGGCTCCTCGATCATGCCGGGAAAGGTGAACCCGACCCAATGCGAGGCGGTGACGATGGTCGCGGCGCGGGTGTTCGGCAACAACACGACGATCACCTTCGCAGGCAGCCAGGGACATTTCGAGCTCAACGTGTTCAAGCCGGTGATCGCGCACGCCATGCTGCAATCGATCAGGCTCTTGACCGACGTCGCCGAGAGCTTCCGCGAGAATTGCATCGTCGGAATCGAACCGAACCGGGGCGCCATCAAGGCGCATCTGGAGCGCTCGCTCATGCTGGTGACGGCGCTTGCGCCGCATATCGGCTATGACAAGGCAAGCGAGATCGCGAAGACGGCACACAAGCGCGGCACGACCTTGCGCGAGGAGGCGATCCGGCTCGGCCACGTCAAGGAAGAGGATTTCGACCGGCTCGTGCGCCCCGAGGACATGATCGGCCCGAAGCGTTAGGCCGCCTTGCGCATGGCGCACACTCGCAACAAGCGTTCGCTCACCATCGCGCGGCATCGCACCAGCGTGACGCTGGAGGACCCCTTCTGGGATGCGCTTGGCGAAATCGCGCGGGCAGACGGCAAATCGGTTGCAGAGCTCGTGGGCGAAATCGACCGGCGAAGGAGCGCCGAGACGCGTGGGAATTTGAGCCTGTCGGCGGCCATTCGCCTTTATGTGCTCGAGCGAGCTAAGCGGGAAGCGCTTTAACCTCCGCCGAAAATTGGGACGCCCTTGCGCCAGGCATCGGGCGGCTCGGGCTTCTTCCGCGGCTTCGTCGCCGACCGCTTGCGGGCCGGCTTTTCGTTGCGGGCGCAGGCGCGCCCGGTTGCGCTTCGGGACTCGCCGTCGCCGATTCCGCCGGGCGCGGGCGCGGACTGAGGCGCGGGTTCCGCGGCGGGTTCCGACGGCGTGGTTGCCGTGACGGAGTCCGGCGCCTCGGCGCGGCTTGCGGTCTGGGCGAGGTCTCCCGCTCGACTGCGGCGGGGGTGACGGGTTCGGCCTCGGTCTCCGCCTGGAGGAGTTCGAGCGCCGACGGCAACGCCGTCGTGGAGATGGCCGATGGCTTTGCCGCGGGCTCCTCCGGCGTCTTCGTCTCGGCGGTCCATGCCGACGGTTCGGCCAGTTCGGCAGGGGCAGGCGGCGCTTCGAGCGGCAATTCCTCCGGGAGGGTAATGGCAACCCCCTCGGCTTCCGCCTCGGGCTCAGCAGGAGGGTCGGTCCTGCCGCTCATGTCGAGCTTCTCCAGACGCTCAACGTCCTCCTGCATGCGCCGCATGGTGAGATAGGCCTCGATGGCCCCGGTATCGATCGCGGGCGCAATCTCGCCCGCCTTCGCAAGTGGGCCGGTGAAGACGAGGCTCACAGGGGGCACGTCCTTCACGCCCGCTCCGGTCAGGCTCAACGCCCACTCGCTGTCGAGCTTGAGGCTCGCAAGCTCGACGAAACCGTTGATCTTGGTTTCCGCCCCTGCGCTTGCGAGCGTCGCCGGAGCCACGCGAAGCGTGCCGTTTTTGATGTCGAAAGTGAGCTCGGCGGGCGCGAATTTGTAGGTCCCCTTGGTGATCTTCTCCCGCACGTCTCTCGCTTCAGCCTCGATCTCTTCTTGGTCGGCCTTGATCGTCTTCTTGGCGGCTGTCGTGGCCACCCTACGCAAGGGGGCGGCGGAAAGCGACTGGAGGGTGCCGGCGCCGAGCGTCAGCGTCCCCTCCCCGCTCAGTCCGGCGACGACGCCAGGCGCGCTCAAGCCCTCGCCCTGGACATTGAAGGCAAGGTCGAAAGGTCCTTTGGCAAAGGCCGATCCGGCGACGCTCTTGGTGAGCGCCTCGAGCTTGCCCCCTTTGATATCGGCGCGCGCCGCAAGCTCGGCGCCGTTGCCGCGCGGCGCGAGATTGCCCGACGCGGCAAGCTCGCCACCGAACAGACGGCCTTTCAGCGCGGTGATGTCGAGCCCGTCTTTGCCCACTGAAGCGGCGAGAGTGGCAGCCTCGACCTTCACGGCAGAACCGAGGGAAAGCGTCTTGGCTTCGAGGGCGATCTCGCCTTCGATCTCCTCAAGCAGCCCGAGCGAGAAACCGCGCGACGGCCAAAGCTCGGACGTATTGCCGCTGATCGTGCCCAACAGCTCTTCGGTCGAGGGTGTGCGGTGCCATGCCACAAGCACACCGAGCAGAGACGGCAGAGACGCGCTTCCGGCACGCCCGTTCAAGGAGAAACGCGTCTTGGCGCCGCTCTGGTCGAGTCGGGCGGAGCCGGTGACATTTTCTCCGGCGATGCTCCCGGCGATGCCGTTCAGGTCGATCGTTTCGCCCTGTTTTGCGATGTCGAGGCGGAGGCTCAAGGGAACCCCGGACGCGCTCGGCGGCAATTCAAGACCGATGAGCGCGAGCGCCGCGCTCGCATCCTTGCTCACGACCGCGCCCTTGCCCGCAAGCGATAGACCGGCCGGCTGCAACGACCCTTCGCCGACGAAGGCGATCTCGATCGGCGCCGTTTCGAGCGCGGCCTTGCCCGTCACCTTGACGTTCGGGACGCCCGCGAATTCTACGATCAACCTGCCCTTGCTCCCTTCGGGCGTGGCGATACGGTCGAGCGGTAGATCGGGAAAGAGCAAGACAAGCACCGCTTGCGGCTTTTCGCCTGCGACCTTGCCGTCGATATCGATCTTAGCTTCGCCGGGCTTGGCGGGGTCGCCAAGAGCGCGGGCGGCGAGAGCGATATCCGACGTGCCGGCCTTGCCGCCGAGCTTGATCGCGGCGTTGGTCATGCCGCCATCGCGGGTTGCGCTCAGCTTGACGTTGAGATCGAGGGGAGCCAGCGCCGAGATCTGTTCCGAGCCGCTCACGCCTTCAGGGAATCCGAACAGTTCGGCGACGATCTTCAAGCTGTTCGCATCGGCGGCGCGAAGGGCAAAGTCCACACCGCCGGAGGGCGCCGAAGTCGAGGTGCTCGATGCGGCCTCTTCCGTTCAGAGCGAGCGCATCCGCGGCGGCAAAGTCGAGAAGCTGCACATCGAGCGTGCCGCCTTGGAGCTGAAAGCGCGCGTCGAGCTTGCCCGCGGGAATATCGGGCAACAGGAGCTCTCCGACCCGCAAGGTCACGCGCATGTCGTCGCCACGCAGCCGCTTGAACAGATCCTGCCCCATCGCGGCGGCATCCTCCGTGCCGCTTGCGTCAGCCGCGGCGGTGCCGGGCGGCGCCGCGTTGCCGGCGCTTTCCGGTTGAGCGGGCTTCGTTTGCGCGGCGGGGAGCCAGGACCGCCATATCGGCCCCTCCCCGATCAGCTCGCGCAGGTCGAGCCGGTCGCTGTCGAGATCGACCGCGATCACTCGGCGCTCTCCGCCCTTGAGGCTCAAACCACCGCGGAACTTGGTCCCGCTCAGTTCGCCCGACACGTCGGCAAGTTGAAGCGTGCCGTCGCCGACGGCGGCGTTCGCCACGATGCTGAAGTCGCCGACAGAGGCCTGCCCCGACACGTCGCGATCGCCGGCGGCCCAGCGCGTCAGCGGGCGCAATTTCGAGCCCTCGATTTTGACCGGACCGGCGAAGACG
Source organism: uncultured Alphaproteobacteria bacterium (assembly GCA_963818165.1). Lineage (GTDB taxonomy): Bacteria > Pseudomonadota > Alphaproteobacteria > Rhizobiales > Methyloligellaceae > Methyloceanibacter. The sequence goes on from CAWFRD010000001.1 coordinate 5,311, forward strand.
GGTCCGAAATCGCCCCGCTTGAGGCTGCCGGAGGCTTCGAGGCGGTTCTCGCCGGGGAGCGTTGCCTTTAGATGGTCGATGATCACGGTGCCGTCCTTGGCGGCAAGCGCCAGGTCGATGGCGCCGACAAGATCGCCGCCGAGCCCCGCCTGTTCGATGGCGAGCGTCAGCGTGCCGTTACCGAGCCCTGCCGCCTGGGTGAGGACCTCGTCGGCGAACTCGTAGAGCACGATTGCCGGCGAAGGCCGCTCTTCGGCTCCGGGCACCGCGAACAACGCGTCGAGATCGATGAAGCCCGCCGCAAGCGCGGCCTTTCCTTCGACGCGCTCGCCGAAATCGAGCGCGAGCCTGCCCTTGAAGATTTGCGGATGGCCCTTGGCATGAAGGGTGAGATCGAATCCCGGCAGCTCGGCGCGATCGGGCGTGGCCTTCACCGGGCCCTTTAGCTCGAAGCTCGATGCCTGTTCGCGCGCGGCGTCGGCTACTGGCTCCTCGCCTTCCGAACTTGCGGCCTCTCGCCCCGCGCCGCCCGCCGGCACATTCGCGTTACGCACGGCGATCGTGCCGTCGAAAGTCGGAACGGCGCCGAGCCCGGTCACGCCGCCGTCGAGAACGTAACTCGTGTTGTTATCGAAATCGCGCAGCATCGACTTGATGCGGAACAGCCCGGCCGGGTCGGGCGCGCTCGTCGAAAAGCGAAGCTCCTGCGGCCGCCCCTTGAACGAATAGTTGGCGGAGACTTTGTAAGGTCCCGACAGCGACTGGGCGCTGGCGACGCCGGCGACGTTCTCCACGGCAAATTGCGGCTTGCCCTGCCGCGTGACCTCGATCCGTCCCTCGCTCACGCTCACCTCGTCTAGCAGGACGTCTTTCGGAGCGAAGGGAAGCGCGACCCCGCGCCGTCCCACATCGTTCCAATTGCCGCTGCCGTCGGCATTGAGATCGAGCCGCAAGGTCGGGCCGACAATGGCGATCTTGCGCGCCTCGATCGTACCGGTCAGCAGCGCGCCGATATTGAGCCAGGCTTCGAAAGACTTGGCTTCGAGGAACGGACGGTCGAGCCGCCCTTCCCGATCGGCAACCTTGATGTCGTCGAATCTGAGCTCGGGCGCAGGCAGAAGAATGAGGTGAACCTTGCCGCCGACCTTCACGTCGCGGCCGAGCAGATTGGAGGCCTCGGTCTCGAATACCGCGCGGTAGTTGTTCCAGTCGATGAAGAGCGGCGCGGCAAAAAGCGCGCTCAAGACCAGAATCAACAATGCCGTTAAAGTCAGAAGGAGCGAGTTCACCGCCGTCTCAACCCAAGACCCGGGCGCGCTAAATCAGCGCGAATTTCGCATCGGGGATTCGGCCCCCGCGACATGCCCGTCATGGTAACGCAAAAATCTTGCCAGGATTGAGGATATTCAACGGATCGAGCGCCTTTTTTATGGCAATCATCGCCGCCAGGCCCGGCCCGTGCTCGGCGGCGAGGTAGGCGATCTTGCCCTGGCCGACCCCGTGCTCGCCGGTGCAGGTCCCGCCCGCGGCGAGCGCGCGGGCGACCAGACCGTCGAGGAAGGCCTGCGCCTTCCGCCGCTCCTCCACATCGGAGGGATCGATCAGCGGCATGACGTGAAAATTGCCGTCGCCGACATGGCCCACGATCGGGGCAAGCAGCCCGAGGCGATCGATATCCTTGCGCGTTTCGGTAACGCAATCGGCGAGCGCCGAGATGGGCACGCAGACATCGGTCGCAAGCACTTCGGCGCCCGGCCGCAACCCGCGCACCGCCCAATAGGCGTCGTGGCGCGCCTGCCAGAGTTTCGTGCGCTCCTCCTGGCGTTCGGCATAGGCGAATTTCCCTCCCCCCTCAGCCTGCGCGATTGTCGCGAAGGCCTCGACCTCTTCGCGCGCCGAGCTAGGGGTGCCGTGAAATTCGAGGAAGAAAGTCGGGGTTTCGGGCAAGGAGAGGTGCGAATAGGCGTTGCAGGCGCGAATCTGCACCTCGTCGAGAAACTCGATGCGAGCAAGCGGGAGACCGAACTGGAGCGCGGCGATGGTGGCGTTGCAGGCGCCCGCGATCGAGGCGAACGGACAGACCGCCGAGATGATCGTCTCGGGGATACCGTAGAGCTTCAGCGTGAGACTGGTGATGATGCCGAGCGTGCCCTCAGAGCCGACGATGAGGCGGGTGAGGTCATAGCCGGCCGAAGATTTTCGCGCGCGGCTCCCGGTCTTGATCACGCTGCCATCGGCGAGAACGGCGGTCAGCCCGAGGACGGCGTCGCGCATGGTGCCGTAGCGCACGGCGTTGGTGCCGGAGGCGCGCGTCGCCGCCATGCCGCCGAGGCTCGCATCGGCGCCGGGATCGACGGGGAAAAAAAGGCCCGAGCCGCGCAATTGGTCGTTGAGCGCCTTGCGGGTCACGCCGGGCTCGACCGTGCAGTCGAGGTCGGCCTCGTGCACGGCGAGGATCTGGTTCATGCGCGACAGATCGAGCGAGACGCCCCCGAACGGCGCATTGACGTGGCCTTCGAGCGAGGTGCCGGTGCCGAAGGGGATCACCGGCACGCGGGCCTCGGCGCAAAGCTTCACGCATTCCGCGACCTCGGTCTCGGTCTCGGCGAACAGGACGGCGTCGGGCGGCTCGCGCTTGAGCCAGGTGAGCATATTGGCATGCTGCTCGCGGATCGCTTGGCCTTGCGAGAAGCGCGCGCCGAAACGCGCGCCAAGCGTGGCGAAGAGTGTCTCTTTCGCGCCCTGTCTTTCGGCCATGCTCGCGGTCATGGCGCCATCTTAGGGTGCTTCGGCCGCGAATGTTTAGGCTTTTCCGCGGGGGGGACGTCAGGCGGCGACGATGAAGATCACGGCCGTGAAATGGCAGCTTGCCGCCACGAGCACGAAGCCGTGCCAGATCGCATTTTGGTATGGCAGGCGCTCCCACAGATGGAACGCGACGCCGACGGTGTAGAGAACGCCACCGGCCATGAGCAGGGTCAGCACGCGCCCCGGCAGCGCCGACATGAGCGGTTCTATCGCCGCAAGCACGGCCCAGCCTTGCACCAGGTAGAGCGCGACCGACAGGCCCGCGAGATAGCGCGGCGCGAAAAGCTGAAGCACGATGCCGGCGGCGGCGATCGCCCACACCACGGCGAGAAGCGAAAGCCCGAACGGCGTGTTCATCTCGATGAGGACGAATGGCGTGTAAGTGCCCGCGATCATCAGGAAGATGGCGGCGTGGTCGAAGCGCCGCAGCCACTCTTTGAGCCTTGGAGGGCGCGCCACGAAATGGTAGCCCGCGGAGAAACTGAAGGTCGCGACCAAGGCAAGCCCGTAAATGGTCAGGCTCACGACCCACAAGGCCGCGTCCGACTTGATCGCGATGACAAGGAGGACGGTCAGCGCGAAGAGGCTCGCCGTGACGCCGACGATATGGAGGCAGCCGTCAGCGACGCGCTCGCCGAATGTGTATTTGGGAAATGAAACGCAACTCCCGACCATCGCCATTCTCTCATCATCGAAGCAACATTCGACGCGAGCTTACCACGTCCTGTGGCAAGGATGAGGCAACGATGGCTCACGCATCCGTGAAACTCCCCCTCTCCCTTGCGGGAGAGGGAATAATGCGAGTCCGATGATTCTGGATCGCGTAACTTAAAGATGGGCGGCTACTGGAAGCGGCTATTGGCCGCAGACGCTCGATCCCGTGGTGCAGACGAACGGCACCACGACCCCGGTGAAGCAGGTCGTGTAGAAGTGGGATGTGACGATATCAGGCTTGAGCTGGGCTGCCCTCGGCACGCCGTCGGGGCGCACCGCCTTCCAGAAGGGGTCGCCGTTCACCCTGTGCGCGTAGAGCGTGAAGTAGCTCCACCTCTTGGCGCGTTTCAGTTGGGTGGCGCTTTGCAAAAGCAGTTGCTGCGAGTTCCTCGCAGCCTCGGCCTTGGAGCCGGCGCTGTGGGTAACCTTGAGCAACTGGCATGCGGCCTCAACCGGCTCGCTCGTGCCCAAAATCAGGGCCCAAACTCCGAACAAGGCAACGCTCATTCGAACAATCTGGAGCATATCCCCGTCTCCCAATTCTCAGCGAATCCCTTGGTTTCTATTTGGCAGCGATGAAGATCGACCGCTACCGCAATAGCAAAGTTTTTCTGCGGTTTTTTTGTCATGATCCACCGGATCCGCGGCACGGTCGGGTTAGCGAATCACGGCGTTACCTTGCTCCAGGTCGAATCGGGCAGGAAGGCCTCGATCTTCGGCGCAAGCCGTGCCGTGCCGGGACCGAGATCCTTCTCGAACACCGTGCCGTCGTGATTGACCATGAAGGTCATGATGCCGGAATTGCCGTACTCGGCGGGATAGGCGAGCAGCGCGAATCCCCCGATCATCTTTCCCTTTACGAGATAGTCATAGGCGCCGCCGGAGGCGCCCGCGCCCTGCCGCGTGAGGATGCGATAGTAATAGCCGTGATACGGAATCGGCTTTCCGCCAACCTTGTAGCCCTCGGCTGAAGCTTGGGCGGCGAGCTCGCCCAGAGGACTTGGCGTTTCTCCCTCCGCTGTTGGCCAATAGAGCCCGTCCTTCTTTCCGGGATGGCTTACGATCCTCTGTGTATAAACCCCGCCGCCAAGGCCTGCCGGATTGAGCGCGGCATATTCATTCTGCGCCTGGACATAAGCGAGAGCGACTTGGATTGCCGAGAGCTCGTTGCGGCCGACGCGGCGGCGCAAAATCTCATCGCGTCCGGACTTGGTGTCGAACTGCCATTCTCCTGCTTTGTTGATGAGCGGGATCGGGAACGGCCAATTGTCATTGCCGATGATCAGCGTTTGCGTGCCGTCCCCCTCCATCTCGATCGCGTGCTTCGCGTCATAGGTGGACACAAAGTCTTGCCGAATGTTGTTGTCGGCCACGGGATCGCCTGAGCTCACGATGGACTTACCGCCAGGCCCCAACACTTTAAGAATGGCGTCCCCATCTCCCGACCTGGCGGCAGCGACCAGGGCTTCGACGGCTGCCTCGGGGGTGCCGAACTGCTCCTGGGCGAAGGCCGGCGCACTAAAACCGAGGAGCGCGGCCGTAAGGAGAAGGCGGCTTGTTTTTATCACCATGGCAACACCACCATCAGTTTGAGTGCCTTGCTTCGATCCTGAGCAGTAGCGGAGAAGTCTCGCGCCTTGGCGCCGGATCGATGGCATCGCTTACCTCGAAGACGTCGCCCCGGTCCGTGCCAACCACTCTTTCCAGGTCATGAATTTCACCCCGATCCGGTCATAGTTGACCATCCAATACCCTTCATGATCGCGCCAAACGGCGCTGGGTACGATTTGCTGCACCTCCTGCGCCATGACGCCCACATAGGCGGTTCGATCGCTGCCCTTGTAGCGGAAGCGGTAGAGTTCCAGACCGTTGTTGAGCTGGACCAGCGGGACGATGTCTTCCTTGAGGCGGATGTCGGAACGACGCCCACCCCCACCGCCGCGCCCACCGCCGCCGCCACGACCGCCTCCGCCGCGGCTGACATGGCCTCCGCCGCGTCCGCCACCGCCGCGGCTGACATGGCCTCCGCCCCCGCCACCGCCGCTCCCCCCCCCCTTGCGAACCGCCTTAGACCCGCCCCCGCCTGAGGGTCGTGAGACTTGCGATGCACCGCGATCACCGAGGCTGGCCTGGCCGCGTTTGGAGAAGTCTTTGGCCTTTGGACCATCGCTTTTGTCGAAGGCATTGCCTCCCGGCTTGCTTTTCGGCTTTGCCTTGCCGAGATCAGGCTTCTGGCCCTGCAGCGCTGCCTGCTTTCCTGAGCGCTCTTTGAGTCCCTGCTGAATTTGACCGGCGTCCGGCTTCTTTCCCGGTCCCTTGCCGCCGAGATTTGGACGATCGCCGCCGGCGCCGGGACGGTCCGCGCCGCCGGGACGTCCGCGCCGCCTCCGGCTTCGGTGCCGGGCTTCAGGACCTGCTCCCCGCTCCGGCCGCGATAATCAAGCTTGCGGTCGGTAGGCCGCGCATCCCCCTTGGCGAATTTGTTCCTGACAGCGTCGTTGTTATACTTCACGCCGCGCCGGTGATGGGAATCGTGCTGCCATTTGTTCCGATCGATATCGACGTTGCGGTCGATATTGGTGTTCCGATCGACGTCGATATTGATGTCGCCGCCATTCCAATCAATATTATCGTTCCAGATCTCACGGCCGACGGCGTAGGCTGCGCCCCAGGCGAGCCCGGTCGCAATCGCGCCGCCGACGATGTAGCCCGACGGCGGAGGATAGTAATAAGGCGGATAGTCAGGATAAGACCACTCGCCGTAAACCACGGCCGGATCGTAATAGGGCACGTAGACGACATCGGGTGACGCAGGCTCGATCTCGATGACCTGCTGGTTTTGCTGGATGACCTGTTGGTCAGCTTCCTGCTGCTTGACCGTCACCGTCTGCTGCTTGGTCGTTTCCAGTTTGCCGTTGGCTTGAGCTTTGGCGCGCAGGCGCTGTATTGCGTCCATCACATCGGCTTGTTGGGCAAGCACCGCATCGCCAAGCTTCTGGGTCCAGTCGAGCTTGTCACTCATCGTCGCTAGCACCGTCGGCGTCGACACGAGTTCCTTTACGCTGGCGTCCCAATCCTGCTTGTCCAGGGCTTCCTTGAGCTTCTCATCTTTGAGCTTCTTGTTTTCTTTCGCGAAGCGGTCGGCTTGTACAACCTCAAGAGGATAAGTCGAGGCCATGAGCACCTGCGCAACCAATGGGTCGGGATAAAGCGCGATCGGCGCCACGAGCTGATCGAGCCGGGCGGCGTCGAGAAGTTGCGGCTGCGCTTCCGCCGCTTGCGGCTCGGACGTATCCGCGGCGCGCAAAAGCTGGGGAGCGCTTGCCAAGGCGAGCGCCAGAACAAAGGTCAACACGCGCATCTGATGAACCCCGCTCAACATGTGGGCCGAAGGTCAAGCTGGCAGACGAAGCGCCGCGAGCGGACCGGCGAAGGGCTCGCGCCGAACGTCCGTTTTCCTTGTGCATCCGCGATTTTTGAGGTCGAACCGAACCGCATTAGACCCTCGAATGGCGGCAGCCTTGGCCTGACTCATCTCATCCCACTTTTGCAACCCCGAAAAAAAACACGCAGGCGCGGCTTCGCGCGGCGCCAATACTCGTAGAGGTGGTGCTCACCCTAGCGGGTCAAATCGCGCAGGATAATTCGTGCCGCGTTGCGCCCCGGCGCCATGGTGATGCCGCCGCCCGGATGGCTGGCGGCGCCTTGGGATGAGGACACCTGGCGCGAGATCAGGATCGGCGCCGTCCGCTTCCGCGTGGCGAAGCCTTGCGCGCGCTGCGCGAATCACGACGCGCGATCCCGACACGGGCGAACAGATCGACCCTTACGAGCCCTTGCGTACGTTGCAGCGCTTTCACCGCGCGCGGGACGGCAGCGCGATCTTCGGCCAGCACCTGATCCCGGACAATGCGGGCACGGTCGGCATCGGCGACAAAGTCGAGGTGCTGTCAGCGGGCGCCTCGAACCTGATGTGAGCAAGCGTGTCCCGGCCCGGCTGGCGCGACCCCGAAAAGCACCATATGGGCTGAGCGCCCGCCCAAAGCGGACGCGCCAAGGTTTTGCCCTCTCCGCCCCTTCTCCGCCGGCACAATGGTATAGTCGATCTTCCATGACAAAGATTCGCTCTGCCGCTCTCCAAGCCATGCCTCAGCCCGAGGACGGGCAACCGCTTACCTCGGAACGGGCCATGCGCAGGCGCCCCGGCCACTATCTCGACGCGCTCAACTCCGAGCAGCGCGAGGCGGTCGAGACACTCGACGGCCCGCTGCTCGTGCTGGCGGGCGCCGGCACCGGCAAGACCCGCGTGCTCACCACCCGCATCGCCCACATCTTGAGCTTGGGCCGCGCGAGGCCAGCGCAAATCCTCGCCGTCACCTTCACCAACAAGGCGGCGCGCGAGATGAAGGCGCGCGTGGCGGAGCTGATCGGCGGCGTGGTCGAAGGCATGCCCTGGCTCGGCACCTTCCACGCTATCGGCGTCAAGATCCTGCGCCGTCACGCCGAACTCGTCGATCTCAAGCCGTCCTTCACCGTGCTCGATACCGACGACCAGATCAGGCTCTTGAAGCAGCTGCTCGAGGCGGAGAATATCGACGAGAAGCGCTGGCCGGCGCGCGTGCTCGCGGCGATGATCGACGGCTGGAAGAACCGGGGCTGGTGCCGAAGCGCGTGCCGGAAGGCGAGAGCTTGGCCTTCGCCCAGGGTCAGAGCGCGCGACCTCTACGCGCTCTATCAGCTGCGGCTTAAAGAGCTGAACGCCGCCGATTTCGGCGATCTCCTGCTCGAAAATTTGCGGCTGTTCCAGGAGCACCCCGACGTGCTCGAAAAATATCAGCAGCGCTTCCTGTTCACGCTGGTCGACGAGTACCAGGACTCCAACGTCGCCCAATATCTGTGGCTCAGGCTGCTCGCGCAAGGCAACCGCAATATCTGCTGCGTCGGCGACGACGACCAGTCGATCTATGGCTGGCGCGGCGCCGAGGTTGATAACATTCTCAGGTTCGAGACCGATTTCCCCGGCGCCAAGATCATCAGGCTCGAGCGCAATTACCGCTCGACCGGGCACATCCTGGGCGCGGCCTCGGGGCTCATCGCCCACAACAAGGGGCGTCTCGGCAAGACGCTCCGCACCGACGGCGCTCTCGGCGACAAGGTCGCGGTCGAAGGCTGCTGGGACGATGAGGAGGAAGCGCGCGTCATCGGCGAGGATATCGAGCAGCTGCAGCGCAAAAGCCACGCTTTGAGCGAGGTCGCGATCCTGGTGCGCGCCTCGTTCCAGATGCGCGCCTTCGAGGACCGCTTCATCACGCTCGGCCTCCCCTATCGCGTCATCGGCGGCCCCCGCTTCTACGAGCGCCAGGAGATCAGGGACGCCACGGCCTATTTCGAGGTGACGCTCAATCCGGCTAACGACCTCAAATTCGAGCGCATCTTCAATACGCCGCGGCGCGGCCTCGGCGAATCCAGTCTCAAGTCGCTGCATCAGCTCGCCCGCGCGCAAAGCGTGCCGCTGTTCCAGGCGGCGCGGCTCCTCGCCGAGACCGAGGAGCTCAAGCCCAAGCCGCGCAAAGCTCTGCAAGACCTGATCGCCGCTTTCGACCACTGGCGCTCGCTGATCGACACGATGCGGCACACGGAACTCGCCGAGCTGATCCTCGATGAGTCAGGCTATACCGGCATGTGGCAGGCCGAGCGTTCGCCGCAAGCGCAGTCGAAGCTCGAGAACCTGAAGGAGCTGATCCGCTTCATGGAGGAGTTCGACACGCTCGCGGGCTTCCTCGAGCATGTGAGCCTCGTCATGGACGCCGAGACCGAGGAAGGCGCCGACCGCGTCAATCTGATGACGCTCCATTCCGCCAAGGGGCTCGAATTCGACACCGTGTTCCTTCCCGGCTGGGACGAAGGGCTTCTGCCGCATCAACGGAGCCTCGACGAGACGGGCCGCGCGGGGCTCGAAGAGGAGCGGCGGCTCGCGCATGTGGGTCTCACGCGGGCGCGCAAGCACGCCAAGATCACCTTCGCCCAGAATCGCCGGAACCACGGCACCTGGCAGACGGCGCTCCCCTCCCGCTTCGTCGACGAGCTTCCCGTCGCTCACATCGAGGTCGCCGAAGACAAGGGCTTGCGCGGCTACGGGCCGAGCCGGTTCGATACGGCGGAGACCCTGTTCGCGAGCGGCTTCTACGAGACGCCGGGCTGGCAGCGCGCCAAGAGAAACCGTCCGCCCGGGAGCGGAGGGCCAGCGAAGCGAGGCCCGATCACGATCGAAGGCACGCTCGTCGCATCGAGCACGGCGGAGGGCGCAGGCCTTGCCATCGGCATGCGCGTGTTCCACCAGAAATTCGGCTATGGCCGCGTGGCGCAGATCGACGGCAACAAGCTCACAGTCGATTTTGACAAGGCCGGGCAGAAGAAGGTCGTGGACAGCTTCGTCGAAAAGGCGTGAGCCCTCGTTCTTCAGACCCCTTTCCCGATGAGAACAAAACGTGTACATTGGCCTTCTCAGCGAAGGGAGGAGCCCGCTGCGGAGCGTGATCGCAAACAGTTTGGTCTGATTTCATTGGGATTTCTGACGTTTCCGGCCCCCTCGACCGTGGTTGCCGCGGAGGCCTGCCGCTGCAAGGGCTGCGGCTGCAAAGGCGGTTCGGGCTGGCGCGGCCCCGACGGGTTCTGCATCTCGCAGGCCAAGCTCGCGGAGGTCTGCGGCACGCCCGCAGGCGCGCCGTGCAAGCAGGAGGCCGCCCCCCGAATCTGCTTCGGCAAGTCGTAGCCAGGGCGTTTCGCCTGGTAGGACCGATTTGATTGTGCATGGCGCGGGAGCCTAAGCTCCGCGCCATGCAGCTCTTAGTCGAAGCTCCCGCGGGGCGGGTGACGCATCAGGCGCGGATCGAGGTTCCTGCGAAGAGCGGCGATGCGTCTTGCCGAGGCGCTCGAAGAGGCGCTCGACCCCTCCCCCGTCGCCGTCGGGCTGTTCGAGCGCGGCGAAGACCGCGTCGAGGTCTTCGCCCATTATGACGCGGCGCCTCCGCGCGGGGCCCTGCTCAAGCTGATCGCCGAGGCGGCATGCGGACCCGGCGTCGGCCCTCTTCAGATCGAAGCGCTTCCTCCCGCCGATTGGGTCAGGCTGTCACAAGGCAAGCGCGGCATGGTCGTGGCTGGGCGCTTTCTCATCCACGGCAGCCACGACAAGGGAAAAGTGCCCCCCACCCTCCTCGCCATCGAGATCGATGCGGGCCAGGCCTTCGGCACGGCACATCATGCGAGCACGCGCGGCTGCCTGCTCGCTCTTGACGATGTGCTCAAGCGCGGGCGCCCGCGCGATGCCGTCGATATCGGCACCGGCACCGGCGTCCTCGCCATCGCCGCGGCAAAAGCGCTCAGGCGAAAAATCATCGCGAGCGACAGCGACCCGATCGCCAGCGCGACTGCCGCGGAGAATGCGCGCAAGAACGGCGTCGCGGCCCTCGTGAGGGTCGTGACGGCGGGTGGGTTCGCCCATCCCCGGCTGCGGCAGGCAAAGGTCGATCTCCTGTTCGCCAACCTCCTCGAACGCGTGCTCTACATGCTTGCGCCACAATTGGCGCGCCATGTCGCGCCGGGCGGCATCGCCGTGCTCGCGGGCCTCACTGAAACCCAGGCGCGAGCGATCGAAGCGCGCACCAGAGCCCACGGCTTCGTTCTAAAAAAGCGAATCATTCTCGAAGGATGGACGACGCTCGTCATCGCCCGCGGCAACGTGCGCCGGGTCGAAGATTGATCGGTGCCGCCTTTTCCGCGTACAAGGGCCAGCCATGTTTCAGCTCTTCGACGATGTCAGTTCTCCCGCGGCGAGCGGCGAGCGTATCAAGGCCCTCCAGGGCGAATTGAAGTCGCGAAAGCTCAAGGGCTTTCTCGTTCCCCATAGCGACGAGCACCAGAGCGAGTATCTCGCCCCCCAGTTCGAGCGCCTGGCCTGGCTCACGGGCTTCACCGGATCGGCCGGGACGGCGGTGGTCCTGGATAGGGAGGCGGCGCTGTTCGTCGACGGGCGCTACACGCTCCAGGCGCGCACCCAGACCGACAAGGCGCTGTTCGAGGTGCTGCAAACGCCAGAGGCCAAGGCGTCGAGCTGGATCGCCGAGAAGCTCGGCAAGGGTGGGTCGCTCGGCTACGATCCTTCCCTCCACACCGTCAAGGAAATCGAGCGGCTGACCGAGACGCTCGCCAAGTCGGGCATCAAGCTCGTCCCGGTCGAAACCAATCTCATCGACGTCATCTGGCAGGACCGGCCGAAGCCGCCCGCCACGGCTGTCGTCCCCCACGGCATCGAGTATGCGGGGCGATCCGCGCAGGAAAAGATCCGCGACGTGCAGGCCGCGCTCGCGGTGGAGAGGACAGACGCCGTTCTCCTCACGATGCTCAATTCCATCGCCTGGCTGTTCAATATCAGGGGCGGCGACATCAAGCACACGCCGGTCGCGCTCGCCTTCGCCATCGTGCCGGCCACGGGACGGCCGACACTCTTCATTGATCCGACCAAAATCGGCGACAACGTGAAGGGCGAGATTCGCGAAACTGCCGATCTCGCCGAGCCCGCCGCCTTGACCGGTCATCTCAAGACGCTCGGCGACGCGCAGGCCCGCGTCAGGCTCGATCCGGAAACGGCGCCGATGCGGTTCGCGCAAGCGCTGAAGGCGGCAGGCGCGCAAATCGTGCCGGGTCAAGACCCTTGCATAATGCCGAAGGCGATCAAGAACGCGACCGAGATTGCGGGCGCGCGCACCGCCCATCTCAGGGACGGCGTCGCCATGGTGCGGTTCCTCGCCTGGCTCGACGAGGTCGCCGTGCCGGGCAAGATCGACGAGGTCACTGCGGCGATAAAGCTCGAAGATTGCCGGCGCGAGTCCGGCCAGCTCAAGGATATCAGCTTCGACACGATCTCGGCCTCAGGAGCGAACGGGGCCATCGTGCATTACCGGCCAACCAAGAAATCGAAACGCCTGCTCGAGGCCGGCTCGCTCTATCTGATCGATTCCGGCGCGCAATATCGCGAGGCCACGACCGACGTGACGCGGACGGTCGCCATCGGCACGCCCACGGCGGAGATGCGCCGGCATTACGGGCTCGTGCTGAAGGCCCATATCGCCATCGCCACGGCGCGCTTTCCGAAGGGCACGCGCGGCCAGGACCTCGATCCCTTCGCGCGGCGGCCGCTCTGGGAGGCGGGACTCGATTTCGACCATGGCACCGGCCATGGCGTCGGCAGCTATCTCTCGGTGCATGAAGGGCCGCAGCGCCTTTCGCGGCTCGGCACCGTCGAGCTCGAGCCGGGCATGATCCTGTCGAACGAGCCGGGCTACTACCGCGAAGGGCATTACGGGATCAGGCTGGAAAATCTCGTGCTGGTCACGCCGCTCGAGAAAATTCCCGGGGGGACGCGCGAGATGCTGAGGTTCGAGACGCTCACGCTCGTTCCCTTCGACCGCCGCCTCATCGATCCGAAGCAGCTTCTGCCCTGGGAGCTCGCCTGGCTCAATGCCTACCACGCGCGCGTGAGGCGAGAGATCGAGCCGATCCTCCTCAGCGACGACAGGGCTTGGCTCCGCCACGCCACCGCGCCGAACGGCTGACGCGGCAGCGTCAAGTTCGGTCAGCGGTCTATCAGCGCAAGCCACTCCTCCTCGGTGAGGACGGTGACGCCGAGATCCTTCGCCTCTTTCAGCTTCGAGCCTGCGCCGGGACCGGCAACCACATAGTCGGTCCTCTTCGACACCGAGCCCGCCACCTTGGCGCCGAGGCGCTCGGCGCGGGCCTTGGCCTCAGAGCGGGTCATCTGCTCGAGCGTCCCGGTAAAGACCACGGTCTTGCCGGAAACGGGCGAGGCGTGATCGACCGCTTCGAGCGGCTCGGGCGTCACCTCCCTCAGGAGCTCGGTGACGACCCTCACGTTATGCGGCTCGGCGAAGAAATCGGCGATTGCGGCCGCGACCGTCGGGCCGATGCCCTCGATATTGTCGAGCTCGGCGAAGGCCTCGCTCTCGCGGCTCTTGGCGGCAGCGCGCATGCTCGCCAGGAAACGCTCGATCGGGCCGTAGTTCCGCGCAAGAAGCCGCGCCGTGGTCTCGCCCACATGGGGAATCCCGAGCGCATGGATGAAGCGGTCGAGCCTGATGTTGCGGCGCGCGTCGATCGCATCGAACAGCTTCTCCGCCGAAGTCTCGCCCCACCCCTCGCGCTCGGCGAGCTTGCTGCCCGCCCGCTTGTCGCGCGCGCGAAGGGTGAAGATATCGGGCGGCGACTGGATCAGGCCGTCCCCATAGAACGACTTGATGTGCTTCTCGCCGAGACCCTCGATATCGAAGGCGTTGCGCGAGACAAAATGCTTGAGCCGCTCGACCCTCTGCGCCGGGCAGATGAGCCCGCCGGTGCAGCGCCTGACCGCGTCCTCCTTGCCGGTATTCGGATTGATCTCGCGCGAGGCATGGCTGCCGCAGGCCGGGCAGACGGAAGGAAAGGCGAATCGTTTCGCGCCCTTAGGCCGCTTTGCTTCAACCACGCCGAGAATCTGCGGAATGACGTCGCCCGCGCGCTGAACGATGACGGTATCGCCGATCCTCACGTCCTTCCGCGCGATCTCATCCTCGTTGTGCAGCGTGGCGTTCTGCACCACGACGCCGCCGACAGTGACGGGGTCGAGCTTGGCGACAGGGGTGAGCGCCCCGGTGCGGCCCACCTGGATGTCGATGCCGCGCAGGATCGTGGTCGCCTTCTCGGCGGGAAATTTGTGGGCGATGGCGTAGCGGGGCGAACGCGAGACGAAGCCGAGCCGCTCCTGGAGATCAAGCCGGTCGAGCTTGTAGACGATGCCGTCGATATCGTAGTCGAGACCCGCCCGCCCGCTCTCGATGTCGCGATAGGTCGCGAGCATCTCCTCAACCGAGCGGGTGAGCCTGATGAGCGGGTTCAGGGGAAAGCCCCAAGCGCGCATCAGCTGATAGACGTCCCATTGGGTCTCGGCCGAGAAGCCGCCCGCGACTTCCCCCCAGCCATACGCGAAGAAGCGCAAAGGCCGCTTGGCCGTGATCGCGGGATCGAGCTGACGGAGCGAGCCCGCAGCCGCGTTGCGCGGATTGGCGAAGAGGCGGTCGCCGGCCAGCGCCTGCGCCTCGTTCAGGCGCTGGAAGGCCGCCCGGCTCATATAGATCTCGCCCCGTAGCTCGAACGGATCGGGGAAGCCGCGCGATTTGATGATCTTGGGGATGTCGGCGATGGTGCGGACATTGGCGGTGACGTTCTCGCCTTCGTAACCGTCGCCCCGCGTCGCGCCTTGCGCGAGCTT
>CAWFRD010000002.1:0-101603 GCA_963818165.1 uncultured Alphaproteobacteria bacterium
CCGCTACCAGGAAATTTCCGAGACGATCATGGGCGTTTTCGCCAACTTTTCACCCCGGGTTGAAGCTCTGAGCCTCGACGAGGCATTTCTCGACATGACTGGCTCGGAGCAACTCTTTGGCAGCCCTCAAGCTATGGGACGTCAACTAAAGGACGCCATTCGTGAGGCGACTGGCCTGACAGCATCGGTCGGCCTATCGGCGACGAAGTACGTGGCTAAAGTCGCTAGCGCCCGCCAGAAGCCAGATGGTCTAACTGTGGTCTCGCCATCAGAAGCCAAGGCTTGGCTTGCACCACTCCCCGTCTCGTGGCTGTGGGGCGTCGGGCCGAAGACCGAGGCCCACTTCCACCGCATCGGTCTCCATACCATAGGGGATGTGGCCAACACCGATCCCAAACTTCTCTCCTCGACCCTCGGCACCGCCGGCCTTCACTTTCATACCCTCGCCCAGGCAGAAGATCCCCGACCGGTCCTTGGGCGGCGAGCATCGAAGAGCATTGGTTCAGAGCATACGCTCGAGAAGGATGTGCGTGAGAAGGCGGAGATCAGATTTCACCTGCGTCGTTCAGCCGACGCGATCGGCAGCCGTCTGAGGAAAAAGCGCTGCATTGCCTTCGGGGTCGGGATAAAGCTCAAGACCACAGACTTTAAGCTGATAACCCGTCAGCATCAGATCAGTGAGCCGACCGACGTGGCGGAGAGACTCTATTCAATCGCTGCCGATCTCCTCGACCACGCCGATCATCCTGGCCCGTTTCGCTTGGTCGGCATGGTCGCGTACCATCTCGTGGGAATTGACGATGTGGTGCAGCAGCTCGACCTCTTCAGCAGCCTTGCTCGGCACCGCCGACTGGAGCTGGCGATCGATGACCTTTCCGAGCGCTTTGGCACTAACGTCGTGCACCGCGCCAACGAGCTCAGCAAAGCTTCGAAGGTGCGTTTGGCACCGATCCTCGATTTCCTGGAAGACCGCACAATAGATTAGCAATCGGCAATGTCCTGTAATTGCGCGACCGCGACTGAAACCGGACCGCGGAGACGAGGCGAATTGTCTGGTTCAGCACCTCAGGCGCGAAATTTTCTCCGAAGCCGAATTCGGCGACTAAAGCGGGAATTCTGTCGAAGTTTCAAAGGCACATTTTGACGACCGGAACGGAGAGCCCTATGTTGAAGCGCATCACGTGATGCCAGTTTCGCAACAGGAAGTAGGATCTCTTGCGGCATCTAACATAATGATTCTATGCGCCAACCATCACAGACAGATGCACTATGGAGGTCTCGACGTAACGATCAACGTGGCAACCTTCGAAGTCGCCATCGACGGTCAGCTCGTAACTATTTCTCGATCGAGTATCGCGGCGCCTCCGCCCGACGCTTTGCGATAGGTCCGTAGCGTCGGCGTCGTCGACAGCGCGGCGGCGCAGCTCAGGGACATCAGGATCATGCTGCGACAAGCTCTTTCCTTCCCGTGCTCTCGCTAATGTGGCCAAACAAGCTGTTCGAGAAAATTAATCATGCCGGTGCCCGCCGCTCGGCCCGACGGTCAGTCAGCAGGTCGAATGGAATAACCCACCGACGGGCATGTTTTCACGGAGCTCGTTGAAGCGCTCCACCGCGGCCTCGGTCTGTAAGAGCTCGACTTGGATGCCGTTCTTGTCCAAAACCTCCACGGTTTCGGGACAGACTTGCAGTCGCTCCCACATCCCTTTTGAGAGCACCACGGCCCTTGCGCCGTGCTCAATCAACTCTTGAACGTCGGCTGGCTGAATGCCAGGCACATGGCGTGTGCCCGTCTCGCGCCAGTCCCACTCTCGTGCGCCGTCGGGAAAGACCTTGGCGTCCTTGAAGGGCGGATAGCCCTCGACCTCTATGTGGCCCCAGGAAAGCTGCGAGATACGCGGGGAAATAGGTTCTGTCTGGCGCATGTCTTCACCGAAAAGAGCTTAGCGCTTCAACGCAAAAAACGCCATGCTGCCAACGCCTAACCCGCATTGATCTCATGTCTCAACAGATTCTCACCGCACTCTATACGGCCTCGACCTGGGTCATCCCCTTGGTTATTGCCATTACGTTCCATGAAGCCTCGCATGGATATGTCGCGCGGCTATGCGGCGATGATACAGCGTGGCGCCTCGGTCGGGTCAGCTTTAATCCATTCAAACACATCGATCCTTTTGGGACCGTCTTGTTGCCGGCGGTGCTGCTCTTGATGCGCTCACCAATCCTGTTTGGCTACGCCAAGCCAGTGCCAGTCAACTTTGAAGCGCTGCGCAATCCACGTCTCGACTCGATATTGGTCGCCGCAGCTGGCCCAGCAATGAATTTCGCATTAGCGACGCTGGCCGCACTCGCTTTCCACCTCCTCACCTATCTACCTGATGCTGCCCGGCCTTGGGTGGCGGAGAATTTAAAGAACACGCTGATCATCAACGTGCTGCTTGCCATTTTCAACTTGCTACCGTTGCCGCCGCTCGACGGTGGACGCATCGCGGTGGGTGTGCTCCCGGATGTGCTGGCGAAGCCATTGGCTAGGCTCGAACCCTACGGCATTATGATTCTGATTGTGGCGTTATTCATATTGCCGCTGCTGGGTGCGCAACTAGGGATCGACTTCAATGTCGTCTGGCAGCTTGTCCAGCGTTCGACAAGCGTCATTATCGATTTAATTCTTTGGCTGACCGGGAATACGTGAGGCCACTTCGCCTGGGCGCTCCGGAAAACCCACCCGAAAGGTCCTTTTTTGCCGTTGGCCCGCAGTTGTTCAAAAATCCTTGACCGCCTACACTATCGAGCGGAAAGCATGAGCCAGGGAGCTGACATGGAAAGGCGTGAACTAGGCAAGCCGGGACTTGTGGTCTCCGCACTGGGGCTCGGCTGCATGGGCATGAGCGATTTTTACGGAGATGGCGACGAGGCGGAGTCAATCGCAACCATCCACCGCGCCATCGAGCTCGGCGTGACGTTTCTCGACACCGCCGATATTTATGGAATGGGTCGGAATGAAGAGCTTGTTGGAAAAGCCATTAGGGATAGTCGCGACAAGGTTGTGCTCGCCACGAAGTTCGGCAACGTCCGGAAGGCAGACGGCACGTTTGTCGGTGTCAATGGAAAGCCTGACTATGTGCGCTCGGCCTGCGAGGCATCGTTGCGCCGGCTGCAGATGGATGTGATCGACCTCTATTATCAGCACCGGGTTGATCCCAATACACCGATCGAAGACACCGTGGCGGCCATGGCGCTGCTCGTTGAGGAGGGCAAGGTGCGTTATCTTGGCCTGTCTGAAGCCGCCCCCGATACGATCCGTCGCGCACAAAAAGTGCATCCGATCGCCGCGCTGCAGACAGAGTATTCACTCTGGAGCCGCGATCCGGAGGGCGAGTTACTCGAGACGGTGCGCGAGCTTGGGATCGGTTTCGTCGCCTATAGTCCGCTCGGCCGCGGCTTCCTGACTGCCAAAATCACCAACCTCGACGATCTTGCCGACAATGATTGGCGCCGCAGCATGCCCCGCTTCGAGCAGGAGAATTTCCGTCGGAATATGGAACTGGTTGAGAGGATCAAGGCGCTTGCGGCAAGAAAGGGTTGTTTGCCTGCTCAGTTGGCACTTGCCTGGGTGTTGGCGCAAGGCGACGACATCGTTCCCATTCCGGGAACGAAGCGCCGACTATATCTAAAGGAGAATATCGGCGCGCTTGATGTTCAACTTTCGCCCAAGGAACTCGCCGAGATAGATACCATCTTGCCTGCCGGAGCAGCTGCCGGCTCACGGTATTCCGCCCCGGGCATGCGGACTATCAACCGGTGAAGGTTTTAGGAGGCGAAGTTTAGGGGTCGGAGGCCATTGTCCTCAGTGCCGTTAGTGACCTCGCCTGTCATCGCACTACCGGTCACCCTTTTGATACGTGCCGATGAGCTCTGCGCTGGCCAACACATGGCCTTTCATAGCTTGCTCGATTTCGGATTTGGTCGCGTTCCTAAGATCGAGCGTGGTATCGAGCGCGTAGAGCTTATGGAAGTAGCGGTGCCGCCCGATGGGCGGACACGGGCCGCCATACGCCGTCTTTGTGAAATCGTTCAATCCAAGCGTGCCCCCTTTCGGGAGTCCCGCCTTTCCAGCGTTTTCGGGCACGCCCTTGGTATCGGCAGGTATGTTGTAGACGACCCAATGCACCCACACCCGCTGCGGCGCTTTTGGATCAGGAGCGTCAGGATCGTCGATAATGAGGACGAGGCTCTTCGTCCCCTCGGGCACCCCATCCCAAGCAAGCGGCGGCGAGATATCGTCGCCTTCACAAGTGTACTTCGGGGGGATTTGGCCATCTTGTTCGAAGGCAGGCGAAGTCAGGGTCATGGCCATAACAGCGGTTCCCGACAAACTTAGAGAGATCTCGGTGGCTATCAGAAGGCCCACCAGTCTAGAAAGTCGGCATAAGCGAAGCGAACGAGACGGCATTGCGTCCATCAGAACTAAAGGGCCGAAACTTGGTTCCGCGAGTCTGAGTGGCAAGCTAGGTGGGTAGAGTTGGTATGAGTACGTCCATCCCTTTAACCCATTTCGGGCTGCCACCCGGCCCAAAGGGTACGCTGCTTGGTGGGAGCATCCGCCAATTCCGCGCCGGCCTCCTTAACTTCTTGCTCGAGACTGCTCGTGAGTACGGTCCGCTTGCAAGCTTCCGTATTGGCCCGAAGCGCGTGTTCTTGGCGAGCGGACATAACCTCATAGAACAAGTGTTAGTGACAGATGCCAAGCACTACATCAAGCACTTCGGAGCGCGAGCGTTCAAGCCTGTGCTCGGAAACGGACTCGTGACCAGCGAAGGTGCGTTTTGGCATCGGCAGCGCAAGCTTGTTCAACCCGCGTTCCTCAAGGCCCGCGTGCAATCTTACGTCCCGGCCATGGTCGAGTTGACCAATCAGATGCTTAACGCCTGGACATCCGGCAAGAGGGTTCAGATCGATTTCGAATTTGAAGCCTTGACCAGCAAAATCGCCCTGAAGACGCTCTTTGACCTCGATGACCATGGCGATCGCGAGCGGTTTGATGGCGTATTGAAGCTCGCCTTTGATCTCATGAATGCGCGGCTTCGCCGAATTATCAAACTGCCGCTTTGGGTGCCAACACCGGCGAATCTCCGCCTGCAGAGGGCTATTGCTGAGCTGGACCGCACGGTGCAAGGCTTCATTGCCTCAGGGCGATCCCGGCACCACCATGGGAATGACCTGCTCTCCCGGCTGTTACTTGCCCAGCATGAAGATGGCAGACCGATGAGTGACCGCCAGCTCCGGGACGAGGCGATGACGCTTTATCTTGCCGGCCATGAGACGACTGCCCTGACACTTGCTTGGAGCTGGTATCTGCTCTCGCAGCACCGGCGTGTGGAAGAGAAACTGGTATCAGAATGGCAACGCGTCCTTAGAGGCGTCACGCCAACCGCTCAGCACCTCCAACGACTACCTTACACGGCTGCTGTGATCGCCGAGTCCATGCGGCTGTTCCCACCGGTTTATGTGATTGGTCGAGAGGCTACGACCGAGTTGGAACTTGGGGGATACCGGGTGAAGCCGGGTTATACGGTTCTCATGAGCCAGTGGGTGAACCACCGCGATCAGAACTTTTTTCCTGACCCCGAGGAATTCCGGCCCGAGCGCTGGCAGGATGGGCTAGCGAAACGCCTCCCAAAATTTGCTTATTACCCATTCGGCGGCGGACAGCGGATCTGCGTTGGCAGCACGTTCGCTTTGATCGAAGCCACGATCATTCTTGCCGCCGTTGGACAGCATTATCGGTTCACCGTTGACCCAGACGCGGTGATCGACATCAAGCCGCAGATCACCTTGCTGCCGGCGAACGGCATTCCCGCCACCCTCGAGTGCCGATCATCCATATAGAACACTGCGGCACTATGAAGTGGATCTTCCGTGCAATGGTCGTTGGCGCAGCGGCGCTGACTTCGGCAGCGGGGGCGGACACGGCTGCGGACGCACTGAAGAAGCCCCTGCCCCCCGTGTTCGATCCGGCAAGGATCGATCAGAGTGTCGATCCTTGCGTCGATTTCTATCAGTACGCGTGCGGCGCTTGGCTCAACTCCAGCCCGATCCCGCCTGACCAGCAGATTTGGTGGCGCACCAGCGAACTCGACGAGCACACGCGCGCGGTGCTGGCTAAGATCCTCGAGGAAGCTGCGGCCGACCGCGGCGCTAACACCAATAACGGCCGTAAGATTGGCGACTACTACACATCGTGCCTCGACCAAGCAGCGATCAACGCGAGGGGCCTGAAGCCGTTTGCGCCGGAGTTAGAGCGGATCGCGGCGCTCAGCGGCAAAGAAGCGCTCGCCGGAGTAATCGCGCGCCTACACCTTATCGGCGCGACGCCATTGTTCTCGTTCTCGTCTACACAGGACTATACGGATGCGACGATGATGATCGCGCAGGCCGATCAGGATGGCTTCGCCTTGCCCGACCGTGACTATTACCTCAGCGATGAGTTCAAGAGTGAGCGCGCCGACTATCGTGCGCACCTGACGCGCATCTTCGCCCTACTCGGCGACGGCGCAAAGAAGGCCAATGCCGAGGCCGAAGCAGTGATGCGGATCGAGACCGCGCTCGCAAAGGCTGCGATGGGGCTCGTCGAGCGTCGCGAGCCTAAGAAGGTACATCACAGGACGACGCTCGCCGAGTTCATGAAGCTCGCGCCGTCGTTCGACTGGAGGGCGTACCTCGCCCGGGTCGGCGCTCCCGCGTTCAAGTCGCTCGACGTGGCGGATCCGGGCTTCTTCGAGGGCCTTGAGACGTCGCTGAAGTCCATCCCCCTCGCGGACTGGAAGGCCTATCTGCGCTGGGCCCTCATTCACGAGCTTGTCCCGGCGGCGCCGAAGGGGTTTGTCGACGAAGACTTCGCGTTCTTCGACAAGCGGCTCGGTGGCCAGACGAAGATCAAGGCGCGCTGGAAGCGGTGCGTCGACGCCACGGATGAGCAGCTCGGCGAGGCTCTCGGCGAGGCGTATGTCGAGCGCGAGTTCACCCCTGAGGCCAAGCAGCGCGTGCTCGCGATGACCCGCCAGATCGAGAAGACGATGGAGGCTAACATCAAGACACTCGACTGGATGAGCGATGAGACGAAGACTCGCGCGCTCGAGAAGCTCGCGGGCGTGACTTACAAGATCGGCTATCCGGATAAATGGCTTGATTATTCGACGCTCGAGATCGTCCGCGGGGACGCGCTGGGCAACAGGGAGCGTGCGTCGGGCTTCGAACTACGGCGCCAGCTTGCCAAAATCGGCAAGCCCGTCGACCGCCGCGAGTGGAGCATGACGCCGCCGACCAATAACGCGTCCTACGATTTACAGAGGAACGACATCGAAGTCCCCGCAGGCATCCTCCAGCCGCCTAACTTTGACCCGAAGGCCGACAATGCAGCCAATTACGGCAGTCTCGGGTCCCTCATCGGCCACGAGCTAACGCACGTTTTCGATGACGAGGGGCGCCATTACGACGCGTACGGCAACTTGGCGGACTGGTGGACGAACGAGGATGCGAAAGCGTTCGAGGCGCGGACCTCTGGCCTTGTCGACGAATACAGTGCCTTCGTTGCCGTGAAGGACCCGTCCGAGCAGGAGAAAGACGTGCACGTAGACGGCAAAATCACACTCGGCGAGAACACGGCCGACAACGGCGGCATTTGGCTGGCATATGAGGCATTTCTGACCACGCCCGTCGCTAAGACTGGCAAGAACTCACTCGGCTACACGTCCGCCCAACGCTTCTTTCTTAGCTACGCGCAAGGCTGGTGCGTGAACCGCACCGACGAATACGCCAAGGAAGCCGCCAAGACCGACTCGCACTCGCCCGGCAAGTATCGCGTCAACGGTGTCCTCGTGAACATGCTTGCGTTTCGGGAGGCGTTTGCATGCAAGGCAGGAACGCCAATGGCTCCGGCGACGATCCACCGCGTTTGGTAAGCTGTCGGCGACCTTCGTCGACACGTACGCGCGACGCACTTTTGCCGAAAAATACTCAGCCGCTAACACCGTGCGTGGCATAGTATCCCTGGACCCTGCGCAGCAGTATCGGCGAGATCACTCGCCAAGCATGGCCAATGCCGCCCGGCGGTCTCCGGGTTTCAATCTCAGAAACAGCGTGCGCGCATTCTTGATGTCTCGCTCGGAACCACTCTCAGCGGCCGTCTGCAGGGCAACCGTAGTCGGATGGTCTGGACCGCAGATGAAAACCAAGGCTTTGGCCAAGCGCCCCATGGCTGCGCGGTCGAGCGTTGTTTCTTCCATTCGGCGCCGACCAGTCAGGCGGCGGGCCGCGGCAATCGCTCTTTCGGCAGGCGCATACGTGGCACTACCATCTTGACGCAGGCCTGCTGTCGTCGTGGTATGCGGTCAACTCATTCCATAACACCATGCTTGGCGTAGTATGCCTGGACCCGCGGATCATTCCTAACCCGCTCATAGTGCTCGACCAACTTGGGCGCGACATTGTCGGGCAAGTCGGCAGGCACATGATCGAGGACTCCGGACTTGAGTTGCCGGATCAACACGAAAACCTTGAGATCCGCGACCGTGAGACGGTCAGCAGCGAAGTAACGGCCTCCTTTTGTCTCGAGTTGTTGCTGTAGCCTGGTGAGATAGAAGGGGAGCGGCCCTCGGACCAGTGCCTCGCGCTGGGCTCTCTTTTCTTCTTCCGGAAGGAACAAGGTGGCTACGAGCTTGGTGTTAATGTCCTCCACCGCCTCCATCACCTCGTCGCACAGGGCAGCCTGCCATGCATCGGCCGGATAGAGATCCGTGAGCTTGCCCACGTACCGATTGATGGCATTCGACTGTGCGAGTGTCTGCCCATCGACTTCGAGCACGGGTAAAGCGCCGAATGGCGTGTCGGGCTTGCGAGTTGGCCAATCGGCGCCTGCGACGCGATCGTCCTCGAATGGGATTCCGCTGATCGAGAGAGCGAGTCTGGCTGGTTCTCCGCGTCCTCCGTGAAAGTCGAAGTAGGTCAGTTTCAACTTGGGCATGAGGCTGGCTCCATCTAACGTTTTCCGTGTTCGGCACAAAAAGAACTGCTGCTTTCACCCCAAAGCCTCTACCGAGCCCCTCCGGGATTGGAATACAGCGGGACTGAACGACTTTTTCGCTAGATCGTCTAGCTAGCTTCTCGCTTCAGGGCGCCGTTCTAACCGTGAAGTACTTTGCAGAAAGAGCTGTGGGTAACTGGTCCTAACTTGCGTTCACGTAGCCCGTTGCGGCGAAAGAGATCGATCGCCCGATGGTTGGCGGAGACCATAAGCCGTGCGCCGGGAATGCCCGATTTGGGCCATTGCTCGAGCGCGGCAACCAGAGCGTCTCGCGTGAGTTCTTCTGCGACGCCCGCGCGCCACCCGCGTCAAACCGGCGATGAGCTTCGCCTGCTCGAGCCTGAAAACTGCCTCGATGGCGAGGAGTGTGTCGGTAGCCGTCACCGGCTACCGACTAAGCGCTACTCCCACCAATGCCGCAAGCTTCGTCAGACCGCGGCCACCTGCGTCTCGTGGGTATGGCCGCAGGGTTGCTCACCGATCTCTGGGATCTGGCGAACCTCACATTCACCCTCCCAGCCCGGCATGTGCGTCTGGTGTAACCCCATGAAGCGCTCAGTCCATTTGAGCATGTGCGCCTTCGACTTCGCGTCGAAAATCGCATAGCCGCCGATCACTTCTTTGGCCTCAGTAAACGGACCGTCCGTCACGGTCAGCTTGCCGCCCGAAAGTCGGACGCGCATACCACTCGAGGTTGGCAGCAAGCCACCCGCCTGGACCATAACGCAGCCATCCTTGGCTGCTTCCTGGACGAGATTATCTATGGCCTCCATGAGGGCCTTCGGAGGCGGACCTGACATTCTCTCGGTTGACTTGACCAACGACATGAATCGCATCGTTGTTACTCCTCTATCTAGAGTTGGCCTTGATGATAATCATGAATTGCATTGTTGGGTCTCCTTCTGTGTCAAGCCGGCCATCGACAAAGTCACCGCGAGCGTGAGCAGATTTGCCATAGGCTCGCCGATCACACCCTGTATCGCGTCCGCAGCAAATAGCACGACGGCAAACTCGCCACTTTGGCTGAGCACCGGGGCAAGCCGCCTGGCGGTATCGTCGTTCACGACGCGTCAGCAAACGGGGGATGATGGCCCTGCTGGCCCTGCCGATGATCATGAAGCGCATGGTTGTGTCTCCTTCTTGTCGGAGGCCGTCGGCGACGGTCTCGACCCCCGCCCCCATGATCACGTCGAACGGGGCTTCGTGAAATCGACACCTCGATAGGATTTTTTTGGCAGTACCGCCGGGAGCCAGGATACGGCCCCATGGCTCGGGAGTAACCGCGTGCCGGTAGTCGTAGTGCGCTCCGCTGGTTTGATCCGCCATTCGCGCTCCGAGCGAAGACATCTTGAACGGAACATGAACGTTTGCATCTTTGTCGATAATCACACCGATCAACCCAACCGCTCAGCGGCGTGCGTTAGCAGGCGCTCCATCCAAGCCAGTTTGTATTTGAACTTCGGACCGGGCTGCGGGTTGCCGTTCGGCGCATAGAGCGTGCCAGTCAGCACGCCGTTTACAGCCGCTTGGATATAGCGGTTTTGCGTGTCGGCGGCATCCCCGGGTAGCGCGGTGCGCGTGACAACCGGCTCGCCATCGCGCGTGAGAATGGCGACGCCGCTCCACGATTTTTGTCCGCGCCAGACTGCGCGGTAACCTGTCTTTTCAATCGCGGCAATCGGAAATTCCGAGTTTGTAGCCTTAAGCTCCTGAAGACAGGCAACGGGCTTCATCTCAGCAGTGATGTCCGCTAATGAACATAAAACGGACATTGGTAAGCCAGCCACGACCGGTCGCTCCGAAAAAAGTTTCCTGTTAATGTGCGTTGAAATGCGAAACTACCCCCAATGATTAGGTGATCCCTGCGCCCCTAAACGTTGCCTCCGACACCGGGCAGTTGCGAGTCCGGAATGGCGTCCGTGTCGAGTACACAGACGCTGCACTGGAGCCGATTGTTGGTCGTTTCTGCCAGGACATTGCCCGCCGCACCGGGCTCCAGCTCGAAGCGGTTCAGATCGCACCAGGCTCGCCTGTCGACAACGTTGCTTCCATCTGCATCGAGCTTGGCGGCTCCGCCGACCTCGACGCGCTGCCTGCGCCGATCGGCATCTCCCCGAACAGACAAATCGCCCAGAACGAGCGTTATTTGCTGCAGATCGGCGCTGATCGCATCGTTGTGCGCAGTGTCGAGGCTATCGGAATCGCGCGCGGGCTGACGACCCTCGTCCAACTTCTGGCGACGACGCCGCCTGGCGCAGATGGCGCCGTGGTGCTGCACGCCGAGCACATTCTGGATGCGCCTCGGTTCGCTTGGCGCAGCCTCCATTTCGACGTTGTCCGCACGTTCTTCACCGTACAGGAGGTGAAGCGGATTATCGACCTCCTCGCACTCTACAAATTCAATGCTCTCTCCATCCACCTCACCGATGATCAGGCCTGGCGGATCGAGGCCGGCCGTCCTGCGGGCTACAAGATTGACGCTCCGTTCTACACTAATGCCGAGCTGCGCGAACTCATCCGCTATGCCGAGGACCGCTTCATCACGCTCATTCCCTTGATCAACACACCCGGCCACGCCAACGCGCTGATCCAAATGCGCCCGGAACTGAACAGCGGGCGCAACGTGCTTGAGTTCGACCTGAAGCCCAGCGCATGGCTCGACCCCGAACTGCCGGCGACATACCAGGCGGTCGAAGCGGTGCTGGCTGAGATCGCCGATGTCTTCCCCGGACCGTACATCTTTATCGGCGCCGACGAGCCTTTTGGCATGCCCGACGACTTGTATGAAACCTATGTGCGCCATGTGCATGCCTTTGTTCACTCTATAGGCAAACGCACCCTGGGGTTTCAGGAGTCGATGCGTTCCGGCATCGATCGCGACCATGTCATCATGTATTGGATTTCTAAAACCGATTTGGGAAGCGGCTCGCTCCCGCTACCTGCCCACTTCGCGGCAATGATCAAAAAAAACATCGCTTGCTCGTGCGAAGACATCGGGCGGGCGCTGAAGTTTTCGATTCCGATCCTCTTGTCACCGCTCGGCCACGCCTATTTCGACGTGCCCTATGCCGAGCCCTCCGCCGACCCACGTCAGGAGGAGAGACGGCGCGGGGTTGGTCTGCGTGTCTACGCACCGAGGACCATCGCCGAGACATTCACAAAGACAAACGCGACGCCAGTCACGCTCGCAGCTCTTAAGCCAGCAACCGGCACACCCAGGTTACTCAATAGCCGCCCTCGGGTGGGTACTCGCCGTAGCCGCCTCGGGTGGGTACTCGCCGTAGCCGTTCTCGGGCGGGTACTCGCCGTAGTCATTCTCCGGCGGATACGTACCGCTTGGTGGCGGAGGTGGCGCGTAACCGTATGGGGGGTAGTAAGCATAGGCGGGCGGTGGGACATAATAGCCGTACGCCGGAGGATAATAGGCATAAGGCACTGGATACCCATTGCGCCAATAGCGTCGGGACTGCCGACGCAAATAGCCAACTCTTTCCAAACTCGTCTCGATAATCGTACTCCTAAACCCCGGTGTCGCCAGCGCGGTCGACGGAACAAAGATAGCCCAACCCATACCGACGACGATAGCTGCAACCAACTCACGCCGCATCTCGTGCCCTCCTTCATCAGGACCCGTTTCGGGGGCAATTCTATACGTATGAGCCATCGCTTTGTTGCGCTAAATCAAACCATGGTGAAGCGGATGTGGCTTACAAAGACTGGGACAAGCTGAGCATTAGACGTTGAGACGTGCCTATCACGTTGCCATTAAGGGCCTGTGAACTCACGTCGCAGCGTAAGTCGCAAAACGTCATCGCGCTGCTTTAGTGAGATCTGATCAAATCATTTGGGAGCAGCACGTGTTCAATTCGCTTAGTCAAGAGTTCGATCCCCTCGACCGTGAGATTTTGGAACGGGCCTTCGACGTTGCCTGGGCCACAGTCAAGCAGACGGATCGGTTAGTCACCGGCTTCGATAATGACGATAAGCTCACTGCCGTGCTCCGCAGCAATCTGATCGAGATCGCTCAGACGAAGCGCTTCAGCGACGCAGAGGCTTTGCTCGATGTGCTTCTCGATCGCCTAACGCCGGCCAAGCTGTAGCCCGCTTTTGTCACGACGCCACGGCCTCGCTTGTCAGCACTTCACGCGAGGAGCTGAAAGCTCACCGATGGCTTGCCTCGGAGCGTCCCCGGAACAGCAGAATGAACACGTAGAATAACCACACCCCGACTGCGGAAACCGCTGCCGCTACGTAGGTCCAGTCCGCAGGCCCCAGCACCTTCTCGACGCCGGCTACTTGCTCATCTCCTGGGATGATGCTCATTGGGCGCGGCAAGCTTCCTTGTTAGGCTACGTGTGCTTCCCTGACGGGTCAGCAAAATTCCCTGTTCCGTTTGTTAGGGAATTCGGAATGAAAGCATTTGAATTTGCTTGCTTATGAGAGTGGCACATCGCCCCCAGAGGCCTCAGACGCCAAAATTTCCCTGTAATTTCCCGCGAAGCAGGGAAATCGGTGGCGAGTTCGCCGATGACTGCCTCCACCGCTAAGATTTGGCTGATCTAAAGGGGTACTGGGGAAGCTTTGGTTCTAGACAGTGCTACAGACAACCGCTGACCGGCCCGGATTGACCTCGAGGGCCGCCGTGATTTGCTGAGTCGGGTCAGGCCGTCGATGTTAGCCTTCCTCTTTTAGAGCGGATGCGAAAGGGGGGTCAGGCCCATGAGGCGCATTATCCTCTTTATTCTCGGCGTAGCGCTGGCTGTAGCAGGATGTAACCTAGACGCACCGCGTGCGCAGGCCGCCTGCAAGGCGGATGACCCGGCGTGCTTCCGTCGCTGAGAGGGGCTCCGGGTCGAGCCGCGAGACGCTGCATCACCATCTTCACCGTCTGTGGGTGCCAATCGCCACCAAGGTCGGAGAGAAACGCGCAAAAGGAGTTGATCATGCCCAACCTTCCGTTGGCGGCCACGGCCGTCGCTTCAGTCCTTGTCACCTTGGCGACTGGATCTGTCGCCCAAACGGTTCCCCCCGACCTCCCGCTCGCAGTCATCTGCCTTAATGAGCAGACGCAGACGTGGCGGGTCGGCTATCTCAACGTAGTCAGCAAGGATGGTTCTGCCACCTACATCTCCGGAGATCTTTGGGCTACGGTCAATGCCAAGGGCCTGGTGCAGCCGCCCTCCGATCGCCCAGCGAGCGTCGACTGCTTCGGCAAGACCTTGGATGAGTTACGCGCTGCCGGCCGCGTCAGGAGTTTAAGCGCACGCAGTAAGGCGGCCGTTCCTTACTTCGTTGAAAGTGATCGGGGATGACCTCTCACAGCGATGACCTTGAAGAGGCGCTTCAGGAGAACCTTAAGCTAAGAAGCGAGCTTGCGGCTAACGTCGCGAAGGCGGAGGCAGCAAGCCAGCGCGGTGGGATGGCATACCGCTTGGGCTGGGTTCTCTACTGGGGTTGTCTCGCACTTGCCGTCGCTGTGCTTGTCGTCTGGGTCACAAGGTTTCTCGATGACTATGCCCCACTGCCCTTGGACCTTCATGTTTTGCTCTTCTGGCTTCCGGCTCTCATCCTCTATACGCTCGGTCGAGCCTTCCGCTACGTGCTGTCTGGGGAGTAAGTGCAAGGCGCCGAGCCATACTGGTTGCTGTGATGATAAGCCTCTCAGGCTATGGAGCGTTTGGCGGCAGTGAGGATGCAGCGTAGCCTGTCCGCAGAGTGGAATAGGGTAGCGCGTGTCCTTAGATACTCGGACAGCGAGACCGGATGCCTCGATCTCGCGGCAGCAATGAGGGAAAGGGTCAAGACCGCGCCCAACCCTGCTCAGTTCCGCTGCGTTCCTGCGGACTGAACTAAGTCAGGCTGGGTACCGAAGGCTCAAGCTATTTGACATGCCCGTGTATTACTTCGGAATGTATCTGCTTCAGCAGATGACGCTCGCAGCAATGTTCAGCTGGTGGCTTGCGCCGCTGGTATCAAAGGGGGTGAAGCTGGAGCCTGAACGCCCCTGCCCTTTTGGGAAAGCATCTCCGCCACGGAACTGCTATGAGGACAGCACAGTTGGTTGCGGGCGGCATAACCCTCATTTGGAGAATAGAAGGTGTGCCTGCCAATGCGCCCATGACGCCAGTGAACCGCCGCGCAGGAAGTGAGTTGCGCCCGCAGTAGGATCCGGTATCTGTCCCGCGAGTGCGGCGTCCGGGATCAACGCTGCCCGCGAGAAACGAGGGAAAAATCATGCGAATTCCGCGACCGCGAGCCGCCAGCTACCGTCGTGATTTGACAACCGAGAGGTTCTCCATGAACAAACTTCGTGGATTCGTTATCACGATAATCTTCTTCGCATTCACCTCATTCGCGCTCGCTGAGACGACAGCGTTTACTGCTGACCTCAGGGGCTCCTTCGAGGTCCCACCCATAGATAGCAAGGCAAAGGGCAGGGCCGAATTGACGTACAACAACTCCACCAAAATTTTAAGGTGGACCATCACCTATTGGGGCCTCACCGGCAAGACGATCTCTGCCCACTTCCATGGGCCCGCAAAGGAAGGTGAAAACGCGGGCACTATGATCACTATCTCCCCACTGCCAAGCCCGATGAAAGGTGCGGCGATTCTAACTGAGGATCAGGCCAAAGCCCTACTGAGCGGTAACATGTACATCGATGTGCATTCGGCCAAATATCCAGATGGCGAAATTCGTGGGCAAATCACGCCTGCGAGCTGAGCCATATTACGGATTACGAGACACGCGCAGCACAAACCGGCCCCTAACAACGACAAAGAGTGCCGAAGGACGCCAGCTGAGCGGGCTTAGGGGTTCGGTCTCGATCGCCGTTCTTACTCGCCTTTGCTATCGCTCGCGCCTCCCGTTATATCCTCATCCTCGTCAGGTGGAGTCACATCGTCTTCAGGTGGTGGCTCGTCGACAGGGTTGGCGTCGTCTGGTGTCGGGGCTCCGTCATCTACACCCATTCCTTCTTCGATCTGGTCAGCAGGAGGCTGCGCCTGATCATCAGTTTGAGCCAGGGTCGCGGATGGAACGTAGCTCAATCCAAACACCAAGAAAGTGCTGAACAAGAAGCAAATTAACCACTTCATGGACCTTCCCTCCCCGCTAGTGATGACCTTCAAGGCCAGGCATCCTACGCCGAAGAGTGTGCCCGAGGCCAACTCGGGCTGCTGTGAGGGGCCCGCTTCCCAATGAAGGGGCTAGAAAGGCCAAAGCGCTTTTCGACGGAACACTGCTCCGCGAATTGGGCAGCAGTAAAGCAAGGACGGCGGCCCTTGAAACTTTGGCAAAAAGGCGGACCTCATTATTTGAGGCAAAGAGCAGGCACTACGCTCCCAGCACGTTCGTGCCGGTGAGCGCATGAGAAAGAGTTTCTCATTATCGTGTTGTGCGCCGCTTACGCTGCGGGTCGCTGGGCGCCACAACAAACACCAAATGACACACAACAGCAAAATTTTGAACGCGGGTCGTGCAAGTCAGAATATTCGAGTGGGAATGACAGAGCCGCAGTTAATCGAGGCTGTTGGGCAGGAACCAGATTTAGTTGAAATGCAGACCTGCGGACGAGCGACCCCCAAACCTTGGCAATGCAAGGTCGTAACTTTCTTCGGGCACGCGGTTGGCAACAACCTGCACGTTTACATGAGCAAGTCGGACTTAACCGTAAACAGTTGGTACGTATACTAAACGCCATCCGTGAGCCCTTCGTTGGCACTCCACGCCTTGATACTGGCGCGCGAGGCCGAGTCGGGATCGCTCGGCAGCCAGACGAGCCTGGGCAGCGCCTTGGCGAAGCAGACGACATGCTCCCCGGTACCGGACCCAATTTCGAGCACGATGCCCTTCTTCGGCAGAACGCGAATAAGCACCTCTCGGATTGGCCCACAATTGCGCGCAGCTGACGGGGAGAACTGTCGAGCGTCGCCGCCGCAGCTGCGAAGCTTGACCGGATCAGGGCGCCGGGGATGATCGGCTTTCGACATATCGAATGCCTTTAAATGTGACCTCCGCCAATGGCACCAAGCGGACATTCAAATCCGCTGAACTCATGTCAGCTTCTGACCCACAAAACCTAGCCCTCGAATACGAAGCGGGATCCTGTGTAGGAACGCAGTAATTTGGTCGGCATTTCTGCCTTTGCGAGTTCGTAAAACACCTCACCAGAGCAGTGCAGCGGGATGATGAAATCGACGTCTATGTCCTTAAGCGCTGCTACCGTCCGGCGAACATAGTCCTCCGTGTAAGGCGCAAGGTGGAATCCGCCGATGACCGCATGCACCTTCGTAACCCCTGATGCCGCCTGGGCTTGCTTGATGGTATTGACCACCCCTCGATGACTACACGAGGTGAGAATGACAAGGCCACGTCCTTTGACATTGTACGCTGTGGCGAGTTCGTGCCGAAACTGGTCGGGGATAATCGCCTTGGTCTGCTCGTCTTGACGCAGCTTGTAGGAGTAGCAGCCAATCCCATCCTTAATGCCGACCCTCATTGTGCTCGGCGAAAGTACCTGCTCGAAACTCTCCAACCCAATCTGTCCTGTGGTGAAGGCGTGATCGGCAACGAGAGATGGTCCTTCGGCGTAGGTCACGGCCAGATGTGCCTGTTCTAGTGCCCGGCGATCCAGCGCGCCAAAATTGCCCGAAACCGGCGGGCCGACCCATTCGCGCGAGCAGAAGCACTCCTCTCCGCCAACATAGACCGGTAGCTTGGTTTTCAGCTTGCCCATGTTTTGCTGCAAGAAACCGACAAGTCCGCCGAAGTGATCATAGTGACCGTGGCTGAGCACGAGGGCATCTAACTCACTTGGGTTGACGGCCAACAGACTGGCGTTGTTGTTGAGTGCTTCAGGTGTAAAGCCGAAATCCATCAAAAGGTTGCGCGTCTCACTACGACGCTTGGACTCGGCATGCATCGACAGACCGAAC
Source organism: uncultured Alphaproteobacteria bacterium (assembly GCA_963818165.1). Taxonomy (GTDB): domain Bacteria; phylum Pseudomonadota; class Alphaproteobacteria; order Rhizobiales; family Methyloligellaceae; genus Methyloceanibacter. The sequence goes on from CAWFRD010000002.1 coordinate 18,019, forward strand.
TCGCTAATCAACGTCCGGCCGGGCGGCTTGTCGCCACTTAGGCCCCAGCCAAAGTGCTGCACATCAACTGATCCCACCTTCTTGCCGGCCGCGACGGCGAACTGGTAGTTGTCAACGACGACGCGAACGGAAACTCGGTCCACTTCGGGAACTTTGCCGGCAATCGTCTGTGCGCGTACCGGCCTAGAGCCTCCCATCAGTGACGCCATCATTGCTGTAAACACAATTGCGCCGCCGCCGCAGAGGACCTGTCGCCGGTGCAAAGAATCCTCGTAAAGTCAATTGGCAAGACGCCTACCGCCAGATGTTAGCTGCGGCCGCTGCTCGCCTAGCCGCCACCACTTGATTGGTCACTCTTGAGAGATGGAGGTTGGACTGTGTCGTTCAAGTGTCCATGTCCGCTCATGGCACAAAGCAGTGAACATGTCTGCTTTCGGGGGTAAAGCAGACAAGACACCTAGCACCACAGTTCTTGATGACAACCCCGAAGAGAATGAACTTTTTGTCATGAAATAGAAGAAGCTCCGGGGACAGGGCTGAAGAAAGATGAAAACTCCTGAAACATAGTCCCACCTCCATCAAGAGCCTTGAAACTCATTCACGAATGAGAGAAACACAGAACCGCGGCACTGCGCGGTGAAGTGATGGCTGAGAACGCGACAATCCTGCGAAGGCTACCTGGTTTTGTGAAAGTGGTGTTTCTCCTCTGCCTCGCTGCACTGATCCCACTCGGGGTGGCAGAGTGGTATTCCGGCCAGAATGTGCCGCACGAAACCCAAGAGGTGTATGACACGCTGGAGAAAATTCTCGTTTCGGTAATCATCGCTTGTATCTTCGCGTGACTTGTCGCTGAAGCGTGGCGCGAAATCCAATTTATAAGACCAAATCTAAGTAGAGCGCCCTTTCCCCGCGCAGGACGTTATCTATAAAAAATTGGCAAAAGCCCGTGCGCAAGAATTGAGTAGTGATGAGGGCGGCTGCCCTGATAACGATTGGGAATTGCACTGGCGAAAAGAAGGTTGGGGATAAACTGAAGCGCATAACGCGCTTCTTCCCCACGACTGAGAAAAGATTCAGACAGTTGGGGATGGACAAACTGACGGAGGCGGATTGGATCCTGCGCGCCAATTGCAGTGGCGGGAGCAGACGGCAGGCTGAATGCGCGCGAGGTGGGATTAATTCAACAGGTCTATCAGGATCAGACCGGTCGTTCGGTGGACGTAAGCGGCGTAGTCCTTGCGGTTGAGGCTTACGTTGCCAAGCGAGACGTGCTGACAGAGCTTTCTATCGCAGCGGGAAGCATGACTCGTGAGACCAAGGTGAAAATCGTTCGCGCCGCGTATCTTGCCTTGCTCGCCGATAAGCGCATTGCCGGAGAGGAGCGCAAGAGGCTGAAAGATATCGCCGCCGCGCTGCGAATCTCCGAGGTTCATCTCGATGCGCTCGTAGAGGGAATTAAGCCGATTTCTAAGTAGCATTCGTAGGATTGCCTAGGGGGTCAACCGGGGAACGGTTCGCCCATGCCCGACCTTTTCGGCATCTGCCAGGATCTCGGCCTGATTGAACGCCAGGGTATGCCTCTTCCAATGACTGATCCATTCGGCGCTCTCGGCGTCAGACCCGGCATGAGGCCCAGCACCGCACAACCTTCTTGGTTATGGTTCAGGACAGACGTCCCCGATCTACCCAGGCCCTAAGTGATAGTCCCCCTGCCTTGGAATCTTTCGAGGTCATTGGCTCCCCGCGACCATACTGTGGATTTGCGCTACGACAGCAGCTCCCTCTCCCACCGCTGACGCGACGCGCTTGGTCGAGCCCGCCCGCACATCGCCAATGGCGAAGACGCCGGGGCGACTGGTCTCGAGGGGTAGGACTGGTCGGCGACGATCGCTAGCCCCGGCAGTGGAGTTTGCTCCGGTGACTACGAAACCCTTATTGTCGAGTGCGACACAGCGATTCAACCAGCTGGTGTTCGGGTCCGCACCAATGAACAGGAAGAGGTGACGCAAGGGACAGGTGAGGGTTGCTCCAGTCGCGCGCTCGCGAAACACCGCTGCGGTGAGGCCCGTGACCTCGTCCCCTTCCAAAGCCACTACCTCGGTCCCGGTATGCAGTTCCACATTGGGCAGCGCGGCGATGCGGTCGATGAGATAGCGCGACATCGAGGCTTCTAAACCGGACCCACGCACCACGAGATGCAAGCGTTTAACCTTTGGTGCGAGAAACACCACAGCTTGCCCAGCCGAATTGCCCCCGCCCACCAACGCAACTTCTTCGCCCTCGCATAGCTTCGCCTCAACGGGCGAAGCCCAGTAAGAGATACCTCTACCCTCGAAGGTTAGTAGGTTCGGGATCGGAGGCCTACGGTAGCGAGCACCGGTGGCAACCACCACCGTTCGGGCCCGCACCACGGAGCTATTGGTGAGCTCCAGGCGCATGGGTCCGCCGCCTTCCTGATCGGGCGTGCCGCAGTCGAGCCGCGCCACCTCAAGCGGAATGGCGATCTCGGCGCCGAACTTGAGAGCCTGGTTGAACGCGCGACCGGCAAGCGCCATGCCCGAGATGCCTGTTGGGAAACCGAGATAGTTCTCGATCCGCGCCGAAGCGCCCGCCTGTCCGCCGAAAGCACGCTGGTCAAGCACTATAACCGAGAGACCCTCGGATGCCCCATAAACGGCGGCCGCGAGCCCCGCCGGCCCCGCGCCCACGACTGCCACGTCGAAGACCGTTTTCGGATCAAGCTCCGGCGTGATGCCGAGAATGACGCCGGCCTCAGCATTCGTGGGCCGCTTCAATATCGTCCCGTTCGGACAGACCATTAGGGGAAGCTCCTCGGGGAGCACGCCCGAGCGCTCTACTATGGCGCGGCCCTCTGCGTCGTCGGAGGCATCTAGGACCGTGTAGGGATAGCCATTGCGACCGAGAAACCCTTGAAGTCGAACGAGTTCCGGCGTGCCCGGTGTCCCGACGAGCACGGACCCGACGCCGCCTTCCTCGATTAACCCGACGCGACGTAAGATGAACGCTCTCATCATAATCTCGCCTACCTCGGCAGAGCCGATCATCAGGGCGCGCACATGGGCGGCGTCAAATGGCAGCGCCGCACATCCTTCGGGGCCGGCACGGGCGGAAGCAAGCGTGGCAGCCCCGGCGAGCTGGCTGACTTCGCCCGAGAATTGACCGGGACCAAGGCTGGCGATCGCCGCCTCGTGATTGAGGCCATCGCGCCGCACCACGTCGATTGAGCCCTTGAGCACGAGCCAGACTGGGACATGGCGCTCGGCGACGTCATAGACTATTTCACCAGGCGCGAATTCGCGCGATGGCCCGCTTGCGAAGCGCTTCGCCGTGTCGATCTGGGCGACATCCAGCACGGGAAAAAGTTGGTGACCCCGAGTCTTGATAACGCTCATAGCGCTCTCCAAGCGACGCACGTTTACTTTAGCAGGCAACTTGAGGAACTTGAACGGTGGGCGCCCGCGCGGCAGGCGTCGAGAAGCGGGGGTCCTTGAGCCGGGATCGGTGGGGCCGATGCTGGGCACGCGCCGCAGCTCTAAATCATATGCCAGCCATGGCTTATCACGATCGACTGGCCGGTTAGTGCGTTCGTCTCAAAAGTGGCGAGGAATAGGGCAAGCTCGGCAACATCCCCCACCGTCGTGAATTCGTGGTCCACGGTCTCGGCGAGCATGATCTCCTTAACGACGCGTTCCTCGCTGATGCCGAGTTCCTTGGCTTGCTCGGGAATTTGCTTTTCGACCAGGGGCGTCTTCACGAAGCCTGGGCAGATGACATTGGCGCGGACATTGTGCTTGGCCCCTTCCTTCGCCATGACGCGGGCAAGGCCGAGGATGCCGTGCTTGGCCGCTACATAGGCCGATTTGAGAGGTGAGGCCTCGTGCTGAGTTCGTTGAAGTCTGACGGCTGTCCAGAAGCCGACCTGGGTCATCCTATCTGATTCGCCCAAACCAAAGCCCACGAATTGCCACGTTTCGGCTCAGAAAAGCGGAGGTCCCTCAGCGGGTCCGACCGCGTGCATCACGAGGGGCTGCCGAAATAGCGAGATGCGACAGGATCAAGCCCCGTTGTCACCTGTGTTGTGAGTTTTGCTTGTGCGCGACAGCAAGGCCCGCTGTCCAGGGCCAGCCCGGCATTGATAACGACGCTGCTAACTCTTCCAGAAGGCTTTTACTTGGCTGAAATCAGCGTGAGCCGCTCGCGCCTGATTGAGAAGTTTATCTGCTTTTTCTTCTTCGGCCTCGACCATGGCGGCAGCATGCGCATTGAGACTTGCACCGTCGGAGACGAGCGCCTTGCGCGTGACTATGTCGTTGAGGCTGCCGAGAGTATCTTGCAGGCTCTTTAGTGAGCTCAGCGCTGCCTCTCGCCTCTTGGCGTTTTTATGACCGGGAAATAGACCGGCAAAAAACTCGATCGTGTATCGTAGGTTCTTCATTCTGATGCGCAGCTTGTGACGTGCCGATGCATTGAGCTCGTGCAGCCTCCTCCCCTTTTTTCTGATGCGTTTGCGTAATTTGGCCAGAACCTCGGCGGCATGCTCCACAACTGGTCGTTCAGTGTCAGCGTTGGCCGCGGCATCCCTGGTCCAGAGGCCGACTTCAACCCACTCGGCCACATCGAGCAGCATCCTGCGAAAGCGGTCCGAACGGACCATGTCTTTTGTCCTGGCGTAGGCTTGTGCCCGCCTCAGGGTGAAGTCGCGATTGGCCTCAGCAAATTCCTTCTCGTCGGCGCCGGTTTCGCTCAGATGCTTCAACACGTCGGTAGCGAACACATCGAGATCGCGCGCCGGACCAAGCGCCTTTGTGGCCCATTTCAACTCCGCCTTGAGCCTATCCTGCTCAGGCCCGGGGGAGATGGCGGCGAAACTAGCAATGGCAACACGCAGGCGACGCAAACCAATACGCATCTGGTGCAGGGCTTCCGCATCGCCCGCGCATGCCCCCGGCTCGTTGGCGATGATTTGACGAAGACAATTTCGCGCAATAGCGCGGAAGGCATCGCCGCTCGCCATGCTCGCGCCAAGCTCAACCTGGCTAGCCTTCTGAAAGGTTTGCTTGGCATCCTCGACCAGTTCGTAGCCGTGGTCGGCCTTCGCCTTGGCGGCAATCCGGAGCGGTACTATCGCATCCAGCTCGCGAGCCAGGCCAAATAGCTCAGCCGCTTCTCCGCGCATCAGCTCGAGTTCAAGTTCGTGGATTGTGGTCTGGCGTCCGCCAACAGCGACCTCGCCTCGATCGAGTGCCACCTCGATTGCCGACCCGTTCCTTTCCATCTGATGGGCGGTTCGTTCGACGCGTATCTCAAACACCGGTTGCAAAGCGTTGCGAACGCGCTCGCTCAATAAAGGCTCGAGCGCGGTGTCCCTTGCCGCGATCAGGTCAACGTCACGACCCTTGACCTCTTGCTTCCATTCTGACCGGTTAAAGAGCCCAGCGTGGCCGTTCGGACTCTTTATCGTCTGCACGAACCGTCCGTTGGCCTCGCGCACGCGCAAGGACACGCCCGCCTTGCGCAAGACTAAGTCAGGCGTATCGTAGTAAGTCGAGCGGAGAGTTCTTTGCGTGCCGTCGCCCAGCAGCGGATGTGCGTGGAGCCGCGCCAGATCGGCGGGACCAATCTCCAACTTCAACTCAATTTCTCTCGGGTCCCGTATATTCTCAGGAACCGTCAGGTGCGATGATCCACTCATTGCTACAACTCGGAGATAGCCTGGGTAGCTGCGGCCGCCCTTATCAACCTGATACCTTGCGCCTAATTATGATGCCTGCGCCCTCAAACTACTGCACTTTCGAGAGGCAGACGCGCTACTGTATTCAGCGGCAACTTTAACATGAAATTGCTATTGTGTACCAAAGAGTTGTTCCTCCTAGCCCTTCACGCAGGCTGTCCTCGGGTGTGGCCGGCTGGCCGCTGCTGGCCACGTCCCCGGACGCCAAGCACATCACGACGCGCGAACCGCAGATGGTCGTCGTTGCCATTCGCGACGTTGTCGGCGAGGTGCGCAGCGAGCCGTAAGCACGGCGCAAATCCTCCATATGTTGGTCCCTTGGGCTTAGCTCGCGCCCGTGTGCGGCCGAAAGGCGCCGGTCCAGTTGGGCCTGTTATGAAAACGAATGGCAAGTTGAGGCGTTCCGCCCAAGGAAAAAACCCCGGGTGAGAAACTAGTACTCAGGATTGGGGACGTAGGTGGGGTCGGCGCTGCAAATCCAAAGAGCCGTGCATGACGGAAAAATTACAAGCGCCTGATCCATATGCCGTAGCCGGTTCACAAGAGTGCGCATCACGAAAAGCGAAAAATAAGGCATCTCATCCACGAGCAACACGAAGTTTTTCTCGTTGATGGCAGCCACTTCACAATTACTCTTGGCGCGACACGTAGCGACTCTAGGCGACCCGTCGATCAAAGCCATTTCACCGAAGAAGCCGCCGGACGCCACCGTCTCGACAACGCTACCGTTCAGTTCGATCTCGACCTCGCCTGAACGTACGACATACATCGTATCGCCCTGGTCGCCTGCTCGGAAAATTACCGCGCCTGGCGCAAAGCTGAGAGGAGACCCCGCCTTGGCCAAAAGCTGATGATTGATCATGGCAGTTTCCAAGGAAGTCGGCTGCTTGACAGTGGGAGCTCAGGAGCCACGGGAGGCGCAAGACAAGTCCAGTTGAGAATCCCAACCCAGCGGTAAGTCTTGCCCTCTCGGCCGGTCTCATTGTCTAGCGCCTGCCGTGAAGATTTTGTGTAGCAACCCTCCATGACGCTTTTGTAACAGGCGGTCTGCGCGTCGAACGGAGTTCGCGAGCATCCGCCCGACATACCCAGATCCGCGTCAACTCCGACCGATGCTTTATGAACTGCGTTTGTCGGTAACGATTCCTCTATCACTGGACGGCGTCCGGGCACCGGGATGGATTGGTCGCCCCTTGTTTGCAAATGCTAACTGCCCGGGCAAGTTTATTCCTTGTAGTAGCCGACACCGCAATCTTGATCTCCGACCCTCGTGTAGAAGGTGATCTTCTCCAGCGGCTTGTCTGACCCAGGACGGGGCCACCAATAGGTAAGCTCTTTTATCGTTCCTTCGGCGGCGTTCTGCATAATCTCTTGCCCGAGCGGATAGCCCTTCTTGCCTTTGATGTCTTGCAGATGTTCACCCTTGAGGTAGGGATGCGCTGTAAGTATGCCGTCGGAGGCGTTGGCGCAGAACACATAAAGGTCGCGGTCCTTAAATCCGCCTTCGCCCTTATTGAACATGTCTAGCGCCTTCGCTTTGTCTTCTTTCACCGCGGCCACTGCTTTCTCAAGCATAGCCTTGGCTTCCTCTGCAGTGCCGAAATCAGCTGCCCGTACTGAGGCGGTGGAAAGCACCTGAATCACGGTCAAACCGACGACGAATGCAAGATTGCGTAACATGACAACCTCCATAGTGAGTACAGGTCTAGATCAGGCAATGGCCTTGTGAAGAGCCTCTGTAATGTCTGCTGCCAATACAATTACCTGCGCTTAAAACGAATTATCGGATTGGGCTGTTATGGCGCGGGTGAAAAACCCAGTATCAATGTATAGGTGGCAGAGGTACCTTGATGCGTCGCTCTCTAGCGACCGCATCGTAGGCCGCGTTGATGGCGGCGATCTTTTCAGTCGCGATGGTCACAAATTCCGACGAAACGCGACACGCAATCATCTTGTCTGGGTGATTGTTCGCGACGAGCTTTCGGTAGTGAATTTTCAGCGCATCGTTGCCGATCTCGGGCGTGATACCTAGGACCTCATAAGGATTGCGCTTGGCAGCACCCACGTGGCGCGCCTTGATGTAGCTGAACTCGGTATCGGTGAACCCGAAGCGCTTGGCCACCTCGGCAAGAAACTGCTCCTCGCCCGGATGAAGCACACCGTCCGCCTTGGCGATGTGGAAGAGACCTTCAAGCACATCCTCTAAGAGCTTGCGGTTGCCCTTCAACAGAGACGCAAGCTGCTTGGCATAGGCCTCATAGCCACCGACGTCCTGCTTAGCAAGATCGAAGATACGGGACATATTCTTCATCTCGCTTTCCCGCACCTTGAATACCTCCTTGAAGGCTGCCACCTCATTACGGGTGACAATACCGTCAGCCTTGGCCATCTTGGCGCCGAGTGCAACCACCGCTACGGTGAAGGCCACTTGGTTCTCGGCCGGTGCGTCTTCTTCGTTATCGCGATCGATGAAGTAATGCCCGGCAAAGCCTCCAACCAGCGCGCCAATCGGGCCGCCTGCAGCAAGTCCGGCTGTGGCACAGGCCAATTTTCCCCAGAGTTGCATTTTGAAATCTCCCATCGCCTTGTCGTCGTGACGACTTTGTTTCGGTCGGGTGGCCCGCTCGCGCACTCTCAACTTAGCGTCCGAACCACCGAAAGCGTTTCGGGCTAGTCTTTAATGCGCATGGTTTAAGGCGTTAAGCGCTTCTCGTCTTCTTGGGGTGGGAGAGGGTGTTGCTTTCCAAATGCCCGTACCTACTAAAGGACGATAAGGTTGCGGCTCCACAAGAAGAAACGCGTTCTGCGGTAGCGCAATCGCCTGTTTCGCTGCTGTTATTTGCGCACGCATGTGAAACCAACTGGTCTTCTTAGCGAAAGCCGCCCGTGCTTGTGGCGGTAAGGTCCAATCCGCCGCAACGTGTTCATACGTTGCTGCAATTTGGGAATACTGTGGTGCAGTGAGAACGATCCGCGCCTTGATGGGCAGACGCGTTTTTACTGGGATGTTGGTCATGGCAATTCACCCTCGAATTGCCCGTCCCTCGTTACGTAAACGTTATGGGCTACGTTCCGTTCCCCCACGGGGGGAAAGTTTTGAAAACGACAGCAGGAGCAATGTCTGTAGAACTGTCTGTGGCAGCGGGTTTTCCCCACGGAACCCCCTTAAATCAGCCAAATCTTGGCGGAGTGGGTGGGATTCGATCTCGGTACGGATAGACCGTACAACTGCGCTAGACGGCGTCCTAGGTGCCGCATCCCTCCAAGGAGTTCTGAACCGGAATCATCTCGTCGTAGATCCCGTTCACCACAAGCGTTGGATAAGGGATGCTCTTGAGGTTCGCAAGCGTTGTCCGATAAATTTCTCCCAGTCTCCAAAGGCCGCCATTTGGGCCTGAGCGACGGCCGGCCCTGAAACAGGCTCGCGATCCTTCGTGCGTTGAGTTAGCCTTTCGATAAAAGCCGCACCAGCCTCTTGGCTCGCCGCCTCTCTTGCCGCAGCCGCGCTGTTTATCATGGCCCTGGATTAGCCGACGACCCTGGGCTAACTGGCGATAAGTAGGTGCCGGGAACGGAACAGTCGTCACGCCGAGGTGACCAGCCTTCTGCCAAAAGGGCCAATGCGCAATGAGCTGTTGCGTGGAGACCATAATGTCTCGATCACGCACCTCGACCAACAGGTCGTGGTCGCCCGCAACGACAATCATGATCGCATTGTTGTGTCGCAGCCCGGACAGCGTCAGCCTTTAATATGCCTGAGGACACGCTTCCACCCGAACTGTGACCTATAATGAGTGCTGAGTTGATCTCATAAAAGGAGACATACGGATGAAGAGATTCGTGGCAATTTATCTTGGCTCCGCCACAGCGCTCGCGCAGTGGAAGGCGACCGATGACCGGAAGAGGAAGGAGCAGGAGAAGGTAGGTATGGACGCATGGATGAAATGGGTGAAGGAAAATGAAGCGTCGATCGTCGACCTTGGCTCCCCGCTCGGTAAGACCAAGCGAATAAGCGCAGAGGGTATTTCGGATACCAAAAATGAAGTCACTGGATATACGGTTGTCCAGGCCGAATCACACGAAGCTGCTGCTAAATTATTTGCAAATCATCCGCATTTTATGATCTTCCCGGGTGCTTCAGTGGAGGTCATGGAATGTCTGGCGATACCGCGAATGGAGGATTGAGCGCGGAGTGTGGCGCTGACAGCGAAGGCTTGCTTGAACGGCGCCCACAGCAGCCCAAATTCACCGCGTCGGAATGGATTTCGACGTTAGCGACTGCAAGCCTATGCAGCGTTTCGCGCAGATCACAATGAGGACTTTGAAATTTGTTTCCGCCTTCTGAACGGTTGCAACACCCCAGGTTGGCGGCGATGCGCGATGGCAGTTTTGTGTAAGGGCTTATTTAGCCGCGCATCATGTTGTTGCAGCTGGCGCGACCTCGTCGCGCCCCTTCGCGCGAGAACAGCCGTCACGAAAACTTGACGGTAGTCGGCTTGCGACCGTTCTTTACTCTTTCGCGGCTGACAGTTGCCGCTGCTGCACGGTCCATAGATAGGCAGCTTGTGACGCCCTGTCCCGATATTCATTCGCCCTGTCGATTAGTCGGATACGCTCTTCGTGTGCCCGAGATGAAAGCGCCATCCGCACACACAAATCGGCTTGACGATGGTAGTACTCCGAACTCCTCATGCCCTGCCCCCTCGCGACGCTAACCTCATTGCAAGGATAACTTACCGCTTCGCCAAGGCGCGGCGAAGCTGGCACAGCAAAAAAGGATCTGGCGTGGCTTGGAGGCAACATCACCTGGGGGCCTGGGGCTGCCGGTTAGCTTAAGCGCGGCGCTCAGGTACGCTTATGGCACGGAGCAGACCTCTTTCAGGTTCAAGGATTGGGGAGGCGACATTGACCGTGTAGCCCCAGATGTCGAACTTATGGCGCTCCTGGCCCACAACGCCGGCAACGACCGGACTGGCATGGACGCCGACCCTGACCTCCCAGGTTAGAGTTGGTCTTTTCGTCCAAAAACGGACATAGCCATCGTGGCATTGCCATCAGAAAGGCAGGTGCCTTGACGTGTGCTCCTTCGCATGTCGCTCAGTGAATTTTGACGGTGTTCTAGCAAAGAGTGCATGCACTTTGTCCTGTCCATAGTCTAAGAGCCATGAGGGATGTCATGCTGAACATAACTACCATGGTCGCGGAAGCCGTCGGTACGAAGCTGGCAGCCACCTATCGACACTACTACGGGGACCAGGAGGCGCGCTTTGCCACAATACTGGACGCCGGCGCGCGACTGATCATCGAACGGATCAGCACGAGCGACGCGCTCTATCACAATGTCGAACATACGATCCTCGTGACGCTGGTGGGGCAAGATATCCTAAGGGGCAGGCTGCTGTACCGACCGGTCCAACCGTCTGACTGGCTCCATTTCATGTTTGCCCTTTTGTGCCATGACATTGGCTATGTGCGTGGGGTGTGTGTCGGAGACGAAGGGCAAAGCGCGGTCATTGATGAAGCGGGAGAGAGGCTGCAACTGCCGCGCGGCGCCAGCGACGCGGTGCTGACCCCCTATCATGTAACGCGGGGTAAGATGTTTGTTCGGGAGCGGTTCGGACAGAGCGACGTCTTGGATGGCGACCGGATTGCGCGTGCGATCGAACTGACGCGCTTTCCGGTGCCCGATGATGATGACCACGCGGAAACCGATACCGAGCCTGGCCTTGTCCGCGCCGCCGACCTGATCGGTCAGTTAGCCGATCCGCGATATCCGCAAAAGCTGAATGCGCTGTTCCATGAGTTCGTGGAAACCGGAACCGCCAAACAGCTCGGGTTGTCGAGCCCGGCCGATCTGGTCGTGACCTATCCAACGTTCTTCTGGAAGAGCGTCGAACCGTATATCGGCGACGCCTTACGCTATCTGAACCTCACTTCTGACGGTCGGCAATGGATTGCAAACCTGCATTGCCACGTCTTTGCCGTCGAGCACGGAAAACTGACCACAGGCCCGCAATTGGGTAACTGAGTTCTCTGCCGCCAGGTGACGCCGCGGATCACACGTTAGCAGGTCGAATGGAGGAAGAGGCAGTTCGCCTTGGCAGCCAGCTTCTAGCGGGGGCACAATTCGGCGCTTGGACTCGCAAGCCCTAGCACCGTAGAAATTGCGAGTTCGCCATGTCCGCTTTGGGTCATTAGCGGACATACCGACAAGTCCGCGCCATGTCCGCTTTACCCCCAGAAGCAGACATGTTGATCGTCGGCATCAATGTCTGCCAAGTGCCAGTAGCGGACATCACACCCGCTAGGGATTCGGTCTGCTTGGTACCGACAATGACTAGCTAGTCAGCATCGGGCAGATGCCCCAGTCGCAGCGGCACGCGTGGCAATTCAGACCCGTGCTTCTTGCAAGCTTTCCAAGCACGACTTAGATCCTCATCAGAAGCATTATCGCCATCGCAACCATCAGCACATCTTCAGTGAGTGTCACGGTGGAAAGCGGGACCGAAAGCACGTTCCCCATGCATGGGCATGCAATGTCGAGACCGCGACGCAGTGCGAGAACGACACCGACGGCCCCGGATGTGAATACTATTATGGTCGCAATGTACGTGGCGGTAGGCCAAAGGAATGCAAGATACGCAAGGCCGAGCGCGAGCTCGATGAAGGGATAGAGGTAGCCCCATGTGCTATTGCGCTTTGCGATTAGATCGTACATCGCGAAGCCGTTCATGAATCCCTCTAGATCGAAAATCTTCAGTAGGGCGAAGAAGACAAGGAACACGCCCATATAGGCGTGCATGACATTCGTCATGGTCACCTTTCCCGATCCCGCGGCTATGGCGAATGCAGCCAGAGCTGACACGAAAACGAGACTGATGAGGGGCCAATAATCTGACAGCGAGCGCCCGCGCTCAGCGTCTCGCACATGTAGGTTTGATACGACCATCACCGCTTCCTCTTTCTGTCGCTTCGGCGTCAGGGCAATTGAACTGCCGAATCAGGAAGGTCGTCGGGAAGGTTGAACGTCTCCAGACTTTTTTCTGTATGTCGACCGTCCTCCACAGACTCAACCAGCTCGTGGTAGAGGCTCTTGTACGTTAGGAAAATGGCGCCTTCGGCTTTCATTCTCGCAATCGCCGAGTCGACGTTGCGCGATGAAGAAAATAGAAGCTCTTCCACCACGTAGACCTCATATCCAAGGCTCAGCAAGCCAAGACATGACTGAAGAACACAGACATCAGTTTCGCAACCGGCCACGATAACCTGTTGCTTCTTCAGACGGCCAAGGTAACTCTTTATCTTCTTCTCTTTGCACAAGTCGAAGAAATCTTTTTCGAAAGTTGCTGAGAGACCGCTCAAGTGCTTGCCAATCTCCTGAGGCAGGGCGCCCTTTTTACCAACGGGCCTCTCAAGGGTTACAATGATCGGAATTCTGAAATGGCCAAGCAGGCGGACAAAATTCTTTGTATTCGTCATGATGTTAGAACGAAGTCGCTTGTCCACCTGCGCCAAAAAAAACCTTTGGACGTCGATTATCAACCCGCAGCAATGATCGGAGACAATGCGTTTCGCCATGGTTGTGTTCTTGTCACTACCTGCTGATGATGTTCCTCATTTGCGGGCTGTCAGACCGTCGCACGCACTTTCCGTGCCCGCACCGAGCCCCCCGGCATGCTCTCCAATCCTCTCCCACCACACCCCATATAGAGAGAGGCTGGGGCATCGGAGGCTGCCATGACGGCATATCTGCTGGAGGCGAAGAAGTTCATTCGAGCCGCGCGGGAGGCCTATAGCGCCGAGGCGCGCAACCAGGATCTCGACATGGCTGAATGGTGCATTACCCGCGCCATCAAGGAGGGCGGACTCAAAACCCCGCAACAAGCGGCGGCCAAGCCAACGGGTCAAGCCGCCAAGCCGAACTGAGCAAACCATGCTTAGTGGAGAACCATAACGACGCCCCACAAAATCACGGCTATTTTGGCCCTGGTAGCCCATTTAGGCGGCCCCTGATATTTCTCGGCGCTCCGGACAACTCCGACTACAGCGGTCAAAATGTAAGGGAGCGGCAACAGAAAGAGGAAAATGGCCAGGACGACGGGCAGTCCGGCCGCGACCGTTGCTATGGCGGCAACCGTCGCTACGATATTTGCGATCGTGCCATAAGCGATAGCGTATTCCCAGAAAGCTTGGCCGAGCGGGATGTCACCTCTCCAGAGTGTTGCCAGACGCGCTATCATAACCCGCTCTACTCTGATGGCGTGCTCCAGCACTTTACTTCGCCAGATCGCAGAAAGGATGCGTCACCCCCTAAAGCGGACATCCTCAGAGTCGGCAGCTATGTCGGCTAAGTGCCATTAACCGACATTCAACCGCTTGCATGATTGGCTCCACCGGATCGTGGGAGCACGGACAGTCTCCACCTCTTTGGCACTCGTCTGGCCCCCGATCAGCCTCCTATCGTCACCCTCCTCTTACAGTCGGGAGGCTTACGACCAAGGGCTTCGTCAGACTGCACTAGGAGCTCCAGTTCGTCGTCGTACCGCGCGTGTAGGATCGCTTTTGCGTCTCGCTTATCCGATCCGCGTCGCTCAGCTATCGGTTTCGAATTGCTCAAGCCGAATGAACTCATAAAGTGCTTGGGCGATAACGTAGCTGTCGCGCCCAGTCACCTCTGGGGTATCAGTCATTTCGACCTCCAATCCGTTCCGAATAGTGTCGCGCGGTCATGCTATGTCCACAAGGCGGCTTAGGGCCACGCCCTTCGACAATATCCGTGGTGAACCGGTCGACATCGGCATACGGGCGCTACTAGGGCCGACTGGCTGCGGGTTGCAACCGAGGACGATATGGATTGGAAGTTGGAGCCGCGAGATGCGCCACCAATCGATGCCGCGGGCGAGTGACTGTCTGAAAAGAGGCTTCTTCAATGGTAGGCTCCTCGGAAATCGAGAGCGGGACCAGTCCGAGCACTTAGAATCCTCGAGCCCTCATCCATTACGATTTGGCGGCAAGCTGACGTCCAGGCAGGAGATATTGAGCAGCACTGCGGATCGTAAATCGCCAACGGCCCGATGGGCGGGGCACCTCTTGCGTCTCGTGGCCATGTTGGCCTTTGTGGGCATCCTCGACGATGTGGTCGTGGCGCAGGATCCCTGGGCCGAGCCCCGCGCGGTCATGGTGCGCACGGTCGAGGCCCATGCGACTCTGCTTCCCGGGGGCGCCAGCACCGACGGTTTGTCGGCGAAGGTTCTCGATGTCATGGGCAAGGTGCCGCGGCACGAGTTCGTGCCCGAAAGTCTTAGGCGCCAAGCCTACGCGGACGCGCCGCTGCCCATCGGTTATGGGCAGACGATCTCTCAGCCGTTCATTGTCGCTCTGATGACCCACCTGATCGGGGCGAGTCCGGATTCAACGGTCCTCGAGATTGGCACAGGGTCTGGCTACCAGGCTGCAGTGCTCTCGCCGCTGGTAAAGACGGTGTGCACCATCGAGATTATCCGCGAACTCGGGGAGAATGCCGCCCGGCGTCTCAAGGACCTCGGCTATGACAACGTCCAGACCAAAATCGGCGATGGCTATTTCGGATGGCCGGAATGCGGCCCCTTCGACGGGATTTTGGTGACCGCCGCCGCCGGCCACGTCCCGCCGCCCCTTGTGAAGCAGCTCAAGCCCGGCGGTCGCATGGTGATCCCCGTCGGCAGCGTCTTTGGGCCTCAATTCCTGACACTGGTAGAGAAGACGGGTGGCGGGCAGATTACCACCCGTCAGCTCCTGCCCGTGCAGTTCGTACCGCTGGCGCGGGATTCTCAATGATCACTTACCTCGCGCTCGCTGTCATCTCGGCCGCGATATTGGCTTACGAGGTCCTGCTGGTCCGGCTCTTCGCGATCGTTCAGTGGCACCATTTCGCCTTCATGGCGATCAGCATCGCCTTGCTCGGCTTTGGCGCCAGCGGCACCTGGCTCGCTCTCTGGCAACACTGGGTCGGCTCGCGCTTCACGCCGATCTTCGCAGTGAACGCCGCATTGTTCGCGCTTTCCGCTCCGGCGAGCTTCCTTGCGGCTCAGGCCTTACCATTCAACGCTCTGGCCGTCATCTGGGACCCAGGTCAGCTCCTGTACCTGCTGGCGATGTACCTGCTGCTTGTCGTTCCGTTCTTCTGCGGCGCCACCTGCGTTGGCCTCGCCTTTGTCTGTTACGGCAACGAGGTCGGGCGCATCTATGCGTTCAATCTGATCGGCTCGGCCGTCGGGGCCCTTGGCATCGTAGTAGTGCTTTTCGTGTTCCACCCCACCGATACTCTTCGACTGATTGCCGCCATGGGATTTATCGCAACGGCACTGGTTGGTTTGGATAGAAGGTTGGTTTTCTGGCCAGCTCTGTCCGCGGGCGCCGTGATCCTGGCCGTCACGATCTGGGTCGTGCCCGACGGGTGGTTCGCCCTGCGGATCTCCGACTACAAGGGCCTTCCCAGCGCGCTCAAGGTCTTGGGCACGAAGGTGCTGAGCGAGCGCTCGGGCCCGCTGAGCCTTCTTTCGGTCGTCGAGAGCCCAAGCGTTCCCTTTCGCTATGTGCCGGGACTGAGCCTGAACGCGCCGGCGGCGCCCCCAGATCAGCTCGGCGTTTTCGTCGACGGCGGCTCGATGACGGCGATCACCCGCTTCGACGGCCGGCGCGAGGGGCTGGTCTATCTCGACTACACCACCGACGCGCTGGCCTATCATCTCGTGGAACATCCCTCGGTGCTGGTGCTTGGCGCTGGCGGCGGGAGCAGCGTCCTGCAAGGCCTCTACCATCGGGCGGACCGCATCGACGCAGTGGAACTCGACCCGAACATGGTGCGCCTGGTCGGCGAAGACTATGCGCAGTATGCGGGGGATATTTTCGGCCGTCCCGAGATTCGGGTCCATCTGGCCGAGGCCCGCGGATTTGTCACCGCAAGCAAGGATGAGTGGGACATCGTGCAGCTTCCCCTGCTGGACGCCTTCGGGGCTGCGGCGGCGGGGGTGCACGGACTCAGCGAGACCTATATCTATACGGTCGAGGCGTTTGAGCATTACCTTCGGCGTCTGCGACCGGGTGGCTGGCTCAGCATCACGCGCTGGCTCAAGCTACCGCCGAGCGACACGCTGAAGCTGTTCGCCACCGCGGTCGAGGCCTTGCATCGGTTGGGCATCGAGAGCCCCGAGCAACGCCTCGTTCTGCTTCGTGGTCTCAACACCACCACACTACTGGTCAAGAATGGCATCGTAACGGAGTCGGAGATCGCCAAAGCCAAGGCCTTCTCGAAGGAGCGCTCGTTCGATCTCTGCTACTATCCCGGAATCAGAGCCGATGAAGCCAACCGCTTCAACGTTCTGGATGAGCCCTACTTCTTTGCGGGCGCCACGGCTCTGATCGGAACAGAGCGGGAAGCCTTCATTGGCCGCTACAAGTTTGACATTACTCCCGCCACAGACGAGCGGCCCTACTTTTTCGACTTCTTCAAATGGCGCACGTTGCCTGAGCTAATGGCGATTCGAAGGGCCGGCGGCGCCGGTCTTCTGGAGCTCGGCAGCGTGATCCTGGTCGCCACACTAATTCAGGCCACGATGCTCAGCGCCGCGCTAATTGTGGCGCCGCTCTGGGCGAGGCGGACAGGTCTCGCTCGGTCTTCTCAGATCTCGCGCGTCGCCGCGTACTTCGTAGCGCTTGGTCTGGCCTTTCTGTTCGTTGAGATTGCCTTCATCCAGAAGTTCATTCTGTTCCTGGGCCATCCTCTGTATGCGGTTGCCGTCGTCTTGACAGGCTTCCTCCTTTTCGCCGGTGTCGGGAGCGCCGTCTCATCGTGGTTTGCCGAGCGCGTCGACGCGTGGCATAAGGCCAGTCCAGGTCGGGGCACGCAGTTTTCCGCGATCCAGCTTTCCATAATTGGCATCATCGCAATGTCGCTGCTCTACGTCTTGATTTTACCCCGCGTATTCGATTCGCTCCTGCACCTCACCGACATCGTCAAGATACTTGTTTCGCTCGGCCTGATCGCGCCACTGGCCTTCTTCATGGGCATGCCGTTTCCGCTTGGACTGTCGCGAGTTTGGTCGGAAGCGCGGGCCTTCGTTCCCTGGGCCTGGGGCGTGAACGGCTGTGCCTCGGTTCTCAGCGCAATACTTGCCACTTTGATCGCCATGACATTGGGTTTTTCAACGGTCGTGCTGGCCGCCGGCCTTCTCTACGCGGTTGCAGCAGCAGTCTTTATTCGGCCGCTGAGGGTCGCGGGAGTATGATCAGGCAATGGCAGTTAGTTGCCCGAACCCGCATCGCAAGCACCTAGCAGGTGAAATGTCGGCTTTGGGTCAAAAGGACGGTAAAGTACGTAGTACGTCGTACGTACGTGTTCTTTCGACCGCGCCCTTGTGGTTCGTATTCGTGACAAGACGGCAGTGAAGCACGGCCGCCGGTTTGCGAACTATGTTAAGGCTATAACCTCGATCTTGTTTGCCTGGGGTGCTGAGCGCGGCTACGTAAAAATAAATCCGGCTGAGAAGGTAAAGAATATTCGCAGGCAGAAGGATGCGCCTGACGCGAATAGACCTTGGGCAGACGGGGAGAGACATGCTGTGCTCGACCACGCACCCTCACACATGCTCCCTGCAATCGCACTGATGATGTTCACCGGTCTCGGACCGAAAGACGCTCTGCGCCTCCCCCGCTCCTTTTTTAAGGATGGTGAACTGGCCACACGTCGTTCCAAAACAGGAGAACCGGTCTTTTGGCGCGCGCCTCAAGCCCTATCGGAAATTCTCCATGCAGCGCCGAGCCACCACGCGGTCACGCTGTGCGCGAATTCTTATGGCCGACCCTGGACCGAAAGCGGGTTCCGCTCCTCTTGGGAACACGTTCGCAAGAGACTGGAGAAAGCAGGCCGCATCGGGACGGGCCTGACGCTATACGTCCGGCACACGGTCGCAGTGATCCTCAGGGAGTGCGGCTGCGATGAACGCACCATTGCGGACGCCCTGGGCCAGAAGACCATAGAGATGGCGCGTCGCCAGGGGCGCCGACCTCAAGCGAAAGATGCGGGACGTCGTGACAGAGTTCGATGCTGAGGTGAACAGACGGCGCACAAGATTGCCAAACCTACCTGAGGAAGTGTCAAACCCAGTACTTGTACTAAAGCGAGAGGTGTAAAATGAGCAAGGAAAACAGAAACTTGATTGGTAGCGGAGGAGCGCTACCGCCTTTCCCCACAACTGCGACACGCCTTCTATCGCCTCCGTTCATCTGCTTAATGGAGCTGGGATGGACAGGTGGTAGGTTCAAATCCCGGGCCCGCAACCACCGAGACCGACATTCCCTAATCGTTGCGATCTAGGGTCATGAACTCATTAACCGCGCTTGCTATGGGTCTCAAGCAGACATCGCGTCACGTCCGTTATTCCTCTCAAAGCGGACATTCATCAGCGCGGTTTGCACGTCCGCTTTGTGCCAGAAGCGGACCTAGACTGATCATGCCGCTTCGGGCTTCATATTTGGCGGCCAGCTATGGGTCTCCGTCTTTCGGCGTGAAGCCCAGGCGTAGAGCGCGTCATAGATTATGAAGCCCCGTTTCAGCACTTCGTGATCGTCGGGGCTAAGGTCGCGCAAGCCCATCGAGATGGCTAAGAGACCAGCCGATTGCGGCGTGAGGTTATGCCGGTCCGTGTCGGCGCCCCGAACGATGGCTGCAACCGTCACGATGGCGGGATCGCTATTGAGACCATACTTGGCTACGAATGCGTCAAAGCTGCATCCTTCGCCCACATGCGTGAACTCAACCCCAGGGACATCGTAGGGAATAGCCCCCGTCTCCGCTGCAACGCGGAGTACTTTATCTGGCGGCACGAACAGGAACTCGGGCTGCTTGTCGATAAATCTTGAGATGAGCCAAGGGCAGGCAATCCGGTCGATCACCGGACGTTCTCGCGTAACCCATTTCATGGCTTTGTCTCCTTTGTGCCTTCACCCGCAACCTTCTCACGGTAGTGCCGGTGCTGATCTCTGCCGCATTGTCCCAATCTACATTCTGGTTCATGTTGCCGACACTTCCAGCGTTCCAGGTGCTTCCAGCGCTCCTGCGAAGCGGCCTTACTTTCTGGTCGCCTTTGTGATCTCTTGCGCTCTAACCTCGCCTCTACTTTCTGGCCGCGTGGCTACTCTCAAAGTTAGACGTAAACCTCTGACGGTGCGCTACAGCTTCCGCTTTGGGTCAAAAGCGGACGCTCTTCACAGCATCACTCTATGTCCGCTTTGCCCCTGAAAGCGGACATTCAGACTACCGGACAGCATGTCCGCTAAGTCCCATGAACGGACATTTCAGGCTTAAATCCTTGCCTTCGGTCCGATCTGTGCTCGGCCGCTTGCCAGATGATACTATTTCACCGGTGGCTCACGGCAGAGCCGCCGGGGACATGACTAGGGGGAACCTATCATGAGCTTGAGGTCACTGCGCAGGCATCGCCATCTGCCCGTGGCAGCTGCGCTTGTGAGCGTGCTGCTCTACAGTGCCCTCGTCACGTCGCACATCGTCTCCCAGGCGACGAATCGGGCGGTGCCCGCACGGGGCGCTGATATTCAAACTGTCGTTGACGATCCTGGCTGCCACGATGCGCCGTCTTCGGCCGGCAATGGACATCATCCGAGCCGCGGCCATCCGGTTTCCCCGCCGAAAAAATGCCCGTTCTGCGCGGGACATGTCGCCCTGCACATCGCCCTTGTCGGCGGTGCTGTCAGTGTCCTGCCGGTCGACATTGTCGCCCAACGAGTTGCAGGTTTCGGTGGCGCCCAGCGGATCTGCTCAGCCAATCTTCCGTCCTGGCACGCCCGCGCTCCCCCGACAGTCAGCTAACCGACAACTTCAATCGCGCTTCCGAAACGAAGCGTTGGCAGGCGACCTTAACCGCCTCGAGTTGTCTTGCTCACACCCATTAGTTCCACGAGGACCTTAAGGGGGGCCTTCGATGCATATACGTATCGTCACCATATCGGCCGGAGCACTGGTGCTTGCCGCAAGCTCGCCGGCCATGTCGCACCATCCTTCCGGAACTGGAACCTCCAGCACTGGAGGACCCATTGTCACGATCCCTGGCACGACGCTGCAAAAGGGCGCTAGCGCCCTCTATCTCACTTTCGAGCATCTCTCGTTTGACGAGCTGAGCGATGCCGTCTTGGAAGCCGCTGCGGCGAGAGACGCGCACGCGCACAGCCTTGCCACGCTCGAAAGTCCTGCGCTTGGCTATTCCTATGGGCTCACCGACCGGCTGATGGTCTCGGTCCAGCTGCCCTATGTGATCCGAACTGGCATCCGCGAGGCGAGCCATCACCACCATGAGGAAGCGACGGGTGAGCACTCTCATGCCGAGGGTGGCGAGACGGAAGAACACGAGCATACGGTTGGCGAGACACATCACCAGTCGCCCGCGGAGAGCGAGACCGTTGATCGCGGCGACACGGAGGGCATTGGCGACCTGACCCTGTTCGGCCAGTACCGCTTTTATGACCAAGATACTGGACTTCAAGCCTCGCTGCTAACCGGTATCAAGACGCCGACCGGAGAGACCGGCGAGCGCGACGATCAGGGCGAGTTGTTTGAAGCGGAGTTCCAACCCGGCTCGGGCTCATGGGATCCCCTCCTCGGACTCGCCCTGTCGAAAGCTCAGGGCCGGTGGTCTGTCGACGGCAACGTCTTGTACACGATCGCTACGGAAGGGACGCAACACACCGATCTCGGTGACCGCTTCCATTACAATGCCGCGGTGACCTATCGGCTCGTGGGAGGCGACGCAGAGACTTCGCACGCAATGAACCATTCGCACCATGGTCAGAGCCACCATCATGACCATGCGTTGAGCCCCAAGGGTTTCATCATCGACGCGGTGCTCGAGCTCAATGGCGAATGGCAGGCCAAGCAAAACATCAGCGGTGAAGCCGATCCCAACTCTGGCGGCAATATCGTCTTTCTTTCGCCTGGGGTGAGGATCGCATCAAACCGCTGGTCCGGGTTCGTCTCGGTCGGCCTACCGATCATCAACGATCTGAATGGCCTGCAATCGGAGCCAACCTACCGGCTGTTCGGGGGTGTTCTCGTCGGCTTTTGACAGTCTCTTTGGCTTGCAAACGCGGTGTGAAATGTCCGCTATGGGTCATAAGCAAACATCGCCTCACGTCCGCGTCATGTCCGTTATTCCCCTAAAAGCGGACATTCAGCCCTTTGACTGGGTCTTCCTGGGGTGCAAAGTCCATCTCACGGACTTTCTCAGTTTGCCCAATGCCTTCCAATCCTCCACCGCCAACTCTACGATAAATGCACCCTTATCCCCTCGCCACACATTGCATGCGACGCAGCCAGTCAGCTGATCACCGTAATGATCTATCTGTATGAGTGGAGCACCGCAGCGGGTGCAGCTACCGGGCATGTTCTCATCTCACCGATGAAACCTCTACCTCACTATTCGAATCCCAAAATGTCTTCAGTGAGATAGTATGAGTGGGCGCTGAGGCGAGACAGTGATCCTATTAAGATGTTCAGAGGAGCAGTTGCTGTGAGTGGGAGGAACCAATGTTCGGATCGAGGCGCGGTAGAACAGTCATTGGTGACGGACTGAAAATTTTCGGCAATGTCACCGCAGAAGGCTTAATTGAGATCAATGGTCAGATAGAGGGTGACCTTCAGTGCACTTCGCTCATTGTTTCTCCGAAGGGTCGGATTGTCGGAAGCATTACTGCTGAGCAGGTGGTTGTGAACGGTAAAGTGGAGGGCCCCATTCAAGGCGGCGACGTGGTGCTAAAGTCGCAGGCGCATGTCGTAGGCGATATTCATCATCGAACTCTGACTATTGAGAAAGGCGCCTACTTTGATGGCCGCGCGACACAGGCCCACGGAGCCAATGGACGTCAGCCAGAAAAGGTTAGCAAGGAGCCTCATAGGGAAGCCCGCAAGACTGATGTAGCAGCCGGGTAGGGGGTGCCGCGGGCGTCGTCGGTGGTGAGCGGACGCAATACCACCGAGGCTCTATTGAGGGCTGCGCTTGATGTTGGGACGGTCCAAGGTTGGCATCTTCTAGAAATGCACCTCCGTTAGCAGAGAAATGGTGCGGTGACCGCGTTCCGCTTGTGGGCAAAAACGGTTGGCGAATAAAGCTATTTCGTCCGATTGATCATCGGGACAACTGCTCAAGAACGCGCTCGCGCCGGGCGGATGGTCAGCAACGTTGAATTCATCCTGTCGCGCGAGCGTGGCAGAGCGTCTTGTTCAAAGCACACATCATTAGCCCCTTCTAATGTGTCCACCGGCATCAAGAGCAGCGCTGCGGAAATCGCAAGTCCGCCGAGAGCCATGACAGGGCGATGTCTGCTTGAACCGGCTATCGATTGCAGGGCGTTGAGTTCCTTGGTATTATCCTAGCAGGTTTTGGCCTTTCGGAGGTCGAGGCCATGTATGTCTCGTGCAAGAGACCTATCCAAGCTTCATCTCCCCGCCTCCGCTCGAACTCTCAGGCCGCCAAGTCTGAGAACGACTATGGCCGGTTCACTCAGTAACATTTTTTCGAAAGCTTTGGGCTCATCAGCTCGCGTGTGAAGGAGCAAGGTCATGAAAACAAACCGGTTACAACTAATGCCATCAGTGATGAGACTGGCAACTAGCTGCGCCCTAGCGGTCGCTCTACTGGCCATAGCCCACTCGGCGGCACCCGCGGCGTCCCCGAACCTCATGATCGGCACCGACATGGGAGGTACCGATCTGTACTTCTTCAATATGGACACCGACCAGCGGATCAAGGTGGATCTCAGCCAAGACCCGATGTGGCCATCCGCACGACACACCGCCCCGACCGCGCCGCATGCCGGGGGAGGGGCACTGCACACCATCATCACTCCCGATGGTAGCAAGGCCTATCTGAGCGTGATGAGTTCCGAGAAGGACCCGGCAACGTTCCTGGCCCTGCGCATCAACAAGCTCGATTGGAAGACGGGCAAGGCGGATGTAAAAATCACAAAGGTGATGCGAGCAGCAGAGCCAACTGAGGAACCCTCGTTTCTAATTCCAACTGAGACCGATCCAAACCAGCCTGTGACAGACCTGTGGAAGGTTACCAGGGTCAACGGCCAGCAACTGCATGGGCCGACCCTTCACCCGAGCGGGAAATTCGTCTATTTCACGCAGTGGACCGACAACAAGATCCGCGTGATCGATGTCGATAAAGATGAACTCGCGGCAGTGGACCCGATCCAGTACGGCACGCGCACGCGTCAGATCCATGGGGTCTTCTTCAATCCGTCGGGCGACTTGGCTATGGCGACGGGTTACTACTACGACATGAACGAGGTGACCCTTTACAAGGTAGACAAGGAGACCGGCAATCTCACGATAGACAAGGTCATTCCCCTGACGATTAGCGAGAAGGATAAGGAATACGCCGCCTTCACGCACTTTGTTTGGTGGCTCGATGACCGCTATGCCATTACCTCCACCCAACAGACGGGCAACACCTCGCTGACCCCAACGGGATGGAAGGTGGTTGGCCCCAGCGTCTGGCTCATTGATGCGGTGGAGGGCAAGGGCAAGATGATCATTGGCCCTGCGAAGAACCCTGACGATCCCGGCATTTACAAGCCAGCCTCAGATGTTGTGGTGGTAGGGAAGAAGCTGTATGTCGGTGAAGAGGACAGCATGGACGCGACGATCGACCAAGGCAATGTCTCGGTGTGGGACATCAGCGATCCCAACTCGCCCAAGTTCATCAAGCGACTTCAGGCGGGCAAGGAGTTGCCTGCGGACTTTAAGATGACGCACGAGATCTATGCCTCAATGGACGGCCGCCACGTGTACGCCCAGAGCTGGGCCTCTGGACACCTCGTCAAGATCGACGGGGCCACAGACAATGTCGTCGCCGTGGTCTCGTCGGCGGATGCGGGATGGCATATGCCGCACGGTAACTTCGTCACGGGAGCGCTTCGATAAGCCGCCGGCGGCATCAGGAGGGGGGCGGTGAACATCTTCGCCCGCGCTCGCCATTGTCGCACTGGCCGTCTCGGCCCCGTTTCTTGCCGACGATAAGGCAATGGCCATCATACGCCGGTTAACGCGACTGGACGCAAGAGCATGGTGATTCAACTCGGACATCGCGCGGCCGACAACGCCCTCAACAAGGGCGAGCGCAAGGTGCTGGGCTCAGGATGCAAGCGGGCGGCCCGACCCGCGCGGTGGTCGGCCGGGACGCCCGCACCGCCTGCTTCGGATTGCCACAAGCCGGAGAAGGACACGACTCCATCTTTCACCCGCTGGCGTGAGTGACCGGCAGCACGCTAGCTTGATTGGCAAGCGGATCCTCAGGGGATCCCCCACAATAGGAAAATCCGCCCTCATTACGCTTGGCACGCGCCGTTTTGGGATGAAAAGTTCGGCAGGGGCGAAGAAACCCGCCATGCAGGCGGGGAAGAGTTCCCTGGTGCTTCCTCGCAGAAGTGTAACTCCTGAAAATAATCAGTTTTAGGACGGTTCGGCTAAGCTGGCCTTGGTCTCCGGCCGATGACTGGAGCTTTGCTGTTCTGACCGACGGAGGCCCGTAATATTTAAGGTTGAGATCGGTTTGGCGAAACCTTTTAAATTCAATTCGCCGATATTTTCCGCCTCAACCAGTTGTTCGAACTTGCTCAAGGTTTTTCGATTGGTCAGGATTTGTCCGCCCTGTGCCTCGCCGCATAAACGGGCTGCAAGATTGATGACGGCGCCCACCGTGCCGTAGTCGAGCCGCCCTTCAAAACCTATTGCGCCAATCGTGGCGTAACCCTGGGCGATGCCAATACCAAGCGAAAGATCAAATCCTTGCTTGCGCCAAACGATGCTCATTTCATTGACCCGCTCGCGCATCGCCACTACCATACGCAGCGCGCGCTCCGCGGGATTTGGAACGACCACTGGCTCGTTGAAGAGAATCACCATGCCATCTCCGGTGAAGCGCTCGAGTGTCCCCTCGTGCTCAAGAATGAGCTTGCCCATCTCCGTGTGGAATTCGCGTAATACCCGCATCACCTCTTCGGGTTCGGAGGTTTCGGCAAAAGGCGTAAAGTTACGCAAGTCCAAAAAAACAACAGTGACTTCGCGCCGATGACTTATGAGCGGATTGTCGGCCCCACCGGACAGGATGGCTTCCACGAGCTGCGGCGAGAAGAATCTCTTCAACTGGGACAGGTTTTCAAGTTGACCCAACTGCTCATTGACACGTTCTTCAAGCTTTGCGTTCCACTCGGCGAGCTTCGCGCTTTGCGCTTGCACGGTGTGGAGCGCATTCTGGAGAGCAAGTTGCGTCTTGACCCTGGCCAGGACGATTGGTGCCGAGAATGGTTTGTGGATGTAGTCGACCGCGCCGACTTCAAACCCCTTTTGCTCATCCGCCGCCTCGGTCCTGCCGGTTAGGAATATAATCGGAACTTCGCAGGTAGCGGGATTGGCCTTTAAACGGCGGCAAACCTCGTATCCATCCATTTCAGGCATCTCGACGTCGAGCAGAATTAAGTCAGGCTTGTCAGTGGCTTGTGCGATCGCCAGCGCCGTATCGCCATTCGTGGCGACTTTGACTCTGAACAAGTCCTCGAGCACCCCCGAGATGACCGCTATGTTGGTCGGCGTATCGTCTACGATGAGAACCAGTTCTTGGTCTGACATGGCAAGGTCTTATGTCAGTTCAAGAGACAGCCGTGCAGCGATGTCTCCAATGCATTTACGCGCCGCCACAAAGTCGCACCTGCCGACCAAGGCGCTGAGGGTTTCGATTTCAGCTTCAGTCAACACGCGGGATAGGCTAGGCCGAGCCTCGACCGCAAATTTGGCGGCCGCGCCGTCATTATTTTCCAGGAGCCGCTTGAGCTGGGTGAGGGGCTCGACCACCACCGCGGGATCGATGGAGTCCTGATTAGCAGTCTCAAGTGAGACCTCGTCGGGCAGGGCAGCAGAGATCGCCTCGACCACAGCTTTAAGGGAAACTGACAGTGATCGCAGCGCCTTGTCGACGCCGCGCCCATTCTTGATGGCGGTTTCGGCCTTTGCCGCCGCCTCAGAAAGCGCTGTGGCGCCGAGAGTGCCTGCGGCACCCTTCAACGAATGGGCGCCGCGTTGTGCCGTCGCAGCATCGCCGGCCGCAAGCGCGGTCCGCATTTGCTCGACCGCACCCGCTTCCTGTTTGGCGAATTCGCGCAAAAGCAACTCGTAGCGTTCGAGCTTATCACCCGTCAGCTTCAGTCCCCTTTCCGTATCAATTCCAGCGATCGAAAGGACGCCGGGAATTCATGGGGTCGCCCTTTAATGCAGTTTTCACACTTCCGCCGCTGCGTCCGATCCAACGCAACAGAATGTCGAACAACTGGTTGGGATCGATGGGCTTGGCGATGTGATCGTTCATGCCTGCTTCCAGACACAGGTCCCGGTCAGCGGCCATCGCACTGGCGGTCATGGCTATGATGGGTAACGACCGGAAGCGTGGGTCGGACCTGATGATTCGGGCGGCCTCGAGTTCCGTCCATGACCGGCATCTGTACATCCATCAGCACTAGGTCGTAATTATTGTCATGCACTTTTCTGACGGCAATTTCGCCGTTCTCGGCTAGGTCGACAGAGAGTTCGGCGTCTTCAAGGTGCCCCAGCGCGACGATCTGGTTGATCTTATTGTCCTCTACCAGAAGCACGCGCGCACCCCGCACCCGGTCGACGTCAAAAGAGGGCTCGGCCTGCTTGCGCGGCATCATTGTGTCCGTTGCCTCGATGCTCGCACCTAGAGCGCTAATGACCGTGTCAAACAAAATGGATGACGTCACGGGCTTTATGAGGACGTTGGCAAAGCCATGCTCCTCGGCTCGCTTCAACACGTCCTCCCGTCCATAGGCGGTAACCATCACTAGGTGTGGCAGAGTACCGAGATCGGGCAAGGCACGAATACGCTTGCCGGTTTCGATACCATCGAGCCCAGGCATCTGCCAATCAAGGAAGATGATTTCGTAGGGCTTGCCGAGCTTGGCGGCCTGGCCGACCATTTCGATGCCTTCCTGACCTGATGACGCCTCGTCCACGATAAACGTCAGGCTGGCGAGCATTCCCGCCAGAACGGTACGGGCGTGCGAATTATCGTCGATCACCAGAATGCGCCGGTCGCGCAGGTCGGTCCGGTGCAGATGCCGCCGCGGCAACTGCGTGCTCTTGCCGAAACGAGCGGTAAATCCGAACGTGCTTCCTTTGCCAGGCTCGCTCGTAACCTCGATGTCACCACCCATCAACTCCGCCAGCCGTTTGGAGATGGCGAGCCCAAGTCCGGTACCACCGTATTGGCGGGTGGTCGATACGTCTGCTTGCTCGAATGCTCGGAACAACCGCGCGACCTGCTCCTGCGTCATACCGATACCGGTGTCGCGAACGGAGAAGGAAATCAATTGATTGTCCTCGCCTTCCTCCAGCACCCGAACCTTGACGACGATCTCGCCGTGCTCCGTGAATTTGACCGAATTGCTGCAAAAATTGATCAGGACCTGTCCCAGCCGCAGCGGGTCGCCTCTGAGCTGGGAGGAGATCGAGGGATCGACGTCGAAAATAAGCTCCAGGCTCTTGGCAGAGGCCTTTTCGGAGATCAAGTCGCGGACGTTCTCCAGCACCTTGTCGAGATCAAAATCGATGACTTCGACCGACAATTTGCCCACCTCGATCTTCGAGAAGTCGAGGATGTCGTTGACGATGCCGAGAAGATGCTGTCCAGCACTTTGCGTCTTGAGGATATAATCCCGCTGGCGCGGGTTCAGATCTGTCTTTAATACGAGGTGAGACAAACCGATGATGGCGTTCATTGGCGTACGGATCTCGTGACTCATGTTGGCCAAGAAATCCGACTTTTGCCGCGCGGCTTCTTCCGCGACTTGCTTCGCCGCTCGCAGGGCTTCGTTCTGGCGCAGCCTAGCGAACACCAACCCCAGACCGGACAGCCCTAATATGCCGATGATCGCCATCAGGGCGAATGTTTCGCGGAGGCCCGCATGGGTCTGCGCGATGATGCTATCCAAGGGGCGGATGATCTCCAGAATCCCTCTTACGTCTCCCAATTTCCAGTCGGTCTTGGGGCTATCGGGATGAGTATTGTGACAGGCAACACATCCAGGCCCCATCCGATCGGCTACTGTATAGCGCAGTGATTGACGCCCCTGAAAATCTTCAAACCGGTAAAACGGCTGGTCGGGGACTTGCCGTAACTGATGGAGCGCCTCCCTCTCAAAATCATCTTTTGGCCCACCGTCCTTCCGCCAGGGAAAGGGAAAGTCGCTGTAGAGGCGCGCCTGCATCCCGGCGGCGTCCTGGCTGATCCGTTTGCCGAGCACCATGCTGAATGTGGCTGGTAGTGGAATGGCCCCTTCTTTGGTTACATAGTCGTGGGTAACCTCTATCCCATGTGCCACGACGCGATCCGTTACCTCTGAGGTGTAAAGCTTGCGAAGCTCTTTGAGCGTGTCGGCGTGCTGGGACACGCCTTGCAAAGCTGCTGATTGGACAAGCTTCGACGACAGGCGAGAGAGATGCCACAAGGTACCTGCCATCGCCGCGCAGAATACGATCGCCAGCACGAAGATAATACGGTTGCGCAGCAAGAAAGCCAAAACGGGAACCGCTCGGCGCAGAGCTGGTGTGCCTGCTTTTTCTTGGCTGCTCGACGGGCTGGCGGAATCGTTCATGATTGCGCCTCAGGCCCAATTCTAGCCGGTGCAACACGACCTGCCCTACGTTCGGCGGGCCCGGCAGCAAAGCAGAAAATAGGGCTAGAGCGGGTCTCTTGCGCGGGACAAAGCATGGCCTTGACCTTCGGACGGCCCAACCTTCGGGCAAAATACTACCAGCCTCATCACTCTACAATCGAGAAAGGCGGATCGCTTTCGTCGCCTGAGGCCTTTCTGGGTCCCAAAGTCGGAACATCCAATGGCTGGTCGATGAACAGCCCGGTGAGAAACCGTCGTTTCTAGTTCCGACGGAGACCGATCCAAATCAACCAGTGACTGACCTGTGGAAGCCCACAAACCAGCAGCTCCATGGACCAACCATTCACCCGAATGGGAAATTCGTCTACTTCACGCAGTGGACGGACAACAAGATCCGCGTCATCGATGTGGATAAAGATGAGCTGGCGGCCGTGGATCGCGAAAAAAATCTCCTGAACCGGGACAGGCGTTCGAGTTGACTCACCTGCTCATCGACACGTTCTTCAAGCTTTGCGTTCCATTCAGTGAGCTTCG
Source organism: uncultured Alphaproteobacteria bacterium (assembly GCA_963818165.1). Classification (GTDB taxonomy): domain Bacteria; phylum Pseudomonadota; class Alphaproteobacteria; order Rhizobiales; family Methyloligellaceae; genus Methyloceanibacter. The sequence continues at coordinate 48,047 of CAWFRD010000002.1, forward strand.
CGCTTTGCGCTTGTACCGTGTGGAGCGCGTTTTGGAGCGCGAGATGAGTTTGACCCTTGCCAGCACGATCGGTGCAGAGAATGGTTTGTGGATGTCGTCAACCGCGCCGACCTCAAATCCCTTTTGCTCGTCTGCCGCCTCGGTCCTCCCGGTTAGGAATATTATCGGGATTTCGCAGGTAGCGGGTTCGGCCTTAACCGCTATGTTGGTCGGGGCATCATCTACGATGAGAACCAGTTTTTGCCCGGATAGTGGCAAGGTCTTACTTCAGGTCCAGAGACAGCCGTGCAGCTATGTCTGCAATGCATTCGCGCGCAGCCACGAAATCGTACTTGCGGACTAAGCCACTGAGCGTTTCCATCTCAGCTCCAGTCAACACGCGGGATAGGCTAGGCCGGGCCTCGACCGCGAACTTGGCGGCCGCGCCATCGTAATTTTCCAGGAGCCGCTTGAGCTGGATGAGAGGCTCGAGCACCACCGCGGGATCGATGGAGTCCTGATTAGCAGTCTCAAGTGAGACCTCGTCGGGCAGGGCAGCAGAGATCGCCTCGACTACAGCTTTAAGGGAAACTGACAGCGACCTAAGCGCCTCGTCGACACCGTGCCCATTCTTGATGGCGGTTTCGGCATTCGCCGCCTCCTTTGCGAGCGTCGTGGCGCCGAGGGTGCCTGCGGCACCCTTCAACGAATGGGCGCCGCGTCGTGCTGTTGCAGAATTGCCGGCCGCAAGGGCGCTGCGCATTTGATCGACCGCGCCCGCTTCCTGTTTGGCGAATTCGCGCAAAAGCAACTCGTAGCGTTCGAGCTTATCACCCGTCAGCTTCAGTCCCCTTTCCGTATCAATTCCAGCGATCGAAAGGACGCCGGGACTCATGGGGTCGCCCTTTAATGCAGTTTTCACACTTCCGCCGCTGCGTCCGATCCAACGCAGCAGAATGTCGAACAACCGGTTGGGATCGATGGGCTTGGCGATGTGATCGTTCATGCCCGCTTCCCGGCACATCTCGCGGTCGGAGACGAGCACGCTCGCAGTCATGGCGATGATGGGCAATGTTTGGAAACGGGGGTCGGACCTAATGACTCGCGTCGCCTCAATTCCATCCATGACCGGCATCTGCACATCCATCAGCACGACATCGTAATCATTGTCGCGCACCTTCCCGACTGCAACCTCGCCGTTCTCAGCTAGGTCGACGAAGAGTTCGGCGTCTTCAAGGTGCCCCATCGCGACGACCTGGTTGATTTTATTGTCTTCCACTAGAAGCACGCGTGCACCCCGCACCCGGTCGACGTCAAAAGAAGGCTCGGCCTGCTTGCGCGGCATCATTGTGTCCGTTGCCTCGATGCTCGCACCTAAAGCGCCAATTACCGTGTCGAGCAAGATTGATGGCGTCACGGGCTTTATGAGAACGTTTTGAAAGCCATTCTCCTCAGCTTGTTTCAACACGTCTTCGCGTCCATAGGCGGTAATTATCACTAGGTGGGGCGGGGTGCCGAGATCGGGCAAGGCACGAATTCGCTTGCCGGTTTCGATACCATCGAGCCCAGGCATCTGCCAATCAAGGAAGATGATTTCGTAGGGCTTGCCGAGCTTGGCGGCCTGGCCGACCATTTCGATGCCTTCCTGACCTGATGACGCCTCGTCCACGATAAACGTCAGGCTGGCGAGCATTCCCGCCAGAACGGTACGGGCGTGCGAATTATCGTCGATCACCAGAATGCGCCGGTCGCGCAGGTCGGTCCGGTGCAGATGCCGCCGCGGCAACTGCGTGCTCTTGCCGAAACGAGCGGTAAATCCGAACGTGCTTCCTTTGCCAGGCTCGCTCGTAACCTCGATGTCACCACCCATCAACTCCGCCAGCCGTTTGGAGATGGCGAGCCCAAGTCCGGTACCCCCGTATTTGCGGGTGGTCGATACGTCTGCTTGCTCGAATGCTTGGAACAGCCGCCGGATCTGCTCCTCCGTCATACCGATACCGGTGTCGCGAACGGAGAAGGAAATCAATTGATTGTCCTCGCCTTCCTCCAGCACCCGAACCTTGATGACGATCTCGCCCTGCTCGGTGAATTTGACCGCATTGTTGCAGAAGTTGATTAGGATCTGTCCCAGCCGCCGCGGGTCGCCTCTGAGCTGGGTCGAGAGCGCGGGGTCGACGTCAAAGATTAGTTCCAGCCCTTTGGCAGAGGCCTTCTCAGAAATCAGGTCGCGGACGTTGTCCAGCACCTTGTCGAGAGCGAAGTCGATGGTTTCGACCGACAGCTTGCCGGCCTCGATCTTTGAGAAATCAAGAATGTCATTGATGATGCCGAGAAGATGCTGTCCTGAACTCTGTGTCTTGAGGACATAATCCCGCTGACGTGGTGTCAGATCTGTCTTTAGCACGAGGTGAGATAGACCGATGATGGCGTTCATCGGCGTCCGGATCTCGTGGCTCATATTCGCGAGAAATGCGTTCTTGGCTTCGTTCGCTCTATCAACCTCGCCCAACATCTCGTTAAAGGCAACCGCGAGGCGTCCAATCTCGTCCTGGCTGATGTAGTCAATACGGCGGCTGTAGTCCTTCGGTCCGCGGACCCTCCTTGCGAGACTTTCGAGCCGCGCGAGCGGCCGCACGATATGGCGATGCGTCATGAGAGCGAGGAGGATGCTTAGGCCGGCAAGCGCCCCCGTTAGCAGAAGGCTGCGATGTAGCTTACCGAGCAGATTGTCTATGCGTTTGTTGAGAAGGCGCTTCAGCTCGGCCTGGCTGACCGTCCAAGCTGCGACGGCATTATTCACCGTCGCCTGGTAAAGGCGATCGCGAGATTCAAATCCAGTCGGCTCGCTGACGCTCTCGTACAGAACACGGAAGTATGACGTTATGCTGGACAGCATTTCCGTAACGTCGCCTTCGATTTTTTGCCGCAACTGTCCATCGGCATTTCCGCGGTAGGCGGACGTCAAATTTCTTTCAATCTCCTCGGTCGTCGATCGTGTCATTGCGTCCAGAGCGAGGAGACGCGCCTTATCGTCACTTAAAAGTGCGGCATCGGAGGGCGCCCCCAACGAGGTCTGTGTCTCCCCGATTTGGCCGAGCAAACGCGGCATTTGCCTGACCACGGTGTCTTGCAGGTAGTAGGTGTCAAGGTCAGGATCGAGGGCGAGATTGGAGTCATCACCAATGCGCGAGGCCAAATCCCGGGCCTTGGCAAGCGCATCTACGACAAGAGAGCTCGGGTCCTCGCCCTCCGCCTTCTTGGACCAAAGCTTGCGAAGCGTTGCCGCCAGCGATTGTTCAAGCGCGGCGGTTTGCAGAGTGCCGGCAGCCTGTTTTTCGGCTGCGTCGAGCGATTTCAGCGCTTCCTCTGGGGATGGCGTCTGCCCGGCCGCGTTGACGCCCAGCGGTTCGGAGAGAATTGCGGCATAGACGTCCCGAAGGCTCTCAAAATACCGGACGCCTGCGAGTTCCTTGCGGGCGAATTCGATAGCGATCTGCTTTTCGACCACAAGGCTGTAGATTGCGACGACAATCGCGACGATGAAGGTGCTGCACAAAATGAAGAGCTTTGTGCTGGTGTTTAAATTTTTAAACATAGCCGATTTGGCGAGGTCCTCTTAGGAGGATCATACCCGACCGCCCGGATTTTCACTGTTGCATTTGCCACATCGCAGATTTCCCTGTTTTCCGCCAAGTTTTGCCGCTTCGGGATCGCTCGGTCGGCGTCCGCCTGTGGGGCTGCGGCGCGCTGGAGGAAACTAGCATGAACGTCGTGGTAATTCTGTCACCGTTGCCCCCGGTTGCACGCGCTAAGCAGGGCCAGAAAGTCCGCTTTGGGTCATTAGCGGACATTAGAGCGCGGATCAGCGATGTCCGCTTTACCCCTAAGAGCGGACATCGTCAGCATCGGCATCAATGTCCGCAAAGTGCCAGAAGCAGACATGCCTGCCTGTCGTCCCAAGCCGCATTCGCTTCTGAAATCCCTCGGATAGGGCGTCTCCAAAAAGCGGGCTAAAAAAATGCTGCGACCACAGCGCCAAACAAAGCGGCTCGACCGGCGTGAGCGTCTCCTAACTGGCCTAATCTCTATTGGAATATTCTTTGGGGGGTCTATACTTCGAGTGCTGCACCTGCCGAAGCTTTTGGGGAGCACGCAGCACGCCGGGCGAGTGGCAGGGAAGGCCGGCTCACTTCGAAGGAGATCGAATGACGCCACCGAGCAAGAACCAATGACCTTGCTGGGTGCAAGGTCACGGTGTGGGTCAAGGGTCGATCATTGCCAGGCAGCCCGCTGAACTGCACCGCCGACAATTCGAAATTCATCAGAGACTCGGGAGCGCGTAGGCCAAACGCAAAAGAGTCTTGAAACTGAGCTACTGAAGTTCAGACATCGCCCCTGAGGCGAAGACAAAGGGGCCCCGAGATGCTTCATGCACCGGGGCCCCTCCAGAGCATCAGCACCCCTCCCGACGAGCTTGTCATCAGATGAGAGCTGACTTCGCTCGCCGTCGTTCACGCGGCACCGCACAATCGCGTCTCGGTAACAGAACTGTCGGCTCTGGAGTCAAAAGCTGATGTTACGGCGCCCAAGAGGACCGCAGCCTTGCAACCTTTTGGCCCATATCAACCTCGGATAGGAGCCGATTTCTGGGTTAGGCTCGCGCTCTGGATGGATGCCAGAACTCTTCTGCTGATCACACTCGCCTGGGCCGTCGCCGCCTATCTGATCGTGCCCAAGCTCTGGGCGATCTATTTCCGCCGTCACCCATTTTTCGCCGAACTTGAGCGCTGTACGCAAACCGGCGACGGGCATCCCGGCGATCCGATCAACGTCGCGCTGGTCGGCGACGAGGACACGCTCGTGCGGGCCATGCATGCGGCAGGCTGGTTTCCGGCAAACCCGATCACCGTGGCGAGCAGCGTGCGCATTGCCGCCGATACCGTGCTTCATCGCCCCGATGACGATGCGCCGGTGAGCAATTTGTTCCTGTTCGGCCGCAAGCAGGACCATGCCTTTGAGCAGCCGATCACTGGCGGTCCGGGCAAGCGACACCACGTGCGCTTCTGGCGGTGCGACGACCGACATAAGGACCGGACCATCTGGTGCGGCGCCGCGACCTTCGACCGAAGCGTCGGGTTCAGCCACACCACCGGGCAGGTGACCCACCACATCGCGCCGGATGTGGATGCCGAGCGCGACCGGCTGGTCAGCGAGCTGCAACAGGCCAGCATGGTCCAGTCCATCGACTGGAAGGACGGCTTCCACACCGAGCTTGACGGCAAGAACGGCGGCGGCGATCCGTGGCACACCGACGGCCGACTCGGATCGCACCTGCGTGGGTCTTCGCAACCACCTGGCAAGGCGAGGTGAGATATTCGTGATTTCGATGCTCGCGATTGGGTCGCTTGGATGAGGCCCGTAGCGGTTCGGACCGATAGAGCCGCTCATGCGGGTCGAGGGGCTAATACAGAAGAGAGCCGAGGGCGCAGCGCTGGAAATCCCTGAGGCGACAACACAGGGGAGCGAGTAAAATGAATTTCGCAAAGCACTCAAGACGCTCTATCTGACGCAGACAGTGGCAGCTAGTCCTCTTGGGCATCAGTGAGAGCGGCGTCAAGCGCTACGCTAGTGGTGAGACGCCTGTCAGCACTCCTGTCGCGCAACTGATCACCCTGGTGCTGCAACGCAAGATCACGGTCGATGATATCCGCAAGACCGGCCAATCGCCGTTCATCTCCAGCAAATGGGAGGAGGACGACCTTTATCGACGCCTGGACCGGGGCTCTCGGTAAGGCCTGCAACCACGCCAACTGCCAAGGCCGGTAGAACACCGGGTTTGGATTAAGCAGCTTCTCCATGCGGGCGATCCACCCTGGAGCGGCGGCCCCGATGGCAAGTTCTCACAATTATTTGGCCTTCAATCGCACGGCTTGTCAAAACGATCTATGCAGCGGCGGCCGGGTTGCTCTTAGCGAGTTGCGGGCCCGATACGCAAGTACAACCGCCGGAAAGAGGCCTCTCCGTTGTTGGCATTATTGCCCTTATCGATGAGGCTACGGGTTACCAGGAGGTCCGTGACCGCGATGCACTGCGCCAGATTTTTGAGGGTTATTTTCGGCAGGAGTTGGCTGCCTGGGTCAAACGCTTTCCAGATCAATTCTACAGAGAAATTTATAAACTCCGTGGCTGGCCTTGGTCAGGCATGGGGAAGAATCGCTACAGCGTTGTCGCTCATTACACAAAGGACCTCATCTACGAGCGCCTTGCTCCCGGTGTTTTGGAGGAGATGGAGAAGCGTAATCCTAAAACGGAAACCGGAAAGCGACAGTCGAAGCATCACCAGTGGCTTTCGGAGGATCTGGGCATCCCAAAACTTCAAGAGAGCACATGACGACTGGGATAGCTTCTACTCGGCCATGCAGCGGTCCCTACCCAAGCGAGGCGACATACCCTTGCTCCAATATGGCGGGCTCTAGAATAGTTCTACCCACGTGCCGAAATAGGTGAACCTGCACGTTCTTTCGCATTGCTTGAGGTATGTAGTTTATGGCATCGCTACCTTTAACCTGAATGTTCTTTTGAAGAGAATGTTGACCAAATTGGAAGCTGCCGAGCATTGTGGCCGATCAGTGAAACGTTTCGAAATCGAGTGTCCGGTCCCATGCGTGCGCTTCGCAAATGGAGACATTAGGTGGGATGTGCGCGACTTAGACGCATGGATCGATAGTCTAAAGACAGGGCTCTCGGACCCGGACGCCGAAGCCATTGTTCAAATGCTTGGATCATGACGCGCGTAAGGGTGAGAGGCTTCCAAATTTTCGTAGACCGTCATGGCAAGATGCGGTGCTACCACAGGAGCACCCGCACCCCCGTGAATTTAGGCGAGGCGCCACTTGGCTCCGCGGAGTTCTTCGCGGAGTGCGCGCAAATCACAGAGCTAGCAAAGGTATCGGCCCCCGCCAAGCCGGGAACACTTGGCCTACTTATCACTGAATATCGGGCGAGCGCGGAATTTTTGGATCGCGAACCTCGTACCCGCGCTGACTATCAGCGCTGCCTAGATTACCTAAAGCCCATCTCAGACGTGCCTTTAACGCTTCGATCGCGCGCTAGTTATTCGTATTCGGTACAAGGCAGCCGCAGGCCACGGGCGCCGTTTTGGCAACTATGTGAAAACTGTTCTATCCATTCTTTTCGCCTGGGGGGCAGAACGCGGCTACGCTGATAGGAATCCCGCCGAGAAAATCAGAAGCATCAGAAGACAGAAGGGTGCGCCTGAAGCGAATAGACCCTGGTCAGACGAGGAGCGCCATGTGGTGCTGGATTCGTGCCCTCCACATATGCGCTCTGCGATCGCGATGATGATGTTTACAGGGCTGTCGCCAAGGGATGCGCTACGACTAACTAGATCCCACTACAAAGAAGGTGAGATCGCTACTCGACGATCGAAAACCGGTGAGCCAGTCTTCTGGCCTGCACCTTCTGCCTTGGTTGAGGTGCTAAACTCAGCACCGTCGCATGACGCTGTGACCCTCTGCGCCAACTCCCACGGTCGACCTTGGACCGACAGCGGCTTTCGCGCGTCGTGGAGAGTGGTTCGAAGCCGACTTGAAGCGGAGGGGCGCGTTGGACCGGGGCTCACGCTTTACGGACTTCGGCATACCGTCGCCGTCATTCTCAGAGAATCAGGAGCTGATGAACGCACCATCGCCGACGCGTTGGGGCAGAAGACCATCGAGATGGCTCGTCACTATGCGCAAGGCGCCGATCTCAAAAGAAAGATGCGTGGGGTCGTGATGGGTTTCGATGCTGAAGTGAACAGACGGCGCACAAAAGTTGTCAAACCAACCTGCAAGGAGGAGAGTAGAACGAAAATGAGAAGGTATAACAAGGAATTAACTGGTAGCGGAGGAGGGACTCGAACCCCCGACACGCGGATTATGATTCCGCTGCTCTAACCAGCTGAGCTACTCCGCCCCAGGGCTCCCGACCGAAAGGCCCGTAAGCCAATATATAGTGACTATGGCAACAAGCGCGATAGAGCAACTCGATGGCCGAGCCGCGAGAGCGCTCTACTCGGCCAATTGGCTTTGTAGCCGGCGATATAGGGACCGCCAATAATTGGTGTCAAGCAAGCGCCGCCCGTGCACGAGCGCCCGGGCGAGCTGCCATTTGACCCTCACCCTGATGGGCTCCGGCAGCCTTGCGCCAACCCGCACCCGCGCTCTCGCCGGGCCCCTTGCCCTCTGAGCAAGCTGCGGCGCGAGCCCAAAGCCCGGCTCCTTGACGAAGCGGAGCATGGTGAAGAGGCCGAGAGGCCGCAAAGAGCGGCGCTCGGCCAAGCGAAGATCGTCGCACACGAACACCCGGTCGAGTCCAAACACCGGGCGCCAGCCGAGAAGATCGCCGAATGGAGCAAGCTTCTGCTCGACGAAGCCGCGGACGCCTTCGTCCTCGCTGAAATGGTTGACGAGAATCACCTCGCCTCCGGGCGCGCAGACGCGTTCGAGCTCGCGCATCACCCGCTCGGGGTCCGGCACTACCGTCATGACATACATGGCGACGACCGTATCGAAGCTCTCGTCGGGAAAGGCGAGAGCGCCCGCGTCCATCTCATGCAGGTCCGTGACGTTGCCAAGCTTCTTGCTCGCAATCTTGTCGCGCGCCTTCGCCAGCATCTCGGGCGAGAGATCGATGCCTGTGATGGTGAGATGGCTGCCATACCAGGGGAGCGAGAGCCCGGTGCCCACGCCCACTTCGAGCACCGTGCCCTTCCGCCGGTTGATGATCTGCACGGCGTGCTTGCGCCCCGCCTCGGCCACGAGCCCGAAGGTGAAGTCATAGACAGGCGCCCAGCGGCGATAGGCATGACGCACGGAATCGACATCCATAACGGGGACATTGTGTGCCACTTTCCCTCTCCGCCTCTGAGCGCCGTTTCGGCGCTTCACTGCGATACGGCTGCGAGCGCCTTCCCGGTCCGGCCCTTTGCCGCACGCACCGCGAAGCCTTCCGCAGCCACATGATCTTCTCGCGCGGCCGACTTGATCCAGCCGCCGCCGAGAACCCGTTCGCCGCCGTCAACTGCGGCATAGAAAACGCAAGCCTGTCCGGGCGACACGCCCTCCTCGCCGTGAGCGAGCTCGACCGTGACGCCATACTCATTGCTTCCGAGCCGAGCCGGCTGCAAAGGCCCGCTCGAGCGGATGCGCGCGAGGATCTCCTCCCCTCGCGCCGCCGCCTGCTCGAAGGGTTCGTCGCCGAGCCAGTTCACCTCGCGCAACGTCAGACGCCGCGTCCGCAGCGCCTCGCGCGGACCGACCACCACCTCGCGCGAGGCGGCGTCGAGCCTCAGCACATAGAGCGGCTCTCCGGCGGCGACCCCGATGCCCTTCCGCTGGCCGATCGTGTAGTTGATGATCCCGCCATGGCGGCCGAGAACCCGGCCGTCGAGGTGGATGATGTTGCCGGCCTCCGCCGCGCCAGGGCGCAGGCGCTCGATCACCTGCGCATAGCGCCCCGTCGGCACGAAGCAGATGTCCTGGCTGTCGGACTTCTCGGCGACGCCGAGCCCGAAATCGCGCGCGAGCTTGCGCGTCGCGTCCTTCTCGAGTGCGCCGAGCGGGAACCGCAGGAAGGAGAGTTGCTTGCGCGTAGTTGCGAACAGGAAATAGCTCTGATCGCGCTCCTTGTCGGCGGCGCGATAGAGCTCCCACCCGCGCGCGCCAGGCGCGCTCCGCACGTAGTGTCCGGTGGCGAGCGCGGACGCGTCGAGGGTAGCGGCCGTCTCCAAGAGATCGTGGAACTTGATCTTCTGGTTGCAGGCGACGCACGGCACGGGCGTCTCGCCCTGGAGGTAGCTGTCGGCGAAGGCGCCCATCACGTCCTTGGCGAAGCGCGCCTCGTAGTCGAGCACGTAATGGGGAATCTGCAGCTTGTCGGCGACGCGGCGCGCGTCCTGGATGTCCTGACCGGCGCAGCAGGCGCCCTTGCGGCCAGTCGCCTCGCCGTGGTCGTAGAGCTGAAGCGTGACGCCGACGACATCGTAGCCTTGCGCCTTCATCAACGCCGCGACGACCGAGGAATCGACCCCGCCGGACATGGCAACGACCACGCGGGACCCGGCCGGGGGGCGATCGAGGGAACGACTATTGAGCACTGGAGGCTGCAACGAAACCACGACAATACCCGCTGGAAACGACGCCTAACGCCGGACGGCCAAGCCTTTGGTCTTAAGGCAGTACAGTGGGTCCACTCGGGGCCCGTGCCGCATTTTCTTGCCCCCCAGGGGGCGAACATAGGCAGGGACCGGCTGATAGGCAAGGCTAAGGCATGGGGCGAGGCTCCTCTTCCGGGCCTCAACTCGCTCGGTTTATCCCTGTGATTTCAGCAAGTTTGGAAGAATTCCTTGCCGCTTATTTTACCCCTCGGCTTAGGTAAATCTTAAATGCGGCTTGCTAACTTCCTCAAAGAGTTTGGCGTTATCGATCTTGTTTGGTTTGAGTACGATGACCGAGAATTACAGGCCACGCTTAAGGTATGTGATCGGGCCCGACGGCAGCCCTCTGACCGTCGCCGATCTGCCGCCGCGCGACACCAAGCGCTGGGTGATCCGCCGCAAGGCCGAGGTCGTTGCCGCCGTGCGCGGCGGCTTGATCAGCCTCGAGGAGGCTTGCGAGCGCTACACGCTGACAGTCGATGAGTTTTTGAGCTGGCAGCGTTCGATCGACAAGCACGGCCTCCCCGGCTTGCGCGCGACCCGCATTCAGGAATATCGCGGAAGCTAGTCTGCCAAGCGCGGCTGCTTAGTCTTTACTGCGCGGCGGGAGCCGCGGCAGCCACTTTGGGCATCACCTTGCTGCAATTCGTTTCGCCGCGTTTCCAGCGGTCGATGTCGTATTGCATCTTGGCGGCGAGAGCGGGCGGCATCTTGCGGTTATAGGTCCTGACCACCGTGTAAGCGCCCTCCTCCTTGAAATCGACGGCGTAGGTGGCGTCTCCGGCGCGGCCAAGCGCGAGCTTCTCGTGGATCACGATCTGCACCATGCGCCCACTCGGGCTGACATCGGCCCGGTAGACGTGGTTGGGCAGGAGCGGATGGTCGGCGTTGAACCAGCAGGTCTTAATGCGGCCGCCGAGAAGAACGTAAGCGTCGACCGGCTTCGACGTCGCGACCGAGAGGCGCCTGGGCGCCCCCGCCGGCACCGCGCTCGTGCTTTCGTTTGAGGCCCTGATCGAGGCTGTGCTGGTGGATTCGCTTCTGAGCCAGGCGCCGCCGAAACTGCTCGGACGCACGCTGCATCCGGCGGCGAAGACGAGCATCAGGGCCGCGGCAAGCCGCGCCAACGCAACAGGTAACAAGGTACGCATTCCCACCCTCTAGTCACGGAAGTTCACGTATTGCAGGGGCTGATCGAGCGAGAGCCCCTTCAGGTGCTGGATGACGGATTGCAGGTCGTCGCGCTTCTTGCCCGATACCCTGAGTTCGTCGCCCTGCACGGTGACCTGCACCTTGAATTTCGCATCCTTCACTTCTTTCACGAGGCGTTTGGCCAGCTCCCGGTCGATGCCCTGGCGGATCAGAGCCTTCTGCCGCACCGACTGCCCGGCCGCTTTCTCCACGGGCTTGTAGTCGATCACCCGGGCGTCGATCTTGCGACGGGCGAGATGGCCTTGCAGCAACTCGTGCATCTGCTTGAGCTTGAGCTCGTCGTCGGCGTTCAAGGTGATTTCCGCCCCGTTCCGCTCGATCCGCGCGATCGAATTCTTGAAGTCATAGCGCTGGCTCATCTCGCGCGTCATGTTGGCGAGCGCATTTTCGACCTCGGCAAGGTCGGTCTTGGAGACGACGTGGAATGAGGGCATGGTCAGCCTCCGCCGCAAGCATCCGGTCGCGATGGCGATGTCACGGAGCGGGTCCTGGGCCCTCCCAAGCGGGAGAGCCAGGGCTCCTTAGCTCGCCACGCGCTGGATCGCGGCCACGTCGAGATCAGACGCGGTCCGGGCCTGCTCGAGCCGTATCCGCTCGGCGTCGCGCTCCTCGAGAAGCTCGATCTTCTTGAGCTCCTCGCAGGCTTCGTCGAGATCGCCACGAGCGGCGGCAAGCTTCGCCGCGAGATTCGTGGCGGACACCGCCAAGTTGTCGCGCCGCACGATCGCGGCCTTGGCGAAGGTCGGATAGGCGTAATGATTGACGTCGGAGACGCCCGCGCGTTCCTGCTCGATGGCGATCTGCCGGTCGAGATCGGAGGCCATGTGATTGAAGTCGCCGATCATCGTTTCGATCTCGGCGACCTTCCGGCGCTTCTCTTCGACTTCGAAGCGCTTCAAGCGAATCAATGCGTCGCGTGACTTCATAACTCGATACCCTCGAACATTTGACTACCCGTACTGGCGAAACTCAAGACACACCTCGGGTAAGCCGATTTGCCCGTTCGGCTCTGGTCCCGATTGCCGGCGGCGGCGCCTCGCCCCGAACGGAGCGAGCGCCTCAAAGGCGCGGGGGTTGCCCTGGGCATGACCGGAGCCCCCCTTGCCTCACCCGCCGATCATCGCCAAGAGGGATTAAGGGCCGGTAAACCATGCGGCTCGCATTTAACCGATGCTGGAGAGGGAGCCGCCAAGCCATGGTTAGCGTTGAATGAACCGATGATCGGGGATTCGCTAACGACTTAGGTTTTGTTAACTATTGGCCACTAATTTGTTGATTCGGATTAACCAATAGGTGTGGCGTTTCAGGGTCAGGGAACAAGCCGGGACTACGCGGAGACGGGGGATTTCACTATGCGGGTTCTTCTGATCGAGGACGACAGCGCGACCGCCCAAAGCATCGAGCTGATGCTGCAGTCGGAGGGCTTTAACGTCTACAAGACTGACCTCGGGGAAGAGGGCGTCGACCTCGGCAAGATCTACGACTACGACATTATTCTACTCGACTTGAACTTGCCGGACATGAGCGGCTATGAGGTGCTGAAGACGCTCAGGGTCAGCAAGGTCCAGACGCCGATCCTGATCCTCTCGGGGATGGCCGGGATCGAGGACAAGGTGCGCGGGCTCGGCTTCGGCGCCGACGATTACATGACCAAGCCCTTCCACAAGGACGAGCTGGTCGCCCGCATTCACGCCATCGTGCGCCGCTCGAAGGGCCATGCCCAGTCTGTGATCCAGACCGGCGGGCTGAAGGTCAATCTCGACACCAAGACGGTGGACGTGAACGGCCAGCGCGTGCATCTGACCGGCAAGGAATATCAGATGCTGGAGCTGCTTTCGCTCCGTAAGGGCACGACGCTGACCAAGGAGATGTTCTTGAACCATCTCTATGGCGGCATGGACGAGCCCGAGCTCAAGATCATCGACGTCTTTATCTGCAAGCTGAGGAAGAAGCTCGCGGCTGCAACCGGGGGCAAGCACTATATCGAGACGGTGTGGGGCCGCGGTTATGTTCTGCGGAACCCCGAGGACGAGTCCGAGGCCGCCTGACGGCTCTCTCATTCCGGAACGAGAACGCGATGGCCGGGGACTCCTCCCCGGCCATTTGCTTTCGCGGTTCCCGTCCCTAGATCAGGCCAACCGCATAGAACTTGGCTTCGATGATGTCGCGGTCGAAGGGCTTCATGACGTATTCGTTGGCGCCCGCCGTGATCGCGCGGGCGATATGGGCGGCGTCGTTCTCGGTCGTGCAGAAGATCACCTTGGGCCCGCTCCCGCCGCGCTCGCGGCGGAGAGCGACGAGAAAGGCGATGCCGTCCATCACCGGCATGTTCCAATCGAGCAGCACCGCGTCGGGCATCGAAACGCGGCATTGATCGAGGGCGTCGCGCCCATTCTCGGCCTCCGACGCCGTAAAATGAAGCTCCTCCAAGATGCGCCTAGCCACCTTGCGGATGACGGCGCTGTCATCGACTACCATGCAATGTTTCATGCCGGCAGCGTTGGGTTCATCGACGTCAGGACGCCTTGAACTCGACTTCGCGCTCGCGTACCTCGGCGGTTATGGTCATGCCGGAGGCGACCGCGACGCGCTTGGCGTAATAGGGCTGGATCGAATGGGCATCGACGGCGACACCGTTGGCCCCCGACAGAAGGTCGCGGACTTGATCGGAGAGCCGCGCCGCGTCGCCCGTCGCCTTGACGGTAAAGCGCGCATCGGGCGGCGAGCCGCCGATTTCGACATCGATCGTTCCCCCGCGCGGGAGCGCGATCACGCCGAGAGCGACGAGATTGAGGAGAAGCTTCACCTTGTTCTTCGGCAGGGTCGCCGCGGGTCCGCGCCAATTGACCTGATGCTTGCCGGTCCCGCCCGCGAAGTCGCGGGCCACCTTCTCGGCGTCGCGAAGGTCGATCTCCGCGCCCGCCGATCCTGCCGCGCCGAAGGCAAGGCGGGCGAACTGAAGCTTGGCCGAGGCCTGCGCCGCGCTCTTGCGGATGAGATCCATGGCGGCCTCCCGCATGGCCTGATCCGGTTCCTCCCCCAGCATCTCCAATCCGTTGGTGATGGCCGCGACCGGATTGATGACGTCGTGGCAAATGCGGCTCGAGACGAGCGCCGCAAGCTCAAGATCGCCGAGTAAAGCAGGCTCGGTCATGGGGCCCTCCTCTTTCGCTTCCGCTCCCGCAAAGCGGAGATGACGTGGCGTACAGCCCGTTTTCTGTTACATGGTTGCCAACGCCGCAGCGCCCCCAAAGCCGCAATCGCGAGGCGCGGAAACGAATCAATCCCTTACGGAGCCATTTTGCCTTGTCACCCCCAAGAGAGACAACAGCACGGGCGAAGGAAACGGGGTCTCGCGGCTTCGATTTCGGCCGCGCCGCGTCGCTTCTGACCGATGCCGCAGCCCGCGCCGGCACCGCCATCATGCGGCACTATCGCGGGGAGATGGCGGTCGAGCTCAAGGACGACGCAAGCCCCGTCACTTGCGCCGACCGCGACTCGGAGGCGATCATTCTCGCCGCGCTCGCGCGTCTCGCTCCCGAGGTGACGGTCGTCTCGGAGGAGGCGTGCGGGGGGCCCGCATGCTCCCTTCCCCACCGCTTCTTCCTCGTCGATCCGCTCGACGGCACCAAGGAGTTCATCGAGAAGCGGAGCGATTTCACCGTCAATATTGCTTTGATCGAGGACGGACGCCCCACTTTCGGTCTCGTTTATGCGCCCGCACGCGCGCTTCTCGCGGTCACGACCGAACCCGGCAAGGCCGTGGCGGCAGAGCTTCCTCCGAACGAAGCGGGCGCGGACCTCGGCCGTCTCGCTCGGAAGCCGCTCCGTGCCCGTCCGGTCCCCGCAAGCGGCCTGACTGCGCTCGTCAGCCACTCTCACCTCGATCCCGAGACCGAAGCCTTCCTCGCCAAGCTCAAGATCGCGGAGTGCTCAGGCATCGGCTCGGCGGTGAAATTTCTTTCGATCGCGGGAGGCGAGGCCGACGTTTATCCCCGCTTCGGCCCCACCATGGAATGGGACACCGCGGCGGGCCAGGCCGTGCTCGAGGCGGCCGGCGGACGCGTCGTCGGCACCGACGGCGAGCCGCTCCGCTACGGCAAGACCGGGAAAGGTTTGCTCAACCCGAGCTTTATCGCCTGGGGAAAAACGGGCGCCTGAACCGGCAGGTCCGAGGCATCTTAACCGCCCGGCAACCAAGCCGCGCTTTGATACCGGTCTAGGCACGTCGTCCGGGTCATGACCCGCGCGCCACGGCCCCCCGGGGGAATAGCCATGAGTTTCAGAGTTTTCGCGTGCGCCGCCTCCTTTGCGCTTCTGTCCCTGCTAGCGCCGGCGGCGGCCCAAGATCGAGGCGGGACGGCGCCCGGCATTCGCCTGGCGCAGGCCGAGGGTCCGATGGTCATCACGCCGCGGCCCTATTCCGACGAGCCGGGCCAATACCCGCAAGGGTCCTACCCGCCGCCCCAGAACAATTATGACGCTGGCGGTCCCGGGACCCCCGCGGACGGCGCCTCCGGAGAGGGAGGCACGTTCTCGCCCGATGAAATCAAGACCGCAGGCCACCGCTTTTTCGGCCGCGTGTCGATGGAATTTGCCCGTATCGTCGAATACGCCTTCCAGCGCGGCGGCCGTCCCAACGGCTATATCCTCGGCGAGGAGGCGGGCGGCGCCTTCGTCGCGGGGCTCCGCTATGGCGAGGGCACCCTCTATACCAAGGATGCGGGCAACCATAAGGTCTATTGGCAAGGCCCCTCACTCGGCTACGATTTCGGGGCCGAGGGCTCCAAGACCATGGTACTGGTTTACCACCTCCATAGCCCGGGAGAGATATTCACGACATATCCCGGCATTGGCGGTTCGGCTTATCTTATTGGGGGTGTCGGCATCACCTTCCTCAGCCGCGATCACGTGACGCTGGCACCGATCCGCTCAGGTGTCGGCTTGAGGCTGGGCGCCAATGTCGGGTATTTGAAATATACGCGTGAGCCCACCTGGAATCCGTTCTAGTTTGGCGGTAAGAAGCCTGGCGGAGGCCTTTTTCAGCGGTTTGCGCCGAATTGGCGCCAATTTTGCGCGCAATCCTGCCAAGCACGATTCGGCTTGGTGACATGTGCTGGGCGCGCCGGACCTGGGAGCGCTGGCTGCAATGATCGACGCATTGCTATTTGGGGCGCTTGGCTTCCTCATAGGATGCCTGCTCGCGCTCGCGCTCGCTTCGCCTCTCTGGAACCGCGCGGTGAAGCTCACCACGCGCCGGCTCGAGGCGACCATGCCGATGACCCTGAACGATATCCAGGCCGACAAGGATCAGCTCCGCGCCGAGTTCGCCATCGAGTTGCGTAAAGTCGAGGTTGCGCTCGACAAGGCCAGAGAGAAGGCCGCGCGCGAGCTGATCGAGGCCAATAAGCGCCGCGCCGAAATCTCCGCCCTCAACACGGACTTCGCCTCAGTGCAGGCGAAGTTGCAGGAAAACGAGAACGCGAACCGGGTGCTGCAGCAGAACATCAAGCGCCGCCTTCCCGATCTCGACAGCCGGCTCAAAGCCGCAAAGAAAGCGCTTGCCGAGCTTAAATCGGTCAATGCCGAGCTCCGCACCACGATTGCGTCCCAATCCGATGCGCTGAAGACGGCGCGCACGACCCTGCACAATCAGCGCGCCGACATCGATCGCCTGCGCACGGCGCTGGAAAGCGGCAGCGGCGGCACCATCCGCGGATTGGGTAAGCCCGACGCGCGCACGCTTGCCGAGGCCCAGCGCTTGAGCGCGGAGCTGTCGAAGGCGCAAGAGGAGCTCCAGCGCGCCCGGACGAGCGCCGAGGAGAACGGCCTTCTCCGCCGGGAGCTGAGCCGGCTCGCCTCGCAGATCCTTGCCGTGGCAAGAGCGCAAGGCATGGCGTCGGCGGCCCCGCAGGCCGTTGTCGAGGTCACCGAGATGTTCGTCGAGCAAATGGCGGTCGAGCCGCAAGAGGAGCTGCCCCATGAAGGGCCACCGCAAGAGGAGCAAGACTGGCAGCATGCGCAGAACGGAAGCGGCGCCGGACACGCGGCCGAAGCGGACGAGGCCGGGGACGGCGTCGATTCCGTCGCGGCCAGGATGGCGGGCTCGGACCTCCCTGCCGCCGAGATCGAGGGCGACGCCGAGGACGAGGACGCTCGCGAGGAACCGAAGAGCTTTGCGCGAAGATTCGTCGCGCGGCGCGAGGCGCGGCGCGCCCGCAAAGCGGGCGGCACGAGCCTCCGCGACAGGCTGCGCGGGCTAACCGCCGAACGCACCGAGACGTGAGCCGGTCTCAAATCCTTCAGGTGTGAAGAAAGGCCCGCGCGCCGTCTTCCAGCCTGAGGGCTGTGAGCCGGTCGCTGAACACCGCCCCTGTATCGATCCCGATGCGGTTCGGCTTGATCACCGGGAGCAGAGCCGGCGTGTGCCCGTGCACCACGACCTTTCCGAAGGATCCGGCGTGATCGAGGAAGGGGCGCCGGATCCAAACCAAATCGTCTTCGGATTGCGCCGCGAGAGGCACGCCGGGTCTTACGCCGGCATGAACGAATAGATAATCGCCGATCGTGACGCTGAGCTTCAGAGTCCTGAAAAAGAGAAGATGCGCCTCGGGAAGCGCGGCAGCGAAGGCCTTGCGCCACGTCTCGGGGCCCGAGCGCGTCGCCACGAGCGTCCGCGTATCGACGCCATAGGAGTCCATCGTCGCCTGCCCGCCATTCATGAGCCAATGATCAAGATGAAGCGGGTCGTCGAGGAAATTGAGCAGAATGGCCTCGTGATTGCCCTTGAGGAAATGTGTGTCGAAGCCCTGGAACGCGCGGGCGATCAAGTCCGCGACGACGCCGCCGCTGTCCGGCCCGCGATCGACATAGTCGCCGAGAAAGACGAGGGTGCGCCGCGTCGCGCGCGAGCGCGCATGCGCATCCTCCTCGATCAGCTGAAGCAGGTTGCGCAGCAAGTCGAGCCGCCCGTGAATATCGCCCACGGCGTAGAGGAGCTGACCATTCGGCAGCGCCGGATGGTCCAAGTCTGACGAGACTGGCATCGCTGCCGCCACTCTAATCCAAACCGGTGCGGTTCAAGCGCGCAATTTAGCGTATTAGTTTGCACACGGCCTAAGCACCCGCGGGCGCGCTCAGGATCTCGCGGTACACCTTGGCCGAAAGGCCGAACACCGTCTTCACGCAGCCGTCCTTGAGCCCGATGAAGAGGACCATCTGTCCGTTCCGGAGCTGGTCGTCCTCGGTGATGACGTAGAGCTTCTGGACGTTGAGCGGCGGAAACCCCTTCAGCAGCGTGGCGCGCTCCTCGAAGGACGCAAGAGCGTCCGCCTCGAACTCGTCGTATTTGGCATGAACCTGCCTGATCGCGGAGAGAATTTCGCTCTCCGGCTTGCATGCCACAGGGGCGAAGGCCGGCCCCTCGCCATTATAGTAAGTTGTGCCGTAGGACTGGACGACCGGTTCGACTTTCCGCGAATAGGCTTGGAGCGCGGCGAACCCGATCAGCACGCCGGCAAGCGCAAGGCCTGCGCCAACCCTTGGCGAAACAGGCATGTCAAACACTCCGCCCTAAACCAACTCCGTGCCGGCTAGATCACAGAATCAGTCTCGCAGATGACGGTATCTCTGTGGCCGCACTCGGGCAGTTTATAACCAATGACCGTTCCTGTCCTCATGTCAACGATGGGCGTCGGGCAGCCGATGCGCCAGACCCGCCAGGGCGTATTGCGGTGGGTCTGGTCCCAGTCGATGGCAAGGCGAATTCCCGCGCGCGCGCATTGCGAGGCGAGCGCGAAATTGGCGTTGAGCGGCGGAACTGGATCGTGATCCGGGCCGAGCTGCACGGCTTCGGCAGGATCGAAAAGTTGGATCTCGTGCCGCCGGCACATCATCATCGAGTGCTCGGTCGCCCATTGGCGATTCTCGTATTGGGTGAAGGCGGCATTTTGGTCCGGCGGACCGGCCAGCACCGTCTTGCAGGCAATGACCACGAGAATTGTGGGGATGTGGACCGCCATGGCTAGGCCCTCCCCTCAATCACGTGGCTGCAAGGCTTGGGCGGTGCCGTTGGCGGCTGCCTCTTGGCGGTAATCGAATCCGCCGAACTGAGGGACTTGAGCATCGTTAGGGCCTCCTATTGGAGTTTGATCGGTAAGCACCGCTTACTTCTCCGGCCCATGCCTTGCGGACCGGACTCTCGCCCTTGACGCATCCTCCATGTTGCAACGCGAATTAAATCGCTTGTCGGTAGCCTCTGAAACGCCTCAAAAACGGCAAATCGTTGAACGCTACCTAACTCTAATACCTAGCTTTTTATCGTATCTTGGTCCATTTCGCAACTGCAATATTGCACCGCAATAAACGAATCAAAAGCTTCGTATACGGTATGCCTAACCGGGCACCCCCGATAGAGCGTCAAGGCAACACTGTCACAATATTCGGGAGGCGTGGCGTAGGCGCCGCACCGGGACGGATCGGCGCGCGGGGCTGGGCCGCCGCACCGCCGGACGGCGAAATAAGCTTCCGGCGGAGTCGTCGCGTGGCGTCTCCGGCTAGCGGCATTCGGGCGGAATCATCTCATAGGTGCCCGCACCGAACGGCTTGTACGGGATATTCGGGTGGGTCTTGAGTTCTTCCCAGAACTGGGTCTGGACCGGCGTGACGTAGAGACCGATCCAGCCATTGTCCTGGCCCGAATAGCGGCCGGGTGAGGTCTTGAAGTCGCCACGGGTGGGAGCGGCGCCGTTGAACACGATGTCGTATTGCTCGCCCGGATCCCACCACAGATCGTAGAGCGCGGGGATCTTCAAGGACTGCTCCTGTCCGAGCCAAGTGTCCCGGAAGTAAGTGAACCTTTGGGGGGTTTTCTTGCCCTGACCGGCGGAAATACCACCCTATGCCTCTCGCCCGCAGCCGTTTAGAATTCGGCCGCGAAAATGCGTTCGGGGTGCGCGAGGGTTCGGGTATGCAGAGGTTCACGGGGCAAGCAGAAAACGCAATCTCTGCGCTTCTGCGCGTTGCTGCCGTAAGGGAACGCGGCCTTTTCGCCAATTGGCAAGGCGTGATGTCTGCGGGTTCGGCTCCGTTATGTTGAGAGACATTAGTACCAGAAGAAAACTTTTCCTGCTTTGCGCCGCGTTCGTCGTCGCGATTGCCGTGGCGATCTATATCTGCATCGCCGAAAAGCGAATCGCCATCGATTTCGCCAACAAGGAACTCGGCGGCGTTCACCATATCCAGCAATTTCATGAGGTTTATTCCGCGCTCCTGCCCGATCCGCGCAACCACGCCGCACCCACGAAATTTCTCGACGCGGCAGCAAATGCCCGCACCGACCCCAAAGCGTCGCAGGACCTCCTGCGGACCGCGGCCCTCGAAGAATCGTTGGCGCGGATGCTGCAGAGAACTCTGGTCGGGCAAGGTTGAGGGCGATGCGGAGCGGCGTCTAGTCGCCGAAACGCTGGGTAAGGCGCAGGAACTGATCTCGCGCATCGGCGACGATTCCAATCTCGCGCTCGATCCAGAACTCGACAGCTATTATCTGCAAGACATCTTGGTGCGGCAAATGCCCAAGCTGTTCAGCCAGCTTGGCGACGTGTGGAGCCTAGCGAGCGCTTCTGCGCCGGCGGCGACGCCGGAGGAGAAGGCGCGCCTCCTCACCCGCGCGGCGATCACCCGATCGACAGTGGAGGAGCTTGCGCGAAGCTTGACGTCCGCCTATCGCGGCAATGCAAGCGGCGCATTGCGACAGCGTACCGAAGCGACGATGGCGGTGATGCTGTCGAGCGTTACCGCCTATCTCGGCGCCGTGGATGAGAGCCTGGCCCGACCTGACACGTTCGATCGCGCCTCGCTCGAGCCACAGTGGAAAAACGCGGCGGACGACGCGTTCACGGCCTGGGCGGGCGGACTGCCCGATCTCGGCGGACTTCTGAACCAACGCATCGACGATCTGATGCGCAGACTTTACTGGAGCCTTCTCATCATGGGGAGCCTCGCAGCGTTCAGTCTCTTGCTCGCCGTCATCACGCATAGACAAATCGTGCATCCGCTCGCACGGCTCGAAGACGTGGCGAACCGCGTCCGGCAGACCAAGGACTATAGCCATCGCGTCGATTATGAGGGCAAGGATGAGATTGGGCATTTGGCGGGCGCCTTCAACGAAATGCTGGGCGAACTCGACCAGGCGCGCAGCCGCGAACTCGCGGACCGGGCCGAGCAAGCCGCGCGCCAACGGCTGAGCGTCCTGCTCAACGCCTCGCCGGCAGTCATCTACTGCCGTGAGGCCAGCGGCGACTATCAGCCGACCTTCGTCAGCGAGAGCGTCACCCGGCTGTTCGGCTGCACCCCGCGCGAATATCTTGACAATCCCTATCTGTGGCGCGATCGCGTCCACCCCGACGACGTCCCGCGCATCAGCGTCTGGGTGGACAAGATGTTCGAGAGCGACAAGCGCGCGCTCGAATACCGCATCCGCC
The DNA here is from genome assembly GCA_963818165.1 of uncultured Alphaproteobacteria bacterium. Lineage (GTDB taxonomy): Bacteria > Pseudomonadota > Alphaproteobacteria > Rhizobiales > Methyloligellaceae > Methyloceanibacter. The sequence continues at coordinate 69,938 of CAWFRD010000002.1, forward strand.
GGACCAACGGCACTTATTTCTGGGTGAACGACGAACAATACGTGGTGAGAAACGCCAAAGGCGAGCCCGTCGAGATCGTGGGCTCGTGGACCGACGTCACCGAGCGGAAAGAGGCCGAACAGGCCCGCGAGCGTGCGAGGCAGCGGCTCGACCTCCTGCTCCGCGCCGCCCCCGTCGTGGTCTACAGTTTCGCCGCGACCGGCGATTACGCTCCAACCTTTGTCAGCGCCAGTATCGGGCCGATGCTCGGCTACAGCCCGGACGAATACCTCAAGGATGCGGATTTCTGGCGAAGCCACGTCCATCCCGAGGACTTGCCCGAGGTCGAGGCGAAGCAGGTCGAACTGTTCCGGGGGGGCGATCACCACTCCGAATATCGCTTCCGCAAGAAGGACGGCACGTATTGCTGGGTCAGCGACGAGCAGCATCTCATTCGCGACAAGGACGGCCGCCCGATCGAAGTCGTGGGCTCCTGGAGCGACATCGACGCGCGCAAAGCGGCCGAGCAGGCGTTCCAGGCCGCGCAGGAGGAGCTGAAGAAGGCGACCGCCGCGGCGCTTGAGGCAAGCGAGGCCAAGAGCGCCTTTCTTGCCAATATGAGTCACGAAATCCGGACGCCGATGAACGCCGTCATCGGCCTGTCCCATCTCGCGCTCAAGACCGACCTCACGCCGCGCCAGCGCGACTACGTGCTCAAGATCAAGAGCTCAGGCCAGCATCTGCTCGGCATCATCAACGATATTCTCGATTTCTCGAAGATCGAGGCCGGCAAGCTGTCGATCGAGGCGATCGATTTCGATCTCGACAAGGTGCTCGAGAATGTCGGGAATCTGATGTCCGAGAAGGCCTCGGCCAAGGGGCTCGAGCTGATCTTCGAGGTCGAGCCCGCAGTCTCGGCCCATTTCCGCGGCGACCCGCTCCGGCTCGGCCAGATCCTGATCAACTTCTGCAACAACGCGGTGAAGTTCACCGATCACGGCGAAGTTGACGTCAAAGTCCGCGTACTGGAGGACAGCGCGGACAGCCAATTCGTCGAATTCTCCGTGAGCGATACCGGCATCGGCATGACCGAGCAGCAAGTCTCGCGGCTGTTCCAGGCCTTCGAACAGGCCGACGCCTCGACCACCCGCAAATATGGCGGCACGGGCCTGGGGCTCGCCATCGCCAAGCAGCTGACCGAGTTGATGGGCGGCCAAGTCTCCGTCACGAGCGCGCCAGGCAAAGGCAGCACGTTCCGCTTCACCGCCCGGCTTGGCAAGGGAGTCGCCAGCTCGCGTCCGCGTCTCCTCCAATCCGACCTGAGCGGACGCCACGTGCTCATCGTCGACGACAATCCCCATGCCCGCGCAGTCTTGGCGGCCATGCTGGCCAACATGTCGCTCGTCGCCGACGAAGCAGCGTCGGGCGAGGAGGCGATCGGCATGATCCGCCAGGCCGACAAGGCGGGCAAAGGTTACGAGATCGTGTTCATCGATTGGCAGATGCCGGGCATGAACGGAATCGAAGCCGGCAAGCGGATTCTTGCCTTGTCCGATCTCGATCCCGCGCCGCATCTCGTGATGGTGACCGCCTACGGACGCGAGGAGGTCATGAAGCAGGCCGAGGAGATCGGCTTCGAGAATGTTCTCATCAAGCCGGTCACCTCGTCGATACTGTTCGACACCGCCGTCGTTGCCCTCGGCGCCGACAACGGCAAGCTCGAGAGCGCGCCGGCCATGCCGTCCTTCGAGATCGACCGCATGCGCGGCACGCGGATTCTGCTGGTCGAGGACAACGAGATCAACCAGGAAGTGGCGATCGGCCAGCTCGAGGACGCGGAGGCCTTCGTCGATCTCGCGGAGAACGGCGCCATCGCTCTCGAAATGATCCATGGCAACGAGTACGACGCCGTGCTGATGGACATGCAGATGCCGGTGATGGACGGGATCGAGGCCACGCGCGCCATCAGGGCCAATCCGCGCTTCGAAAGACTTCCGATCATCGCCATGACCGCCAATGCGATGGAATCGGACCGCATGCTCTGCCTCGAGGCGGGCATGAACGACCACATCGCCAAGCCCATCGACCCCGACCAGCTGTTCGGCGTTCTCTTGCGTTGGATCCGGCGAAGCGAGGGCCATGGCGCGGACCGCTCGCGGTCAGCCCGCGCACTCCCGGAAGAGTGAGGAAACCAATACGCGGTTCGCCGTTCCCGGCATCGACATTGACGCCGGCCTGAGGCGGACCGGCGGCAACCGCAAGCGCTACGAGACACTCTTGCGCAAATTCGCCGAGCAGCAAAGCGGAACGAGCGCAGCCCTTGTCGCGGCGCTCGCGAAGGGCGATATGGCGACCGCCGAGCGTACGGCGCATTCCGTGAAAGGCGTCGCCGCCACGCTCGGCGCGAACGCATTGGCGCAGGTCGCTTCCCAGGCCGAGGCCGCAATCAAGAGCCGGAAGGACGCGGGACAAGAAGTGCAGACGCTTACCAGTTCGCTCGAGGCACTGCTCGCCGATCTGCGCGCCGCCCTCCCCGACGAAGCGGGCGGCAACGGCGCAAGCACACACTCGGGCGATCCCGACGCCGTGCAAGAGCCGCTCGGGAGATTGAAGCGGCTGCTCGAGTCCGACGACGGCGAGGCCGCCGATTTCATCGTCGACGCAAGGCCGCGCCTTGCGGGCGTCCTGACGCCGGCTGAGATCAGGACGCTGACCGACCATGTTGGCAAATTCGATTTCGATGCCGCGCTCGGCTGCCTCTCGGGCATTGCCGCGCGGCTCTCCCTCGACCTGGAAGCAAAATAATGTCTGGACCGGAAAAGAATCTGATCTTGATCGTCGACGATACGCCGACCAATGTCGCGGTCGTATCGGGCGTGCTCAAGGACTCGTTCCGGACCAAGGTGGCGACCAACGGCGAGAAGGCCCTTGCCATCGCCGGCGGCGCCGAGAAACCCGATCTCATCCTGCTCGATGTCATGATGCCCGGCATGGACGGATTTGAGGTCTGCCGCAGGCTCAAGGACAACCCCGCCACGCGCGACATCCCCATCATCTTCCTCACCGCCAAGACCGAGGAGGTTGACGAGGAAAAGGGCTTCGATGTCGGCGCCGTCGATTACATTCACAAGCCGTTCTCCGCCCCCATCGTTTTGGCGAGGGTCAGAACCCAGCTCGCCCTGCAGGAGGCGCTGACCGAGGCCAGGGATGCGCGCAAGCAGGCCGATGCCCTGCTCCACGCGCTGCTGCCGAAGAAGGCCGCCGATGAGATTCGCAGCATCGGCACCGTGATTCCGCGGCGCTACGAGAATGTTGCGGTGCTGTTCTGCGACGTGACCAACTTCACCGCCTATTGCGACAAGCACGAGCCCGAGGACGTCGTCTCGCGGCTCGATGCGCTGTTCGTCATTTTCGAGCGCATCACTGCCAAGCACGGGCTCGAAAAGATCAAGACCATCGGCGACGGCTTCATGGCCGTCGCGGGGCTGCTGCAGAAGGTGGACGATCCGGTGGGCGCCGCGGTTCGCTGCGGCCTCGAGATGACATCGACCCTGATCGACGCCCATCTTGACTGGGAGGTTAGGGTCGGCGTTCATGCCGGGCCGGTCGTCGCCGGCGTCGTCGGTCAGGAGCGCTATCAGTTCGACATCTGGGGCGACACCGTCAATGTCGCCGCCCGCATGGTCGCCATGAGCACGCCGGGCAGTGTCGCCGCCACCAAGGAGACCTTTGAAAAAACCAGCTCGGACTTCGACGGCGAGTTGCTCGGCGAGATCGACGTCAAAGGCAAGGGCACGATCTCCGTCTTCGGCCTCCGCACCCGCACTTGAGAGTACCGGGATCGGTCGCGGCGGCTCAAACCAGCTCCTACCGGTTCAGCGACAGCAGAAAGTCCCGCATCTTGTCCCAGGCGCCATGGTCGAAGAGATCGTTATGGTGGCCGCGCGGAATCGTTTCGATGCGCTTCGGCTCGTTGGCGGCGTGGTAGATGCGCCTTCCCATGTCAACCGGGATCACCTCATCGTCTTCGCCATGAAGGATGAGAAGCGGGGCTCTGACGGCGCCGATATGGCGCTCGACATTATATTGGTCGGTGACTAGCAGGCTGAGCGGAAGGAAAAAATAGATTGAGCGCCCGACATCCACGGTCGAGGTGGGCGCCGCCTCAAGCACGACGCCGGCGACCTTGCGTTCCCCCGCCAGCCGCACCGCCTGGCCCGATCCAAGCGACTCTCCATAGGCGACAATCTTGCCGGCCGGCACGCCGAGCCGCCGCAGATGGTCATAGGCCGCGATCGCATCGGCGACATTGTTCGCTTCCGTCGGCTTTCCCGCCGAGCCGCCATATCCGCGATTGTTGAGGTAGAACACGCCGAAGCCGTTCTCGAGCATGATCGCGATCTTGGGCGCGCGATTGGCGGCGTTGGCGGCGTTGCCGTGGAAATAAAGCAGCGTCGGCCTCCCCTCTTGCGCGGGCGCATACCATGCGACGAGCCCGGTGCCGTCGGCCGCCGCAAGCTCGATTTCCTCCATGCCGTCAAGGCCGGCCTCGGCCGGCGGAATGCGCGCCGGATCGGGAAAATACATAAAGGTGCGGTTGCCGAAATAGGCCACGGCGCAAATCGCAAGATAAACGGCGACCAGCCAGAGAAGGACGTGCATGATTTTCCGGCCGATGCCTCCTCGCGCCGTCACGCCCAAAACCGGCCGCTCGCGCCGGCAGCGATCGTTATGAGGCCGAGCACGAGATTGATCGCGACGATGCGGCGGATCCGATTGAGCGAAGCGGCGGCGCTCTCGAGGTTGCCCGCTTCTACGGCACGGGAAAACCGGCGCCACGGGGCGAAGAAGAGATGCAGGAACAAGAGCATCATGAGAATGCCGGTCGCCTGCATGACATGGACGTGGAGTCCTGCGCCTTTGAACCCTCCGAAGCGAAGAAACATCATGGCATAGCCGCTCGCCAGGAGGACGGCGATGCTTGCCCAGACCCAGGGAAAGAAGTGGCCGAAGACCCGTTGCCAGAGCGCGAGACGCAAACGCGGCGCAAGCGGCCCCGCGGAGGGACGCAGCACCATATAGGCAAAGAACATGCCGCCGACCCACACGACAGCGGCAAGGGCATGAAGCGCAACGAGTATCATCATGCGCGGAGCCTACACCAATTGTGGCATAGTCGCTTCAGGCGGGGGGCGGCTAGCGAGATCGTGATTTTCGCCTACCTCGAGGCTTTGGCATGATGCGGGTCATGCGGCGCTGGCCGACGCTTGCGCCTGAACCCCTGCACCCCCTTGAGGAGTAAATCGCGATGTCGAAGTTTTCATTTTCTTTCTTGGCAGCGGCGGTCGTGTCATTTGCGGCTGCGATGGCTGAGCCGGCACTCGCCGGCAACAGCGATGATTGCGTCGAAGGCGGCTACGGTCTCGGCTGGAAGGGCGGGCGACCCTACTATTACACGCCCTTCGGCGTGAAGGGCAGCTTCGATTGTTTCACCCGCCCCAGCTTCACGCATGCAACGGGGAAACGCGCGAAGCATCGCGTCTACAGCGACCGTTAGCCCGCGCGATTGCGTCAGGGCGCGAGTTCGCGGCGTCCGTAGTCGGGGCTGCCGGCAGCAGCCGCGGGCGCAAGGTTAGCGCGGTGAGGAAAGAAACGAGGAGCAGGAGAGCCCGAGGGCGCAAGAAACGGCTAGTCGAGCTTGTCTACTTCGGCAGCCATGTCCGGGTGCAGGCGCATGCGGTATCTGGCGTTCTCGCATTGCACGATCCACACCTCCTCGTCGGGTCTTGAGGCTTGGACATCCTGCTCCGCGCTCTTCGGCTGGTCGCAAGCATAGCCTTGGTCACGGAGTTGGGCCGCGAGGACGTCCTCCGAGTCTTGGCCCGGCGACTCAGCGGCAATGGCGATGCATCCCGCGCTAAGGAGCCCTAGGACCGTGAGTGCGACGCGCCCCATTACCCTTCGTCCTTCAATTGCAGCTGACTGCGCAACTTGCCTCTGAGTGTGCGAGCCTCTCCTCAACCTACACTCCTTCAAGCAAATTACCAGCAAGGAGCACTGCATAGCCGGCAAACAGGATCGAGAACCCGCTGTGGGTGTACGGGATCGGCACATGGGCGTAATGGATGGCCGCGGCGATGACTGCCAAGGCGACAGAAATAAGGAAGGTTACGGTCTTTGGCGTCGTGAGCTGAAGCATCGTTGACCTCCTGAAAAGCGCGGGAAATAAGCGGCACAATCTTAGCATCCCCGGCGCCACTAGGGCATCAGCGAGGATTTCTCCACTTTTGCCATTAGCTAAGCGATTCCGAGAAGGCAACGCTTGCCGATATCTCCAAGAGCTTGGGCATGACCGCTTGAGCAAGCGATCAGTCCAAGCCTGACCATTCGCATCCTACGTCCGACAAACAAACCATGCTCGAGCTAACTTCCCACGGTTCAAGGCGAGCTGATTCAACCCTGTAAGGGAGCGACACCGATGTGGGGCAAGGACGCGTTCTTCAGGCTTTCCGCAATGTCCAGTTGATCGCGCCGTCCGAGGGCGCGAGCCTACAGGATTGCGTGCGGCTCACGGTTTACGTGAGTGACCTCCACCGTTACGCGCCAATGGTAGAAAGGGCGCACGCCCAACTCTGGGGAAAGCCGCCCTATCCGCCGGGAACAATAGTCGAGGTACAACGGCTATTCGACGACGACATCGTGGAGATCGACAGCGTCTTTTATGCCCAAACGAAAAGGTGACGGACCCTGCGCAAGTCATCATGACATTCGATCTGAAGCCCGAGAGAAATCCTCTCTGCGCTTCAGCGCGAGAATAATTCCGTCCTGCCGTCGGTATCCCGCGGCCTGTCTGCAATCTGTGACCTGATCCAGGCGATCATCTTCCAGATATCGTCCTCTCGCTTCACGATCTCGCCATAGGGCGGCATGGGCCCGACGACGTTCTCCGATCCCTTACGCACGAAGCCTTGTTTCGTGAAACCGTTGCCTATGCTGAGGCTGCCCGTGCCGAGCGTGATGAGCCGGAACAGTGTATCGTCGTCATTGCCGTAGATCCAAACCTCGTTGGTGAGCGGCGCCGCCATGCCACCGCCACCGCCGCCGCCGTGACACCCGCCGCAATCGAGCGAGCGGTAGATCTGACGCCCTTGCTCGGCCACCGCCGAGATATCCGCATATGGACTCTTGAGCTGCCCCCTGGCCGTACTCGCCACGCGCTCGAGCGGCGTCATCTCGGCCGAGGCTGCCGGCGAACCGATCAGGGCCGCGGCGACGACGCCCATGGCAATCCTGTTGAACATGTTTTCTATCCTGCTTTGCCTCCTCAGTCTTTCAACATCACGCGAACGCGCGCAGCTGAATTGCCGCTCTGGTCGGCACGGTCCCACACATGCCGCAGCCTCCGCCATTCGCGTCGTAGAAGGCGATGACTTGCTTGCTGCCAACGCTGGTGAGGATCGGCTCGTTCGGTCCGACCGGCCCGAGATTGCGACAAGCTCGTCGGCGGACGCGGAGGCGCTGGCTACGGTGAGGGCGAACATCCCGGCCGCAGCAAGCCCATACAATCGGTTTCCAGTGAACGGTTTTATTTGGGGTCTCCTTTCTCCGCTCAAAGACATCCTTGAGCGCGAGGAGAATCTCGCACGCATCTGCACCGGTCGCTGTGGCATTTCCCACAGCCTGCAAATTGATCCGAGGCTTGGCCGCAGGATTATCGTTGCTGGGCACGGTGGGACGCTACCACCTTCGCAGATGGCTTTCGTCGGCCTGTCTCAAGCCCTTCATCGACCGTGTCGGCCCGAAGCCGACTTTCTTTTGACCCGCAGTGATGTGGCAAATGCCACAGCCCTCGCATGCCACGATCCTTCATGATCCACCTATGACGTCGAGAGGGGACAAGTCCACGCACGATGCAGAAATGTAACCGAAACCTGAAGTCAGAAGGAGACTGAATATGAAATCGTTGAAAAAAATGGACTTGATCGACTTGTACTATCCCACGGATGAGACTCTTGCAGCCCTCCTCAGTGTGCCACCGGAGCGGCGAGAGGTCCTACTCAGCCGCATCCTTGCCGATGTGTCAGAGGCAGAGAAGGATCGGCACATTTCTCGGCTCCTAGCCATGATCGACGCATTCGCCGGCAGAGATCGGTCTTGAAGACCTTAGCGCATTTCGCCTTGAGCCACCTGTATCGTCGTTTTCGGTCTTGATGCCAGGCGATCGAGGGCCGCGGACGCAAACTTTTCACGGCCAGTTCTCGGTGGGGCAACCAATTCCTCGCTACGCATATTTTCGCATCTAACTCCCTCGACAGCTGAGGGCGGCTTTCGTGTGCGTGGCCATCGCCCTCCGGCCTGCAATGCCTTCGAGCCTTGTAAAATAGCCTTCCGGATCGGGATGGATCGGTCTCTCAGCCTCAGGAGCGATCTTGCCTCTCGCATCCAGTCTGCCGTACGCTCCACCGCGGCCGCGGCAGACCGGCATCGTCGTGAAGCATATTATGGGCAAGATCAGCGAATTTATCCGTCACCATTACCGCCACTTCAACGCCGCAGCGCTCATCGACGCGGCCGATGCTTACGTGCACCACCTCGACAAGGGTGGACAGATGCTCGTGACACTGGCGGGAGCCATGAGCACGGCCGAACTCGGCCTGTCGCTCGCCGAGATGATCCGCGAGGGGAAGGTTCACGCCATCAGCTGCACCGGCGCCAACCTGGAGGAGGACATCTACAACTTGGTAGCGCATGACTACTACAAGCGCCTCCCGGATTATCGCGAGCTGAGCGCCAAGGACGAGGAGACGCTTATGGTGCAGAAACTCTTCCGCGTCACAGATACCTGCATTCCTGAGGAGGAGGCCGTCTGGCGCCTGGAAAGGACCGTGCTCGAAGAATGGCTTGACGCCGACCGCAAGGGCGAAGCCTATTTCCCCCACGAATTCTTTTACCGGATCCTCCTTGGCGGCAAGCTCGAGCAGTACTACCAGATCGACCCGAAGGACAGCTGGTTGATAGCAGCCGCGCAGAAAGGCCTGCCGATCATGGTTCCCGGCTGGGAGGACTCCACGCTCGGCAGCACTTTCGCAAGCTATGTCATCAGCGGTGAAATTAGGAATGTCCATACGGTTCGCACCGGCATCGAGTACATGATCGAGCTTACCCGTTGGTACCAGGCGACGTGTCGGAAACACTCCATTGGGTTCTTCCAGATTGGCGGCGGCATAGCAGGGGATTTTCCCATCAGCGTGGTGCCCATGCTCGAACATTGCCTAGAGATTCAGGATATTCCGCGCTGGGGTTATTTCTGCCAGATCAGCGACTCGACCACGAGCTACGGGTCGTACTCGGGTGCTGTTCCAAACGAGAAGATCACATGGGGCAAGCTTTCGGTAGCAACACCGAAGTTCATCATCGAGTCAGACGCCACCATCGTGGCACCGCTCATTTTCGCCTGTGTCCTGGGCCATTAGGTGGTGGCGTGTCCCTGCTGGCTAGCATATCAGAGTCTCCATGATAGAAACGCCAGCAGGTGACGCGGGCCTCGCTTCATGCTCTGTCGCTCATCCCTCGCCATCGCCGCAACTCCGGCGTCACCAAGTGCGGTCAACGTATTGCGGTGCAGAGCTCGGCCGTGTCGACCCCGCAGTCGCGCGTCACCGCGCGCGTGTGTCTTCGGAGACCTGATGCCAAGCTCGCCTCCGTGAATAGCGTCTCTGGCATGCCTCCACTCGCATCTACCGCACCACTCTCAGTGACGGCGTTGCCGCCAGCGCGTCGCGATCCAGCCGCGACAGCCCTTCGGCAATCGAGGCAAGTTCGCCGTTGGCGTCCCGCCGCGAGGTCTCAGGTGCAATGCCGGCTTTCAGAGCCATGATGAGACCCGCAGCCTCCCAGTAGTTCTCGACCCGATGGTAGCGGCCGATGCCGGCAAACAAGGGCGCGAGGTCATTGCGCATGAGATTGCGGTTCTCGCGGACGGCAATAACGTGAATGCCCTGATGCAGCGCGGCGAGCGTGGGTAAGCCGAGACAGCCATCGGGGATGATGAGGCAGGAGACGTCCTCAGCCGAAACTACTCCCTTGCCGGCATGAGCCGCTGCTCCGGTCACAATGCGCGGGCTACGTGAAAGGCCCTTTATGACGCTGTGGATGCAAGCGAACGAACTCCCCTCGGCCGCCTTGCGCGGCTCATAGATGCCCTCATCGCTGTTCATGATCTCGAACGTGTCGTACATCGGCGCGTGCGCTGCCGGCATATCGTAAAGCAGCGCGATCGCGTGGGTCAGCAGCGCCTCGATCCCGCCGAACGGATTGATGCCTTGGTTGGCGATGAAGTAGGCGCGCTGCACGTCTTCCGGCACATCGACAACACTCGAAATGGCAAGCGCCTCGAAGGTGCCCATTCGCTTCTCGATCAACTCGCAAAGCGCGTCGAAGCCCTCGATTACGCCCGTCGCGCGCCCCGACACCGCGGAGACGTGCGGCGTCATCACGAGATCGACAGGAAGCGGCACGGCTGGAAGGCAAGGAAAGCCACCGGAGCCATAGGCCGCGGAGACAGCATTGACGAGCGTGTGCCAGATCACGGCCTCGGGATGCTCCTGAATGATCGGCAGGAGGCGGTTGGCGCGGACCGGAGCCAATCCGGCCGTGCCCATCATCAGCCGCGTGAGCACGCTGCCCTCCACATAGAGCGTGTTTTCCGGCATCTCATTGATGTCGGCACCGTTGACGACATTGGGGTGAGTAATGAGTCGGTCGCTCGCAGCCGCGAGCAGGCGGGCGACTGGTCCCGCATCGCCCGCGTGTCCGCCGATATCGGCGTCTATGCCGGTCGGCACGACCAATACGGTCGTAAATCGCTCACAGCTCTCATGCGTTCGCCGACGAAAGTCCATAATCGAGCGCGAGCGCGCCGGGTGATCGTGCACCAAGCCCTTGAGGAGGCCGACCTCGCAATCAATGTGGTCCTTGCAGGTTCGCGTTGCCGCGAAGCGCAGCGGCATGGCATCGCTGGGAAGGTTTTCGCCGAGGTGGGCAGCGATGTGCGACAGGAACTGATCGCTTTGGACTGGCAGGGGAATCCGTATCTGCTCCTCATAGATTCGCATTGACTATCCCCCTCGTTGTCGCGACTTGGCTAAGTGCCGGTCAGATGGTTGATACTGGCGAAGTCCGTGAAGCTCGAAGCCCGACGCATCATGACAGAACCGTCGCCCATTTCCAGATAGATGTTCGGCAAGGGTTGGCCATTGAACATGTGGGCCTTGACCAGGGAGTAGGCGCCCATAGCCGGGAACATGACGCGCGAGCCGATCGCCAGCGGCTCGGCGAACTGGTAGGTGCCAAACAGATCGCCGGCGAGGCAGGTGCTGCCGGCAAGGACGTAGGCGAAGCCTTCGCTCGCCGGCAGATCGTCGCGATGACCTAGGACTTCGGGCTCGATGCCGGCAGGTCGCTGTACTCCAGAACCTCGGGCATGTGGTTGACCGACGTATCTAGCACGGCAACGGTCCGTCCGTTCGTGTCGATAAGGTCGACCACGCTCGCCACAAAGATCCCGCCATCACGAACGAGGGCCTTGCCGGGCTCAATGTATATATCCTGGATTGCTATCGATCTGAGCATTGCTGTTGCCTCGATGAGTTGCTCAACTGCGTGGGGGACGCACCAACCGTACCCGCCGCCCAGATTGATCCAGCTGATCTGCGCCAAGATATGAGGAATCTCACATTGCAGCCGCTCAATCGTCGGTTTGAGGCCGGAGAAGTCGTCCGCCTCGCAGTTGTTGTGGAAGTGTATTCCTGAAATGCCGGGGGGAAGCGCCTTGAGCTGCTCTCAGGTTGCTGGCAGGCTCACCCAGCTTCGAGTACTTGCGGCATGGATCAAAGCGCTCGTCGTCGATCTGTGAGATCTGCGGGTTGATGCGCAGACCCGTGCGCATTTGGGAGAAGAAGCCGCCGAGACGGGCACTCTGCGACAGAGAGTTGAAGGATATGGCATCGCAATACCGGGCAAGCTCCGCGCAATCCCGATAACGCAACCCCGGGGAGGTCACCTGCACCTCGACTTGCGGCCCCACAACATTGCGCACCAGCAACACCTCGAAAAGCGAGCTTGCCGAGAAGCCTGCCAGCTGAGGGACCATAAGGTGCAGCACGTCGGGAAGTCCGAGTGCCTTCACCGAGTACAGCGCACGACAGCCTGCCAGCCCGCACAGCCGGGACAACTCATCCCGGCTCGCCACGATGGCTCTCGGCCTCACGATGAACGCGGGAGTCTCAACAGCATCGCATGGGAATGCAGATTGCGTCCTCACGGCCCTCCCGCCGCTTCGGACCTGCCGGCGGGAGACATTTGCCATTCGAACCTGTCCTGCAGGGGGGTGTAGGCTATGATCTGCGCGAACGTTTCCCAGTATCCGTGGCTTACCTGCTCGACGATTTCGGTTTTGTGGGCGCAGTAGGCCTCGGGCAGGCGGAACCAGGGAATGCTGGAATACTTGTGATGTAAGGCATGGTAGCCGATGTTATGAGAAATGAAGGTATTTAAGAACCAGTTCAAATCCGAACGCGTCTTCGCTCCGGTCACCCGGTAGTGATCCCCGACTTCGGACCAGTAGTTTAGTGTTGAAAAGACGAAGGTGTAGGGGATGAGCCAGTAGAGGATCAACTCGTGCCACAGGGAAAAGTATGTCGCGCCGGCTATGATCGCTGCCCAGGCAGTTAGCATCAGGCGCGTCTCCCAAAGATCGAAATCATAGGTAAAATCCCGTACCGTATTGAGCAAGATGCATGATGCCGGTGAGGCCAATCGCGGGCCGGAGGACAAGAAGCCAGAACGCGCAAGTGGGGCGGAGCGTCCGGCTTGGAGCCGGCAAGCCCCAATCCTCGTAATCCTCCCAGATGCTGTTCTCCGGATCGGCAATGTCAACTTCGTGGTGCAGCCTGTTGTGGAACCGGCGATAGGCATTGAGGGACGTGAAGACCGGCCAGGCGAGGATCGCTCCGAGCAGGTTGTTGACAGATTTCGAGTTGGAGAGGTGCCAGTGCGACGCCTCGTGCAACAACGCCTCGCCAAGCGCGTACTGACGCGTACCGATAACGATGATGGCAAGCACTTTTACTGGCCAGCCTGTGTTCGGCACGGCAGCGGCAATAGCGATCGCTCCTGTAATGATCGCGTACTCCGCCGCGATCGTCAGCAACGCGCGCATGGTCGAACGACGCGTGAAGCGGGACATTTTCGTACCACCCTCCGTTACACCGCCCTCCCCAACATCATACGAGCTTCTTTCAGGTCATGATCCTCGCTCGTGCCCACCATCCGTTTCAGGAGGGGCTGAAGGTCCTGAACATCGCAAAGGCGATTTTTGCACATGCTGAGCGTCGTTCTTAACTCGAATGCAATGCTTCCTTGATGCCGTGCGGTCTCAAGCGCCCGCGCATAGCATGCCGCCGCACCCGCGAGATCGATCGCCGCGCGCAGGTCCGCCTCCACGCGCAATCGCTCCGCGTCGTAGAACGTCTCTACTGCGAGTTCGTGCGCCTCGCGCATAGTCGCGAGTCCCTCGTCGACATTGCCGACCAGCAAGTACACCTCGGCGAGCCAAGGCAAAAAGCAGCTCAGGCAGACGTCGGCCTCGGGAGCGCGCACCTGCTCGATACCCCGCGACACCTCGGCAATGGCCGCAGCGGGGTCAGGCCCGAAGCTGATGGCCCACCCATGGATCACCTGCGCCAGCCCACCAACAAGATCGAAGCCACCCTCCTCGCAGCTTGCGATGGCGCGTGAGGCGAAGAGCTCGGCGCGACGAGTGTCGCGCATTAGTGCGTAGAGCCAGCTCGCGTAGAACTCCGCTTGTGCCGAGGAATAGGCGTGGCCGAGCTCGCCGGCCAGCGCGAGGGCCTGCTCGCAATCGGCGAGCGACAGATCGGCCCTGCCCAAGATCCAATGTGACAGGGCCCGATACATGAGGCAAAGGACCTTGGGATCGTCACCGATTCCGCCGATTAGGCGATAATGGTCTTCCACTCTGTAACGCGCGATGCTCTCGTTGGCGTGCTCGCAGCATTTTGTGAATGCGCCGACATAGAAGCTGATCTCGGACAGGATACGATGACCGTGCAGGAATTGGTCGGCGGATTTCGTGCGTTCGGCCATGTCCAGGCATGCTCGACCATGCTCCAAGGCTTCATCGAGCTTGCCGTTTACGTAGAGAGAATTGGCAAGACCCAAATGGGCCATGAACTGCTCGTTCGCACGGTCCAGGATTGTCGACAGCTCAAGTATCCGGGCGTAGGTGCTCTGACTTGCCTGGGCCGACCAGCCCGCGATCGCGTTTTCGACGCCGCTCGCCCTCACCCGCAGCATCAACTCAGTGTCGGCGGCGTGCGGCCGATCCTTGATCTGATCGAGCAGCTCGATGGCTCGATGAAAATGGCCAAAAGCCTCCTTGACGGCGGATCGCATTGTCGCACGCTCGCCCGCCGCGGACCAGTATTCGATCGCCCGCTCGGCATCACCTGCCTCAGTCCAGTGATGAGCGACGAATTCAGGCATCTGACCCGCAATCTCCGGATGCGATACACACAATGTGTTGGCGATATGCTTGTGGAGTTGCAGGCGTGTGCTCCGCAGCATGCTTTGATAGACCGCATTGCGGAGCAACTCGTGTCTGAACTCAATACCGCCTCAACTGGGCAACATCGATGCGGTGATGAAGCGGTTCTCGACGAGCTCGACGAATGCCTGCTCGAAATCGTCTGGCGCGAACCGGCAGACGCTTTGCAGCAGGCTACGTGAAAATCCCGACCCGACTGCAGAGGCGATCTGCACGAGAGCCTTGGTTGCTGGCGACAGACGATCCAACGTCTCGCGCAAGAACATCTCGAGATTGACAGGCATTGCTTGCTCGCCACGGATCGCTTGCAGAGCGTCATCCGCGCTCTAATGAATTGCCTCGAGCTGCTAGCTTGTCGCGGACGAAGTTGGCGAGTTCCTCGAGATAGAACGGGAAGGTGGTCTGGTTCGGTGCGCTTGACGATCGCCGCTGCTACCGAGGGAGGGCAATGCATACCTTCGAAAGCGTTGACGATAATCTCCAAGCTCTGCTCCTCGCTGAGTGGTCCCAGACGATAGATCGCGACATTGGGCTTGGCTCCAAAAGCCGCGATCATGCTTTCCTCGGCTGGGCTTGGCCGCGAAGTGACTAGTACGAACAGCGACAGGTCTGCTGCCAGTTGGATGATGGCCTCGAGAAGCTCGCGCGACGTGGGATCGATCCACTGAAGATCCTCTATCACCAACAGGCAGGGGCGACTCGCGGCCAGGCGCTTCAACTGCTCTAGCATCAGCTGAAGCGTATTCTCCCTGAGGTCGTCCCGTTTGCGATCGCCACGGGCGTCTCGGCTGACCTGAATGTCCAACATGTACTCGCAGAGCTCGTCAGCGGGGGTCTTCGACAAGTTGCCGAGAAGCTTGCGCAGCTTTGCAATCTGCGTCTCCGGCTGATCATGAATGACGTATTCGCGCGTCGCGCCGAAGCCGGGCCAAGAGCGGATAGAGAGCGCTCCTTCGGTAGAGCTCCGAACATTGGTAGCTTAGGATAGTGCCACGCTGCTCCGCTGCCAGATGACTGAGAGCTAGTGCCAACCGCGATTTCCCGATGCCGGCAGTGCCGACGATAAAGCCGACCTGGCCGTGCCCCTCACACGCGAGCGACCACTGCTTGCGCAGCCCCGCCATTTCTGCATCTCGTCCGACGAGTGGCCGCGAGCGGGCTGCATTTCTAGCCGCGAATGTGGTCAGCCCCGCTCGCGGCACCCCGAGAATGAATGCTTCGAGCTTGCCTTCGATCCCCGCGAACGATTGGGGCCCGAGCGCAGTAACGTGGAACGCGCGCCCTAATCGGTCCCTGGTTGCTCTGTCTATGACGATTGAGCCGGGCGGACATATGAGCTTCAGGCGCGCTGCGAGATTGATAGCCTTCCCCGCTACCTCTACCTCGCCTTCACGCTTGGTCGGCATGATCACCATGAGGTCGGAGGCGATGGTCACGCGGAATTGTGGAACCCAGCCAGCTGGAAGGGGCGGGTTGAGCTCTTTTGCGGCCTGCATGAGGGCATACGCCGCATGAGCAGACCGCGCCGCTGGATTGCCCTCGATGGCCGGCCAACCAAACAGATACCACGCACCATCACCTTCCATTTGGTATTTGGTGCCACCGAGGCGTGTCAAAAGCGCCTCGATCTTAGCGTGGATGGAGCGCACGATTTCCAGGAACGCCTCTGGATCGCCGATGAGATTCGACAAGGTGATCGACTGGACGAGGTCGTAGTACAGGACCGTGAGCTGTTTGCGCTCACCGCCCCCCGCCAGGTAATCAACAGCAATGGCTCGCAGGAGACGCCTTCTCTCCGGCGTCTTGAGACCCATTTTCCTGAGGTCTTCATCGCCGAGCTCCCCGAGGTCATCCCATGTGACCTCATGCTCGGCGAACACGTCCACGTAGGCATCTAGCCGATGTGACTGAAGCCAGCTTGCAACCTGTCGCGAACTCATCGCCAGCCACCGCTCCACCAAGGTCGAACTATAAGTTTGGACCTGACGCTCCCCGCCTGCAAGAGTGCACAACCCGGCAAAACAAGGTCAGGTCGCCCACCGCCAATC
This sequence comes from uncultured Alphaproteobacteria bacterium, assembly GCA_963818165.1. Taxonomy (GTDB): domain Bacteria; phylum Pseudomonadota; class Alphaproteobacteria; order Rhizobiales; family Methyloligellaceae; genus Methyloceanibacter. The sequence goes on from CAWFRD010000002.1 coordinate 86,591, forward strand.
ATTAACGGCGGCGTCGATCAGACGCCCAGAGAGTATACCACAGACGGCGGTGCTTCCGTGCTGTTCGCGGTTTTGTCCGTGGGCGGAGCCGCAGCAGCACTCTTGTTGTACTCTCTACGCATCCACCGGGGTCCGGCTTGCCCTTCCCACTCGATGTCATTGAAACACGACTTCCGCCACTAGTCCTGCACGGCTGGTTGGAAGTGTAGTATCTTCACCTGAAAACTTATGGATTTCAGGACAACCCCCTGGCATCGCGGATTGCGGTCGTGAGCGTCGCATCTAACCCGGACATCCTCATCATCGGTGCCGGCCTCGCCGGAGCCGCCGCGGCCGAAGCGTTGGCAGCGCGCGGCTTCACCCTGACCGTGCTCGAGGCGCGCGACCGGGTCGGCGGACGCGGCTTTTCGAGGCCATTCGCTAGTAGCGATGAACTGCTCGAATTCGGTGGGGCCTGGATCAGGCCGTGGCAAACACATATTCGCGATGCCTGCGCGCGCCATGGAATGGCTTTACGGCTCCGCGCAGCAATCACCGAGCGCCGCTGGTTCCGCGATGGCGCGCTGCATAAGGATGGACCGGCATCGCCGGAGGATCTTGCGCAACACGAACGTTGCGTCTCCCGCATCGCTGCTGATGCCTTGTTGTTGAAGAAAGGCGAGGAAAACAACGAGTTAGGCCAGCCACTAACGGACATTAGTTTCGCGGCCTATTTGACGCGCATCGGCGCACCGCAGGCGACGCGCGATCTGTGCAGTGCCTGGTGGACGGTCAGCGGCAATGGCAATCCGGCACGGGTTCCCGCGACGGAATTACTGTCGAGCTGCGCCCGTGGCGGCGGCGCGCCCGACAGTATGATCGACGTGCCTGCCGATACGCTAGTCGGCGGCGTGACGCTGCTCGCGGAGCGCATGATCGTTGGATCGGGCGCAAGCTTGGTGAGGAGGGCAGCGGTGATGAGAATCGCGCATGGTTCCGACGGCGTCACGGCTGAGACAGCGGACGGACGCTCCTGGCATGCCGAGGCCGCCTTGCTGGCGACCGGGATCAATCCGCTCGCCGCGATTGTGTTTAGTCCACCATTGCTACCGGCGCAAACTGCTGCACTGGCCACCGGTCATATCGGCGCATCGGTTAAGATCTGGGCCAATGCGGAGGACGTTCCGGTCGGTGTGCTTGCGACGGGCGGCGGAGATGGCATTGAATGGATGTTTTCAGAGCGCCTGACCAAGGGCGGCGCGACATTGATTGTCGGTTTTGGGCTTGCACAAAATTTTGACCCGGAAAGGCCCGGCGCGGTCGATGCGGCGGTCTCTCGCTTCTTCCCCGAAGCAAAGCTGGTCGCATTTGACTGGCATGATTGGGTCCGCGATCCATTTGCGCGCGGCACTTGGATCGCGCCGGTGCTAGGCGCTGAACAGGCATTGGCGCCTGCGACCTGGCGAATGACCGGCCCGCTTGCTTTCGCATCCTCCGACATTTCACCGAAGGATGCGGGCTATCTCGACGCCGCGATTATTTCCGGGTTGCGTGCGGCAGAAGAGCTTGGCCAGTTTTTCGGCAGAGACTAGCGGCCCTCAGTTCTGTCGCTGGTCCTTCTCGGATGTCAGTGCGTGGTCGCGCTTTAAAGACAACCCGAACTCAATTCTTTTTGAGCCGGCTGTCGCTCGCATCGGCGAGAATTCGGTGTGATGCGGAAAACACGCGACGCTGGTCTACCGGACTGTGCCCGGTTAGCCGCGGCGCCGGATCCACCGGCAATGAAGAGGAGAAGCAGCGTACCCATCCTCATCAGGACGGCGAATGCGATCATCGGTCGTCGATTGAGATTGGCAAAACGCAGTTGGGCGGAGGCGACACAACTCTCGGCGCAGTCGGCGAGAAGCCTTCTTTTTGCTCAAGGCCGATAGCTGGATTGATTTAATTGGACAAAGGCAAGAAAAGAAAGAAGCTGACGAAAGTATCCAACAGGGTGAGTTGCTCAAGCGGCTGCAGCGGCTACTTGAGCGCCATAACGTTGACGAGTGCCTGGGCGGCGCGGTTTCCGCTTCGCACGCCGCCATTCATATAGCCGTGATAATCTGCGCCGCTCGTATGCTCGCCGGCAAATTGCAGGCGGCCGTCAAGAGCTGGTTTCCCCGCCACGTCAAACATCGTGGTGTATTGTCCGACTTTGGCACTGGCGTAGCTGCCGAGCGTGTAGCGATAGTTGCTCCAGAACAATGACGTGACCGCCGTCGGTCAGGGTCGAGACTTTCGGCCATCTTCGGCGACATCTTGGCGAGGCCGGCGCGGAAGGCGTCGACGCGCGGACTTCTGGTCGTTCAGGTCGCAGCGTTGCCGCCCAGGAAGTTGGTGAGAATGCCGGCCTCGCCCTGGCTGGCTGTGCGGCTCGTTTCCCAAAAAGCCTGGAACCCGAGATCGGAACAGAAGCTGCCATTGGAGGGCACCGGCAAGCCGGACGCCGGGGTCGGGTCCCGCCACACCCGCGACGTGGTGCCAACCATGATCTTTGCGTTCTGCCCCATGCCAAGCTTGCTAATGCAATTCAGCTTTTCCGCTACTGAGCTTCAGGCCGTCCAGACCCTTGACCTGCCGCAGCTGGTGAACGGCAGGGCGAGGATCACGGCATCGAAGTTACGTGCTTGCGCGCCGCCCGGAGCATCGAAGCCCATCACGATCTGCCCGTTCTGGTAGTCGAGCTCCGTCAGCGCGTAGCCCAGCTTCATCTCGATCTTGTTCTTGAGCGCGGCCACGTAGCGCCTTGATAAGCCGGCTCGATCCACCCTCGATGCGATACGCTTCGTCGCTCTCGCCGAAAATCTTAAAGGGCTCGCACAGTATCGGTGCCGATGACGTACACCAAATTGAGGCTGGACTGATCTTCAGTTTCCAGCCCGTACTCACCGACATAGGCCACATCGAGTATATCGATTACCCAGTCCCTTGGTCTTGTCGCGAAATTTCTCCAGATAGTCCTTCAGGCTTATCCGTCGAGCTCGCGCGCATGGGCCGTCCAATTTCCATGTTTCTTTAAGCCTACCGTGGTCATCAGGCGATCTGCTTCGCGATCGGCACAAAGGCGCCGGAGCGCGTGTGCGGGTCGATTAAGTCCGTCAGCAGTACGGAAGGCGCCGTCGAAGAAATAGAGGTCCTGGCCTTCGTCGCCTTCGTCTAATTTCTGTGTTTTGAGGCCGAATTCGCCGAGGAGATTCTGCAAATCTTCATGGTTGCTGTCCACTAGCTCGCCGCCCAGTTCACAGAACATGCCCTTGTAGAAATCGTATCGGGTGAACATGCGTCCACCCCAGCGGTTGCTCGCCTCGAATAGGGTCGGCTTTGCCCCGTGCTGTTGCAAGCGATAAGCTGCCGTCAGTCCGGCAACGCCGCCGCCGACGATGGCGATCGAGATCGGTCCAGGCTTCTTGGCGTGTGCGCTCCAATTCAAGACTGGCGCGAGCGCCGTGGCGCCGGCCGCAGCCGCAGATAGCCGCAGCATTTGACGTCGCGTCAGCGGCGAGGATCGCGGCCAGACCACACCCTGTTCACGAGAAGCAACGGCAAGAGCTCGCTTTACGGCGGCGAAAAGAGGCGTGCGTGACATGGCAAGGACCACTACGTTGTGATGAAGAAAGCGTTCTGTGGAGGTTAATCGTACCGAAGCTCAGCGAGCGGTTCAGGTTCGGCAGCGATTGCCGGAGCAGTGCAGATCCATGAAATCATGGCGTGACACATGATGCCGATATACGAGCACGCTATTCGAGCCTCCTCTGTGTAACAGTCTTTCACAAATATTGTCCGATTGAGCAATCGTGGCAGCGAAACAACACCGTAAAACCTAGGAGAAGGACGTTGGAGACCAACTTACTGAGCAGTCTCCTGCTCGACTGGCTAGGACGCCGATGGAAATGTCCTCTTGGACTCCATCATCTTTCGCAACAATAATTTCCCCCATCTATTACTATAGCACAGTCGCGTCATCGCCCGTGGTGAGGCGCCGGTTCAAGCGGAAGCGCGGGCTGTTGGCGGTCGAAACGCAAGCCACGAGGGCGTGAGCGGCTTTAGCCAGCAATTACTCGAGAGGCACGACGATGCTTATGGTCAGCACCTATCTTGCGCCGAGCGCAATCGAAGGGCTCGGCGTGTTCGCCGGCGAGTTCATCGAACGCGGGCGGCTTGTGTGGAGTCTCAATCCGCTATTCGACATATCCATTAGAGAAAGCGAGATCGAAGGGCTGCCGCAGCATATGCAGGACTTCATCAAACGCTACACCTGGACGTATCTCAAAATGCCGGGAGTCGTGTTCCTGGAAGGCGACTACGGCAAGTTCATGAACCACTCGCTTACGCCGAACACCGACTTCCGCGTCTTTGACAAGGGCTATGCGCTCACTGATATCGCGCAAGGGGAGGAAATCACCTGCAACTATCATGAGTGCGACGACACATTCGAGCCAAATTCTTTTTGACCCGGCTGTCGCCCGCATCGGCGCGGATCGGTGTGATGCGGAAGGCGCCCGACGCAGGTCTACCGGGCTTTGCCCGCTTGCCCGTGACGCCGGATCCACTCGGCAATCAACACGAGGAGCAGCGTACCCATCATCATCAGCACGGCGAATGCGATCATCACCGGCAGGCGACTGGCGTAACGCAGTTGGCCGAAGAGATAAACGGGAAACGTCTGTTCAGTTCCGGTGAGGAACAGGGCCAGAGCGAATTCATCGAGCGACACCGTGAATGCCACGAGCCAAGCGGCCAGGATTGAAGGGGCAATGAGCGGCAACACAATATTGAGGATGACCCTTCCATATGGCGCACCGAGATCCATGGCGGCTTCTTCGAGATCGGAATCGAAGCCCGCCAGCCCAGCAGCCACAATCAAGATCACGTAAGGCAAAGCACACACAGTGTGAGCAATCGCGACCGTCCAAAGTGAACGATCGATGCCGACGGCAAGGAACAGCACCAAAAGTGATACGGCCAGAATGATGACGGGTACGACCAGCGGAAGCATTGCCAGTGCGAAAAGCAATTTGTCGCCACGAAAGCTAAAGCGCATCAATAGCACCGCAACCGCGGTGCCCAAGGCCGTTGCGGCGCAGCTGCTTCCAGCCGCCACAAAGAGACTGTTACGCGCGCTGCGGAGCAATGCGGGGGAGGAGAATACTTCTTCGTACCAGCGAAGGGTCAGCCCCTGGAGCGGAAAGGACAAACTGGTCCCCGCATTCAGCGAAAACAGAAACAAGACCGCGAGCGGCAGATAAAGCAGCGCGATTAGCCCAACAAAGTATCCGGTCAGAAGAGAGAAACGCCCTTGCTCGCTGATGGTAGACTGCGTTGCCGTCATCTTGGCGGCCTTCACGTTCACGAAGCGTTGTGCGAAGGCGACCAATAGAAGCGTTACGGCCAACATCACCACCGAAAGGGCCGCCCCCCGCGGCCAATCGGCAGCCTTGGTGAAGAAGTCCTGGATGATATTCCCAAACATGATACCGCGGCTCCCGCCCACCAGCAGCGGCGTTACGTACTCACCCACGGTCGGGATGAACACCATGAAGAAGGCGGCCAGAACACCGGGAAAGCTCAGCGGGAAAATGATCGTCCAAAAGCGCCGCCAGGAGGTGGCGCCGAGATCGGCCGCCACCTCAACCAGTTCGGGCTGTATGCGTTGCAAAGCGGCGCTAATGGGCAAGGCCGCGAAGGGGACCCATACATAGACAAGCGCAATGACGACGGCACTGCGGCTGTAGAGGAGACCACCTATGGGCTCGGCAATGACCCCCGAATATATGAGAAGACTGTTGATAGCTCCTTCGGAGCCTAGCAGAAACTTCCAACTCATCACCCGGAGCAGGAAACTGGTCCAGAACGGAATGAGCAACAACATCAGGCAAAGTCCTGCAGCGCGCCCGGCGCGGAATACCAGAAAGTAGGCGACCGGATACGCCAAGGCAGTCGCCATCGAAGCCACCCCGAAGGCCATAGCGATAGAGGTGCCCAGAAGTCGCCAGTAATTGCCGCTCGCGAAGATCGTCTGGTACTGCTTTAGCGTCGGCGAGAAGCTAAAGAGTTCGCCCTGCATGTTGGCGCGGAAGCTGAGCGCGAACATGAGTATAAGTGGAACTATGAAGAACAGGCCGAGCCACAGAAAAGGCGGCAAGGACAGAGCCCAGAATGTTGCCCGTCGCTGCACCACTCCGTGCTACCCGCTTGGTCCGCTTCGCGCTCGTTCCGCCCAGCTGCATATCGACAGCGCTGGCTTGCCGATCTAAGGCGCTGCCTTAACGTCCGTCCACATGGAAGTCCACGCGTCGCGCTGTTCGGCAGTAAGCTCCGGTGTATAATTGGTCCGTTCCAATACGCTCGGATCGTCGAGCGAAAAGGCTTGCTTGAGCGTGGGATCGGAAATGCTGTTCATGACCTTGCCGTTGGCGACCCCGTAGTTGAACTCAGTGACCACATTGTTGGCCGTTGCCTCGGAAAGCTTCTCGTTAATAAACTTCAACGCAAGCTCCTTGTTTTTTGTCCCCTTGCGGATACCATAAACGCCGACCCAGGAGTTGCGGCCCTCTTTCGGGTTGGCATACACGACTGGCACGCCTTTTTTCACTAGCGTGGCGTAAGCCCCTTGCCAGGCGTAGGCCAGCCACACATCGCCGACGGCCATCGCATCGACCAATTCAGGCTCACCAGCCCAGTAGACGAGGTTCAAATCTCGCTGCTTGATCCACTCGGATTTTATGTCAGCGAGCTGTTCGGGGGTGATGTTGTGCTCGTCGTACTTATGAAGGTAAGCGGAGACTGCCACAGCCGCCGGCCCGTCGTCCCACATGGAGACATGTCGATTGTATTGTGGGTCGAGCAACGCCGACCAAGAATTGATCGTCCCTTTTACCTTGTCGCTTCGATACAGAATGGACGAGAATCCCCAATCCCAGGGGATGAAATATTGTTTGCCGTTGAAATTGCCAATCTTCTTAAGGTTCTCGGGGACCTTGTCCCAGTTCGCGATCTTGGTTACGTCGATCTCTTCGACCAGCCCCTCATCGACGTAGAGCTGCAGCCAACCCGTATACGGATGAATAATGTCGGCCTGGCTGCCGGCTTTGATCTTGCCGTAGATATCGGCATCGGACGACCCGATCTCGAAGTTCACCGTGACATCGGGATTTTTGCTCTTGAAGTCTGTCCAGAATACGTCCGCGTCATAACCGGGCCAATCAAGGACGACAAGCTCGCCACTCTCTCCTGCGACTGCCGGACCGCTGTCGCGCAGCGCACCCGGTACCGCGGCGAGCACAAAGAGTGCCAAAACCGACAAACGCAATGTTGTTTTCATTTGGACCCTCCACCAACATGCCAACGATGAGACCTGGAAGAATTTGAGCTTGGGATGTCCATCACCGCCTAAGACTGTGACTCAGATTTGTTCGCTGGTCATGGCGCGCCTTTCAGCCGATATCGACAAGTTCAAAGTAGTGTATAGCACTTCCGCGTTTTCGCGTGGCAAATATCCAAATCCCCTTGGCTACCCAACGATCCCGCAACTGCGCTGAGGGCTTAGCAGGCCAAAAGAAACACCTGCTTGCGCTTCTCGTTGCCCCTCAGGCGGCGAGGTTCAATGTCTCGAGCACCCTTCACGCATCGCGCGTGCCCTGCTCCTCCCCGACTGACCTAGCTGCACGGCCTACTCGCCGGTCGCGTTATGAACCATTTGGGTTAGGCGGATTAACGTCGTTAACCACGAGAGTGCCACGCTGACGCTCGATAATGCCAACCCGCGAAAGGCGATTGAGCTCGCGAGTGACCGCCTCCCTGGCATATCAGTGTTGAGGTAGGATGGATCGTTCAACACGCGGTTGGATGACGCTCGCAATAGATGAGCCTGATCCAGGAGATGATCTTCCAGACATCCTCGTCGGTGTTGAGAATTTCGCCGAACGGCGGCATCGGTCCGACGACGTTCTCGGAACCCTTGCGCACGAAGCCCTGCTTCTGAAACGTGTCTCCCGGACTGAGCGCGCCCGTGCCGAGCGCGATGATGCGGAACAAGGTGTCGTCAGCGTCGCCACTCCAAAACGTGGATGAAAGTCCCATTGTTCTGTCCGGACCCGATTTCCAGGCCCATCCAATGCCGTTCGCCGATCACCCCCCGAAAGGGACCTCGCTTGCGGTAACTTGCTTGAGCAATCCCGGTCCGATAGAGGCAAAAGGACGACTATATGCGGCTATCATTAGCACGGACAGTGCAATGCCTGTTGCACAGAGAGTCAATGCTATGGTGCGGGCGAGGCGGTTGTCGCTGTGAACGATGGCGAAGGCGACCAAGGTGCAGAGTGCCTGAAGCAGAATGCCCACCCATTTAACCGTGCCTAAGGAAGATTCACTGATAACAATGCGCTGGCGCCTGGCATCTAGCGCGATATGAAGCTCTTTCACCATCTCAGGCTGTGCGGCTCGCTGGCTGTCATCGGCAGGCTTTAGGGCCAGCGTTTCGTGCAGTGCCTCAATCAGAGCCGCTGGCAAAGTTGCGAGGGTCGCTCGCCGTTGCGCCATCTCCGGCCATTCTTTGTTCACGGATTCATCTATGTGACGGTTGACCAGCGCATAAATGCGCGTCCTCTGTTCGTCGGGAAAAGCTCCGGCGAGTAGAATGACAGCACGAAGCGCGCTGGCCTCGGTCGTAACTGCAGCCTTTGCTTTTTCGAAATTGCCCCAGACCTCGACGGCGATGAAGCCAACCAGCAGGGCGAAAAGGATGCCCAATGGGGGCAGTACTCCAGGCGAAACCGCCTTGAAGCCCTTCGCTCGTTCGTTTACTGCGAGTGTGGTCACGACAAAACCGATGCTACCTGCGATGAGATAAGTGATCAGGAAAATAAACAGGGCCATCCATGGCACAGGAAGATTGAGCAACCAGTCGCCCATTATTGATTGTTCCAGCTGAAGAGGTGCACAGCGTTATTATAACCCGGCTGCCGCTGCCGAATGAGCAAGAACCCTCGGGGCGTCCCCTGCATGTTGTTCCTGGCACTAGCGGACTCAGCCCTATCAAGTCAATGTTGCCTAATAACCTAAGGCAGACAACCGCTATGTGGTTCGCGCGTGAAAGACTGGCAGCCGAGGGGCTGACGTTGACAGTATTATGCCAGCTTATGCCGCTCATCGAGGAAGGAGTTGCGAGCGAAACATTGGCCCATCGACACCCTATGGAGGTTGTTCATGTTAGGCACGGGTGAATTAATTGCGGTCCGCGCAGGAAGGCTTATTGCAAGAAAGGCGCTTGTGGTAGTTGTGATTGCAATTGGCTTCCCCGGAAGTCTCATGCTGATGGCAAGCGCTGCCAATGCTCAGGATGTAAGAAACGCAACGTCGATGGCGGCCTTCAAAGATAAGACCGCTAAACTGGGAGCGCCAAAGATTCAGGGGCAGGAGGAGGTTGGTGGTAAAATTGCCCCAGCTTTGTATTTCGGCTCGACTAAGATGAATAACAATCTCACTATTGTCGATGAGGTCGCAAAGGAAGGCGGGCCAGGAATGGTGGCCACACTGTTCGTGAAGGCGGGCGTTCAACAATCTCGTGCGGCCGTCGGCGAAGAATATATCCGCGTTGCGACGAGCGTGCTGCTCCCTGACGGCAGGCGAGCGGTTGGAACTGTTCTGGGGTCACCGGCGCTCGAATCGATAGAAGCAGGCCACCCCTACTTTGGCGAAGTCGACGTTCGTGGCACGCGATATATTACTCACTATGAGCCTATCAAAGACGCCTCGGGTGAAACCATCGGCGCCTACTTCGTTGGATACGAGAAGTGATGCCCGAGCGACTGAAAGCGGGCGTCAGTTCAGCCCATTGGAGCTTAGTCATGTTACGCAATCTCGCATTCGTCGTCGGTTATGCCGTGATCCAGGTGCTTTCCATTACCGCCTCAGTCTGGGCAGCTGACTTCGGCACTGCAGAGGAAGCAAAGGCGATGCTTGAGAAAGCGGTAGTTGCGGTGAAAGAGGACAAAGCAAAGGCGCTGGACATGTTCAACCAGGCAGACGGCGGGTTCAGGGATCGTGACCTCTATGTAAGCTGCGCCAACGCCTCAGACGGCGTTGTGACGGCGCATCCCTACCTGAAGGGTGCACATCTGCAAACCATCATAGGCGACAAGGGCTATCCGCTTGGTCAAGAGATGATGCAGAACGCCACTGAAGGGACGATAAAAGAGGTTACCTACTGGTGGCCACAACCTGGCTTCGAGGAGTCGCTTGAGAAGACTACCTTCTACACGAAAGTCGGCGATCAGATTTGCAGTGTCGGCTACTACAAGGAATAACTCGCCGTGCGCTTATGTCCGCTTATGGCACTTAGCGGACTTCGATGCCGACGCTAACAATGTCCGCTTTTGGCACTTAGCGGACATTCTGTCGGCCGAGCTGGATGTCAGCTTCTGAACAGCACAATGACCAACACAGTAGTCGGCAGACCATTTGGGCCAGTCGGGGAATCCCAGTGGGAGGCCCAAGGTTGTCCAGTCCTTTGTCGAGCTTGAGCGCGCGCATACGAGTGCGGCCATTGAGACCCTCGTTGCCATCATGGAGGATGATACTGCCTCGCCCGCTGCTCGGGTATCGGCCGCTTGCGCGATATTGGATAGAGGCTGGGGCAAGCCTGGGGTGATGATGTTCCCGAACGTGGATGAGAAGCGGACTGTTAGAGACTGGAGCACGGCGGAACTAGTCGCCTTCCTCGACGACTGCAAAGCAAACGAGCGCAGCGAGGCCTGATCTCGGTGAAAGCAGTGACGCTGAGACTAGGGCGTGTACTCATAAAACCGACAGCCAGATGCTGACTTGGTGCCGCCCAACGTCCGCTTTTGGGGTAAAGTGGACATGGAACTTGTCAGTGCTTGGTGTCTCCCTTGGCTTCGCTTGCGATAACTTGTTTCAGCAATTCTGGGGCTACCAAATACCCAGCGCTATCATAGCTGCAGAGCAGCTAGAAAACCCTATGGAGGTTAGGCATGTTGCGCAATCTCGCATCCGTCATCGGTCATGCCTTGATCCTGGTTCTTTGCACTGCCGCCTCAGTCTGGGCAGCTGACTTCGGCACTGCAGAGGAAGCCAAAGCTATGCTTGAGAAAGCAGTGGCCGCAGTAAAAGAGGACAAGACGAAGGCGCTTGATATGTTCAACAAGGGCGAAGGCGGTTTCAAGGACCGTGATCTTTATGTGTGGTGCGCCAACGCCTCGGACGGCATCGTAACGGCACAGCCTTACATGAATAGGGGCAAACAGCTGAGAGACATTAAGGGCAAGCACGGTGCTCCGTTCGGTGAAACGATTATGCAGAATGCCACCGAGGGAACGATAAAAGAGACCACCTACTGGTGGCCGCGACCCGGCGCGGACAAGCCCTTCGAGAAGGCGACCTTCTACACGAAGGTCGGTGACCAGATTTGCGGGGTCGGGCACTATAAAGAGCTGGGATTTGGCGGCTAATTCGGATGTCCGCTTGCCGTGCTAAGGTGGACGTCGCGTACCCGTCTAGTAGCTCCCGCCCCCGAAATGATAATTCAAGCGTGCGCGCACCACTGCGAAGTCCTCATCCTCGTTCAGAACGAAGGGCTCGTCCCCGGCAACGAGATGAGAGCTATCGGAACCGAAGCCATAGAAGAGACCTTCCACACCGAGACTCAGTTGGGGAGCGATCTTGTAGTCTACGCCACCGCCAACGACGTAGCCCGTATCGGTATTGCCATTGCTGAAGTTGAACGGACCGTCATCGGCAGAGACCACCACGAAATCATTGTCGGTATCAATGAAAGCGACGCCGCCGGTGCCGTAGAGCAGCCAACTGCCTAACGCCCAGCCAACGCGGCCACGAACGCTAGCCAGGTAATTGATGTTCTCCGCAAAATCGAAGTCACCTTCAACACCGACGAGCCAGCCGCCCATTTGCCAATTGTAACCCGCCTGCACGCCACCAATGAGTTCGGTGTCGTTCGAGAACCGCAGTGAAAGGTCTTGCTCCTCGCTCAAATCGTTGATGCTGAGATCGTTTGGATCGAATGCCGCTCCCAGATTGCCGCCGATGTAGAAGCCCGACCATGTCGTTCCTCCAGGGGTGGGTGGAAGCGGTTGGGCGAGAGGGGCAGGGTAGCGACGCATTAAATCAGCGGCACTTACGGGAACCGCAATAGTCGCAAAAATGCCTGCCATGCCAATGGCGGCGATACTTTTCATATCCATCGGTTGCTTCCCCGTAAACAAAGAAAGCCCATAGAGACAGGCCGCTCGAATGGGATTATTACGCTTGCTTTGCGGCAGAAGACTGCCGAACAGGGGGAATAAGTGTGGCTTTTCTTGCGTCTTCCCCTGGCCTCAGGGGGAGCCTGTGCTCGGGGCCGCTTTTGGCCGCCGGAGGCACACAAATCTGGAGCCCAACCGGCTAAGAGTAGGCGCCAGACCAAATCGCTGCGCCGGGGGTGGCCCCACGCCATAGGGGCCTCTACGCAGACCCGAACAGGCTCTCCCAGAAAGGGATCGACGAACCCTAGCTCTTCTTAAATGTCACGACGTGAACGCGACCCGGTACTTGGGTCACCTTTTTGCTGTTGCATTTCGGGCACCTTACCTTCGCTGCCTCGTGCTCGGTCATGGTTTCGGTGCGCTCGAACGACTTGCCGCATTCGTTACAACGATACTGGTAGGTCGGCACGCTTCCACACTCCCGATCAAATAGTTCCAATGAAATCCCGCTTTCCCAATTCAACACCGCAATGCCGCAGAATGTCGTAAGCGGTGGTGCAATGGAAATAGAAGTTGGGCATCACGAAATGCACTAGATAGGGCTGGCCCTTGAAACTCATTGTGTGTTCACCGAGCGTCAGGTTGATTTCACGATCCTCAGAGCCATCAATGTCATTGGGTTTGAAAGGACTGCACGAACGCTACCGTCTTAGCGAGCCGCGCCTTGAGATCGGCAAAGGTCTTCTCAGTGTCGTCATGTTTCGGCACTTCGACACCGGCGAGCCGCGCAGCGGCTCCCTTAGCGAGATCGGCTGCAATCTGGACCTGACGAATGAACGGAAGCATGTCAGGGGCAAGCCGGTAATTGAGTAAGACTTCTGGATCAATCTTGCGGTTACCAGCATGGGCCTCAGCTTTGTCCAAGATCGCGGAGAGGTTATTTAGCATTTGGACAAACGCGGGGATGGAAGCCTGATACATAGAGAGCGACATAGACATAGACCTCTTTAATTGAACTCTGTTCGAGAGTACCACGAACGGCGCCAGCTCCTGAAGATGCTTAACGGTCTCGAAGGTGCTGATGTCTTTTACAGCCATCGTGGCCGCGGTCCACGGAGTTGTTGCACCTGGCAGCTGCCCCAAGCACATCCGTTAGCCTCGATCAGGATTAGTGGCGACGCCGAGCCACGTCCTTAAGCAGCGCCGCAAAGGCGTGAAAATCTGACGTGGCGCGGCGAGGTCTTGCGCCAGGCGAGCTCGATTTCGCGTTTTGGCTCAGGACGCAGGAAAGTGCAGCAGACGGATATCGCTGCGCTGATGGCACCTCGCTCGCCACCGACATCTCAGGCAATAGCGTAATGCCATAGCCGTGAGCGACCATCTGCACGATGGTAACGAGGCTCGTCGCCCCGAAGCTCTCGCGCGCTTCCGGGCTCACTAGACGGCAAAATGATAGCGCCTGGTCGCGCAGCAATGGCCCTCCTCGAGCAATAGCAGCCGCTCATGCGCCAGCATATCGGTGGCCTTGGCGCGTTTGCCTTTGCTGGCGCGCGCCGCGAGCAGGAATTTGTGCATGCAAGAAATGCAGGGTAGCGATTTCGAGGCTCCTCGATCGGAAGCGGAACGAGAATGAGATCGAAATCACCGGTAAGCATCTAGCGGATCAAGGTTTCGATGATGGTCTAGCGGAGGTCCAGAGTAGAGATCTGGGAAGCGCCGATGAAGCTCGGGAAGCGCCACCGACAGCAGATAGGGCGACGATTGACAGGACGGCCCCAAGATTGACGCTCAACACGCGATCTCGATGCTTGGCGTAATCGAGGAGATCGCGCACCAAAGCAAGGATCGTCCCGTTCCGAGCGCCGGCCCGGGTTTCGAGTCCTAAAGATCTCCGTTAAGATCTGGAAAAATCGGGCCTGGACGGGCACATGAACGCATCCGCCAATCCGACTATTAGCCCAGAAAACCCGGGGGATCGGGCATCCGCCAAGCGGTTTTGAATGCTGCGGCTTATCTGCTGCATAATCACACTATCCCCTTGCTGGCGATACTATTCTGCGCCGCCGCGGCAATTGCCTTGTGGCAACTTTCGCGTCTGTCGTGGCAGCTTGTCCAATCATCAGCCTTGCAAGGTGCCGCTCAGCAATCCAACTCGCTTAGAGCGCTTCGCAGGCTTTACACGTCGGAGGTCGCGGATCGAGTAGCGCCCCACGGGATAGAGGTCACACATGATTACGCAAAAAAGGAAGGGGCCATTCCTCTGCCTGCAACCTTCAGCATGGAGCTGAGCGAGCTGATTAGCAAGGAAAGCACCGGCATGCAGGCGCGCTTGTATAGCGACTTTCCCTTTCCTTGGCGAAAGGAGGGTGGACCAAGGGACGATTTTGAGAGGGAAGCGATCCGTCAGTTACGGCAATTTCCCGACCAGCCCTTTTACCGTTTCGAAGATTTTCAGGGTCGCCAATCACTGCGGTATGCAGTAGCCGACCGAATGGACGTTGGTTGCGTCTCCTGTCACAACACTCATCCCGACAGCCCCAAGACTGACTGGAAATTGGGAGACGTGAGAGGGGTTCTAGAAATCATTCGGCCCTTGGATAGCATCATCGCGCAGACCCGTGCCGGTCTGCGAGATACATTCGCGCTGATGGCCTTCTTCGGCATACTGGGACTGTCCGGTTTGGCGCTGGTGGTCGGCACACTGCGTCAAAGCCAGGCCGAAGCGCGTGAACGCGAGATGGCAGATCAACAGCGCAATGCCGCGATGCAAGCCGAAC
>CAWFRD010000003.1:0-17845 GCA_963818165.1 uncultured Alphaproteobacteria bacterium
TCGACCGCGCTTTGGCGCTCGATATCGTGCGTGTGACCGAGGCCACGGCCGTCGCCGCGGCGCTGTGGCGGGGCCGCGGCAACGAGGCCGCCGCTGATGAGGCCGCCGCCGAAGCCATGTACCGGGAGCTCGAGCACCTCGCGATCGAAGGCGTCGTCGTGGTCGGCGAGGGCAAGGAGAACGAGACCCCGCTCCTCTATATCAGCGAGACGGTCGGCGCGGGCGGGGGCGCCGCATTCAAGGTGGATCTCGCCGTCGATCCGGTGGAGGGTTCGACGCTTTGCGCCAAGGCGCTTCCCAATGCGCTCTCGGTGCTCGCCGTGGCCGAGCGCGGAAAACTGCTCAAGGTGCCAGCCATCTACATGGACAAGATCGCCATAGGACCCGGCTATCCCGAAGGCCTCGTCGATCTCGACGCTGCGCCCGCCGACAACCTCAAGGCACTCGCCGGCGCCAAGAACGCGCCGATCGGGGAGATCACGGTCTGCATCCTCGATCGCCCGCGCCACGCGAAGCTCATCGAAGAGGTGCGCGACACCGGCGCATCGCTTCGCCTCATCGGCGACGGCGACATCGCCGGCGTGATCCACGTCGCCAAGCCGATGGAAACCGGCATCGACATCTATATGGGCGTCGGCGGCGCGCCCGAAGGCGTGCTTGCGGCGGCGGCGCTTGCCTGCATCGGCGGACAGATGCATGGGCGGCTCGTGGCATCGAGCGAGCAGCATCGCGCCCGCGCGCGCGCCGCCGGAATTCTCGATCTCGGCCGCAAGTACCACATGCGCGACATGGTGACGGGCGATCTCGCCTTTGCCGCGACCGGCATCACCGACGGCTCGCTGCTGGAAGGCATCCGCTTCACCAAGGACGCAATCCACACCCATACGCTCGTCATGCGCGCCTCGACCCGCACGGTGCGCTGGATCAAGGCCGAGCACCCCAATATCAGCAAGTTCGATTGAGGGCTTGAGGGGAGGGCAGCAGACCCCCGCAAATCACCTTACACTCCCGCGCTGACAGGAAAGCGCGTGGGATGGCGTAGCGTGACGGCGGCCCTAAAACTTCCAGGAATTCAGAGCCCGAGCCCGTTCCTCGGCGTGGAATGCTCGGCGCGCGGCTATCGCTGGGTCGAGGGGCCTCGACCCTTCGCGCGCGCTCATTGCCGCAGCCATTTCGCAAGGACACGGCCTGCCCGAGCTGCTCGGCCGCGTGCTCGCCGCCCGAGGCGCCGACGCGCACACGGCCGCGCGTTACCTCGATCCGTCGCTCCGCTCGCTCCTTCCCGATCCCGCGCGCTTTCAGGACATGGAGAAGGCGGCCGCGCGCTTCGCCGCAGGCATCGCGCAAAACGAGCCGATCGCCGTGTTCGGCGACTACGACGTCGATGGCGCGGCCTCCGTCGCGCTGATCGAGCGCTTCCTACGCGCTCATGGGCAAGTCCCCGCGACCTACGTTCCCGACCGGCTCACCGAAGGCTACGGGCCGTCGCCCGAGTCTCTCGCCGGCCTCGCGAAAGATGGCGCGCGCCTCATCCTTGCGTCGATTGCGGCACGACCGCCGACGCCGCGATTTCCGCCGCCAATAAAGCGGGCGCCGAGGTGATCGTCATCGATCATCACCAGGCCGACGAAGCGCTGCCCCCGGCCTACGCCGTGCTCACCCGAACCGACTGGACGACCTTTCGGGGCAGGGGCATCTTGCCGCCGCTGGCGTCGTTTTCCTGTTCCTGGTTGCGACGGTGCGCGCGCTTCGCCGCCAAGGCTTCTACGGCCGAGCCCCGAGCCCGATCTCCTCGGCCTTCTCGATCTCGTCGCGCTTGCGACGGTCTGCGACGTCGTGCCATTCGGGGACGTGAACCGCGCCTTCGTCGCGCAAGGGCTCAAGGTCTTGCGCCTCCGGCACAATCAGGGCTTGCGCGCGCTCGCCGACGCCGCGCGCATCGACGCCGCGCCGAATTGCTATTCGCTCGGCTTCGTGCTCGGGCCCCGCATCAATGCCGGGGGCAGGGTGGGCGCGTCGGGTCTTGGCGCGAGGCTCCTTGCGACCGACGACGACATCGAGGCGCGCGGCCTCGCAGCCAAGCTCGAAGTCTTCAACGCCGAGCGGAAAGCGATCGAGAAGCGCATGCTCGAAGAGGTCTTCGCATCCGCGGAAGCCTCGCTTGCCGCAGATCCCGGCTTGCCCTTGCTCTTTCTCGCCGCGGAGGGTTGGCACACGGGTCTGCTCGGTCTTGTGGCAGGCCGCGTCGCCGAGCGCTTCCGGCTTCCAACATTCGTCTCTTCGCTCGAGCCCGGCGGCTTCGCCACGGGCTCGGCCCGCTCGATCGCTTCCGTCGATCTCGGCGCCGCGGTCAGGGGCGCGGTGCATGAAGGGCTCCTCGTCAAAGGCGGCGGCCACGCCATGGCGGCGGGATTCAAGCTCGAGCTCCGAAAAGTGGGGCGTCTCGTTGCCTTCCTACGGGAGCGGCTTGCGGGGCCCGTGGCGCAAGCGGACCGCATGCGCGCGCTCGCCATCGACGGCGCGCTCTCGGCCGGCGGCGCCAACACGGAGCTGATGGATCAGCTCGACCGCGCTGGCCCCTACGGGCCAGGGCATGCGGAACCGCGATTCGTCTTTCCGGCGCATCGGCTCTCCCGCGTCCGCACGATCAAGGACGCGCATCTCCGCTGCACGCTCAAGGCGCTCGACGGCGCGCGGCTCGAGGCTTGCGCCTTTCGCATCGCCGACACGCCTCTCGCAAAGCTCCTCCTCGGCGGCGAGGGGCAGGCCGTGCATGTCGCGGGGCACTTGCGCCGAAGCGCGTGGCAGGGGCAGGAGAGAGTCGAACTCTTGATCGAGGATGCCGCCGAGCCTCAACGATAGCCGGCGCTAGCCCTGTTCTTGCTCGCGGCGGCAAGGCCCTCTATATCGAGGCCCTGCGCCCCCTTCGTCTAATGGTCAGGACGTCAGGTTTTCAACCTGAAAACAGGAGTTCGATCCTCCTAGGGGGCACCAGCCCCGACATCGGGGGCGCTGGACAACGCCCTACTAAGTAGCGAACGCGGACTTGTATGTGCGACGCTTAGGCGGGGGTGTGGGCGTATTGTCGGCTATGCAGTTCGCCATGAAGTGTTCCCTGTCGCCTCGTCCGTTGAATTGGACCCGAGCTGCCTGCGCCAGACAATAGTCCTCGACCCACAGCGGGGCAGACCACGCGGACCCGCTCCGATCAGAACCAAACACGACATCGTCGCTAGGGATACTTCATGTGCGTTTTCTCTTCGCTCGGAACGGCATGCCGATGCGATCTCGGGCATCGCGAATATGCCAACGTGGGCGGCCGCATGGCTGGGCGTTACGAGCAATAGCGCAAAGTTGCCGATGCCGCCACAAAGGCGATAGTCTAGGTCCAGTGAGCACCTGCTAGACTGAGCTCTGGGATCCTCGGCCATGCACCCGAACACATTCTCGACCCTCGCCTTCTCGACATCCCTATTCGTGTTGGCGGCGATACCGCCCGCGGCGGCGCGCATCGAATGCCGCGAGAACTTTCAGGTGACCAAACACGGCTTGATCTCCACGCCGTATTGCGAGGAACTGCAAATCGCGCGCGTCGCTCGCTCCTATGGCTTTAACGTCACGGACGCCGAGGTTCGCAATAATCCGAACACGAAGGTTTATCTCTGCCAGATCATCGGCAACGATAACCGGCTGAAGGGGTCTTGCGGTGCTTACGCCGAACCCCGAGGGTTCCCTTGGTAGCTAAGGTCGTGTCGCCCTCCAGGGGCGCCATTCCCGCTACCACTTGCCGGTGTTCGGCATCGAGGCCCAGGGCTCCTGCTTGGGCTTGGGCTTGCCCTTCTGCAAGAGCTCGATCGAGATGTTGTCGGGCGACCGGATGAACGCCATGTGGCCGTCGCGCGGCGGCCGGTTGATGACGACCCCCTTCTTCATCAGGCGCTCGCAGGTCTCGTAGATATCGTCGACCGCGAAGGCGAGATGGCCGAAATTGCGCCCTTCGCCGTAAGTCTCGGGGTCCCAATTATAGGTCAGCTCGATCTCTGCCTCTTTGTCATCGGGCGCGGCGAGATAGAACAGGGTGAAGCGGCCTTGCTTGTGCTCCGTCCGGCGCACTTCCTTCAAGCCGAGCTTGTTGCAATAGAAGTCGAGCGACTGGTCGACCTCGGAGATTCGCACCATCGTATGCAGGTACTTCATGCTCGATCTCTTTCCCGTTGTTGGGACGCTTTAGGCGCACCCCTTAGCGCGGCCTCCGCATCTGTTGCAAGCGCAACACGCTCCACAATTTTCCGATGCAGATTGCGCAGTTTTGTTGCGTCCGGTCCAAAGCATGCGCCGGATACGAATTTCGCGGTGCTCGAAGTGAAATTTCTCTCGACAGCAGAGCCATTTGCACGATCGGAGCGGCAACCGGACGGCGCAATTGCCGAAACAACGCCCCGGACGCATGAATCGCGCGAGATTCGCTTTGCGATCAGATGGTTGCGCTCACGTCTTGCCGGTCGATGGCGCAAAGCCGGGTGCCATTGTGGAGAAGGAGGAAACGCGCGGAAATTTCCACTGGCCTCGAAGGGCGGCAATGCTATCTTCGCAACAATTGTGTTCCAGCCAATTCGTGTGTGGGGCGTTGGGTCGGGCTGCGTCGAAAGTTAAGCGGGGGAATGCGGCATGGGGGCGAAAGAACCGCCACTGGTAGAGGGGCATACCCAACGCGACGAGGAAGTCACAGTTGATGTCTTCGAAGTGTCAGGATCTATCAAGTGGTTCGATGCGTCAAAGGGTTATGGATTCATCGTTCCGGACGAAGACCTTCCCGACGTTCTCCTGCACGTAACTTGCCTCAGGCGCGACGGGTTTCAGACGGCTTACGAGGGGGCGCGGGTCGTCTGCGAGGTTTTGCGCCGGCCCAAGGGCCTGCAGGCCTTCCGCATTCGCGCCATGGACGATTCGACGGCAATCCACCCGTCGCAATTGCCGCAGCGCACCCATGTCATCGTCGTGCCGGAGAGCGATTGGGAACAGGCGACCGTCAAATGGTTCAACCGCCTGCGCGGCTTCGGCTTTCTTACCCGCGGCGACCAGAGCCTCGACATCTTCGTGCACATGGAGACGCTGCGCCGCTGTGGCTTCACCGAGCTCAGGCCAGGGCAGTCGCTGCTCGTGCGCTATGGCCGCGGGCCGAAAGGGCTGATGGCGGCGGAACTGAAGCCGGACAGCGCGCAAGGCCCGTCGTCCCACTAGCGAAGCGAAGCATCTTCAGGTTCGCCCGCATCGTTGCGGGCGTTTTATTTGCCTGCATGCTCCTCACGGAAGCGGGCGCCTTTGCCGGCGGCAAGGGCACGATCGTGATCAAGACCGAGACGGGCGAACACAGCTTCGACATCGAGGTCATGACCACCGGCGGCGAGCGCGCGAAGGGGCTGATGTTCCGCCGCTCGATGCCCGACAGAAGCGGGATGCTGTTCCTCTACGACCGGCCGCAAGGCGCCGCCATGTGGATGAAGAACACCTTCATCCCGCTCGACATGGTGTTCATCGCCGAAGGCGGCACCGTGCACCGGATCGAGACGAACACCGAGCCCTTTTCCACCGCGCCCATCTCCTCCGAGGGGGACATCATCGCCGTGCTTGAGTTGAACGCGGGCGAGGCCGCGCGGATCGGGTTAAAACGCGGCGACCCGGTGCTCTATCCCGGGCTCGGCCAGCGCCCCTAACCCAAACCGCCCCCTCGTGGGGAGGTCGCGCGCACTTGCGCGCCGGGTGGGGGCAGGACGCTCAATTGGCAAGACCTCAACCTGAGGAGCCGCCGAAGACGGCGTCTCGAAGGAGACCATGCTTCGAGACGCGCTCCTTCGGAGCGCTCCTCAGCATGAGGCTGCGTCAAGGGGAGGGATGGTCTGGAGAGGGCCGCGTTAGGGCTTCGCTTAGGGCTTAAGCACTAGTCTCGGGCGCGGGCGCGAACTATGTATCTCTTTGCGGGTCTTGGGCCGTTACGGGCCTCAAGCCCCGTTTGAGAGCGTTGGATCGGGGCATAGCGCAGTCTGGTAGCGCACCTGCTTTGGGAGCAGGGGGTCGCAAGTTCGAATCTTGCTGCCCCGACCATCTCCCGGCTCTCGGTTGGTCGAGGAGCCTCATGACGGCACGGATCTACAAGCCTGCGAGGAACGCGATGCAGCAGGGCATGGCGCCGCGCGAATGGGTGCTTGAATACGAGCCGGACAAGTCGCCGATCATCGAGCCGCTGATGGGCTGGACCAGTTCGTTCGATACGCGCTCGCAAGTGCAGCTCCGCTTCCCCACGAAAGAGGAGGCGGTCGCGTTTGCGGCGCGCCACGGCATCGCCTTTCGTCTCGAGGAGCCGAAGGAAACGGAGCTGAGACCGAAATCCTATGCCGAGAATTTCAAGTTCGGCCGCCCCGACCGCTGGACGCACTGACGCGCCGTTTCGGTTTCGTTTGGGGTTATAGTCTAGGCCGGTTTGAAGACGGTCCCGTAGCTCAAGGGATAGAGCATCTGCCTTCTAAGCAGAGGGTTGCAGGTTCGAATCCTGCCGGGATCGCCATTGATTCCCAAGGCATTCACGGCGATCACGCCATAGGGCCTGCAAGCACGGGCTAAATCCAGGCTAAAAAGAAGCGCCCCCCGAGGGGCCTAGATTTAGCGGCCAAGGCCTCGCCCAGGCACAAGCCTCCCGCTTGAGCGGGGGCGCTGGCGCGCCAGGAAGGCGGCGGGCGGGCGAAAGGGCCGGGCCTATACCAGGGGGAAAGGGCCACAGGCCTGGCGCGCCCACAAGCGCCCGCGCTTCCCCTTCGACGCCAGCATTGCGGAGCGCATCAAGTATCCCACGCCTAAGGCCAGCCTCTAAGGGGACTTGAATGGGCGGATAGGCCGTACCCGCTATCTGTTTGGTAGAGTTGAAATGAAGCGCCCACCGAAGCGAGCATATTACAGTTAATCGAAGCTAGGTCTTCGTGAGCAGCGTCGGCAGTTTGGCGATGTTGCTGGCGATGCGCCGAGCCTCGTCCTCGGTCAGAACTTTGGCTGTGTCGGCTTCGGTACGGGCCTAAAGCTGTGCCGAGTTTGCCAGCGCCAAACGGCTACGCCCGCCCATATCGCTTCGATAACCCCAAACGGCCAAGCGCCTTGTAGGAAGCCGTACATAGACCCAAGGGCGCATGCCCCGGCGAACGCGAGAATGAACCATGGGCTACGATCTTCCAGCGCATAGAACACCAGCATCATAGTGACCGCGAATAAGCCAAAAAGAGTGAGGGCGTCCATTGGTGCTCCGCGCGGTGAGAGCTACTTTGCCGATAACAGCGTTGGCAGCTTGGCGATATTAGCCGCGATCCGTCGCGCCTCGTCCATCGTGAGCACCTTCGCAGTGTCGGCTTCGGCCTTCGTCTCGCGGGCATACACGTAGGCGGAGGTTGGCCGGTGGCATCCTTCACGATATAGCCGCCGGGGATTTGCTCGGCGGTCCAGGGCGCCTTGAAGCGGCGAGCCATCAGGCGGCGAGAGTGACCAGCGTGCAGGTGCGTTTGAGCCGGGGTGCGGCGCTCAGTCGCACCGGCCGGAATGACCGCGAGCTGCTCGGCAAAGCAGACAAAACAGACGACCGTGCCATCAGGCTTTTGCCGTGCCGTTCTGCGCTGGTCGCAACTCATCTCTAAAGTGGGTGAAGAGCCGCTCGGGTGGTTCCGATGGCGCCCGCGCGCCGCTCCTGCGGGCTCCTGGGGTGTTCCAACGGGAACCTCATGACAGCGGCCGCGTTCAACCCCTGTCCCGGTGAAATCACAACGCCCCGTCCAACCGTTTCGCCGGTCTTAGTTAAAGCCCCGCATTGCTATGCGGGGCTTTCCTTTAGTGAGGGCTTTGCGAGCAATGAGCGCTTCTGCTGAGTATCTTCTCGCGGCAAATTTGCACATTGCCGAAAGGGCGGCTCGGAAGCAGGGCTGGCATGCGCATGGGCGTGCTGGATGGATTAAGCCTGACGGCAATGAGGTTGTTTTCATTCGCTCACCCGAGCAGGTCGCTGCAATAGATCGCCTTGCAACGATCTACTATGTGGGCGAGCTACCCCCTAAGGTGAGGCGCTTCGAGCGCAAATGGGCGAAACTTCGCGCCTGAATTCGCTGCATGAAAAAGGCCCCGCGCTACGGCGGGGCCTACGTTCGATGCGCACAGGGTCGTAACTTACTTGCACTCAGTCATCGTGTGCATGGCCGTCTCGGCCTCGCCTAGCGTCGGATATTTGCCAAGCATCTTGTATTTCTTCATATCGCTGGGCATCGCCTTCATCGTGACGCACTTCTTGGTGTCCATCTCGAGCATCACAAAAATTTCGTCAGCGAGTGCAGGCGGGGCGAAACTGACAAGAAGAGTTGCCGCAATCAGGTATTTCTTCATTTAGGAGGATCCTCCGTGAGGCACCTGCCTCGCCTCATTCATATCGCTCGCCCCATCAAACTGAAATTCACAACTTTGGCATTAGGTTACTCACGCGACTTTGGCATTAGGTTACTCACGCGTGAACGGCCCGCCGCCTTAGAGCCGCCTTGGTCCGTCAAGCGCATTCGGCGCGTGCCCCCGCCGCTCTAAAGTTGGTGAAGCCGCTCGGGGACCGTGCGCTCGTGGGACAGCTTGGCAAACGAACAGGGCTGTGAGCGGGCCTCTGCGGCCGCGTCGCGGGTAACGAAACGTGTGCATTCCGGGCAAATGACAAAGGGGCCGAAGAAGCGCATCATGCGCGCAGCGGGCCGGATAGGCGCGAACCTCCCGGCCGCCACGACTTGACACAGCAACCCGTGGAGGCGCGCCTTCCCGCATCCAAGGAGGGACGAATGACTGATGCAGCACGCTTTTTCAGAGGGCTTGGCTGGCGTTGCGCCGTGCTTCGCCAACTCGCCCCCGTGGGGCATCCTGAGCTACCGCGGCAGCTGAGTCTCAAACTCGAACGGAGCCGAACATGACCAATCCGATGGATCGCCGTGAGGTTCTTGGCGCGGCCTCGCTCGCGGCCGCAGCTTCCGTGCTCGGCAGCGGCGAAGCGAAAGCTACGTGCTCGCGCTCGACCTATCGGATTATTTCAAGGCCGCCGACAAGACCCTGCCGGCGAATTTCTTCCGCAAACTGTCGTTAGAGTTCGAGGTTACCGACGCGACCGTGCCGCACCACATACCGTTGCAATGCACGCCGTGGACGCAGGTATGCTCAGTGCTGCCGGGCTGATGGTCATGCGTCGTCTCGTCTTGCTCCTCTCGACTTTGACCTTCGGCACGCCGGCCGCGGCGGCGCCCCAGCTTCTGTGGGAGACCAAGGGCCTCGCGCAGCCCGAGTCGGTCGTGCAGGACCCTGCGACCGGCGCGATCTATGTCAGCAACATCGCCGGCGCCATCATGCAGAAGGACGGCAACGGCTTCATCGCCAAGCTCAAGCCCGACGGAACCATCGCCACCCGGCAATGGGTCAAGGGCCTGAACGCGCCGACGGGTCTCGCGCTGCACGATCGCACGCTCTATGCCGCCGACGTCGACGAGCTGCTCGAGATCAACGTGGCATCGGGCGAGATCCTGAACCGTTACCCAGTCAAGGGCGCGATCTTCTTGAACGACGTCGCCGTCGATCAGGACGGCACGGTCTACGTGTCCGACACGCCGACGAACACGATTTGGCGTCTTAAGGACGGACTGTTCGAACCCTGGCTCGCGAACGACGCGCTCAAGGGACCGAACGGCCTCCTTGTGCAAGGCGACAAGCTGATCGTTTCGTCATTCGGTCAACTGCCCGACCAGGGATCGCCCAAGCTCGGAGGTCTTCTCGCCATCGATCTCAAGGACCAGTCGGTGAGCAAGATTCGCGACGACCCAATCGGCAATCTCGACGGGCTTCAGTCGCTCGACCCCGGCATCTTTTTGGTGACGGATTGGGCTGCGGGCGCGCTCTATCGCGTCGGCGCCAAGGGCAAGCCTGAGCGTCTTCTCAAGCTCAACAAGGGCAGTGCCGATTTCGTCTATCTCGCGGATCAGAACACGGTGCTGGTGCCGATCATGCTGAGCAACACGCTCGTTGCCTACAAGCTCGATTGACGGTTACCCCGCGAGGCGCTTGAAGCCCGCATCGAGATCCTCCTTCAGGTCCTCGACCTCTTCGAGCCCGATATGCAGGCGGAGCGCGGGGCCTTTTTCCTCCCATTTCGTCGCGCTGCGATAGGTGCGCGGATCGAAGGGAAGGATCAGGCTCTCGAACCCGCCCCAGGAATAGCCCATCCCGAACAGGCCGAGCCCATCGACCATGGCGGCGAGCTTTGCGCGGGAGACCGGTTTCAGCACGATCGAGAACAGGCCCGAAGCGCCGGTGAAGTCGCGCCGCCACAGCGCGTGCCCGCGATCGGTCTGAAACGCGGGGTAGATCACGCGCTCGACCTCGGGCCTTTCGCCAAGCCAGCGCGCAACCTCGAGCCCCGACTTCTGATGGCGCTCGAGCCTTACGCCTAGGCTGCGCAAGCCGCGCAAGCCAAGATAGACGTCCTCGGGGCCGGGGCACAGCCCAAGCTCGTCATGGGTCTTGTAGATGGCGGGAAACGCCTCTTCCGTCGCCGTGATGACGCCGAGCATGGCGTCGGCATGGCCCGCGATGAATTTGGTCGCGGCCTGGATCGACACATCGACGCCATGGGTGAACGGCTTGAAGAAGAGCGGCGTGGCCCAGGTATTGTCCAGGATCATCATCGCGCCCGCGTCGTGCGCGGCCTTGGCGATAGCCGGCACGTCCTGCACCTCGAAGGTCTGCGAGCCGGGAGACTCGGCAAACACGACCCGCGTCTTATTGGTGATGAGTGTCTTGATCCCGCCGCCGATCAGGGGATCGTAATAGGTCGTCTTGACGCGGAGCCGTTTCAGCACGTGATCGCAGAAGCGCCGCGTCGGGCGATAAACGCTGTCGGAGACCAGGATCTCATCGCCCGCCGCTACGAAAGCGAAGAGGGCGGTCGCGATCGCCGACAGGCCCGACGGCGTGAGCCGCGTGCGGTATCCCCCGTCGAGTTCGGCGATCGCTTCTTCGAGCGCCCTGACGGTCGGCGTCCCGAGCCGCCCGTAGCTGAACTCCTGATCGTCAGCCTCAAGCGAAGCGAGCGTCGGAAAGATCACCGTTGAGCCGCGATAGACCGGCATATTGACGAAACCATACTGGAGCGAGGGATCGCGCCCGGCATGGGCGAGCCGGGTCAGGTCTTTCTGCTTCCTTGTTCGTTTGCTCATCTCGCCTCGGCGAGCTTAAGGGCGATTGACGGTGCTCTAATCCGATCCGGTTTCGATGGGAAGGCTCTGATCGGCGCCCCATTCCGCCCACGACCCGTCATAAACGGCCGTCTTGCGATGCCCGATCTGGGCAAGCGCGAGCGCGAGCACGGAAGCGGTAATGCCGGAACCGCAGCTCGTCACCACCGGCTTGCCGAGGTCGACATCGGCGTCTTCGAACAGCCGCTCGATCTCACGCGGCGATTTGAGCGTGCCGTCCTTGTTGAGAAGCTTGCCGTAGGGAAGATTGCGCGCGCCGGGGATATGGCCGGAGCGAAGCCCGGGGCGTGGCTCGGGCGCCTTGCCGGCGAAGCGTTCGGCCGACCGTGCATCGACGATCTCGGCCGACTTGTCCTTAAGCAGCGCCTTGATGTCGGAAACATCGCGGACGAGATCCAAATTGCGCCGTGCCGTGAAGTGCCGCGCCGTGCGCGCGATTGGCTTGCCGCTTTCGAGCGGCCGTCCCTCGCACTTCCATTTCGGCAGGCCGCCGTTCAGCACGCTCACATCCTCGACGCCCATGACCCGAAACGTCCACCACACGCGCGCGGCGCTGAACAGCCCTTGCAAATCGTAGATCACGATGCGCGAACCGTCGCCGATCCCCGAGCTCCGCATGCGCGAGGAGAACTTCTCCGGCGGCGGCAGCATGTGCGGCAGCTTGCTCTTGGTATCGGCGATCTCGTCGATGTCGAAGAAGATGGCGCCGGGGATATGTTCGGCGTGATACTCGGCATGCGCGTCCCTGCCTTCTTCCGGCATATGCCAGGAGGCATCGATGATGACGAGATCGGGCGCATCGAGCTCGCGGGCGAGTTCGTCCGTTTCGGTCAGCCACGTCTTGGTCTGCAGCAATGCGAATCTCCCGTTTTCAGCCTAAACGAACACTCTGGGGCCGGCAGCCTGTTCGCTGTCGAGCCATTGAGGGACCGGCAGCCCCTTCTCACGCAGGAATTTGGGGTTGAACAGCCGGCTTTGGTAGCGGGTGCCGTAATCGGCGAGCACCGTGACGATCGTATGACCCGGACCGAGATCGCGGGCGAGCCTGATGGCGCCTGCGACATTGATGCCGCTCGAACCGCCGAGGCAGAGGCCTTCCTCGCTCAAGAGATCGAAAATGATCGGAAGGGCCTCGGCATCGGGGATCAGGTAGGCCTCGTCGATCTTGGCGCCTTCGAGATTCTTGGTAATGCGGCCCTGGCCGATCCCCTCGGTGATGGAGCTGCCCTCGGCTTTGAGCTCGCCGTGCTTGTAGTAGTTGTAGAGCGCGGCACCCATCGGGTCGGCAAGCCCGATCACGACGTCCGGATTGTGCGCTTTCAGACCCATGGAGACGCCGGCGAGCGTGCCGCCGGTTCCGACGGCGCAGACGAAGCCGTCGACCTTGCCGTCGAGATCGTGCCAGATCTCCTCGGCTGTCGTTTCGATATGTCCCTGGCGATTGACGACGTTGTCGAACTGGTTGGCCCAGACCGCGCCATGAGGCTCGGTGCGGCGGAGCTCCTCGGCGAGCCGACCCGAATATTTCACGTAGTTGTTCGAGTCCTTGTAGGGGACCGCCGGAACCTCGATCAGCTCGGCGCCAGCGAGACGGAGCATCTGCTTTTTTTCGTCGGACTGGGTCTCGGGGATGACGATCACCGTCTTCAGCCCGAGCGCGTTGCCGACAAGCGCAAGGCCGATGCCGGTATTGCCCGCCGTGCCCTCGACCACGGTGCCGCCAGGCTGAAGCTTCCCCGAATTGAGTGCGTCGCGGATGATGAAGAGGGCGGCGCGGTCCTTCACCGACTGGCCCGGATTCATGAATTCGGCCTTGCCGAGGATGGTGCAGCCCGTCTCCTCCGAGGCGCGCTTGAGCTTGATCAGCGGGGTGTTGCCGATCGCCTCGATGATGCCGTTGCGGATGGTCACTTGGGGCCTTCGGGTCTCACTCGGTCGAGGCAACCTAATCAGCGCGAGGAATGCCTGCAAGGCACGGAAATTTCAAGGACAGCGCCCCGGAAGGGTTGAAGTTCTTTCGCATCGGCCGTGGACGCAAATTGCACCCGAACGCGCAAGAAGAACGCCGCCCGCTCTAGTGGAGCGACACGGTCGCGACGGCGCGGGCAACCTTTTCGGCGGCCCACGCCGAGGCGGCCCCGGGCGGATCGAGCGGCGAGGGGATGTCGGTCCCTTGCCGCTCCCGAGAGGGTGACGCTTCCACCCTGGCTCGTGACGGTGATTTCGCCCTTGATCAGGAACACGCCATATTGCCCATCGATGGGACCGCCCCAGAATTCGGTGCCGCGCACCCCGATCTCAGCGAGCGGTGTCGAAACCAGAATGTGCTTGTCCTTGAGGCTTTTCATGCGGCCGGTGGCGAAAAGAAAAGCCCCTGCCGCCGCTCGCAGCGTGGCCTCGCCGATGCCACGCTGGGGTTCGTAAACGTAGCGATCGACGATGAGGCGTGCGTTCTCGCCGAGCGTCAGCACCGTATTGTCGCGGAAGGTGACTTGCAGCCTCGCATTGGCCCCGGTGCGGAGCTCATCCTTCATGTGGACTTGCGTGCCGATCACGGCAGCCGCGGCTCCCGATGCCGAGACCACTTGCGCCCCGATCTGGACCTTGTTGACGCGGCCCACGGGATCGGCGCCCTCCGCTCCGGCCGCTCCGGCAAGACGCGTGGCGACAAAAAGGACCAGAGCGGCCGCGAGACCGAGGCGAGGGGCAAGGACGCGGAGCGCCGGCGCTTGACCGCGTTGGCAGAACCATCTCATGGGCTTGACGGCGGGGGCAGGGCGGATTGGAGGGCTGACGGCTTCATCATAACTGAGATACGGGAGAAACGGCACCGGGGTTGCGCCGGGGAGGCGGCTTGGGGTAGCGGCCGGAGAATCCGCCGTGTTATAGACCCCGGCGCGGACGAACAGCCTTTCACGCGGGCGTGGTGGAACTGGTAGACACGCCAGATTTAGGTTCTGGTGGCTTCGGCCGTGGGGGTTCAACTCCCTCCGCCCGCACCAAGCATGAGGGGGGTCGCCAAGCGGGATTCCGCTCCGGCGCCGTGCCGAGAGAGAAGGCGAGTTGGACATGAATGTGACCGAGACGACGACCGAAGGCTTGCGCCGCCAATTGAAGGTGGTGATCGGCGCCGACGAGCTTGAACGGCGTCTCTCCGCCCGCCTCGACGAGCTCAAGGGCAAGGCGCGGCTCAAGGGATTTCGACCCGGCCACGTGCCCAAGGAGCATTTGCGCAAAGTCTATGGCCGCTCGGTGATGGCCGAAGTCGTGCAACAAGCGGTCGCCGAGACGAGCCGCGAGGCTCTGTCGCAGCGCGAGGAACGGCCGGCGTTTCAGCCGACCGTTGGCCTGCCCCAGGACGAGGCCGAGATCGACAAGATCTTCGCCGGGCGAAGCGACCTCGCCTACACGCTCTCCTTCGAGGTCTTGCCTCACATCGAGCTGATGGATTTCAGCGAGCTCGCCCTGAAGAAGCCGGTCGCCGCGGTGACCGATGCCGATATCGGCAAGGCGCTCGACCGCCTCAGCGCCGCCAATTTACGCTACAAGGCGAAGGACGGCGCCGCCGCGGACGGCGACAGGCTCCTCATCGATTTCACCGGCTCGATCGACGGGAAGCCCTTCGAGGGCGGCGCGACCGAGAATGCTCCCATCGTGCTCGGCAGCGGCAATTTCATTCCGGGCTTCGAGGAAGGGCTCAAGGGCGCGCGCGCCGGAGAGGAGCGCGAAGTCGATGCGACCTTCCCCGGCAACTATCCGGAGGCAAATCTCGCGGGCAAGCCTGCGCGTTTCGCCGTGAAGGTGAAGGAAGTCGGCTCGCCGGAGAAGCCTCCGCTCGATGACGATTTCGCCAAGAGCCTGGGCGTCGAATTGGTCGAGAAGCTGCGCGAGACGATTAAGCAAAGGATGGAGCAGGAGCGGGCCGGGGTCTCGCGGCTCAGGCTCAAGCGCGCGCTTCTCGATGCTCTGAGCGAGGGCCATAGCTTCGAGCTTCCGCCGACGCTGGTTGACAACGAGTTCAATGCGATTTGGGCGCAAGTGAAGGCCGATCTCGAACGCAGCAAGCGGACCTTCGAGGATGAAAGCACGACCGAGGAAAAGGCGCGCGAGGAGTATCGCGATCTTGCCGCGCGCCGCGTCCGGCTCGGGCTGATCCTGTCGGAGGTCGGCACCCGCAATCAGATCGCCATCACCGACGAGGAGGTGAGCCGGGCCCTGCTCGAGCGCGTGCGGCAGTTTCCTGGCCAGGAGCGCAAGGTCTACGACCACTACCGCAACAACCCCGAGCTCCTCGCCGAGTTCAGGGCGCCGATCTTCGAGGACAAAACCGTCGATTTCATCCTCGAACTGGCCAAGGTGACGGAAAAGAAGGTGAGCCCCGAGGAGCTTTACGCCGATCCTGACGAGGACCACACCACATCACCACCACGATCATGACCATGACCACGATCATGACCCTCATCACGGGCACGCTCATGACCACGACCATGGCCATGTCCGCGCCAAGAGCCCGAAAAAGCACGCGAAGAAGAAGGGTTAGGCCGGAGCCTCGCCACCCCCTTCCGTTTGGGGCATGAACCCCATATGTAATAGGACGAGCAATTTCAGAGCGAGCGGCTTTTCCGCTCAGGACAACAATGTCAAACCCTGCCGATATCGACTTCAACACGCTCGTGCCGATGGTGGTCGAGCAGACCAATCGGGGCGAGCGCGCCTACGACATCTACTCGCGCCTGCTCAAGGAGCGCATCGTCTTCGTGACCGGGCCGATCGAGGATCATGTCGCCTCGCTCATCACCGCGCAGCTCCTGTTCCTCGAGGCCGAGAACCCGAAAAAAGAGATCTCCATGTATATCAACTCGCCCGGCGGCATCGTGACCTCGGGCATGGCGATCTACGACACCATGCAGTTCATCAGGCCGGCGGTCGCGACGCTCTGCATCGGGCAAGCGGCCTCGATGGGCTCACTCCTCCTGTGCGCAGGCGAGAAGGGCATGCGCTACGCTCTACCCAACGCCCGCATCCTGCTGCACCAGCCTTCCGGCGGCTATCAGGGCCAGGCGAGCGACATCGAGCGGCACGCCGAGGACATCATCAAGATGAAGCGGCGCCTGAACGAAATCTACGTCCGCCACACCGGCCAGGAGTACGAGACGATCGACCGGACGCTCGACCGCGATTACTTCATGTCGGCCGAGGATGCCCGGAATTTCGGCCTCGTCGACGAGGTCATCACCAAGCGGCATCCCCTGGAAGAGAAAGTGGAAAAGCTCGTGCCGGTCTCGTGAGGCGAGCCCATCTGTTGCCGAAACGTTCGGACCACCCGACCCGAACGCGGGGTGCGCGCAAGCTCCGGATAATGCATCGAAAGGCTTTGTCCCGCGCAAGAATCGGGGATTAATCAATCCTTGATAGTGCCGCACTAGCATGATGAGATTGCCTTTCTCGGCTTTCGCTGGCGATGAGTGGGGGGAGATCATACTTGCGAGGCGGCAAGAGCGACCCATGGCACCGGGCAGAATTTCGCACCGGCACCGACTAACGACTAAGAATGGATGATCGAATGAGCAAGGTGAGTGGAACCGATTCCAAGAATACCCTCTACTGCTCCTTCTGCGGCAAGAGCCAGCACGAAGTCCGCAAGCTGATCGCCGGGCCGACCGTGTTCATCTGCGATGAATGCGTCGAGCTTTGCATGGACATCATCCGCGAGGAGAACAAGAGCTCGCTGGTGAAGTCCCGCGATGGCGTGCCGACGCCGATGGAGATTTGCGCCGTCCTCGACGACTACGTGATCGGCCAGGACTATGCCAAGCGCGTGCTGTCGGTCGCCGTCCACAACCACTACAAGCGGCTCAATCACTCGACCAAGAATTCCGACGTCGAGCTCGCCAAATCGAACATTCTTCTGATCGGGCCGACGGGCTGCGGCAAGACCTTGCTCGCCCAGACGCTTGCCCGCATCCTCGACGTGCCATTCACCATGGCCGACGCCACCACGCTCACGGAAGCCGGCTATGTCGGCGAGGACGTCGAGAACATCATCCTCAAGCTGCTGCAAGCCGCCGACTATAACGTCGAGCGGGCGCAGCGCGGCATCGTCTATATTGACGAAGTGGACAAGATCAGCCGCAAGTCCGACAACCCGTCGATCACCCGCGACGTGTCGGGCGAGGGCGTGCAGCAGGCGCTGCTCAAGATCATGGAAGGCACGATCGCGTCGGTGCCCCCGCAAGGCGGGCGCAAGCACCCGCAGCAGGAGTTCCTCCAGGTCGACACCACCAACATCCTGTTCGTGTGCGGCGGTGCTTTCGCCGGGCTCGAGAAGATCATCTCCGCGCGCGGCCGGTCCACCTCGATCGGTTTCGGCGCCAAGGTGGAGACCGTGGATGAGCGGCGCACTGGCGACATCTTGAAAGGATCGAGCCCGAAGATCTGTTGAAATTCGGTTTGATTCCCGAGTTCATCGGCCGCGTTCCGGTGATTGCGACGCTCGACGACCTCGACGAGGAGGCGCTGATGCGCATCCTGACCGAGCCGAAAAA
>CAWFRD010000004.1:0-70532 GCA_963818165.1 uncultured Alphaproteobacteria bacterium
GGCCGTGCAGTTCGGGCACTCGAACCTGAAGCCGCATTTGCGGCAGAGCGTCACCGGCGCATAGCCGCGGCGATTGAGGAAGAGGAGCGCCTGCTCGCCGCGCCCAAGCGTCTCCGCGACCGCATCGGCGAGGACGGGAGAGAGCCAGCGCCCGCGCTCCGGCGGATCGCTCCGCATGTCGATGGCGGCGATCGAAGGCAAGCCCGCAGCCTTGTAGCGGAGCCCGAGCCTGACGTGCCGGTAGCGGCCCTGCTCGGCATTGACCAGGCTCTCGATCGAGGGCGTGGCGGAGCTCAGCACCACGGGAGCCCGGCCGAGGTGGCCGCGCACCACCGCCATGTCGCGCGCCTGATAGGCGACGCGCTCCTCCTGCTTGTAGCTCTGGTCGTGCTCCTCATCGACGACGATGAGCCCGAGATCGGGGAAGGGAAGGAACAGCGCCGAGCGGGCGCCGACGACGAGCTTCGCCTTGTTCTCGGCGACGGCGCGCCAGATGCGGCCGCGCATCGGCGCCGACACGCCGGAATGCCATTCGGCGGGGCGCGCGCCGAAACGCTCCTCGCAGCGGGCGATGAACTGGCCGGTCAAGGCGATCTCGGGCATGAGCACGAGCACCTGCCGCCCGCGTGCGAGCGCCGCCGCGATCGCCTCGAAATAGACTTCCGTCTTGCCTGAGCCCGTGACGCCGTCGAGCAGCGTCACGGTGAAGCCGCCGCTCGTATTGGCGAGAAGCTGTCGCGCGGCCTCGTCCTGTTCGGGCGTGAGCGTCGCGCGCTGCAGCGAGAGATCGAGCAGAAGCGCGTGCCAGTCGGGCAGAGGCTCGGCCGCGAGCACGCCGGCATCGACCAGCCCGTCGATGACGCCCGGGCTCACCCCCGCCGCCTCGGCGAGGCTCGATTTGACCCAGATGAGCCCGTTCTTCGCCGCTTCGAGCACGCGGGCGCGCGCAGGAGTCATGCGCTCGGGGAGAGGCCCTATGAGCCGCACCCCGTAGCGGGGCGCAGGCGGCGAGAAGGCGCGGCCGGCGCTCATCATCATGCGCAACACCATGCCGGGCGATGACAGGGTGTAGTTCGCGACCCAATCGGCGAAGTCGAGCGAGACCGGCGGCAGAGGCGGCACGTCTTCGATCACTTCGACGATGGCGCGGAGCTTCTTGCGGTCGATCTCGGGCCGGGGCGCATCCTCGGTGCGCCGCCATACCGCGGCGAGATATTCCACGGTGCCGAGAGGGGCCACGACGAATTGGCCGGGCGCGGCGACCGCGCCCTCAGGCAGGAGGTAGTCGTAAGGGGCCGGCAGCGCGAGCGGCAGCAAGACGGGGACCGTCTGCGGCGCGGCGGGCTTCGCTCCTTGCTTGGTCTTAGCTTTGGCCAAGGTCGATTGGGGGCTTAACGTGGGGCTAACGACTCAGCTAGGCATAGTAGCCTCACACGTGGGGCGCGCTCACAGCGCAATTTGAGGGTCCGGGGATTGGCTGAAGCGGCGAAGGCGCAAGCGGTTCAGGGCACGCCTTACCTGCGCGAGGCGGTCGAGGACTGGCTCGCCTATCTTACGGTCGAGCGCCAACTCGCCGCGAACACGGCCGAGTCTTACGAGCGCGATATTTGCCAGTTCCTCGCCTTCATCGCGCGCGCGCAGGACAAGCTCCCCGACATGAAGCAGCTTTTCGCGCTCTCGGCGCGCGACGTCCGCGCCTTCCTTGCGGCGCGGCGGAGCGAGGGGGTGGGTAGCCGGAGCCTGTCGCGCACTTTGAGCGCGCTTCGCATGTTCTACAAGTTCCTGGAGCGGCGCGGTTACGGCAAGAACGACGCGATCCGCGCCGTGGCGCTGCCTAAGCTGCCGCATTCGGTGCCGAAGCCACTCACCGCGCCGAAGGCGACCGCTCTGATCGACAGCGCCGATATCGTATCTCCCAATGCGCCTGAATGGGTGCTCGCGCGCGATACCGCCGTGCTCGCGCTCCTTTACGGCTCGGGATTGCGCATCTCGGAGGCGCTCGGGCTGAAACGAAAGGATGCTCCGATCAAAGGCCGCGATATGCTTCGAGTGACGGGGAAGGGCAGCAAGATGCGGGTCGTCCCGGTGCTCCCTATCGTGCGCGAGGCGGTCGAGCGCTATCTTGCGCTTCTCCCGCAAAAGCTTGGCTCCGAGGATCCCTTGTTCGTGGGCGTGCGCGGCAGAGAGCTTTCGCCCCGCATCATTCAGCTCAGGATCGCAGGCGCCCGCGCCGCGCTCGGACTGCCCGAGACGGCCACCCCGCATGCGCTGCGGCACTCCTTCGCCACGCATTTGTTGGGCGCAGGCGCAGATCTTCGCGCCATCCAGGAACTCCTCGGCCACGCCAGCCTCTCGACCACGCAAGGCTATACCGAGGTCGATCGCGCCCACCTGCTCAAGGCTTACGATCGCGCCCACCCCCGCGCTTGAGCGCCTTCCAGCGCACACTTCTCCAGGGTTTTTGCTGCCA
The DNA here is from genome assembly GCA_963818165.1 of uncultured Alphaproteobacteria bacterium. Lineage (GTDB taxonomy): Bacteria > Pseudomonadota > Alphaproteobacteria > Rhizobiales > Methyloligellaceae > Methyloceanibacter. The sequence continues at coordinate 2,471 of CAWFRD010000004.1, forward strand.
GCTTTCGGCCTAACTGATTGTTCGGAATGCCGATTCTGTTTCCCCTTGTGATACTGACCAGTCAGTCATAAATTGAGGAGCGAACAAGGTGGCAAAGCCGAGGACGAGGCAATGGCGAGAGCTTGGCGCAGGACGGAGAGCGAGGAGAAGCCGGACAGCGCGGGAAAGCGCCGCAAGGACACGCGCCCGCAAGAGATCGTCGCGGCGGCCTTCGAGGAATTCGCGGCCAACGGCTATGCCGCGACCAGGCTCGAAGACGTGGCCGCGCGGGCCAAAGTGAGCAAGGGCCTGCCCTACCTCTACTTCAAGACCAAGGAAGAGTTGTTCAAGGCCGTCATCCGCAGCGTCATCACGCCGCTTTTCGACGCCATGCGCGAGCGCATGCTGGCCACCGACCTTTCCTGCGAGGCCTTCCTCAAGGGACCGTTCCTCTCCTTCGTTCAGGAGCTCGTTCTTTCCCGCCGCGTGCTGATCGCGCGCCTCCTCATCGCCGAGGGCCACAAGCACCCCGAGCTCACCGAATTCTACTACGACCAGGTCATCGCCAAAGCCCGCGAGACGCTCAAGGCCTTCATCGATCGCGGGGTTCAGCGCGGGGAGTTCAGGCCGACCGCTTTACGCGACTTTCCTCAGCTCCTCATCGCGCCGGTCCTGCTTGCCGTTGTCTGGCGCACGCTGTTCGAGCGCCATCATCACCTCGATACGGACAAGCTGCTCGCCACCCATATCGATCTTCTCGTCGAAGCGATCAGGGCGCCGCAAGCGAACGGCGTGGGAGCGGCGCGATGAAACGCATCGCCGCACTCATCGGCAGCCTCGTCTTGGCCGCGGGAGTCCTCGTGCTCACCACCTTTACGGCGAACGATGAGGGCGAGTTCCCGGGCTACATGGAGGCCGATCTCGTTCTCGTCGGTTCCGAGCAAGGGGGCCGCATCGAAGCGCTTGCCGTCGAGGAAGGCGACAGCGTGAGCCAAGGCGACCCGATCTTCACGCTGGAAAGCTCCGAGCAGGAGGCCGCTGTCGCGGCGGCGAAAGCGCGCGTCGCCGAGGCGGACGCACGGCTCGCCGACGCCAAGGCCGAATTGCAGCGGCCCGGCGAGATCGAGGTGCTCGAGGCCGCCCTTGCCGAGGCCAAGGCGATGCTGCAAGTCGCGAGCAACAATCTCGACCGCGCCCGGTCCCTGTACGACAAGGGTTGGAACACGAAAGCGCAGCTCGACGACGCCATCGCTCAGCACGACCGCAACGAAGCCGCCGTGGCGGAGGCCGAGAAGCGGATCGCGGCGGCGAGGCTCCCCGGCCGCTCCGACATGATCGATGCCGCGGCCGCAAACGCCGAGGCCGCGCGCCATGCGCTGGCCGAAGCCGATAAGAATCTCGGTAAGCGCAAGGTGCTCGCGCCCGCGAGCGGGACCGTGCAGGAAATCTACTTTCGGCCGGGCGAAGTGGTGAAGGTCGGCCAGGCCGTGGCCGCGCTGCTTCCGCCGCGCAATCTCAAGGTCCGCTTCTTCGTGGCCGAGCCCGAGCGCGCCGCGCTCCGCGTCGATCAGCGCGTCGCGCTCTCCTGCGACGGCTGCCCGGCGGACCTCCACGCCAAGATCAGCTTCATTTCGCGCGAGGCCGAGTTCACGCCCCCCGTGATCTTCTCGCGCGAGCAGCGGCAGAAGCTCGTCTATCTCGTCGAGGCGCGCCCCGACGGGACGGCCGCGGAGCTGACCGCGGGCCAGCCGGTGACGGTGAAACTCGCGCCCGGCGAGCAGATGGTGCGGCGATGAAGGAGATCGCCATCGACTTGAACGGTCTGACCAAGAGCTTCGACGGCCGGACCGCGGTGCGCGACTTGAGCCTGAAAGTGCCGAAGGGCGAGATCTACGGCTTTCTCGGCCCGAACGGTAGCGGCAAGACCACGACGCTCAGAATGCTGTGCGGGCTGCTGACGCCCGATTCGGGCGAGGGCAGCTGCCTCGGTTACGACATCAGGACGGAATCCGAGGCGATCAAGCGCAATGTCGGCTACATGACGCAGCGCTTCAGCCTCTATTCCGACCTGTCGATCCGCGAGAATCTCGAATTCGTCGCCCGCGTCTACGGCGTGCCCGACCCCAAAGGGGCAGCGTCCCGCGCCATCGCGCGGCTCGTGCTGACGGGAAGGCAGGACCAGCTCGCGGGCGAGCTGTCGGGCGGCTGGAAGCAGCGGCTTGCGCTCGGCGCCTGCATCCTGCCCGAGCCGCGCCTGCTCCTGCTCGATGAGCCGACCGCTGGCGTCGATCCCAAGGCGCGGCGCGAGTTCTGGGACGAGATTCATGAGCTCGCCGCCGAGGGCATCACCGTGCTCGTCTCCACCCACTACATGGACGAGGCCGAGCGCTGCCACGAGCTGGCCTATATCGCTTTCGGCGAACTGCTGGCGCAAGGGACCGCAAAAGAAGTCGTCGCGCAGTCGGGCTTGAGCACCTGGATCGTCACGGGCGGCGACCTGCGGCGGCTCGGCGCCTCCCTTCAGGCCCGCGACGGCATCGACATGGTGGCGCCGTTCGGCGCCGACCTCCATGTCTCGGGCCGCGACCAGGCCGCGCTCGACGCCGCGATCAAGGCGGCCAAGAAGCAGGACGGTGCCCATCGCTGGATGCGGGGCGAGCCGAGCCTCGAAGACGTGTTCATCCTGCTCATGAACAACGCCAAGGACAATTTCGCATGACGGACGTGCCCTATCATTACGGCGCAAGCGAGCGGCGCGATCCGGGCTTCTTCCGGCGCATGTGGGCGATGGTGATCAAGGAATTCGTCCAGATGCGGCGCGACCGCATGACCTTCGCCACCATGATCATCGTGCCGATCATGCAGCTCGTGCTGTTCGGCTACGCCATAAACACCGACCCCAAGCAGCTGCCGACTGCGGTGCTCACCCGCGACGACGGGCCGCTGACCCGCTCAGTGCTCGCGGCGATGCGCAACACCGATTATTTCGATTTCAAGGTGCAGGTGCACGATGCGGCGGAGCTCGACCGGCTGGTTCGCTCGGGCGAGGTGCAGTTCGCGGTCGAGATTCCGGCAAGCTTCGAGCGCGACGTACGCCGCGGCGACCGCCCGCAGGTCTTGGTGATCGCCGATGCGACCGATCCGGTCGCGACCGGCACGGCGGTCTCAGCGCTGCAAGGCCTGATCGACACCGCGATGAGGCGCGAGCTGCGCGGGCCCGACGACGATCTCGCCAGGACGGGGGCGCCCTTCGGCATCACCGTGCAGAACCGCTACAACCCCGAAGGGATCACGCAATACAACATCGTGCCGGGCCTGCTCGGCGTAGTCCTGACCATGACCATGATGATGTTCACGGCGCTCGCCGTGACGCGCGAGATCGAGCGCGGCACCATGGAGAGCCTGCTCGCAATGCCGATCAAGCCGGTCGAGATCATGATCGGCAAGATCGCGCCATTCGTTCTCGTCGGTTTCGTGCAAATGACCATCATCGTCGGGGCGGCGCATGTCCTGTTCGGCGTGCCGATCATGGGCAGCGTCTGGCTCCTGGTTGCGCTCGCGACGCTCTTTGCCGCCGCCAACCTCGCCGTGGGCTACACCTTCTCCACCATCGCCGAGAACCAGCTCCAGGCGGTGCAGATGACGTTCTTCTTCTTCCTGCCGAACATTCTGCTCTCGGGCTTCATGTTCCCGTTCCGAGGCATGCCGGACTGGGCGCAAGTCCTCGGCGAGCTTTTGCCGCTCACCCATTTCCTGCGCATCGTGCGCGGCATCACGCTGAAAGGCATCGGCTTCGCCGACATGCAGAGCGACGTGCTGGCGCTCGTCCTGTTCATGCTGCTTGCGATGGGGCTCGCGCTCTTCCGCTTCCGCCGGACCCTCGATTAGAGATTGGCACGAGCGATTTATCATTCCCGCGAAAGCGGGAATCCAGTAACTCCTGCAACGGGAATAGACGCCGGGATTGCTGGATTGCCCGGTTGAACCGGGCAATGACAAGAGAGGGGAGTCGCCATGCTGCTCAAAGGAATCCGCTTCGTTGCCACCCTTCTTGCGGCGCTCACGCTCGGGCTCGGGTTCTGCCATCTGATGCAGCTCCCGTCGCGGCTCGGCTGGGACCAGTACCTCTGGGTCGGGTCTACGGTGCAGGGCGGGCTTTGTGCCGCGTTCGGTTCGGTCGGAGCGGTGATCTTCGTCGCCACGGTCATCGCGCTTGCCCTTCTCGGCTATTTCACGCGCGAGCATGGCCGCCCCGGCGCGTGGCTGGCGCTCGCGGCCGCGCTCCTGTTCGCGCTCGCGCTCGTTCTGTGGTGGGTGCTGGTCTATCCCGTCAATGTCGAGCTTGCGAAATGGGTCAACGGCCCCGTGCCCGACGATTGGACCTCCTACCGCACGCGCTGGGAGTGGGGCCACGCGATCATCGCCCTCACGGAATTCCCAGGCTTTGCCGCGCTGATCGCCTCGGTGCTTGCCGATACGCCGCGCAATCTACGCTGAGCCCGGCGCTAAACCTCGACTTCGATGTCATTGCCCGTGATCCGCACGTTGTGGCAGGTCACGGCGTCATAGGCCGGATCGCAGAGAACCTCGCCGGTCCTGATATCGAATTTCGCGCCGTGCCAGGGACAGGTCACCTCGTGACCCTCGATTGCGCCCTCGGCCAGAGGCCCCTCCTCGTGGGTACAGGCGTTGTCGAGGGCAAAGAACGCTCCATCGATATTGAACAGGGCGATTTCCTTGCCCTTTAGGACCACGACGCGGCACGTGCCGGGGGCGATCTCGTCCGTGCGCGCCGCTTTGACATATTCGGCCATGCACGTTCCTCCGAGAAGTCCGCGCTCGCGCGCGAGGCGAGCGCAGTCCTAACGGCTCCATGTTAGCACCGAACGGGCAGTTCACATATGGATGGGGCGCTTGTCCACGGCGAGCGCCGCTTCCTTGACCGCCTCGTTCAGCGTGGGATGCGCGTGACAGATGCGCGCGAGATCCTCGGCAGAGCCGCCGAACGCCATCAGCGCCACGGCCTCGGCGATCATGGTGCCGGCATCGGCGCCGATGATATGCACGCCGAGCACGCGGTCGGACGTTTCGTCGGCGAGAAATCTTGACGAAGCCTTCTGTCGTGCGATTGACCTTGGCTCGGCCGTTGGCGGTGAAGGGAAACTTTCCGACCTTGTAGGCGGTGCCCGCCTCTTTCAGCTCCTCCTCGGTCTTGCCGACGGAGGCGACCTCGGGCGCAGTGTAGATCACGCTCGGAATCGTGCCGTAATCGACATGCCCGGCCTGGCCCGCCAAGATCTCGGCGACCGCCACGCCTTCTTCTTCTGCCTTGTGCGCCAGCATCGGCCCTGCGATCACGTCGCCGAGGGCGTAGATGCCGGGCACGCCGGTCGCAAATTTCTCATCGACCGCGATCCGCCCGCGATTGTCGGTCCCGATCCCGGCTTCCGCGAGGCCGAGACCTTGCGTGTTGGGAACGCGGCCCGCGGCGACGAGAACCACGTCGCATTCGAGCGTTTCCGGCGTCCCGCCCTTTGCCGGTTCGAGAGTCAACTTAAGGCTCTTACCCTTGCTGTCGACGCTCACGACCTTGGTGCCAAGCTTGAAGGCGATGCCTTGCTTGGCAAGCGTGCGCTGGAGCCCCCTCGCCACCTCGCCGTCGAGTCCAGGCGCCACGCGATCGAGCATCTCGATCACGGTGACCTCGGCGCCGAGCCGCGACCAAACGGAGCCGAGCTCGAGCCCGATATACCCTGCGCCAATCACAGCCATCCGCTTCGGCACTTCTGGCAGCGCGAGAGCGCCGGTCGAAGAGACGATACGCTTCTCGTCGACGGCGATGCCGGGAAGGTTCATGACCTCGGAACCCGTGGCGATGACGATCGACGTCGCCTCCACCACCTGCTTCTCGCCGTTGATGAAGGTGACTTCGACCTTGCCGGGTCCAAGCACGCGGGCCGTCCCGTGGAAATGGTCGATCTTGTGCTTCTTCAGGAGGTAGGCGACGCCGTCGACATTGCCTTTGACGCCTGCCTCCTTGAAGGCGAGCATGGCGGCCAGGTCGAGCACGGGCTTTACGTTGATGCCCATGGCGGCGAAGCCGTCTTCCGCTTCGGCATAGCGCTCGCTCGCGTGGAGCAGCGCCTTCGACGGGATGCAGCCGACATTGAGGCAGGTGCCGCCGTGGGTCGCGCGCTTCTCGACCACAGCCACTTTCATGCCGATCTGCGCGGCGCGGATGGCGCAGACATAGCCGCCGGGTCCGGTGCCGATGACGATGAGGTCGTATTGAGCCATCGCCGGCTACAGATCCACTACGAGACGCTTCGGGTCTTCGAGCGATTCCTTGACGTGAACGAGGAAGGTGACGGCCTCGCGTCCGTCGACCAGGCGGTGGTCGTAGGAGAGCGCGAGATACATCATCGGCCGCGCCACGATCGCGCCGTCGCGCACGACCGCGCGTTCCTCGATCCGGTGCATGCCGAGAATGCCCGATTGCGGCGCATTCAGGATCGGGGTCGAGAGCAGAGAGCCGTAGATGCCGCCATTGGAAATGGTGAACGTGCCGCCTTGCAGCTCCTCGAGCGAAAGCTTGCCGCTTCGGGCGCGGGCGCCGAAATCGGCGACCGCCCCCTCGATTTCGGCGAGGCTCATGCGATCGGCGTTGCGCAACACGGGTACGACAAGGCCGCGCTCGGTGCCAACGGCAATGCCGATGTGATAGTAGTTCTTGTAGACGATGTCCTCGCGGTCGATCTCGGCATTGACGGCGGGAATGTCCTTCAAGGCCTGCACGGCGGCCTTGACGAAGAACCCCATGAAACCGAGCTTGACCCCGTGCCGCTTCTCGAAGGCGTCGCGATAGTCCTGCCGCAACTGCATGACCGCGCTCATGTCCACGTCGTTGAACGTGGTGAGCATGGCGGCGGTGTCTTGCGCCTCTTTCAGGCGCTTGGCGATGGTTTGGCGGAGCCGCGACATGCGCACGCGCTCCTCGCGCGCGGCGTCGCCGGAGGCTACGGGCGCGCGGGGCGGCAGCGGAGCCTTCTCCTTCCGCTCGAGCGTGCGGAGCGTCTTCGTGGCCTCCACCACGTCGTCTTTAAGAATCTGCCCGCGGCGGCCTGACCCGATCACCTCGCCCGCGCCAAGGTCCGATTCGACCAGCAGCTTGCGCGCCGCAGGGGAGGGCGGCATCTCCTCCATGCCGATCTCCTGGCGCGGGCTCGGCTCGCGTTCGAGTTTCTTGGGTTCAGTCGGGGGCGCCTTCGGCGCTGGAACAGGCGGCTGGCCGGCGGGCGGCCGTTTCGCCTTGGCCGGCCTCGCCGCGCCGGCGCCGTCGCCGATCGTGCCGAGCACTGTGCCGACAGCGACCGTATCGCCGGATTTGACCGCGATCTCGGCGAGAACGCCGGACGCGGGCGCGGGCACCTCGACCGTCACCTTGTCGGTCTCGAGCTCGACCAGGGGCTCGTCGGCCGCAACCGTGTCGCCGGCTTGCTTGAACCATTGGCCGACCGTGGCCTCGACGACAAATTCCCCCAAGCTCGGCACCCTGATCTCAGTCGTCATTGGTTCCGTCTTTCCGCCTAGCCAAGCGCCTCTTCGAGCAGTGTCTTCAGCTCATGCATATGCTTGCTCATCAAACCGGTCGCGGTCGCGGCGGAACTTGGCCGCCCGGCATAGCGCGGGCGCCTGTGGCGCGCGCCGATATGTTCCAGCACCCATTCGAGGTTCGGCTCGATGAAGCTCCAGGCGCCCATGTTCTTCGGCTCCTCCTGGCACCATACCATCTCGGCGTCCTTGAAACGGCCGAGCTCCTGGATCAGGGCGCGCGCGGGGAACGGATAAAGCTGCTCAATCCTGAGCAGATAGACGTCGTTAAGCCCGCGCTTCTCGCGCTCATCGTAGAGATCGTAATAGACCTTGCCGGAGCAGATGACCACGCGGCGGATGGCATCGTCCGGCACGAGCTTGATGGCCTGGTCCGGGAGGAACTGGGCGTCGTCCCAAAGGAGACGATGGAAGCTCGAGCCCGGTCCGAACTGGGCCAAGGTCGAGACCACGCGCTTGTGACGGAGAAGCGATTTCGGCGTCATCAGGACGAGGGGCTTGCGGAACTGGCGATGCAGCTGGCGTCTCAGGATGTGAAAGAAGTTGGCCGGCGTCGTGCAGTTCGCGATTTGCCAATTGTCCTCGGCGCAGAGCTGGAGATAGCGCTCGAGCTTTGCCGAGGAATGTTCCGGCCCTTGGCCCTCATAGCCGTGCGGCAGCAACAGAATGAGCCCCGACATGCGCAGCCATTTGCGCTCGCCCGAGGAAATGAATTGGTCGATGATAACCTGCGCGCCATTGGCGAAATCGCCGAACTGCGCTTCCCACAAGACGAGCGCGTTCGGCTCGGCGAGGCTGTAGCCATACTCGAAGCCGAGCACCGCCTCCTCAGACAGCATCGAATTGATGACCTCGAAGGGCGCCTGGTTCTTGGCGAGGTGCTTGAGCGGGGTGTATTTCTTCTCGTTCTCCTGGTCCATCAGCACCGCATGGCGCTGGGAGAAGGTGCCGCGCTCGGAGTCCTGGCCCGAGAGCCTGACCCGAAAGCCCTCGACGAGGAGCGTACCGTAAGCGAGCGCCTCGGCCGTGGCCCAATCGATCCCTTGCCCGTCCTCGATCATCTTGCGGCGACCGGCCAAGATGCGGGCAATGGTCTTGTGCGGGGTGAAGCTCTTGGGGAACGACGTGATCTTGCGGCCGACCTCGTGCAGGAGGTCGAGAGCGACGCCGGTATCCCCGCGCCTCGCGCCTTCCTCGGCATGGCCGATGCCGGACCACCTGCCGTCGAGCCAATCGGCGCGGTTCGGGCGGTACGCCTCTCCGGCGGCGAATTCCTCCTCGAGAAGGTCGCGGAACTCGGCCTGCATGGCGTCGATTTCGCCCTGGGTGAGCAGGCCTTCCACGATGAGTTTCCTCGAATAGACTTCGACCACGCTCGGATGCTCGGCGATGCGCCGATACATCAAGGGCTGGGTGAAGGCGGGCTCGTCCGCCTCGTTATGGCCGTGGCGCCGGTAGCAGAACATGTCGATGACGACCGGCTTGCCGAAGCGCTGGCGGAACTCCGTGGCGATCTTCGCCACGTAAACCACGGCCTCGGGATCGTCGCCGTTCACGTGGAAGATCGGCGCGTCGATCATCTTGGCGACGTCGGACGGGTAGGGCGAGGAGCGGGAAAAGCGCGGCGCGGTGGTGAAGCCGATCTGATTGTTGACGATGAAATGAAGCGAGCCGCCGGTGCGGTGCCCGCGCAGGCCGGAAAGACCGAGACACTCCGCGACCACGCCCTGTCCGGCGAAGGCGGCATCGCCATGCAAAAGCAGCGGCAAGACTTCTTTCCGCTCCCTGTCGCCGCGCTGGTCCTGCTTGGCGCGGACCTTGCCGAGGACCACCGGATCTACGATCTCGAGATGCGAGGGGTTCGCCGTCAGGGACAGATGCACGCGGTTCAAATCGAACTCGCGGTCCGAGGAAGCGCCGAGATGATACTTGACGTCGCCCGAACCCTCGACGTCGTCGGGATGGGCCGAGCCGCCCCTGAACTCGTTGAAGATCGCCCGATAGGGCTTGGCCATGACATTGGCGAGAACGTTGAGACGCCCGCGATGCGGCATGCCGATCACGATCTCGCCGACGCCGAGCTGACCGCCGCGCTTGATGATTTGCTCGAGCGCCGGTACTATCGACTCGCCGCCATCGAGACCGAAGCGCTTGGTGCCGGTGTATTTCACATCGAGGAAGCGTTCGAAGGCCTCGGCCTCGATCAGCTTCTTCAGGATCGCGATCTTGCCCTTCGTCGTGAAGCCGGCCTCTTGCCCTTCGATGCGTTCCTGAATCCACGCCCTCTGCCCGGGATCGGAGATGTGCATGTACTCGGCGCCGATATGGCCGCTGTAGGTCTTCCTCAGAATCTCGAGCATTTGCCGCAGCGTCGCGAATTCGAGACCGAAGACGCCGCCGATATAGATCGGACGGTCGTAGTCTCGTTTGGTGAAGCCGTAGGTCTTCGGCTTGAGCTCGGGATGCTCACGGCGCTCGACGAGTTCGAGCGGGTCGAGCTTGGCGGCGAGGTGGCCGCGAGTGCGATAGTTGCGGATCAACATGCGGGCGGCGAGAGTATCGCGCGCCGCGGCAAGCGCTTCGCGCTCGCCAGCCGCGCCTTGCGGCCGCGCGGTAGCCGCCGCGCTCTCCGGCGCGGGCGCCCAGGAGGGGCCGCGCGCTTCCGCCAGCACGTTCTCCTTGTTGTCGTCGAGGCTCGCGAAGAAGGCACGCCAATCGGGATCGACCGAGGCGGCGTCCTCCTCGTAACGGGCGTGGAGCTCGGCGAGATAGGTGGCGTTCGCGCCTTGCAAGAACGACGTGCGGGCAAACACCTCGTTCAGTTCATGTCTTGTCATCAAACAACCTGCCGGTCTTCAACGGCTACCGGCTTGCGGGGCAAACAAGGCAAGCGTTAGGCGCGCCTCTCATCTGTCATGTAATAGCCCTGCAAGGGCTAGGATTGTATATATAGCCGTCCATAGCTGTTACAACTTTTCCTTTGAAACAGCCAATCCCGTCCCCGCAAGGCAACCCTTGTCCATGCCCGTCCATGATGGTATTTTGGACAACGTTGGACAAAGGGAGGGGATTCCGCTGGCTCGCCGTATCAGGGAAAGCACGTTAGACAGCCGTGACGCTAGGGTCAAATTGAAGGTCCGGGGCAAGCCCTACTGGCGCTCGATTGGATCGGGGCTGCATGTCGGCTATCGCAAGGGGCGGGATGCGCGACGGTGGGTTGCCCGCATCTATATCGGCGGGGGGCAGTATGTCGTTGAGACGATAGCCGAGGCTGACGACTTCGCTGATGCCGATGGCTTTGGGGTTCTCAATTTCTGGCAAGCGCAAGAACAGGCGCGGCAACGCGCCGACAAGCGTACCGCGAAGGGCGGGCAGCGCATGGGGCCGTATACAGTCGCCGCCGCCATCAAGGACTATCTCGATCATATCGCTGAGAAGCAATCGGCCTATGCGGTACGGACCCGGCTCGCCGCCTATGTCACGCCCGCGCTCGCCGGGACCGACATTGCAAAGCTGACGAAGGCGGACCTTGTGACATGGCAACGGGCCATTGCTAAAGCCCCGCCCCGCGCTCGGACCAAGCAGGGGACCAAGCAGCAGCATCGCGCCGTTGATATGCACGACCCCGAGATTATCCGGCGGCGGCAGGATAGCGCGAATCGTATCCTTGGGATGCTCACAGCGGCGCTCAATCTTGCTGTGAGAGAGGGGAAGGCACCCGCTGGCTCTTGGAGCTATGTGGAGCCGTTCAAGAACGTAGGCCGCAGCCGGTCGCGTTACCTAACGGTCGCAGAGTGCAAGCGTCTTATGAACGCCTGCGACCCCGACTTCCGCGAGCTAGTTCACGCGCTCCTGTTGACGGGTTGCCGCTATCAGGAAGTCGCGCGGCTGCGCGTAGAGGACTTCAACCCGGACGCTGGCACTCTGCATATCCGGCAATCAAAGACAGGCAAGGAACGGCATGTCGTGCTGACCGATGAGGGGCAGGCATTCTTTGCTCAAGCTTGTCGCCGGTCGCCGTGGAACCGACCTCATTCTTGGTCGCGCGTGGGGGCAGTCCAACCAGTGGCGACCGATGGCGACAGCCTGCGCTCGCGCCAAGATCGAGCCGCTCGGGCTGCATCAACTCCGACATACCTACGCCTCGTTGTCGATTATGAACGGGACGCCGCTCATGGTCGTTGCGAATGCGCTCGGGCATACCAGCACACGGATGGTTGAAAAACACTATGGGCACTTGGCGCAGTCCTACGTTGCCGAAGAGATACGCAAGGGCGCGCCGCGCTTCGGTAAGGTGCCCCCCTCCAAAGTGAGGGCGATGTGATGACGCGTCGCGACTGGTGGGATTGGCCCAGCCAGTGGGCGTGGGCCCGCAAGCGGGAGGGTAAGGACAAGGAGGCTTATGACCTTGTCCAAAAGATTCTAGCGGACGGCTGCCCCAAAAAAAGCTCGGCTGTGAGTGAGGCCGCTAACGCGCTAAGGCGCTCCGAGCGCTCGGTGTGGACTTCTGTTGGGAGATACCCACGAACGCTGGAAATGCACGAAAAGGCGAATGCGGAATCTGAGCGGGAAATGCGCCTTGCCCTAGGCGAGGAGAAGCTGACCGACGAGGAGATCGAGGAAGCCGGCGAAGCGTTGATCCAGCAGTACATCGACCTGCGTAGGGGTAAGTAGGTTACTGCAAAAAAAGCCCCATCTTTTTTGCGGCCGCTTTCTTACCATCCAACGCCAACATGATCTAACTGCTTGTGCACTTCGAGCAAGAGGAGTGCACAGTGACAAACGATCAATCCTACACCGTAGACGAGTTCGCGAAGGCCGAGAGGCTGTCGCGGTCAATGGTCTATAAGCTCTGGCTCCTCGGTAAGGGGCCGCGATACTACCTCGTCGGCACCGTCCGGCGCATTTCCCCCGAAGCTCGCATTGAGTGGCAGCAAGCCCGTGAGGAAGAAACGCGGGGGGCCGCGTGATGACCAGAAAGCAACTCCAACTCGCCCTGGAGAAGAAGGGGGCAACGTTGTGCTTTGGATACGACAGGGAAGGCGAAGAATCCTGGTGGCTCGAACCGTCTAGGCTAAGGGTCCGCCGTGACCAGGCGGAGCAGATCATCGCCCTGCTTGAACTGGTGCCGAATGGCGACAGCCTCTTTAGCGATTTTCGTTCCCAAACCTGGAAGCTGCCCGGAAGGCGGCGGTGATGGAAGACCCCCGCCCCCCCTTCATTCCCACAACGCTGCTAGCGATCCTGTGGGCGGCCATCACCTAATGGGTAACAAAGCCGACAAGTATGAGACCCTCCGCAGATTACGCTTCGGGGATTTGCGTAGACTGTTGCGGCATCGTTGGGGATACATTCTGCCCGACGATGACGCCGGGCGCGGCGACCTTTGGCTCCTCGTTACCAACTGCTCGTTAGCCGCTGCCGAGCCTGAAAAGAAGATGGCCCACGTGATCGAGGTGTGGGCACCTTGGATGACTTCCGACGAGCTTGCGGACTACGTGCAGCACGTTTGGGGTCTGGACCTATACCAACGCATTCAAACGGCGAGGGAACTAGGCGAGCAACTAGGACTCACCAATGCCACGCGGGAAGCTCTCAAGCTGTGGCGGTTCCTGCCAATCGACAAAACCGACGACGAGCTTGCCGAGCAGCGAGCGGCCAAGCGCCGCGAGAAGGCAGCGACCAGGCGTCGAGCGAGGGAGTCCGACCAAGAGAGGATTACCTTGCCTCACTGCCGAGCAGACAGCGCCCGTGGGAGGCCGAAAGCATCAGCCGACGCACATGGGAAAGAAGGCGATCAAAGCGTGTCGCAAGTCCGTTACCGACAATAGTATCTAATACCGGTTCACCACTTGCGACACGGTGCAAGGTGGAGAGTCAGCGAAGAGGCTACCAGGCAGGTGCGGGGGTGAGCGCAGAGAACAAAGCGACGAAGGTAGAAGAGGAGGAGAATGAATCATCATGCTCGTCTCATCCTGTTACACACTTGCGACAACCTGAGTTCCGAGAATGTTCGCGCGCCGCGTGGACTAAGCCAACCATCCTATCTGACGAGCCGCGCGACTTTAGTGAGTTCCCCTTGAAAACCACGGCGGCGGCATGACCGCGTCTAGCAATGCCCTAGGCCGTGTACTCATAAATCGAGATTGGTAAGCAGCGGTTGGTCCATGTCCGCTTTGCCCCAAGAGGCGGACATTCGTCAGCGCATTGAGGATGTCCGCTTTGTGCCAATAGCGGACCCGTCTGAGCGAAGCGTCCTGCCTGCAAAATTCACCGTCCATCGTTACCCGTCCAACTCCGGTGCCAAGACGCTCGCCGCAGCGGCTTAGGAGCACGGAGCGTTCTCCCCCGAACCGCCGCCGCGCCCTAATTGTCGAAGATGAGTTCTGGATCGCCCTCGGCCTAGAGGCAGAGATGCACGCACTAGGCTTCGATATTTGCGATCTAGCGGAAAATGCACAAAATGCCTTTTTGTGTGCAATGGAAGATCAGCCCGATGTTGTCCTGATGGACGTTTGCCTTGAAGGAGGCCGCGAAGGGATCGAGGCCGCTCAGTGGCTTCGAGAGGTATGCGAGGTGCCTATCATTTTTGTCACTGGACACAATGATCGCGACACCATCGAGCGTATCCACGCACAGGTGCCGGGAGCGCCGGTGCTGCCGAAGCCGGTCGTCTTGGACCGCCTTGGCGAGGCCGTGGCGGAGGTTGTCCAGCCTCACCACTGAGCCGAGCGGCAATGTTGCGGCTTGTCTAGGTTCGCGCGGGCTGCGGTGGGCAGATAAGCACGGCGTCCTTGGTGACGCGGCAAAGCTCCTTCGCTCCCTGCCAGAGGCTGAGTGGCACCATCGAGGGGAATAGCGCCCTTGCGAGCCGAACGAAGAAGGGGGCGCGGAGGGCCAACAAGAAAGCGCCCCAATCTTGAGGGTTGGGACGCTTGATACGCCTTCACGCTACCGGCACTGAGCGGACCACATCTTCATCTTTGGGACGGGGGCACTGCCGAAGGTTCGATGTGGCCAACTCGTATAGGCTAATGGGAAGCCCTGCAAAGAACTGGTCAAAATTGCTCACCCGCCCCGACCTTGCGCTCCCGCGAGCCGCGAACCGACTTGGTTGCTGAAAACCAAGCGCCTCGGCGATTGATGGGAGGAGGACGGCTGCTTGGCGGTCCGGGCTGACCGGGGGGGGGGTAGAAAAATGTTGAGGACGTTTGCCGCTCGGACCGCGCTGGGTCGTTCCCTTGTGTAATTCGTAGTTTTTTCTTTTTGAAACAGGGTTTTATTCGGAGCTAAAAATGGGTGCGCGAGGACCACAAGCTGTTGCTTTGGTTGACAATTCCACGGTTGGAGAGCGGTCCGGGAGCTTGCGCCCCATGGCGCGGCAATAGCGGTCGTGATGACCGCCACTGCGCCTTGCCTTCTTAACGGACACCTCCAACTCCGTCTCACTCCCAACACCGTACGGCCTCATTGGCGCACCCATCCAAGCAGCAGGAGTGTGGGAGCGTCGAACATTAAATTTGCTGTGCGACCCAACCAGATCTTCGGTCACGCGTTCGAGCCTTAAACGATGGAGGAAAAAATGTGTGACTATTCACTGGAAGCGTATCGCAGCCGACCAGCGCAGCTGGGCGAGCGATATGAAACGCATGAGTTCGGGAGCCTCAGCATTGGCTTCATCGCCCCAGGAGATCCTTCGATAGCTGTGTGCATGGCCTGTGACACAACCCTAAGGCTTGAAGGCATACCTGAAAGGGTTCAAAGAGCCACAGGCGTTTCGGCAAATGAAGACGTTACCTTCACCCGTTTGGAGAAGGGTCCCCATCACGATGGAGTGCGCTTCGCCAATGGTGCGGAAGTATCGCTGCAACAGCTAGGACCTGGTGTGAAGGCCTATGTGCACAACGCTTTGTCATGGCCGGTCTTCATACCGGAGACTGCCGAGGCGGTGTAGCACTGGTCCAGCGGACGGCTTAGGTCCGAAATCTCCTGATCGGGACTAGCCCGGGTGCTCCTACTTGGGGCTAATTCCGGGGAATTGCCGTCAGGGCGCTCGCTTCGGCGGGCGCCCTTTTTGTTGTAACCTCGGGATCGCTCTATTGCCCTCGATGTCGTATGAACTGATCAGTTGGAGGTGCGCTCGGCTTTGCTAATGGATGCCATGAAATCATCTCTCAGCGCTGGCGCTTCTATGCTTCTGTCTTGTGAGCTGGGCGGCGGCGGAAACCCTCACCTTCCAGACGCTCGATGGCGATACGCAGCAGGTGAACCCGGACGAGATCTGGCGCATCCGCGCTACCTCCACCAGCGACGAGCCGCCCGATGCGGTCGTGATCGACTACGCCTTCGAGCGGGTCTACGTCAAAGGGAGTCTCGCCAGCGTGGTGGAGAAGGTGGGCGGCGTACGGCCTTTGAAGAAATTTACCCTGCCAGCCGGAAGGCCAGTCTACATCGCTGCTGCCAAGGTGACCGGCGTCACCCCGCCATCCCGGGCAGCATCACCCGAATGCCCATGCGATCATCGTCTCGCGCGAAGGCCAGACCCAGGTTCAGGAAACGCGCGAAGCTATGGGCGAATCGGGGGACAACTAATTGCCTCACTTGCGGACCAAATTGAACACCGCATGAACGGCCTCGTCAGACTGGGTTAAGACGCATCAGCTACGGTCCAAAGCTCATGAATAGGGGTATTACCCTGGAGGAACGCATGACTTACGACGCAAGCTCAACCCTGAGACTGGCCTGGTCGCGCCCCGGCCTTCTCCTCCCCTTTGCTCTTGTGCTTGGTTTTGGCCTCATCACATCGCTCCAATCGGCCTCCGCTGGCGTCGACCTAACGCTCGAAGCTCGGGATCAATTGGCGATCCCAGTTGAACCTCGATCGAGTGGCGCCATCGTCGTCGCGGAGAGGGACGAACGAGGGGGCAAGCACGGGCGCGACAATTGGGATAGGGGCAACAACGACCGGCACAAGAACTGGGGCAACAACGACCGGCACAAGAACTGGGGCAATAACGACCGGCACAAGAACTGGGGCAACAAAAATTGGAGCAAAAACTACAACAACCGTTGGGGTAACGGTTGGAGCAATTACAACAACAATTGGAATAGGAATTGGGACAAACGCGGCTACGTTAGAGACTGGGGCTACCGTCCCTATTACGGCCAATTCGTCGGTGGGGTCATCCTCGGGTCGCTCTTAGCTGCGAACGGCGTCGGCGTCGTTCCCTACGCGCCCGAGCCTTATCTCTGCTGGTACTGGGCCGACCCGTACATGTATCGCGGCTACTGGGACTATTGCGAATGAGCAGCCGCGCAGGGTGATGCCCCGCCGCTTCAAGCATTGCAGAAGGCCTGCGCCCAGGATTACAAGGCGCATTGCGGCCAATACGGGATTGAAACCGACGCCTTACAACTCTGCATGGACCGCGCAGTCAAAGACTGACGAAGACGTGCATCGATGCGTTGGTCGCTGATGGTGAGGTCAGCAAGCAGGAAGTTGAGCGGCGGAAGCGGACCGGCCGATGACCCCGCCTGGTTGCCACGGGTGATTTTCGCGCAAACCGGAGACCCACATGGTAACCGATAGTGATTTCCATACGCTCATTGCCACACTTCAGCGTGCACTGGATCTGCGGCTCACAAAGTCACAGCGCACTAAACTTAAGACACTATGTCAGGAGATTGCCGGCGTCGAAACGGCGAGGGGAATTCCATCCTCGAGGCTCAACGAAGAGGCTGACGCTAAGAAGGCAGCGATTGCACGTGCTGAAGCCGCAGAACAGCGAGTGAAGGAACTAGAGGCTAAGTTAGTAGAAGCTCTTGAGCAACGCAGTTGGTGGCGTCGTTGAGTACAGGGGAATCCCAAGTTATGAGACACTGCGAATGCTCGGCTTCATCGCCGCCTTCGCCGTCCCGGTCCTGATGGTGCTGTGGTGGTCCTACCGCGATCTCCACGACAAGTACGAGAAGCGGCGTGTCAGTGATAAGTCGGCGGCCGAATCGTCATCGGCTGAACCCAACCGCGCCGGATCAAACTCTTCTCCACGATTTCGGTGGCAATCGAAAAGGCATCCAAAGCTGAGGAGGTTATTCCACCATCGAACGGCGGCTCTCAGTAAGAGAGCAACAGCGCGATCCTTTCCGGCCAAACCATGGTAGGGCCGTCACCTAAGCCCGCAGGAGCATCGCTGAAGCCCTGTAACGGCTTCTCTTGAACCCACCGTAGAGGTCTCTGTGCTGAGTCACCCTGGCTGTCGTTCCGCATTTAGCGGAGCAATGCCGCTGCTTGGCCCGTTTCGGAGTGAACACCACCCAAGCGCAGGTCCGCACCTCATTCCGCCAATCAGTCATCAGTCCTCCAAAAGAAAAGGCCCCCGAGAGGGGGGGGGCCTGAATGGCTGCTCGTCGTGCTGACCCGCACCGGCGAATGATGCTGCGGTGGTTAGCACCGCAGCTATACCAGAAACAATTGTCTCCAACGAATCGCTACCGGCGGATCATTGCATAAAGAAAACCGATCGCTGCAGCGATCGCGACGGATGCGATCGGGTTTTCCCGTATCATCGTCTCAAGACTTCTCCTGGGTGGTCCGGATTTGCCGACCAGCGGCATTTGAAACCGTCGACGCGAGGTTCTGCAACTGTGACTGTAGATCGTCGATTTCGGCGCCGAGTTGTTCTTGTGTCCGGGACTTCTTGCCGCCCAAACTCGGGCCGCTCTCATTTGCCATGGGTCGCCTCCTTCGCTGGGGTTTCAACGTCGTCCCACGTCGAGTGTTCCCGCTCGCGCCGAAGCGAGCGCCCTTCCAGCGGCCTGAATCGTTCTGGCTCGGGTAACATTCTAGCCGAAGTGGGGCTCACGGCAAAATCGCCGACGAAACTTGGAGCGTCTTTTTTCAAAAGATATTTGAACCTGAGACCTCACTGCGCGTTTCCCGACCAGGCGGTTAACAAACAAGGTGGTCCTATGAACCGGCTAATTAAATCTGTGTTCCGGACCGTTGCAGTATTGCTGACAATCCTCGCTCCAGGATCAGCTTTCGGAGATTGGTGGATCGTCCGCTCGTCTGACGAAAAGTGCCTAGTCGTGGACATTGAGCCCACACCCGATAAGGGTGTCACTAAGATCGGCAAGGGTAAGTATGGATCAGCCCAAGAGGCTGAGGCTGACGTCAAACGTCTTTGCGGAGTCGACGGCGGCTTCGGCGACAAAGGTTAATTACCTCCAAATATGCTCAATGCCCCCAGTCGTGGACTACGGCCAAATCGACTTGAAGGTGTTCGATGAGATCGCTCTTCTCTTTGTCGCCAAGCTGAAGTTTTTGCCTCATGCACCCATAAGGGCTGCATAGTGACGTGGAACGACGCTGAGCCAACGTGAGACTGTCCCTGTTAGGGCTCCATCTTTTCCGCCGACGGCAGCGTTATTCACGGACCGGCTGCTGAGCCGCTCCCTCCCAGAAAGTTGCCGAAAAATTGGCTTCGTTGAGGTGCAAGCATGAGCTCGAAGGTGCCTGGCCAGAAACATTTGGCTAAAACGAGCGTTGTTGTGGACATGACCGACGACGAAAACGCCATTTGCGACCTGCTCGATGACTTCGAGCGCGCTCTTTACGAGAAGGATGCCGCAGGTGCGATTGCATCGCTTGCAGATGACGCGGTTGCTTTTGACCTCGCGCCTCCGCTTAAGCAAGATTTTGACGCAAAGCACGATCCAGCTCGATGGGAAGAGTGGTTTGTCACCTGGAAAAACCCGATCGTTTCGAAAAGCCCGATCGTTTCCGAGGCGGCCGATCGGACCGTCGTGGTCGACAGGGACGTGGCCTACGCTTTCGGGCTACAGCGAATGACTGGAACCAAGACCGACGGCGAGGAGATTGAGCTTTTCTTTCGCGCCACCGCATGCTTTCGCCGCGATAATGGACGTTGGCGGATCACCCACATGCATAATTCCGTGCCCTTCGCAATGGACGGCAGCGACAAGGCACTACTCCACTTGAAGCCTTGATCGAATCTGATGAAGCCACGGGTCGTTGCCATCCTAGTCGTTCAGGAGCACAGTGAGTTTCGTGAAAAGGCCACGGGTGACGGAGCGGCCCTCACCGACACGTTCCTGCTCGAACTGAAGGAGAGAAAGTTGCGGCGCTGGCTGACCCGAACCGAAGCCCGCCAGGGAGAGGGTCCGAGAGCAATGCTCTGGGTTCTCCTTGCTTCTCTCGCGCTCACCGCTCTGGCAGGTCTCGCTTTGGCGCTCGGTTGGATCAGTCTGCCCTGGACCGGATAGCGACGCGACGAAACGCTAGTATCATCACGACCGGCGACGCGATCTCAAAGCCTCCGGGGGTCTCAGTCGAAATGGATCAGGGATTTGGGCTTTCCAAAACCATCTTGGTCGCGGACCTTGGCGGAACGAACGCGCGCTTTGCCCTCGCGGATCTCGGCACACTTGCGCTCTCCAACGTGAACCAGTTTTGTTGCGCGTCACATGACGGACCCGAAGCGGCGATCCGGTCTTATCTCGATGCCGTCGGGGCGAAACCGGGTTACGCGTCCATCGCCATCGCCGCACCCATAACGAGTGACAGCGTCGCCTTCACCAACTCGCGATGGTCCTTCACGATCAGCGGGCTTCGCCGCGACCTGGGCTTCAAAGACATGCTTGTGCTCAACGACTTCGAGGCCTTCGCCCTGGCGCTGCCCAGTCTCGGCGCGCAGGAAGTTTTGCAGATTGGCGGCAGCGAACCGGAGTCGCATGGCACTAAGGTTGCGATCGGAATAGGAACGGGGACCGGCATGGCGGCCCTCGTCTGGAGTCCGTCCGGATGGGTGGCCATCCCGAGCGAGGGGGGCCATGCTTCTTTTGCTGGGCGGAACGCGGAGGAGTTCGCGTTGGTCGATAAGCTTCGAATGGACCGGGCTCACCTGTCTGTCGAACGGATCGTCTCCGGACCGGGTCTCGGTGCTTTGTACCGGGCCACTGCGGCATCGCGCGGGCTGGAAGCAGGGCAACTCGAACCGAATGATGTGTTGACGCTTGCCCTCGTCGGCGCTGACGCTTCTGCCGTCGAGGCGTTGGATTTTCTTGTCCGATGCTTGGGACGCTTCGCGGGCGATGCCGCGCTCATGCTCGGGGCGCGCGGGGGCGTTTATCTTGGCGGTGGCATTACCCCCAAGATTCTCGATCTTCTCGCCTCCGGGCCGTTTCGTGACGCCTTCGAGGACAAGGGCAGGGCCGATCCGAGATTCCCACCTATGCGGAGCTCGAGCAGGCGGTCGGGGGAGCGGTCGGCCGGATCAACGGCAAGTGTGGCGAGATCGCTTGGACGCCGATTCGCTATCTCAACCGCGCGTTTAGCCGTTCGACCCTGGCAGGATTATATCGATCAGCATGCGTCGCCATTGTCACGCCACTGCGCGACGGCATGAATCTCGTGGCGAAGGAATATATTGCGGCGCAGGACGCCGCCAATCCGGGCGTACTGATTCTGTCGCGGTTCACGGGGGCTGCGGTGGAATGCGAGGGTGCGATTCTTGTCAATCCTTATGATACCGAATCGGTTGCTCGAGCCATCGCCGATGCGCTCGACATGACTTTGGCCGAACGCCGCAGACGCCACGAGGCGAACTTGGAAGCGCTGGAACACAATAACGGCAACGAATGGAGCACGCGCTTCCTGCAATCTCTCCAGCATGGACCTGAGGCTGTGGACTGTCCGGTGACATCCGGGCTCGATTCGCTGCTTCCAATCCACTCTTCGCGGTAATCAACAGCCGATTGCGGCGGTTCGGCCGCATGATCTATCCCACGCGCCGCAAGTTCAGTCTTCAAATTCGGTCTTGATATCCACGTGACCCCGCGTGCCGACGACCTCCAAGGCCGTCCGTCCGCCGTGACGGCGGATAACGACGTCGGCAGTACCCTCTCCCGCCCTCAACCCCTTGAGCGAAACCTCGTCCAGGAATTTGGGAAGCGTTGGCCTGACAAAGCGGATCTCGCGTTTCCATGGGTCCTGAATGACGCCAAGGCTCGCCTGAAGCAGAGCGAAGAACGAACCCGCGGACCAAGCCTGGGGCGCGCAGGCGACGGGGTAGCATGTCGGTCCGCGTTCGGGCAGCCGCGGGAAGCCACAAAAAACTTCGGGCAGCCGCTGCAAATCGAGATAGCTCGCAGCCTCGAAAAGAGCGCGGAAAATTCGCGTGACTTCGCCCTTGGCGCGGTAGCGCGCAAGCCCCAAAGCTATCAGCGCGTTGTCGTGAGGCCAGACCGAACCATTGTGGTAGGACATCGGGTTATAGCGAGGCTCGGCGGTGGAGACCGTCCGAATGCCCCAGCCCGAAAAGATGTCGGGTTGCATCAGCCCGGCAGCGACTTTTCTCGCCCTGCCCGTTTCCGCGATACCGCTGAACAGAACTTGGCCGGCATTGGAGGAGCGTACGCGGCACGGCACCTTGTCGCCGTCGAGCGCCAAGGCATAAGTGCCGATCTCTCCGCACCAGAAGCTCTCTTCGAACCGCTCGGCGAGCCGGTCGGCCTCGCCGTATAGTTGCTTTGCCCGGTCCGGAAGGTTCAGGATCTCGGCGCACCAGGCGCCAAGCCTCTTGGCCGCGTAAACATAACCCTGCACTTCAGCCAGCGCGATCGGCCCTTTCGCCAGCTGGCCATCGGCGTGGAAAATCGAGTCATGGGAATCCTTCCAACCCTGATTGATCAGTCCCCTGTCTGTCTGCCGGTGATATTCCACAAACCCGTCCTGATCCGGATCTCCGGGCCCATCGATCCATGCGAGCGCCATTTCGACGGCTGGCCAAAGCTCTTGCAGCGTCGCGACATCTCCGGTCGCCTGCAGATACTGTCCCGCCAGCAAGACGAAGAGCGGC
The DNA here is from genome assembly GCA_963818165.1 of uncultured Alphaproteobacteria bacterium. Lineage (GTDB taxonomy): Bacteria > Pseudomonadota > Alphaproteobacteria > Rhizobiales > Methyloligellaceae > Methyloceanibacter. The sequence goes on from CAWFRD010000004.1 coordinate 24,940, forward strand.
GTCGAGTCGACGCTGCCGTAGTAGCGCCCGAAAGGCACCTCCTTCAAATTGGCCATCTCGCCCGAGCGCATCTCGTGCAGTATTTTGCCAGGGGCCGCGTCGGACTCTGCATCGAACGTTCTGGCTTGCGTCGCCGCCAAGCGCTTCAGCACCGCGATCGGAATGCGGCGATCGAGCCATAAACATTGGAGCGCCGCAATCAATCCATCGCGACCGAAAGTGGTCGAGTACCAGGGAATGCCGGCATATGGGTAATAGCCTTGCGGCGTTTCCGTGAGGAGCATCGCGAGGTCGGATGTCGCCCGGCGAAGCATCTCGTTGAAGCTGTGGTTCGAGGTGTGGATTTTCGTTTCCACCCTCATCCGCCTTTTTCTCTCTAGATGAGCCCGCCGCATGGCTCGCAAAAACAGCGTCTCCTCAGGGGAAGAGTTGCAAGCGACTGTCGTGTAGAGAGAGGCCGCGCTGTGCGGCGTGAGATCGATGCGATAGGACGCGCAATTTTCGGTCAGCGCCAACGGCTTCGGATCGAAGCTGATACTGGTGCGCCGTATTACGCCGTCCCGGCCTGCATATGCGAGCGTCGCGCCGACCGCGTTGGCTTCGGTGCGGCTCGTCCCACGCCGGCCCCTAACGACGCCTCGCACTTCGAAAACATCGGCGAAGTCGCTTTCGAAGGCAAGCGATAGCAGCAGCTGAATGGTCTCGGCCCCATAGTTGTGCAGAGTGAGACGTTGATGGAGCGTCTCCCGAGAAATGAACAGGGTCCGCCCGATGTGCAGCAAATTCTTCGACAAGACGACGAGGTCGCCGTCACGGAAATCCGGATTTGTCAGGTCGACCCTGAGAACACAACTGTCGTTCGACAAGGTCGATCCGAGCACGAGAGGCGCAACGCCGTTGACGAGCAGCTCGAAACGGGAAAGGTAGCGCGTATCGCGGAGAAACAGGCCATCGGGGCCGCCGGCCGACACGCCCATATCGCCATGGCTGTCGAGCACGAGGAAAGCGTCGTCCTGCTTCATCGTGTAGCGCGGACGCGCTGACGACGACGTCACCGCAATGTCGAACAGCGGCTCAGGCTTAGGCTCAGGCTTAGGCTTAAGCACTTTTCACCAAACACCCCGAAGCTTATTCGGCGGCATGTAGTCTCGCGTGCACGCCATCGCCCGTCAAATTGACCGCCTGACCGGGCATCGGCTGGAGGCGCTGCCCGGCGCGGGACGGCCGCACCAGAGATTGATACACCCGCAAATAATCGTTGGCCATTCGGCGGGCCGAGAACCGTTTCTCGAACCGTTGTCTCACTTTTCGCCGGTCGAGATTGACAACTTGCGGCAACACGGCGACCGCCTCCTCGAAAGTCGTGACCACCCGGCCGGTCACGCCGTCATCGACGACTTCGGGCACGGAACCCCACTCGAAAGCGAGCACGGGCGTGCCGCAAGCCATCGCCTCGATCATCACCAGACCGAATGGCTCGGGCCAGCAGATGGGAAAGAGTAGCGCCGAAGCATCGCGCAGAAAGTGACCTTTTTCCTTTTCTCCGAGCTCTCCGATGAACTCAATACCGGGGAGGTCCAGTAGCGGTTTCACCTGCTCGCGGAAATAATGCTCGTCAACTCGATCGACCTTGGCCGCAATCTTTAGCTCCATGTTTAGCGCATGCGCGATGCGGATGGCCTGAACCGGATCCTTTTCGGGCGAGATGCGTCCGAGAAATGCAAGATATCTCCCCTTGGGATTGAATTCGGCGTGATGGAGATTGAGGGGCAGACCATGATGAATGGTCGCAATGAAGTTTGCGTGAGAGATAGGCTTCCGCTGCGCATGCGATATGGAAACAAGCGGGGTCTCGCGGAAATAGCGATAGAACGAGGCATTGGCGGGCAAATCCTGGCGGCCATGCAGCGTGGTCACGGTGCTGCTCTCCAAGCCTCCGATCAGGGGGAAATGCAGGTAGTCGATATGGAAGTGCAACACGTCGAATCGATCGGCAATCCGCATAAGCTTATCCAGCATAATCGTGTAATGGGGAATGGGGTCATGCGCTTCGGCCTCTAGTCGTAGCGCCGACTTGCAGCAAGGCACGAAGTCGGCGCAGGTCATTAAATCACCACTGGCGAACAATGTGACGTCGTGACCTAGCGCGACAAGCTCTTCGGTCAGATAGGAGACGACGCGCTCGGTTCCACCGTAAAGCCGAGGCGGCACGCTCTCCATCAAAGGCGAAATCTGCGCAATTCTCATTCTCGCATTCCGGAATTATGGCGGGTTCGCCGGGCGTGGTTTCTCGGAATCATAAGACGGCAAACCTCCGTAAAGTTCCAAACGACGGATCAATCCGCGCGCCCAAGCAGACCCAGCGCGCCCCGCGTCGTCACGCGCGAACTTTGGTTGATTATACCATGATGAGCAAAGTCGGCGGAGTCCGTGTGAAGACGCGCGTTCCACTGCTCGGATGGGCGCTCGCAGGGCTGGTGACGCTATTTTCGTTGGCGTCTTCCTGGTTCACAATGCCCCGAATACGGGCGACCATTGGGCGTCAGTCGTGGAGCAAACGGCTACAGTTCACCACGCCAGCACCATCTGGTAATTAGGGATCGATCAATCCCAAGGCGCGGGATCTTTAAATCGCCTTCGGCGTGGAATAGGATCCGAGCTGTTTCAGGGCCGGCGATCGCCCTTGCCCGCTCGGCTGCGACGCCGACACGAAGGGGTGCCGCCATGAAGAGATCTCATCATCCGGGCTCCGGGTTTGTGCTGCTTGCCGTCTTCCTCGCAGGGATGATCGCGACCGCTCAAGGACAGCCCGAACCCACCTTAGCTCTGCTCCGCAGCGGAGCACGTCCTCTCGTCGTCGGTGGCATAGCCGAATACACCCCGTTCAATGTCGTCGGTCCTGACGGTCAGCTCACCGGTATGGACCGCGAGATCGTCCGTGCGGCAGCGAAACGGCTCGGCATCAAGCAGGTGGAATTCACGGACTTCGGCGACTGGATCGCCGCCTTCAAGAAAGCTGACCCCAAGCCGCAAGCGATATATGGCGCGAGCATGCCGCGGTCGGCGGTATCATTGATTGAGCAAGTGCGTGACGCAGGGGTAGACGTCCCGTTGCTATCGGGGGACGGCTGGGATGACGAAGCAATAGTGGAATCCTCTAAGAGCAACGGCATCAAGAACATTGTCTTCACCACGCACCTCTTCCTCGGCGTCGACACGCCTGGCATGAAAGAATTTAGCGAGGCGTACAAGCAGAAGTTCGGTTCCCCACCGCCCAACGCGTTTGCGCCGCTTGGCTTCGATAGCGTGAACCTACTCGCCGCCGCGATCGAGCGGGCTGGTTCCATCCAACCAGACGCAGTTCGGTCGGCCCTTGCGAACACCCGCGACTTCGAAGGATTGGTCGGCGAGATTGCCTACTCGCCGGGCAAACGCGTCCCGGATAAGGCGGTCGCAGTCATCAAGATCGATGATGGTGTCGAAACGAATGTTTGGACGTGGATGCCGCAGCGTCAATGAGTGACAGGCGGACTATCGCCGCCGATTAGCCTCGGCCTTAGGACTGGTCAGATCGCAGCCTGTCGCGCTTCATAACGTGGATGTCCGCTTTGGGTCATTAGCCGACATAACGCCCGTTCGCGTCATGTTCGCTTTTTCCCCCATAGCGGACATTCGTCTGTGCGGGTGGGATGTCCGCTAAGTGCCATTAGCGGACGTAAGTGCAGCACAAGTTATTCCTTGTAGTAGCCGACACTGCAAATCTGATCGTCGACCTTCGTGTATAAGGCAGTCTTCTCCAGCGGCTTGTCTGTGCCAGGACGCGGCCACCAGTAGGTGGTCTCTTTTATCGTTCCCTCGGTGGCGTTCTCCATAATTGTTTCACCGAACGGAGCACCGTGCTTGCCCTCAATGTCTCTCACCTGTTTGCCCCTATTCCAGTAAGGTGTCGCCGTTACGATCCGTCCGAGGCGTTGGCGCACCACACATAAAGGTCTCGATCCTTGAAGCCGCCCTCGCCGTTGTTGAACATATCAAGCGCCTTTGCCTTGTCCTCTTTCACGGCGGTAACTGCTTTCTCAAGCATAGCTTTGGCTTCCTCTGCGGTGCCGAAGTCAGCTGCCCAGACTGAGGCGGTAGTGCAAAGCACCTGGATCACGGCATAACCGACGACGAATGCGAGATTGCGTAACATGACTAAGCTCCAATGGGTTGAACCGACGCCCGCTTTCAGTCGCTCGGGCATCACTTCTTGCATCCAACGAAGTAGGCGCCGATGGTTTCACCCGATGCGTCTTTGATAGGCTCGTAGTCAGCAATATATAGCGTGCTAAGAACCTGGACTTGGCCAGAATGAGGTTTGCCTGCTTTTATCAAGTCGAGCGCCGGAGGCCTCAGAACAGTTCCAACTGCTCGCCTACCGTCAGGGAGCAGCACGCTAGTCGCAACGCGGATAAATTCGTCGCCGGGGCCTTCACGAACAGTGTGGCCACCATTCCTGGCCCGCCTTCCTTTGAGACCTCATCGACGACGGTGAAATTGCTATTCATCTTAGTGGAGCCGAAATACAAAACTGGGGCACTTTTGCCACCAACCTCCTCCTGTCCCTGAATCTTTGGCGCTCCCAGTTTAGCGGTCTTATCTTTCAAGGCCGCCATCGACGTTGCGTTTCTTACATCCTGAGCATTGGCAGCGCTTGGCATCAGCATGAGACTTCCGGGGAAGCCAATTGCAATCACAAGAACTACAAGCGCCTTTCTCGCAATAAGCCTTCCTGCGCGGTCCGCAATTAATTCACCCGTGCGTAACATGAACAACCTCCATAGTGAGTACACGCCCCAGATCATGATAGGCACTTCTTCCGCATTCAATCATCCCGTTTCAAATAGGCTTCTATGGTCTGCAGGTCCTTGGGTCGACGCTTGGTGCCCAGAGCTGCCGCAGTTCGGTTGAAGGTGTTCTCGACCGTGGCCATGTCGGTCACCGTGATCTCCTCGCCCTGTAGCCACCTGACCTGCATGAGGGATGCGGCCTCGACCCTTACCGCTACCCCCCAAGAGGTCGATATGACCGTCATTTGCGACCAATGTTTTCAGTGGCTTAGAGGCCGGTAATCCAGCGGAAGGGGCGGCAACCCTGTCTTGAGCATTTTGGGCAGTATTTTTGGCGTTTGCCGGACCCGCACAGCGTGAACGATCGAGCGCACGAAAGGCACTTCTTCTTCATGTTAATTCCTTTGAGAGGAGGGAACTAAAAGGAGCGGCGAGCCTTCTCGGAGGATTAGGCCGTGTACTCATAAATCGAGTTGGTAAGCAGAGGTTGGTCCATGTCCGCTTTGCCCCCAAAAGCGGACATTCGTCAGCCCGAGTGGCATGTCCGCTATGTGCCAAAGCGGACAAAAGGTCCTTATGGTGAGCTTCGCAAAAAACCGCCGCCCCTATTTGGAGCGGCGCTAGAGAACTCTGGCGCGCCCTTCCATTTGACCTTGAGGTCGAGTCGCTTTTGCCGGCCTCGGCGGCGGCTGATTTCGCTGCGGCGGCTTACGCCTTCAATTCGGTGACTTCCCTCTGAAGCTCTCTTACAGTCGCTTTAGCGCCGCAACCGCGGCCGGTGCCAAGACCGCAAACATCAATGAGCCGCATCCAAATTTCCACATCAGAGCATGATAGCGTATGACAACCGGGTTCTCTCATCGGCTACGAACGGTCGCTGGGATGGCCGATCGAACCGCTGGAGCGATGGTCAAGGCAATCGGCGTCATGCTCGGTGCTCCGACATGGCAGAGAAGAAATTCAGTTCGCACCGCATGGCGTACGCGTAGGCATCCCTAACTGCCGAGGTGTCGTCCGCCATCGAGTCCAGTAACGTTTCAAGTCGTATGACGAGGGCCTGGAAATCAGAACCACTGTATGTGGTGATCCATTGTTGGTACGGATTACCCGCTACGACGGTCTTCGCCAGCTCGGTGCCGAGATAGCCATAAAGTCGCATACAAGGGGTCATGGCCGCGATTGTCTCGCCCGGCTCGCAGTGCCAGGCGGTCGCGAGCAAGAAGTCCGTGTAGGCCTCTACCTGGCGATAGGGTTGCACGCGAGCCAGTTCAATCTTGAGCTCTTTCGCGTAACCGGCGTGTAGCTGAAGTTCGCGCAAGACACCATTCAACAGTTCGCAGAGCGAGATGAGCGTCTCCCCGTCCTGACTGCGGGCGGCGGCGAGCGCATAGGCCCGAGCGAACGCGTTAAGGAAGAAAGCGTCCTGGGCTACGTAGCGCCGGAAGGCTTCGGGGTAGAGGTTGCCGTCGGCCAGCCCTCGAACGAAAGGGTGATGCAAACACGCTTCGGCCAGATGCGTATTCTGCTGCCATAGAATCTCGTAAAGCATCTACCCCTCCCAGGTCATCCGCCAGAAGTCCGTTTCGTGGGCCAAAACGCCATCAAAATAGCCCTGGCTTGCCTCGTGCAGGTTGTCCTCAGCCAGAACTCGCAGGGACTCCACATAGTCCGCAAAACGCGGGTTCGACCATCGGTCGATGAACTCCGCGTATGGTCCATTGGGTGACAGCCTGCTCCAGGCCACCAGGTAGCTGGCCTCGACGCCAAAGAGAATCGCCAGCAGGACCGGATACGGCTCACGATAGGCGGCCTGGATCAGGAAATCGCGATAGCGCCTGCAGATCTCATGCACCGGGGCGTTGAGCTGCAATCCCCTAGCCGAGGCCTGGCCCTCAAACCAGTCCAGCTCGGCATCCAGCGCGCCCAGCCCGGCAATCAGCGGTTTGCGAAGCTGGCGCGGGGTCTTGGCTGCTGCGATCCCCTGAAAGGACGTTAGCGCGTCAGCGAAGTGATAATCCTGGACCAACCAGCGATTGAATGCCTCTGGGGGCAGCGTGCCATTACCGATGGCATCGAGGAAGGCGGCGGCGGTGGCTTCCTGCCAGAGTGTGCCGGCTCGGAGAACAAGGAGTGAATTGTCAAACCGTAACATCTCGAACCCTAAGACCTAGAACAGGACGGCGTTCGGTTCTTGATGGTTGATGAGGACGGTAGCACTGTGGCGTGCAGGGTGAGCCACGAGGCGCCGCGAGATCATGCCGACCGCGTGAATTTTTCCGGTACCGATGGCGCCGTTTTTGATGCGTATCGCGAACTGATTGAGGATGTTGCGAGGGGGCGCTTTTTCGACGCTGAAGGCCCTTTCGATGATCATGGCCGAATTCTCGTCACCTCCGAGGCGCTCGCGCGGGTGACGCGCAGCGCCTAAGCGCCCAGGAGGAGCCCTCGCCGGTCAACGCCGCGGCCGCGGCTTGCTGATAGGGCTCCAAGCCCCAATGCTCGCGGGCGCCGCGCGCCTCTGTCTTTCTTAAGTGACTACGCCGCGAGACCATCACACCTCACACGATCCAGCGGAGTTCTCTCCCCTTGTCGTTTGCGGCCCGCCAAGCAAGACGCAGAAACTCAGCCTGGGTCATTGGAGCGCGACTATCATCCTTCACAGCGAAGTCCTTGCCGAGGAGCTGAGGAGAGTTTGCCGCCTTGTAGTACGTCAGGGTATAGCTCGTCCATGGTAGAGTGACGATGATCTCATCATCCCGCACTTCGATTTGAAAGTCCCAGTGCGACATCCGTTGCCTGCACTCACTTGAGGACGCGGAGATGACACCGCCCATAGCGGCGTTTCACTGCGACGTTGATCGACGTTGCGATCCTCTCCACTTCATCGGGATGCGCGCGGCCCGCCGCAAGAGAGGTCAAATACTGGTCCTATGGCGAAGACTTTGAAAACCAGGGCCGAACTCGAGGCCGCGATAAACGCCGAGCTCGCAAAGTACGACGTTTGTCAGGGCATAACCGTGGCAATCGAAAAAATCACTGATCAACGTTTTGACTACAATTGGGACGTTCACAGCTCTAGAGCCTCGGGGACAACGCTATTGCCGGAATGCCTGGAGGTTTTACGTCAAGTGGTTCAACTGCTGCAGGAGAAGTACGATCTCGCGCCAGAAAGCTAGCGGGCCGCGAGCTTTAAGAGCTCAACGCGCCGTCTCGCAGTTGCCGAAACCCGGCTTCGGAAGGTAGCCTTCCAAATAATGCCTCTTGATGTCCGAGGCGTTTTGTCAGACACGGCTAGAACGCCGAACAAGAGCACCTAGCTGTCACCGACCTGACACTTGATCTTTCCACAATCGCTACCAATCTCTTGGCCCGCGTAAGACCGATGTGACCCGATAAAGGAGGTCATTAGGGAGGGTCCCATGGCTATCTTGTTGATCAAGTGCCCGCATACAGGCAGACCCATTTCAACTGGGATAGAGGTCGATCCCCAGAGTTTCGCTACGCTCCCTGATCCCTTTCGCGTGTGAAGTGCCCCGAATGCGGGCTCGATCATGCGTGGTGGACGCGGGAAGCCTGGCTCGATGACCCAGGTAAAGTGGGTCCGTCTCACAAGGTGCGTAACGCGCAGGACTATTCGGACCTAAGTCGTCCGCTGGACCAGTGCTACACCGCCTCGGCAGCCTCCGGTATGAAGACTGGCCATGACAAAGCGTTGTGCACATAGCCCTTCACACCAGGTCCAAGCGCTTGCAGGGTTACTTCTGCACCATTGGCGAAGCGCACTCCATCGTGATGGGGACCCTCCTCCAAACGGGTGAAGGTAACGTCTTCATTTGCCGAAACGCTTGCGGCTTTTTGAACCCGTTCAGGTATGCCTTCAAGCCTTAGGGTTGTGTCACAGGCCATGCACACAGCTATCGAAGGATCTCCCGGGGCGATGAAGCCAATGCTGAGGCTCCCGAACTCATGCGTTTCATATCGCTCGCCCAGCTGCGCTGGTCGGCTGCGATACACTTCCAGTGAATAGTCACACATTTTTTCCTCCATCGTTTAAGGCTCGAACGCGTGACCGAAGATCTGGTTGGGTCGCACAGCAAATTTAATGTTCGACGCTCCCAACACCGTGCCATCGGCGCGCCCCAATCCAACCAGCGGGAGGGGGCTGTGAGACCGACTTGATCCGGCTAAAAGACGGGCAGTTTGTCGCGGGGTGCGGAGGCGGATCTTTACGGGCTGCCGCGTTGGTTCTTGGCGGATGGCCGTGCGGACGCCAGGGAGGCCGGCCGGGTTTTTCACCCAGGCGGTCAGGGACCGAAGGCCGTGCCCGGCGGAGAGGGGGCTTGAACAGCTCCCCATGATCCGATCCTGCGGGGTGTGACCGAGCGCGCAGCTCCAAGTTGGACTTCGGGTCCGGCGATCCGCGTTGTTTCCACAGCAAAATGGTTTCGATCCCCTATCCCTGCGGAACGTTGGGCGGCAAGTTGAGTTGTATAGAGTGACGGGTGGCATGCCGGTTTGAGGCTGCCATGAAGAGAATTCTACCTCCGCTGATGGGCGTCACGCTTTGCGTCCTCCCTCTGAATAGCGCCATGGCCGATCCGGCAGTATCCCTGCAGACTAAAGAGGGCGAAGAGCTCCATGCGGCTATCACAGACATGCCAGCCATCATTGATATGTCTCACGCGGACCCCAAAACCTGGCATAGTTTACCATCAGCCGCTCAGGTCTATGATCAATCCGCGCCTTCAAGAGCCGCCATGCTCCTCACGAAGATGATGGCTCGTGGCCATAGGTGAAGCAAACTCTCGCCAGGTGAATATCATCGTGAAGCAGCGGCGCTTCGCATTCCGGCGCTCAGGCGAATTTGACCAGTCTTAGCATTGCAGGGCTTTAACTGTGGTCTCTAAGGGCTTGGATCTCAAGTCCACGCTTTTTTGCTTGATATTTGACCTTTCCTTTTTCGGTGCCCCTCCAGGGCCGGTTAGGCAGCTTCTGCTATGGCGACAATATCTACCTTGTCGGCCAGCTCTCTGGCTTCATCGGCCAGCACCTCCTCTTCGACCTCCTGTAATAACTTGGCCACCGCCTTTAAGTGGGTGAGGGCCGCGTTCAGCAACTCCATTCGTTTTTCCGTTCTGGTCATCAAGTTCCTCTAGGACTTCATAGCTTTTATGTGCGCCCTTGTTATAGGGGTAATGCTGTTCGTCGCCGGGTACTGGCTGCTTGCAGCTGTGGCCATACGTCGCAGTGTGGTTCGCGGCGAAAAGCGCGATGCGATGAAGATCCACCCGTCGATCGATGCCGATCGGCTGCTCGCCGCGGTGAAGGCTCAGACGGTCGATCTGGTCAATCCCGGGTTCTGCATCGTCTGCGGTGCTGATGCCGAGGGCGTCGAACCAGACGCACGCAAGTACCCATGCGAGAGTTGCGGTAATGACACCGTGTATGGCGCCGAGGAGATACTGCTCCTCATAGGGGCGCTAGGCCGCTGCTTCCTTGATTGCCGGCGCCGGGTTGTTGACCACGAGGCGGAGGTGGGGCCGCTTGTGTCGGTAACGCTTATTCGACGCGACCAAATCCTTAAACACCGAGCGCTTAATCTTGGCCGTGAGCTCGCCGTGATGTAGCAAGACCATCTTGCCGCGGAACTGACACATCACGAGACGGCTTCCGCTGCATCCGCCCGAACGGTGACGACAAAAACGACGGGAGCGAAAAGGCTCCGGTCAAATCGCCCGAGCCCGCAATCGCAATCGCAAACCGAAACAAAGACCACGAAATGAACGTGCTCGTCACCGACTGGGCGCGGATCACCCGCGAGCTTAAACGCGGAGGAAAAGGACGAATTTCCGCAAGGCGGTGGATAGGCAATTTCGTGCCCCCTCGGGGGTTCCACTGGGGCTTCAGCGCCTTGCGCTGAGGTTTCAGGATCCAACCGGCTTCTATCGCGTGTTCCGCTACGACCGGTGAGGCCCCGAGCCTGCTCTCCATGAAGAAACCCCTCAGCCGAGCTGACCCGACCGGGGCTGGCAACTCGCGCCGCAGGTGTCGAAATCCCCTTACGAGCCAAAGTCGGCTATGGGTCATAGCGGACATACTGACATGCCCGCGCCATGTCCGCTTTACCCCCAAGAACGGACGTTGGGCGGCACTCCACATCAGCATTTGGCTATCGGTTTATGAGTACACGCCGAGGGCCACTCAACGGCCCTTCGAGCGAGGCTTGAGCTTTTCTCCGCCGGCTTCAATTCGGCTCATCTCCACCTGATCGAGGTGACGCCTCACCTGTTCTTTGGTGCAGCCGAGCTTTCGCAAGCGTCGCTCGATCTCCTCAATGGTCGGCCAGCTCTCTACTTTCTCGAATGTGTCTAACTCGTCGTACTGTTCCATGGCGATGCGTGTAGCGACATTTACTGATCACCGGATTATGTGGGCAGTCCGAATGCGAGTTAAAAGTCCTAAGCATTTGATACAAATGAGTTAGAGCGAAAGGAGAAATTTAAAGCTCCTGTGCCGCACGAATAAGAACCCTTTACGGGACGTAGATAAAGATATAGATTTCGGCACATGAGAAAGCCCCGAAAAGGTCAGAAGCAGCCTCGTCACATAAACGGCCGTTTGCGGGACGGCCCTCCCCCACCTCTGATCGGTTACATGAGGGTATCGAAAGCCGATGGGTCGCAGGTGCTCGACCTGCAACGAGATGCGCTGCTTGCCGGAGGCGTGACTGAGCGGCACCTCTACAGCGACACTGCTTCGGGAAAGAAAGACGACCGACCCGGCCTGGCTGCATGCCTGCAGGCCCTCAGAGAAGGCGACATATTCGTTGTGTGGAAACTGGATCGCCTAGGTCGCAGCTTCGGCACCTCGTGAACACTGTTCACGAACTGACGAGTCGGGGCATCGGTCTGAAGGTGCTGACGGGCCAGGGTGCAGCCATCGACACGACCACTCCCGCAGGCAAGCTAGTCTTCGGCATCTTCGCGTCGCTCGCCGAGTTCGAGCGCGACTTAATTTCTGAACGCACCCGCGCAGGGCTTGCTTCAGCACGCGCTCGTGGTCGCAGAGGTGGTCGCAGGCCAAAGATGACGCCAGCCAAGTTACGGCTGGCGATGGCTGCGATGGGCAAGCCTGAGACGAATGTCGGTGCTCTCTGTCGAGAGTTGGGCGTCACTCGGTCCACGCTATATCGACACGTCTCTCCCGTAGGCGAGCCTCGCGCGGATGCAATTCCGCGTCTCAAGAGTGGTTGAAACGGCCGGTCAATCCGCTGCGATTGCGTGGGCCATGCGCGGGACGTTGGCACCGCCTTAATCCAATCGACTTGGGGGAGGCACAAAATGACCGATGAGGAAATAAGGGAAGCGCTGAGACTGGACTTTGAGCAAACCGCCGACTGGCGGCGGTCCAAAGCTGCCGAGTGCCCAGAGGACAGTCGAAACCTGGAGGCGGCTGCACTGCTCGACAAACTGGCCGCATCGGTCGAAACCGTCGCACCCGACCTTCTTGATGCTTATGGCTCCCTTCGGGACGACTACATGGACTCCGAGCAGCACAGCGAAATGTTCCGGCAGATCGGTTTCCACTCGTGGCCCGAAACAGCCGAGGACTTTATTAAGGCGTGCATCGCCGACAGGGCAATGGAAGCGTAAAGTTAGCGAGCGTCGACGCCGAGGCCGTTCGCCCCGCCCAGGGCGTCGAACGTCCCGAGTTCGGCCGCCACAGGTAAGCCTAGCCTGCGATGGTCACTCCCCGATGCGCTGCAGACGTGTGTAAGGGCACCTAAGCAGCGGCGTGCGTTCGGCACTTTTGCTTTTAACGCGAGGGGGCACGCGAGATGTAGTAGCGCGGGCCTTGAGGAATAGCACAGCGACCCCCAAGTGGAGGTTTCCGGCCCATCTAGCCCTTCGGACCAGGCATGAAAGATTTGAGCCATATCTACCTGAACACGCTTGTGCCCATGGTGGTCGAGCAGACCAACCGCGGCGAGCGGGCCTACGACATTTATTCGCGCCTCTTGAAGGAGCGCATCGTCTTCATCACGGGTCCGATCGAAGACCAGGTGGCCTCCCTGATCACGGCGCAACTCCTGTTTCTGGAGGCGGAGAACCCGAAGAAAGAGATCTCCATGTACATCAACACGCCGGGGGGCATCGTCACCTCCGGCATGGCGATCTACGACACGATGCAGTTCATCCGGCCGGCCGTGGCCACCCTGTGCATCGGTCAAGCCGCGTCCATGGGCGCTCTCCTGCTTGCGGCCGGCGAGAAGGGCATGCGTTATGCGTTGCCCAACGCCCGCATCCTGTTGCATCAGCCCTCGGGCGGTTTCCAGGGTCAGGCGAGTGACATCGAGCGCCACGCCGAGGACATCATCAAGATGAAACGGCGTCTGAACGACATCTATGTGCGCCATACCGGGCAGACCTATGAGACGATCGAGAAGTCGCTCGACCGCGACTACTTTTTGTCGGCGGAGGATGCCCGAACGTTCGGCATCGTCGATGAGGTCATCACCAAGCGCCATCCGCTCGACGAGAAGATTCAAAAGCTGATGCCGGTGTCCTAGCCGCGCCGCGCTTTCCTCGACTGGCATCAGTCCAATACCGAGACAGGGACATCACATTCGGACGACCTTGCCCGTGGTCTCGATGACCTCCCATGTGCCTTTGAAGCCGGCACGCAGGACAAAGCTGTTGCCCGCCCTGACCGTATGTGCCTCGCCCCCGTCCTCGGTCACGATCGAGACGCCCGAGCACACTTGTCGCGCTCGATAGCCTTTGACAGCACAGATATGGCGTGGCAATGCGGACAAGCAAATCAAGAACAGCATCGAGGAGTGTCATGTCCAAACCCGCATGGGGAACCAAGCGCGTTTGCCCGAGCTGTGGGGCGCGATTTTACGACTTGAGCCGGACGCCAATCACGTGTCCCGTCTGCCAGGCCGTCTATCAGGTCATGCCACCTCCGTCGCGCCGCGGCGAACGCGCTCAACCGGTTGAGGTGAGGAAAATGGTAGAGCCCGGGGTAGAGGCGCCCGCGCTCGAACCCCCCGACATCATCGGCCTGGAAGAGGCCGAAGAGGCTGGGGCGAAGACCGCGATCAAGGAGGATGAAGAGATGGTCGATCTCGGCGACGACGCGGCAGAGATTCCGGCCGCCGCCGACGACGATGCCTTCCTGGAAGAGGAAGGAGAGGCCGACGTCTCCGGTATTGTGAGGACGCCGGGCGAAAAAAGCTAAGCCTGGCGAACCGGAGCTCCAGCTAAACACATTGAGTTAGCTGCAACGCGGCATGGGCAGCGTTCTCACTGCTTCGAGGCGAAGCTACTTTTCTGGCACCCGAATTGGCACCGGACAGCGCGAGACCGGGTGGTACGACGCGGGACGATAGCCTCGCCGCGAGCCGGGAAACACGCGGAAATCGTTACGTTCAGAATCGTGCAGAAACTCACCTCCAAACCGTTTCGGGCAATGTCCGCTTTGGGTCATTAGCGGACATTAGGGCGGCGGATCAGACCATGTCTGCTTCACCCACCAAAGCGGACATACTCGGCTTTGGCATCAATGTCCGCTAAGTGCCATTGGCGGACCTCCCGTCAAGACGATGCCCGCTTTGCTACAAAGCCTTCGATGGCGGTGATGATCGCCGTGGCGCTGGGTCGGTCAAGGTTTCCATTGGATAGACTGATCGTGGCATAGCACCAAGCCTCGGCAAGAGCGGGTCCAGCCCATTGCGGGTCCATCGTGGAGCTAGTGCCCTTTCCGATTGCCTTGGCCTGTTCTTGCATCGCACCCGCTGCCAACGCCGCTAATAACTCGTCGGTCTTGGCGGCGCTGGCTAGTTTGAGATAGATGCCCACCCGCTTCGCTATGTCGGCCTGGACCTCAGGCGGCAGCTGTTCAACTTTCTCCAAGTGAGAGATCACCATCTTCTCGTAAGAGTTTGGACTGCCGGACATTGGGTTCCAAGCCGAGCCAGTGGGCGTTCACTTGCCCCAGCCGCGCATCTTCCCAAGCCAGCACGGGCGAGCTTACAACGCGGATGGCGGTAAACGTTTTGCAAAGGAGTTTAGCGAGAATAATAGCTCTATGCGAAGGATCCTTAATCCCGTCACTCTGGCATCCATCGTCGGCCTTATATTCGGCTTCCTTTCTGTTATGGCCCTGCTCCCAGGGCACCCGCGCGACGGTATCGAAATTCGGAAGACTGAGTACGGCGACCGTTGGCCGTTCGCAATCCAGCAGGGCCGGCTTCGCTGCGAGGGCGCTGGGGCCATCATTTTGACAGTGCGAGGAAAGGACTATGCGATCAACGGCATGGCTAGTACACGCTATGCGCCCATGCAGCCAATTTGGAAGAGCGCGAACGATCCTGCCGACGTCGGCCGTATCATCTCGCGCGGATTGACGCTTTGTGAATGGTAAGTTTTAGTCGGTCAAAGGCTGGCAAGGGACGTCCGCTTTGGGTCATTAGCGGACATTGGCGAGCGGATCGGGGATGTCCGCTTTACCCCCAAGGTTCATGGATTTTCCCCTAACGCGTTACTCAACCCTTTACCCAGTTCGCACGTAAAGGTCGCTAGCGGCCGCCGGGCCCTCTAACTCAACACCGTTGATTTGGAGGAAGCGATGGGCTGCGGCCCCAAAGAATGCAGAGAACACGCAGAGAAATGCCTGCGGCGGGCTCGCACTGTGGACAATCCAATTCTTGCTGAGGAGTTCGAGAAGCTCGCGCGGTCGTGGTGGTGTCTAGCGGACGCTCAGGAACGAGGCGAAGTGCACAGATCCGGAGTGAAAGTGCGGGAGCATGACGCGATACAGACTACAAGAGACTGATGGGTCTCCCGCCAACCAAATCGGGCTGTAGTTTTACCGTTCAAGCGGTGTGCTTCCAGCATACATGGCCAACTTCGCTGCGCGTCAAAGCACCATTACTCGGCTGACCGTGTTTGCCCGTTAGAAACCGGCTCGGCTCGGCGTGGGCATCGATACGCGCAATGTGACAAAAACGTCACCGTTTTTGCCCGTTTAAAACGGCACAGGCGCTCTACCGCTGCCGCGTGGCTGCCGTTGAATTGCTACGCTGCACTCGGGCAAGGGGATCAATCGTCTCATCGAATAGGGAGGAGTCCATTAGAGCAGCAACAGCCTTCGGGAAGCTGCACCCCGTCTTGTCCATGATCTCGGTGAACTTATCGCCATTAGGCCGCGTTCCCCACTTGGCGATAGGTGCGAACGTCCCGCACCTCCCGAGGCAGGAACGGAACCACCGTGCCCGAGAGGCGGACGTAAAGATCGTCCTCGCATTGGAACACCTCGATGGAGAGTTGCTCCATCACGTCGGAGAGCACCCGCAACGACCACTTGTTGGCCTTCGCCCATTGCTCGACGTTCCGCAGCGGGAGGTAACCCTCGCGGAGTAGAACAACGGATAGCTCTTGCCAGATCGGCGCCCATTCCTTTCGGTGTCTCATTTTGAACCTCCGAGCTTGAGTTGCGAGGTTGTCGAACTTTGCCGCCATGCGGGCGTTCTCCTCTTCGCTACGAAGAGGCTCGGCAGGAAGAGAGACTACTTTTCCTTGGTAGACCCTCTTTCTCTTCTTCTTGCTGAAAACCTCTTTCTTCTTTTTCTTCCGGCGACGCCGAAGCCTCGCCCTTGCGAGGCAGAGGCAAGGCGGAGCCGTCTTCTTTTCTTCCTGTGGTATCTTCCAAGGGTATTTGCGTGTCGACTTTCTCGACACCCGCGTGTCGAACTTCTCGACACCCCGTGTCGACTTTCTCGACAGTTTCCGGTTTCGATACTGTCGGGATTGTCGACAGTTTCCGTAGGTAGTAGGTGTTCCTTTCGTTCCTCCCGCCGCTCGTTTCCTCGTAGTGCAGATAGCCGAAACGCTTCATTTTCTTGGTGGCCTGGATTTGGACGTCTCTAGTGACGCCGAAAAGCTCCGTCACATGCTCGCGGCTGGGGTGAAGCGCCCCGTTTGTCGTGTTGTGGTAGTAGAGCACCATCGCCAGGGCGGCTACCTTTTCGCCATAGGTAAAGCGCCGGTCGGCGAGGATGGCTATTGCCACTTCGAGCTTCTCTTTGATGGTCCAGCTTTGGCCTGGGAGCTTGATGCTTGGCTTTCTCATGCCGCTGCCTCACGCCTTCCGAGCGCCCTGAGTAAGTCGCGCTCCGACTCCTCCGCGACCTTGAGAATGTCTAGTTCGTCCTGATCGACGTGAACGCTAATTGCCTGTTCGACAAGTTCGCGTATGTTGTCGGGCGGGATCGCGTCTAGTTCGCAGGCGTATGCGTGAGGCCATGCACGATCGGCAGGCGAGTTGCGCTTATGTGGCCGGGTCGGCAGGCCAAGCACCCTGATTTGGTCGAGAGTGACGGCAATGTTCTCGAATACGACCTCGATTCCCTCGTCATCGGCGAAGCGGGTCAGCTTCTCTTCGAGGGATTTCGCGGCATCGCGGCCAGATCGGTCGAAATCGCCAAGGTAGTAGACATAGTAAGGGCGGTCATCGTCCTGCGCGATCAGCGATCGCCTCATAACAGAATGTCTCCGAGACAAAGCCACGCGCCACCATCAACGCAACGTCGAACTTGGACGTGATCGGATATATGACACCGGCGAGCGCGTCCTTCTCGCACCAAACCTCGACATATGGAATTCGGCGTCGGTCCACAGGCTTCGGCGGTAGAACCGGGCGGTCTGCGCTATGGCGTCTTCGACGCTATCGAACGTCCTAGGCTTCCGCATCCATCGGGTGGCGTCCGAAATATGTCCGTAGTCGAGCCGACCGGCGCGGCGGAGGTCGAGAACCTGTCGCTGCACCTTGATATAGCCGCTCTCGGTCTTGTCGATGCCGGGCAGGCCATGAACCTCGGCTTGGTAGTAAAGCTGGCGAACCGTGACCGGCCCATGCTCTTTGGCATAGGCGATCAGGAACTCGGCACGCGCCTCCATGTCGGCATTAGTCGCCCGAGCCCGTTTTACGGGGCTAGCCTCATAAACGTCGGTCATCGCCGCACCGCGCCGTCGCGCTCTGCGACCCGAGCGGCTATCCAACTATTAATTTCAGATTCCAACCACCCGACCGCCTTCGGTCCCAGGCGAATCTGCTTGGGGAACTCACCGGCTGCGATTTTCTGGTAAATTTGCGTGCGCTTAAGTGCCGTCTTTTGCTCGACGGCGGTGAGCTTGATAACGTTCATGCGAGAGCACAGTGGGAAGAATTTTTGTATTCCATCTACCAAAACCCTACTGGTCCCCAGATTTCCGACAAAATCGTTCCCAGTCGGCCATTAGCTTGCGCCGCTTGTCGAGCGCATCCCCGCGCCGGTAGGCGGCTTCGGACTTGTCCTTGATGGCGTGAGCTAGAGCCATCTCAATCACGTCTCGGGGCGTGTCGGTGCAATCTCGCGCCCAATCGGAGAAGGTCGAGCGGAAACCGTGAACCGTGTAGCCGTTGCCTTCGAGCCTGCCCAGTTGTCGCGACATCTGCTTATTGGTGAGCTTGAACACCCGGTCCCCGTGCCGGTGCGGAGACCGGCGCAGACAATTCAAAATCTCCACTGCCCGCTTGCTCAAGGCGACTCGATGGTCGCGCTTCATCTTCGTGCGAGCGGCGGGGACAGTCCAGGTTGCCGACTCCAAATCAATCTCGGACCAATTGGCGCCAATCGCCTCTTGCGTGCGAGCGGTCGTGAGGATGGTAAACTCAAGGCACCTCGCCGAGAGACTGTCGCACGCGGCCAGCTTCGCCATGAAGGCGGGAAGCTCAGCATAGGGAAGGGCCTTGTGAGGCTTCGTCTTCGGCTTGGCTTTCAGATGGTCCTTGAGCAAATCCCATTGTGCGGGATTGACGCCCTCGAAATAGCCGATAGGCGTAGCCCAATCAAACAGGCGATCGATTCGCCCGCGTGCGCAATGCCGTCGCGGGTGCCTTCGCCCAGATGCGCCTGATTGCCTCTAGGACGTTGGCAGGGGTGATAGAACGCAGCGGCATGTCACCGAGTACCGGCAACACGGACTCAAGTGTCGAGCGCCACTGCTTGCGATGCTTGTCATTCCCTAAGGCCGTAATCTTCTCCGACCCTAGGAACTTGTTTAGCGCATGGCCGAAGGTGATATTGCGCTTTGCATGGGCCTCACGGGCGGCCTCGTCGGCCTTGCGGACCTCGATAGGGTCGAAGCCTTCTAGAACAATCTGCCGCTTCTGTCGCGCCCGCTCCCGCGCCTCTAGCAGGCTCACGGTATGCAGGGGGCCGAGACCTTGCTGGCGAGCCCTGCCCTTTATCATGTAGCGGAAGGCCCAGCACTTGTTGCCTTCCTTGGTGATTTCCAAATACAATCCAAGCCCGTCGGCATATTGTGCCGACCTTGTCCAGTTGAGCAATCTTGAGTGGCGTTAATTGGTTGACTTTCCTCATACCCGTCCGTCCCACAGTGTGCTCCAACAAACTATGGGCGGCTCTAGGGGGAACATCAAGACTAGTGGGACAATCGACCAAGGCTAGCGAAGGGTTTCAGCGAGAGAGGGCCTTGCTAATCAAGGGGCCAAGGCGGCTTGCCCGTCCGCCCCCTTCTATGGTTCAAGTGAGGCCCGTTTCGGGGTCTGATCGGGGTGGGACCCTCGCAGTGACCGGCGATTTCCACAGGATTAAGCGCCTGCCGCCTTATGTCTTCGAGCAGGTCAACAGGCTCAAGGCCGAGGCCCGCGCGCGCGGCGAAGACATCATCGATTTCGGCATGGGCAATCCCGACATGCCGACGCCCGGCCATATCGTCGCCAAGCTGAACGAGACGCTGCGCGATCCGCGCACGAACCGCTATTCGGCGTCGAAGGGAATCGGCGGCTTGCGCCGGGCGCAGGCGGCCTACTATGGGCGCCGCTTCGGCGTGAAGCTCAATCCCGATACGCAAGTGATCGTGACGCTCGGGTCCAAGGAGGGCTTCGCCAATACCGCCCAGGCGATCACGGCGCCGGGCGATGTCATCCTCGTGCCGAACCCGACCTATCCCATCCACGAGTTCGGCTTCATCATGTCGGGCGGTGTCATCAGGCATTTGCCTGCGCGTACCAACTCCCAATTCCTAGCCTCGCTCGACCGGGCCGTGCGCCATTCGGTGCCGAAGCCCTCGGTGCTCGTGCTCAACTATCCGGCCAATCCCACCGCCGAGGTCGCCAATCTCGATTTCTATCGGGAAGTCGTGGCCTTCGCCAGGAAGCACGACCTGATCCTGCTCTCCGACCTCGCTTACGCCGAGATCTATTTCGAGGGCGAGAAGCCGCCCTCGATCCTGCAAGTGCCGGGCGCCATCGATATCGCGATCGAGTTCACCACACTGTCGAAGACTTACGCGATGCCGGGCTGGCGCGTCGGCTTCGCCGTCGGCAACGATCGCCTCATCCATGCGCTCACCCGCGTGAAGTCCTATCTCGATTACGGCGCCTTTACCCCCATTCAGGTGGCTGCTTCCGCCGCGCTCAACGGGCCGCAGGACTGCATCGACGAGATCCGCGCGGTCTACAAGCGCCGCCGCGATTGCCTGGTCGACGCCCTGCGGCGCGCCGGCTGGCCGGTGCCTTCGCCGCCCGCGACCATGTTTGCCTGGGCGCCGATCCCGGAAATGTTCGCCCATCTCGGCTCGCTCGAATTTTCCAAGCTGCTCCTGGAGAAGGCGTCGGTCGCGGTGTCCCCCGGCGTCGGGTTCGGCGAGTATGGCGAGGGCTACGTCCGCATCGCGCTTGTCGAGAACGAGCAGCGCATCCGCCAGGCCGCGCGCAACATTCGTAAGTTCCTCGCCGAGTCCGCCAAGACGATGCACAACGTGATTCCTATTGCATCCAAGGCCAATCGGTCGTTCTGATCCTCTCCCATGACGAATAGTTTGAAGGTAGGTGTGGCCGGCGTCGGCACCGTCGGCGGCGGTCTGTTGCGGCTCCTGGCGGCGCGCAAGGGCGATCTTGCCGCGCGCGCGGGCCGACCCATCGAGGTCGTGGCCGTATCGGCTCGAAGCCGTAACAAAAAACGCGACGCCGACCTGTCGGGTCTCCGTTTCGTGCAGGACCCGGTTGCGCTTGCCACCGATCCCGCGATCGATGTGTTCGTCGAGCTGATCGGCGGCGAGGAGGGGGTCGCTAAAAAGGCCATCGAAGCGGCGCTAGGCGCCGGCAAGCATGTCGTCACCGCCAACAAGGCGCTCCTCGCCCATCACGGACCGAGCCTTGCAGCGGTTGCCGAGAAGAACGGCGTCGCGCTGAATTTCGAGGCAGCGGTCGCGGGCGGCATCCCCGTCGTCAAGGTCATCCGCGAGAGCCTGCAAGGGAACGACATTTCCCGCGTGTACGGCATCCTCAACGGCACCTGTAATTACATCCTCACGCTGATGGAGAAGGAAGGCAGGAGCTTCGCCGACGTGTTGAAGGAGGCGCAGGCCCAAGGCTATGCCGAAGCCGACCCGACCTTCGACATCGGCGGCTTCGACACCGCGCACAAGCTTGCGCTGCTCACGAGCCTCGCCTTCGGGACGCGAACGAGCTTCGAGTCGGTCTATGTCGAGGGCATCCAGTCGATTACCCCCACCGACATCGAGGCGGCGGGCGACCTCGGCTACCGAATCAAGTTGCTGGGTGTGGCGCTCCGCACCGAGAGCGGGATCGAACAGCGCGTTCACCCGACGATGGTGCCGAAGGATCGGGCCATCGCCGAAGTCGATGGCGTGTTGAACTGCGTCGCCATCGACGGCGATTTCGTCGGCGAGGTGATGTTGATCGGTCCGGGCGCGGGCGCAGGCCCCACCGCGTCCGCCGTGACGAGCGACCTGATCGACATCGCCCGCGGCCAGATCCTTCCGCCCTTCGGCACCAAGGCCAAGGCGCTCAAGCCCTACAAGAAGGCCGAGATGCGGGCGCATGAAGGGGGCTACTACATCAGGCTTTCGGTCCATGACCGGCCGGGCGCGTTCGCGGCCATCGCCGGCCGCATGGCCAATCAAGGCATCTCAATCGAGAGCATCGTGCAGCGCCGCCCGGGCGCCGAGCTTCCCGGCTTCAACCGGCGCGACGAGGACGCCCCCGCCTTTGTCGTGCTCATCACCCATCAGACCACCGAGGCGGCGATCCGCAAGGCGCTTGCCGCGATCGAGCGCGACGGCCATGTCGATCAAAAGCCGCAGATGATCCGCATCGAAAAACTGTGATAGTGAGTGTGTATCCCTAAGGGCGCCGCACATGAGCGCCTGAGGGAGGGAGGAACGTACGTGTCGAAAGCTCCGGCGAAGACCGAGCTCGACCGCGCTTTGGCGCTCGATATCGTGCGTGTGACCGAGGCCACGGCCGTCGCCGCGGCGCTGTGGCGGGGCCGCGGCAACGAGGCCGCAGCTGACGAGGCAGCCGCCGAAGCCATGTACCGGGAGCTCGAGCACCTCGCGATCGAAGGCGTCGTCGTGGTCGGCGAGGGCGAGGAGAACGAGACCCCGCTCCTCTATATCGGCGAGACGGTGGGCGCGGGCAGGGGGCGCCGCATTCAAGGTGGATCTCGCCGTCGATCCGGTGGAGGGTTCGACGCTTTGCGCCAAGGCGCTTCCCAATGCGCTCTCAGTGCTCGCCGTGGCCGAGCGCGGAAGCCTGCTCAAGGTGCCCGCCATCTACATGGACAAGATCGCCATAGGACCCGGCTATCCCGAAGGCCTCGTCGATCTCGACGCTTCGCCCGCCGACAACCTCAAGGCACTCGCCGGCGCCAAGAACGCGCCGATCGGCGAGATCACGGTTTGCATCCTCGATCGCCCGCGCCACGCGAAGCTCATCGAAGAGGTGCGGGAGACCGGCGCATCGCTTCGCCTCATCGGCGACGGCGACATCGCCGGCGTAATCCACGTCACCAAGCCGATGGAAACCGGCATCGACATCCATATGGGCGTCGGCGGCGCGCCTGAAGGCGTGCTGGCGGCGGCGGCGCTTGCCTGCATCGGCGGACAGATGCATGGGCGGCTCGTGGCATCGAGCGAGCAGCATCGCGCCCGCGCCCGCGCCGCCGGAATCCTCGATCTCGGCCGCAAGTACCACATGCGCGACATGGTGACGGGCGATCTCGCCTTTGCCGCGACCGGCATCACCGACGGCTCGCTGCTGGAAGGCATCCGCTTCACCAAGGACGCAATCCACACCCATACGCTCGTCATGCGCGCCTCGACCCGCACGGTGCGCTGGATCAAGGCCGAGCACCCCAATATCAGCAAGTTCGATTGAGGACTGGAGGGGAGGGGGAGCGGACCGCGCAAATCACCTTACACTCCCCGCGCTGACAGGAAAGCGCGTGGGATGGCGTAGCGTGACGGCGGCCCTAAAACTTCCAGGAATTGAGAGCCCGAGCCCGTTCCTCGGCGTGGAACGCTCGGCGCGTGGCTATCGCTGGGTCGAGCGCCTCGACCCTTCGCGCGCGCTCATTGCCGCAGCCATTTCGCAAGGACACGGCTTGCCCGAACTGCTGGGCCGCGTGCTCGCCGCCCGTGGCGCCGACGCGCTCACGGCCGCGCGTTACCTCGATCCGTCGCTCCGCTCGCTCCTTCCCGATCCCGCGCGCTTTCAGGACATGGAGAAGGCGGCCGCGCGCTTCGCCGCAGGCATCGCGCAAAGCGAGCCGATCGCCGTGTTCGGCGACTACGACGTAGATGGCGCGGCCTCCGTCGCGCTGATCGAGCGCTTCCTGCGCGCTCATGGACAAGTCCCCGCGACCTACATTCCCGATCGCCTCACCGAAGGCTACGGGCCTTCGCCCGAGTCTCTCGCCGGCCTCGCGAAAGGTGGCACGCGCCTCATCCTTACCGTCGATTGCGGCACGACCGCCGACGCCGCGATTTCCGCCGCCAATGAAGCGGGCGCCGAGGTGATCGTCATCGATCATCACCAGGCCGACGAAGCGCTGCCCCCGGCCTACGCCGTGCTCAACCCGAACCGGCATGACGACCTTTCGGGGCAGGGGCATCTTGCCGCCGCGGGCGTCGTGTTCTTGTTCCTGGTTGCGACGGTGCGCGCGCTTCGCCGCCAAGACTTCTACGGAACGAGCCCCGAGCCCGATCTCCTCGGCCTTCTCGATCTCGTCGCGCTTGCCACGGTCTGCGACGTCGTGCCGTTCAGGGACGTGAACCGCGCCTTCGTCGCGCAAGGGCTCAAGGTCTTGCGCCTCCGGCACAATCAGGGCTTGCGCGCGCTCGCCGACGTCGCGCGCATCGACGCCGTGCCTAATTGCTATTCGCTCGGCTTCGTGCTCGGGCCCCGCATCAATGCCGGGGGCAGGGTGGGCGCATCGGGTCTCGGCGCGAGGCTCCTTGCGACCGACGACGACATCGAGGCGCGCAGCCTCGCAGCTAGGCTCGAAGTCTTCAACGCCGAGCGGAAAGCGATCGAGGAGCGCATGCTCGAAGAGGCCTTCGCATCCGCGGAAGCATCGCTTGCCGCAGATCCCGGCCTGCCCTTGCTCTTTCTCGCCGCGGAGGGCTGGCACAAGGGCCTGCTCGGTTTGGTCGCGGGCCGCGTTGCCGAGCGCTTTCGGCTTCCGGCGTTCGTTTCTTCACTCGAGCCCGACGGCTTCGCCACGGGCTCGGCCCGCTCGATCGCTTCCGTCGATCTCGGCGCCGCGGTCAGGGGCGCGGTGCATGAAGGGCTCCTCGTCAAAGGCGGCGGCCACGCCATGGCGGCGGGATTCAAGCTCGAGCGCCGGAAAGTGGAGCGTCTTGTTGCCTTCCTGCGCGAGCGGCTTTCGGGGCCCGTGGCGCAAGCGGACCGCATGCGCGCGCTCGCCATCGACAGCGCGCTCTCGGCGGGCGGCGCCAACACTGAGCTGATGGATCAGCTCGATCGCGCCGGCCCCTACGGGCCAGGGCATGCAGAGCCGCGCTTCGTCTTTCCGGCGCATCGGCTCTCCCGCGTCCGCACGATCAAGGACGCGCATCTTCGCTGCACGCTCAGAGCGCCCGACGGCGCGCGGCTCGAGGCTTGCGCCTTTCGCATCGCCGATACGCCGCTCGCAAAGCTCCTCCTCGGCGGCGAGGGGCAGGCCATGCATGTCGCGGGGCACTTGCGCCGTAGCGCGTGGCAGGGGCGGGAGAGCGTCGAACTCTTGATCGAGGACGCCGCCGAGCCTCAGCGATAGCCGGCGCTAGCCCCTGTTCTTGCTGGCGGCGGCAAGGCCCTCTATATGACGAGGCTTAGCCTGCGCCCCCTTCGTCTAATGGTCAGGACGTCAGGTTTTCAACCTGAAAACAGGAGTTCGATCCTCCTAGGGGGCGCCAGCCCCGGCATCGGGGGCGCTGGACAACACTTCGATCCCCGATTGCTAATTCGCGATACCGAACACGGAGCTTCTTGTATGGGCGACGCTTAGGCTGGCTGTGTGGGCGTATGGTCGGCTATGCAGTTCGCCATGAAGTGTTCCCTGTCGCCTCGTCGTTGAATTGGACCTGAGCTACCTGCGCCAGACAGTAGTCCTCGACCCACGGCGGGGCAGACCACGCCGGACCGACTCCGATCAGAACCAAACACGACATCATGGCTAGGGGATACTTCATGTGCGTTTTCTCTTCGCTCGGAACGGCATGCCGATGATATGGCGTCGCGAATATGCCAACGTGGACAGGCGCATGGCGGGGCGTCGTGAGCATTGCCGATGCCGCTACAAAGGCGATAGTCTAGGTCCAGTGAGCATTCTGCTAGACCCAGCTCTGGGATCTCGGCCATGCACCCGAACACATTCTCGACCCTCGCCCTCTCGACATCCTTGTTTGTGCTGGTGGCGGTATCGCCCGCCGCGGCGCGCATCAAATGCAGCGAGAACTTCCAGGTGACCAAACACGGCTTGATCTCCACGCCGTATTGCGAGGAACTGCAAATCGCGCGCGTCGCTCGCTCCTATGGCTTTGCCGTCACGGACGCCGAGGTTCGCAATAATCCGAACACGAAGGTTTATCTCTGCCAGATCATCGGCAACGATAGCCGGCTGAAGGGTTCTTGCGGCGCTTACGCCGAACCCCGAGGGTTCCCTTGGTAGCTAAGGTCGTGTCGCCCCCCAGGGGCGCCATTCCCGCTACCACTTGCCGGTGTTCGGCATCGAGGCCCAGGGCTCCTGCTGGGGCTTGCGCTTGCCCTTCTGCAGAAGCTCGATCGAGATGTTGTCGGGCGAACGGATGAACGCCATGTGGCCGTCGCGTGGCGGCCGGTTGATGACGACGCCCTTCTTCATCAGGCGCTCGCAGGTCTCGTAGATATCGTCGACCGCGAAGGCGAGATGGCCGAAATTGCGCCCTTCGCCGTAAGTCTCGGGGTCCCAATTATAGGTCAGCTCGATCTCGGCCTCTTTGTCCTCGGGCGCGGCGAGATAGAACAGGGTGAAGCGGCCTTGCTTGTGCTCCGTCCGGCGCACTTCCTTCAAGCCGAGCTTGTTGCAATAGAAGTCGAGCGACTGGTCGACGTCGGAGATTCGCACCATCGTGTGCAGGTACTTCATGCTCGATCTCTTTCACATTGTTGGGACGCTTTAGGCGCACCCCTTAGCGCAGCCTCCGCATCTGTTGCAAGCGCAACACGCTCCACAATTTTCCGATGCAGACTGCGCAGTTTTGTTGCGTCCGGTCCACACATGCGCCGGATACGAATTTCGCGGAGCTCGAAGTGAAATTTCTCTCGACAACAGAGCCATTTGCGCGATCGGAGCGGCAACCGGACGGCATAATTGCCGAAACAACGCCCCGGACGCGTGAATCGAGCGAATTCGCTTTGCGATCAGATGGTTGCGCTCACGTCTTGCCGGTCGATGGCGCAAAGTCGGGTGCCGTTGTGGAGAAGGAGGAAACGCGCGGAAATTTCCACTGGCCTCGAAGGGCGGCAATGCTATCTTTGCAACAATTGTGTTCCAGCCAATTCGTGTGTGGGGCGTTGGGTCGGGCTGCGTCGAAAGTTAAGCGGGGGAATGCGGCATGGGGGCGAAAGAACCGCCACTGGTAGAGGGGCATACCCAACGCGACGAGGAAGTCACAGTTGATGTCTTCGAAGTGTCAGGATCCATAAAGTGGTTCGATGCGTCAAAGGGTTATGGATTCATCGTTCCGGACGAAGACCTTCCCGACGTTCTCCTGCACGTAACTTGCCTCAGGCGCGACGGGTTCCAGACGGCTTACGAGGGGGCGCGGGTCGTCTGCGAGGTTTTGCGCCGGCCCAAGGGCCTGCAGGCCTTCCGCATTCGCGCCATGGACAATTCGACGGCAATCCACCCGTCGCAATTGCCGCAGCGGACCCATGTCATTGTCGTGCCGGAGAGCGATTGGGAACAGGCGACCGTCAAATGGTTCAACCGCCTGCGCGGCTTCGGCTTTCTTACCCGCGGCGAGCAGAGCCTCGACATCTTCGTGCACATGGAGACGCTGCGCCGCTGCGGCTTCACCGAGCTCAGACCCGGGCAGTCGCTGCTCGTGCGCTATGGCCGCGGGCCGAAAGGGCTGATGGCGGCGGAGCTGAAGCCAGACAGCGCGCAAGGCCCGTCGTCCCACTAGCGAAGCGAAGCATCTTCAGGTTCGCCCGCATTCTTGCGGGCGTTTTATTTGCCTGCATGCTTCTCACGGAAGCGGGCGCCTTTGCCGGCGGCAAGGGCACGATCGTGATCAAGACGGAGAAGGGCGAGCACAGCTTCGACATCGAGGTCATGACCACCGGCGGCGAGCGCGCGAAGGGGCTGATGTTCCGCCGCTCGATGCCCGACAGGAGCGGGATGCTGTTCATCTACGACCGGCCGCAAGGCGCCGCCATGTGGATGAAGAACACCTTCATCCCGCTCGACATGGTGTTCATCGCGGATGGCGGCACCGTGCACCGGATTGAGACGAACACCGAGCCCTTTTCCACCGCGCTCATCTCCTCCGAGGGGGACATCATCGCCGTGCTTGAGTTGAACGCGGGCGAGGCCGCGCGGATCGGGCTAAAACGCGGCGACCCGGTGATCTATCCCGGGCTCGGCGCCGGCCGCTGACCCGAGGGTTTCGTAAGTCTCGGTTAGGGCTTAAGGACTAGCCTCGGGCACGGGCGCGAACTATGTATCTCTTTGCGGGTCTTGGGCCGTTTACGGGCCTCAAGCCGCGTTGAGAGCGTTGGATCGGGGCATAGCGCAGTCTGGTAGCGCACCTGCTTTGGGAGCAGGGGGTCGCAAGTTCAAATCTTGCTGCCCCGACCATCTCCCGGCTCTCGGTTGATTGAGGAGGCCCATGACGGCACGGATCTACAAGCCTGCGAGGAACGCGATGCAGCAGGGCATGGCGCCGCGCGAATGGGTGCTCGAATACGAGCCGGACAAGTCGCCGGTCATCGAGCCCCTGATGGGCTGGACCAGTTCCTTCGATACGCTCTCACAAGTGCAGCTCCGCTTCCCCACGAAAGAGGAGGCGGTCGCGTTTGCCGTGCGCCACGGCATCGCCTTTCGTCTCGAGGAGCCGAACGAGACGGAGCTGAGACCGAAATCCTATGCCGAGAATTTCAAGTTCGGCCGCCCCGACCGCTGGACGCACTGACGCGCCGTTTCGGTTTCGTTTGGGGTTATAGTCTAAGCCGGTTTGAAGACGGTCCCGTAGCTCAAGGGATAGAGCATCTGCCTTCTAAGCAGAGGGTTGCAGGTTCGAATCCTGCCGGGATCGCCAGCATTTCCAAGGCATTGCTGGTGATGCGCCCAGGATGGCAAGGGTGCCGGGTTAATGCAGGGTCAATAACAAAGCCCACCTTTTCCCGGATTTTTGTTCGAGGCGATAGGGCGCCTCGCGGCTTCCCGCCGCGTTTAGCCACTGGCTTCGTCAACATCGATCTACGCTTGATCGAAGCCGCCAATGCATGACCAAGCGCAACCGCCCCCAAAGCCCCTCGATCTCGACCCGGCAGCGGATTACAAACATTTGCTTAAACATTTGCTTTAGGATGGGTATCAGTAAGGGCGGGGGCTTTGACACGCATGCGCTACTGTAGCCGTGCTCTTGCAAAGGAACTCAGCGATGAGAAAGTCATCCGCCATTCTTGTGAGCGCCATTGCTCTTGGCCTGGCGATGTTTGTGCCTCTCGAAGCATCCGCCCAGGGCGTTAGCATCTACATCGGTCCTGGTTACCCAGCCTACGGTGGTTACCCAGCCTACGGTGGTTACCCAGCCTACGGTGGTTACCCAGGCGCCTACTACCCGCCTTATCCCCGCTACTATGGTGCGTACAGCTATCCTAGCTACGGCTACGGTTATGGCCGTCCTTACTACGGCACTTATTGGGGCCAAGGTCGACGCGTTGCGCGCCGAGTTTATCGGCGACATAACCGCTGGTAGCTGAAGGTCGTCGCCTTAAAAGGTGCTGCGTGCTGGTTGGCGGCACCGCGATGAGGCTCGCCCACTCATTGCTTGCTGCCGCTTCAAGCTGGCGCTGTAGTTCCTGGGCCTGCCGGTAGTCGGCGAGGCGGTGAGGAAAGCGCGTGGCCCACGGCGGCGGTTCACCTTGATCGACGCCTAGCCCCTCGACCTCGATCGGCAGCGGCGAACACTCCCACGGCATCAACCCGAGCGCGGCATGCAAACGGAAAGTAGTCGCCGTCGCGGTATGCCGCGACGGCCTCGGGCGTGATCTTGCGACGCCTAGCGCGGTTGATGGATGTTCGGTTTGTAGCCAAAGCGTTAGGGGGCCGGGACCCCATCGGTGATCAGCGTTCCATTTATGGCCCAGGGGGTTCTATTGATCGCCCCTGGTGGCCCTCTAAAGCGCGGCGAACATCTTCCTCCAGCAGCTCCTTTTTGTCCCACAGTGTGTCCCAAATGCTACAGCGTTCTTGGGGAGAGACGCTATAATGGTGTCTGAAAAACAGCGAACAAAGAACGGGGGATTTCCATGCGTGTCTTTATAGCTTGCGCGATCATCCTCACGGCAGCGGTTGGTCTCGGCGGCTGCTGGGGGCACCATGAAAAGGCCGTCGTGGCAGAGCCGTTGAAGCTCGGCTAGACGAGATAGCCTAGAACTATTTTATCTCTGCATGTCTATCCCTTAGGCAAAGCCAGCCCCGGCCGAGTTTCCTCAGCCGGGGCTTTCTTCGCATTTGTCTCCGACGACCCTCGCCCAGGGCTGCGCATCACTCACGCCCAGCGCGAGTTGAAGCAGCTTGCGCGGAGCGCGGCCTTGGTGACACCGCGGCAGCCTGCTGTGGCTAGACTCCTGGCATGTCCTGGTGGCCCCGGATGCTCTAGCGCCACACCCCCAACATTGGGGTACGGCCAGCCACTGGGTTGAAACTAAATCTCCGTTTGCCGAGTTCATTCATCCGCGTAGCATCAAACAGGAGGGTTTCATGACCATACGTTTTAGTTTTATGGCTATCACTAGTGCTCTTTTTCTTGCTGCCATGTTGTTGCTCCCACCTTCAATGGCCTCGGCAGAACTATCTGGCGCTTGCTTGAAGGATGCCAAGGCACAGTGCCCAGGGGTGGAGCCTGGCGGAGGCAAGATCAGGGAATGCCTCAAGTCGCACATCAAGGACCTGTCCGACGAGTGCAAGGACGTCTTGGTCAAGGCCGTAAACGTCAAGGCTTGTGCGGATGACGTGAAACAACATTGCGCAGGCATGGAGGCTGGCGGCGGCAAAATTGAAGCCTGCTTGAAAGGTAAAATCGCCGATCTTAGTGATGCCTGCAAAGTAGCGCTGGCGAATTCCGCAGCTGGCGAAGACTAAGAGTCAAAATCAAGGTTGCGGCGCTGGAAAGCGCCGTAACCTTGGTTCCCTTGCCGAACCCCCTCCGCCTCCACCCCGAACGAAGTCGGCTGCGGCGCATTGCGCGCCAATTCGTCGCTTGTCATCCAGCGAAAGCTGATGAGTGCGCATGTAATGGTTCTCCGCGTTCTCTACTCAGCCCGGCATCGAGGGCCAAATGTGAGCCTTCGGCATCGGGGCATATCCGCTTTAGGGGTGAAGCAGACGTCACCGATGCGCGCTCTATTGTCCGCTAATAACCCATAGCCGACATCCGGGGCTGCGTGTGGGTGCGCTGCTCAAGCTGATAGGCCCCCGTGATAGATGCTCGGGTTCCACCGCGGCTCGATTTAACGGCATAACCATGGGGCGCCACATCAGCGATCGCCTAGTAGCCTCGCAGCTCCTTGATTTGCTCTTGGCTTAAGCCGCGAATGTCCTCGCTTGTAAGCGAGTGAACTCCCTCGCGGTTTGCCTTTTCTTTAGCAGCCATGAACTTGCCCTCGGGCTCGATAGCGTGTTCACGAGAGTCGGCCGCACTCGTGGGTGCTGCTTCAGGCTTCCTTGGCGGAAGAGGCGGCGGTGATTCCGCATTGGTTGCTGTAGATTTGATGTGAGCCAGCTCAGGCTTCCTTGGCGGAAGAGGCGGCCCCATATCGGCTGAGGCTGGAGCTTCGATTTGAGGCCGAGCTGGCTTCGCCAGATGCGTCTTGAATTTTTTGGATCGCTTGCTGACAGGGCGAGATGCCTTCGTCAACGCCTTAGCCGAACTCGCCTCGGTGAATTTTGGAACGCGCGGTTGCGATTGTGGGAGCACCCACTTCGACCTAACGGGTTTAGGATATCCTGCCTGAGGAGGACGCGAGCAGCCGCTCAATGAGAATGAAATACTGACAACAACAAGTGCAACAATCACACGCATAACGAACACATGTCCCTACGACGGGCAACACGGCATCGTTAACGAGATTGGTTGCTATTTAGTTTACGGCCCAGGTTGGCATCTTCTAGATCCGGCGAAAGTGTGACGGCGGCGACGGATGTCCGCTTTTGGTACTTAGCGGACATTGATTTCGATGCTGGGCATATCCGCTTCTGGCGGCAAAGCGGACATTGACCAACCGCTGCTGGCCAATCTCGATTTATGAGTACACAGCCTAGTCACTAAGCCCCAACTCCTCGCGGTTTATGGGAAGTCAGCCACCCCCGTTCGGTCCCCTTTGTGGAACGACCACCCGGGGGGTCCCCCCACACTACGCGTGTACTCATAAACCGACAGCCAAATGCTGACTTGGATGCGCCGCCCAACGTCCGTTGTTGGGTGTAAAGCGGACATGGCGCGGACTTGTCAGTATGTCCGCTAATGACCCAAAGCAGACATTGGGATCCGGGAAATCGACGATCAAAGCGAGCCCCTCGGGTATTAGTGAAGCCGAGGCTCGGAGCCTCACTTTATCGCCTATCCTCGCCGGCATTTCTTCGCAACGCCGCCAGGACATCAAACGTCATGAGTGATGAAGCTGAAGCTGTTCAGCGACCAGTGAGTCGCCGCGATGCCTTAGGCACCCACGGCGGATTGTCCTAGGTCACGGTTCTGCTTACCTCGATTTCGTCGATCAGCTCCTTGAGCACTTTAATATTTTGTTCCTCGTTGCCGCGTGCCAGATCGATTGTGATCTTCATACCGTCCGTGTTGCGGCGAATTGTTTTGGTCGGCACTGACTCACGTAGGCCCAGGAGTTCGTAAACGTGCAGAGGTTGGCCAAAGCCTTTCAACCTCAAGGGTGACATCTCCTTGGCGATAACAGCATCCTTCACCAGTGACCAGGTTTCGTGCGCAATCAGGATCTTGCCTGGTTCGGCAGCGGATTCCAGGCGCGAAGCCAGATTCACGGCACCGCCGATGATGGTGTAGTCCATTCGATCCTGGCTGCCAAAGTTGCCGACCGTGCAGAACCCAGTGTTGATTCCCATGCGCACGCGGAAAGAACGCTCAAGACCGCCCTCTTGCCACTCGCTCTCTAGTTCGGCGACCCGCCGTTGCATCTCCACTGCCATGGCAACGCAGGCCTTGGCGTCCTCAGCTACACCCCTCGTTTCCGGATCCCCAAAAAAGGCTATGATTGCATCCCCTACATATTTGTCGAGGGTCGCACCGTATTTGAGGGCGATACCGGCCATCTCGTTGAGATACCGGTTAAGGGTAGAAGTCAGTTCCTCTGAGTCGAGATTTTCAGTGGTCTCGGTGAACCCCACGATGTCAGAAAAGAAGATCGTAAGTTTCTTCCGGTTGGACGCGATCTCTACCTGCTGCCGTCCCTGGAAAATCGATGCGTACACTTGCGGAGCCAAGTATTTGGAAAGCTTGGTCGAGAGTGTCTCAAGCTGCTCGGTACGTTCGGCGAGTGCCTTCGTCCGCTCTTGGACCAGCGTGTCCAGTTTCTCTTCGCGGGCTAGCACTGTTTGACCCATCCCGCTGAACACACGAGCCAGGCGCCCTAGCTCGTCTGGTCGCTGAGTCACCGCGTCGAGAGATTTCGGATCGAACTTACGTTCTTCAACTGATGTTGCTGCGGCGGTGAGTGCCTCGATGGGTGCGACTTGGCGTTTTGCGAGTAGGAGCGAAAGCAGAAACCCTGTGCCCAAGACAGCAAGCGCGATGATCGTCGCTATTTTGAGCTGATTTTGCACAGCTTGCCACATGCGCTCTGTAGGGATGCGGACAAGCGCTGCGCCGACTATACTCTTTGAATCAGTTTTGACCGGCGCGATAACGCTCAGGGCGCTGCCAAGCAAAACCGAGCGAGTGTGATCATCAGCCAGTGCCATTCGGATGGACTGCATTTCCGGTTCACTGGGAAAGCGGGCCGATGCAGGACCCATTACCTCTGGTCCCGCCAATTGCCCGAGCTCACTGTCGAACACCCAGATGGCATCGATGTCGCCACTAGCGAGCAGTGCCTGTACCGCACGGCCAAGGCCAACGCGCGCCCTCAAGTCGTTCAGATATTTCGCGTTGTAACCAACCTGAACGATGCGCGGCTTATCTACGCCAGCAACGCCTGCATATTTGAAGTGTTGATCGTCAATCTCTCGCTGCCGAGCCTCCTGAATGACCTGATCCTTCTTGCCGGAGAGCAGTGGCCAGAACACATGCGCCTGAGGTTGTTCCAGCGCTGAGGGGCTGAAAGTAAAATCGACATCGATATTTCTGAGATAAGCGTGTCCCTTTTCATCAGATATCCAGAATTCATCGAGCACCGTAGTATCCGCGAGCTGGCGCAGCCGGCGATTGATCTCCTCGGGCGCAAAATCCGCCTTCTCCGCAGCGTCGACAAAATGCGCCAGTATTCGCGCTTCCGCCACCATCTGCCCACCGAGCATCTCTTCGACTTCATTCGGAATTTCACTGGCGAGGCCCGCGCTGCGGGCGAGAAGATTGGCGACCATTCGCCCCAACTCCTCGGCGGACGCGAGCACAGCATTTCGCGTGTTCCATGCGAGCAACGCGGAAATGACAATGACGGCGGTCGCCAGCAATCCCGTAACGAGAAGAACGAGCCTTGTTCGGTAACGCATGACGATTTGATTCCTTGGACATAGTCGCGGCGGAAGGCCTGTGTCGCGAGACTACCGCCGTGGCTGCTATTGTTTGCATTGGTTTTTCGCCGATTAGTCTGGGACAACCTACCTGCTGCCTGCGAGATCGGGCCGAGTGGCTAAAACAACCGAACCAGAGCGGCTAGGCATGAACGCGCGCCGCATTTGAGGGACACGGTTATCGATACCCTCCTCCGTTTTCCAGGCCCGCCTTAAAGGGATCACCTTGAAGGTGAGGACCGGGCCGCGAATGGCCTTTTGCGGAACGCCTGCTTTTCAGGTGGTAGGATTGACCATGTGAGGCTACTCCCTTCACTGCTTGGGAGCTTGTTGGCTAAAAACCACTTAGAACCTCCACACGCCGAGGGCCTGGAATGCGCTCTCGTCGGTCTCCTTTTCACCAAGTTTATTGATCCAGATTTGGTATTCTGTACCGATGAAGAAGTGATCCCTTTTGCCGATTAAAGCGTAGCCCACGTCCCAGCGAAATTGCGGTTGGCCAAAGACATGCCAAGAGACTTCGTCCCCAAATTCGTTCTCTCGGAGACCGATAAATTCTATATGGCCTTCGAAATTGAAATATTGCCCAAAGACCCGGAATGACTTGGTGGCAAAATTGACATCAAGCATCCAGCTATCAGTCTCTTCAGGCGCATTAAAAGTTCCTGGGCTAACGCCAGAACTAGCATCCAAATAAGCCATCCAATCCGTGTTCAAGAAAGCAAAACCCAGAAGATTCCATGAAAAACGAATGCCAGGGAAAATCTTATACACGTTTGCGTCGGCATCGAAATTGAAACCCTGGACGTAGCCTATGTCCCGAAGGAGGCCCTTGCCATAATTCATGCCTAGAAGCTTGGCCGAGCTGAAGTTGATGTACATCTCGCCGTACGCATCATAGTCATTGAAGTGGTTGACCTCGCTGTTTTCGCCTTTCAAGAAATCAATGAAGCCAAAGAAATCGCCCCATTTGTAGCCGCTAGCGTTTTGTACAGTCAGGATCGTCGTGTCGTCCTCCCCACCGCCTGCAAACTTTGGAACCTTCAGCCGGCCATACTGCAGTTGCAATTCGGTGTTGCTATACTCTGCAGCCCAGGTCGGGGCAGAAAATGCCGCGACAGTCGCCAAGCCCATTACAATCAAAAGGTTTGAAAGAATTGATTTGATTTCAGACTGTTTGCTTCGCATGAGTGCCCCGCTTGCTATCCTTCTAGTCAATTCTGTTCATTTCTCCCCCTGGGCGGCGAACTCGGGTCGCGATGCGGCGTGCCTGCTCGCGTCCTTGGTCCCTCAATGGCGCACGGGAGCTAGATCCCCCGCGGCCTTGAGCTGATTGCCACGGAGCGCGACCAATTCACCGCCGCGATGCTCCAGCTTGGACGGCTCGCCCATCATCGACGGTCTCCTTCAAGCATGTCACTGCCAGTGTGTCGGCATCCCGTTCAGATCCACCAGCGGACTTCTTGGTGTCTTCAGTCTTTCGCTTGCTGTCTTTCTGTTGTGGCATCCTACACACAATCCCTGCCAATTCCGGCGATCCCAGAACAGGCGAAGATCTCCTTTGTGGGGGTTGATGTGATCAACATGCTTGGCAATACCAGTGCATTTGGTATCACGCCGAACATGGCGCACGTTCGAATGCTTGATCGGGACCGACGAGCCGCCTTCGCCCACCGAACCGTGTGGCCGCGCTTGCGCGCTGATGCTTCTGACCGACACTGGTCAACCGGAACGTGGACTCGTCTACGCGGGAACCTCCCGGCGACTGTGCTATCTTCGCCCGGTGTGCCGGTACATGCCTTGCGGATCGCTTAGACGACTGCGGCCAGTGGCGACCCGCACCTGGCGCGGACCCCAAGGGGAAGCAATCATGACATAAAATTCGACGGCCGATACGCTACTGCAACTGGCTTCGTCGCGGCCGGCGTTGCGGCGAGCGCCACATCGGTCGATCGCCCAGCACTCGGACGGGCAAGCTCAGCACCCATGCTCTCGACACGAATCGAAAGTCAAGGCGGCCAGGGTCATACGCATCACTTTGCCCGCAAGGACGGCGAATGCCGGAAACTGCTCGAGCCGCGACGGCGACGAAAATGGCCGTGTAGAGGGAGATGAACGAACTGACACCATGGCGGTCGGCCACTACGAATTGCTGTCATCGTCGTAAACTCCAAGCGGGCTGGCGTGCAGCCGCCGACCGGCGCATATTCGAAGGTGGCGGTGCGCTCCGCGATCGCCAATGCGAGCAATCCTAGCTCCACGTCTCGCTCTGCATACTCCCGTAAAGGGGCATACATCAGCTACCTCTGCGTCTTTGTTATCAAACTCGAACGTGAGCCGAACATGACAATCCGATGGATCGCCGTGAAGGTTCTTGGCGTCAGGCCTCGCAAGTTCGCGGCAGTAGCTCCGTGCCGGCAGCTCGCGAAGCGAAAGCCTGAAGCACGATAAGGCGGAAACCTGACTGTCCACCTCCTCGATCTTTACTCCGGCACCCCCGTAGGTGCCGTGAAGGTCGATTGTTCATGATGGAGGGCGAGCAGATGATGGGGTAAAATCGTGGTGACGGACGCGATGGACGGTCCAGACCGCTGCGTCGCGAGCGGCGCGTTCGCGGCCGGTGAGCTACCGGCTCGGTTCGACCTATCGGATTATTTCAAGGGCGCCGAACAAGACCCTGCCGGCGAATTTCTTCCGTAAACTGTCGTTAGAGTTCGAGGTCACTGACGCGACCGTGCCTCACCACATACCGTTGCAATGCACGCCGTGGACGCAGGTATGCTCGGTGCTGCCGGGCTGACGGTCATGCGTCTTGTCGTCTTGCTCCTCTTGACTTTGACCCTAGGCACGCCGGCCGGGGCGGCGCCAACGCTGCTGTGGGAAACGAAGGGTCTGGCGCAGCCCGAGTTGGTGGTGCAGGACTCCGCGACCGGCGCGATCTATGTCAGCAACATCGCGGGCGCCATCATGCAGAAGGACAGCAACGGCTTCATCGCCAAGCTCAAGCCCGATGGAACCATCGCCACCCGGCAATGGGTCAAGGGTCTGAACGCGCCGACGGGTCTCGCGCTGCACGACCGCACGCTCTATGCCGCCGACGTGGACGAGCTGCTCGAGATCAACGTGGCATCGGGCGAGATCCTGAACCGTTACCCAGCCAAGGGCGCAATCTTCTTGAACGACGTCGCCGTCGATCAGGACGGCACCGTCTATGTGTCCGACACGCCGACGAACACGATTTGGCGTCTTAAGGACGGACTCTTCGAACCTTGGTTGGCGAACGACGCGCTCAAGGGACCGAACGGCCTCCTTGTGCAGGGCGACAAGCTGATCGTTTCGTCATTCGGCCAACTGCCCGATCAGGGATCGCCGGAGCTTGGAGGTCTTCTCGCCATCGATCTCAAGGACCAGTCGGTGAGCAAGATTCTGTGACGACCCAATCGGCAATCTCGACGGGCTTCAGTCGCTCGACCCCGGCATCTATTTGGTGACGGATTGGGCTGCGGGCGCGCTCTATCGCGTCGGCGCCAAAGGTAAGCCCGAGCGTCTTCTCAAGCTCAACAAGGGCAGTGCCGATTTCGTCTATCTCGCGGATCAGAACACGGTGCTGGTGCCGATCATGCTGAGCAACACGCTCGTTGCCTACAAGCTCGACTGACGGTCACGCCCCGAGTTGCTTGAAGCCCGCCTCGAGATCCTCCTTCAGGTCCTCGATCTCTTCAAGCCCGATATGTAGGCGGAGCGCGGGGCCCTTTTCCTCCCATTTCGTCGCGCTGCGATAGGTGCGCGGATCGAAGGGAAGGATCAGGCTCTCGAACCCGCCCCAGGAATAACCCATCCCGAACAGGCTGAGCCCATCGACCATGGCGGCGAGCCTTGCGCGGGAGACCGGTTTCAGCACGATCGAGAACAGGCCCGAAGCGCCGGCGAAGTCGCGCCGCCACAGCGCGTGCCCGCGATCGGTCTGAAGCGCGGGGTAAATCACGCGCTCGACCTCGGGCCTTTCGGCAAGCCAGCGCGCAACCTCGAGCCCCGACTTCTGATGGCGCTCGAGCCTTACGCCTAGGCTGCGTAAGCCGCGCAAGCCGAGATAGACGTCCTCGGGGCCGGGGCACAGCCCAAGCTCGTCATGGGTCTTGTAGATGGCGGGAAACGCCTCCTCCGTCGCCGTGATGACGCCGAGCATGGCGTCGGCATGGCCCGCGATGAATTTGGTCGCGGCCTGGATCGACACATCGACGCCATGGGTGAACGGCTTGAAGAAGAGCGGCGTGGCCCAGGTATTGTCCAGGATCATCACCGTGCCCGCGTCGTGCGCGGCCTTGGCGATAGCCGGCACGTCCTGCACCTCGAAGGTCTGCGAACCGGGAGACTCGGCGAACACGACCCGAGTCTTCTCGGTGATGAGTGTCTTGATCGCGCCGCCGATCAGGGGATCGTAATAGGTGGTCTTGACCCCGAGCCGATTCAGCACGTGATCGCAGAAGCGCCGCGTCGGGCGATAGACGCTGTCGGAGACCAGGATCTCGTCGCCAGCCGCGACGAAAGCGAAGAGGGCGGTCGCAATCGCCGACAGGCCCGACGGCGTGAGCCGCGTGCGGTATCCCCCGTCGAGTTCGGCGATCGCTTCTTCGAGCGCCCTGACGGTCGGCGTCCCGAGCCGTCCGTAGCTGAACTCCTGATCGTCAGCCACAAGCGAAGCGAGCGTCGGAAAGATCACCGTTGAGCCGCGATAGACCGGC
This sequence comes from uncultured Alphaproteobacteria bacterium, assembly GCA_963818165.1. Lineage (GTDB taxonomy): Bacteria > Pseudomonadota > Alphaproteobacteria > Rhizobiales > Methyloligellaceae > Methyloceanibacter. The sequence continues at coordinate 63,861 of CAWFRD010000004.1, forward strand.
ATATTGACGAAGCCATACTGGCGCGAGGGGTCGCGCCCGGCATGGGCGAGCCGGGTCAGGTCTTTCTGCTTCCTTGTTCGTTTGCTCATCTCGCCTCGGCGAGCTTAAGGGCGATTGACGGTGCTCTAATCCGATCCGGTTTCGATGGGAAGGCTCTGATCGGTGCCCCATTCAGCCCACGACCCGTCATAAACGGCCGTCTTGCGATGCCCGATCTGGGCAAGCGCGAGCGCGAGCACGGAAGCGGTAATGCCGGAACCGCAGCTCGTCACCACCGGCTTGCCAAGGTCGACATCGGCATCCTCGAACAGCCGCTCGATCTCGCGCGGCGATTTGAGCGTGCCGTCCTTGTTGAGAAGCTTGCCGTAGGGAAGATTGCGCGCGCCGGGGATATGGCCGGACCGAAGCCCGGGGCGTGGCTCGGACACCTTGCCGGCGAAGCGTTCGGCCGAGCGCGCATCGACGATCTCGGCCGACTTGTCCTTGAGCAGCGCCTTGATGTCGGGAACATCGCGGACGAGATCCAAATTGCGCCGTGCCGTGAAGTGCCGCGGCGTACGCACGATCGGCTTGCCGCTTTCGAGCGGCCGTCCCTCACGCTTCCATTTCGGCAGGCCGCCGTTCAGCACGCTCACATCCTCGACGCCCATGACCCGGAACGTCCACCACACGCGCGCGGCGCTGAACAGCCCTTGCGAAGTCGTAGACAACGATGCGCGAACCGTCGCCGATCCCCGAGCTCCGCATGCGCGAGGAGAATTTCTCCGGCGGCGGCAGCATGTGCGGCAGCTTGCTCTTGGTATCGGCAATCTCGTCGATGTCGAAGAAGATGGCGCCGGGGATATGCTCGCCGAGATACTCGGCGTGCGCGTCCCTGCCTTCTTCCGGCATATGCCAGGAGGCATCGATGATGACGAGATCGGGCGCATCGAGCTCGCGGGCGAGTTCGTCCGTTTCGGTCAGCCACGTCTTGGTCTGCAGCAATGCGAATCTCCCGTTTTCAGCCTAAACGAACACGCTGGGGCCGGCGGCCTGTTCGCTCGAGCCATTGAGGGACCGGCAGCCCCTTCTCACGCAGGAACTTGGGGTTGAACAGCCGGCTTTGGTAGCGGGTGCCGTAATCGGCGAGCACCGTGACGATCGTACGACCCGGACCGAGATCGCGGGCGAGCCTGATGGCGCCTGCGACATTGATGCCGCTCGAACCGCCGAGGCAGAGGCCTTCCTCGCTCAAGAGATCGAAAATGATCGGAAGGGCCTCGGCATCGGGAATTTGGTAGACCTCGTCGATCTTGGCGCCTTCGAGATTCTTGGTGATGCGGCCCTGGCCGATCCCCTCGGTGATGGAGCTGCCCTCGGCCTTCAGCTCGCCGTGCTTGTAGTAGTTGTAGAGCGCGGCGCCCATTGGGTCGGCGAGCCCGATCACGACGTCCGGATTGTGCGCTTTCAGACCCATCGAGACGCCGGCAAGCGTGCCGCCGGTTCCGACGGCGCAAACGAAGCCGTCGACCTTCCCGTCGAGATCGTGCCAGATCTCCTCGGCCGTCGTTTCGATATGTCCCTGGCGATTGGCGACGTTGTCGAACTGGTTGGCCCAGACCGCGCCATGAGGCTCGGTGCGGCTCAGCTCTTCGGCGAGCCGGCCCGAATATTTCACGTAGTTGTTCGGGTCCTTGTAGGGGACCGCTGGAACCTCGATCAGCTCGGCGCCGGCGAGACGGAGCATCTGCTTTTTTTCGTCGGACTGGGTCTCGGGGATGACGATGACCGTCTTCAACCCGAGCGCGTTGCCGACGAGCGCAAGGCCGATGCCGGTATTGCCCGCCGTGCCCTCGACCACGGTGCCGCCAGGCTGAAGCCTCCCCGAATTGAGCGCGTCACGGATGATGAAGAGGGCGGCGCGGTCCTTCACCGACTGGCCCGGATTCATGAACTCGGCCTTGCCGATGATGGTGCAGCCCGTCTCCTCCGAGGCGCGCTTGAGCTTGATCAGCGGGGTGTTGCCGATCGCCTCGATGATGCCGTTGCGGAGGGTCACTTGGGGCCTTCGGGTCTCACTCGGTCTCGGCAACCTAATCAGCGCGAGGAATGCCCGCAAGGCACGGAAATTTCAAGGACAGCGCCCCGGGAGGGTTGAAGTTCTTTCGCATCGGCCGTGGCGGCAAATTGCACCCGAACGCGCAAGGAGAACGCCGCCCGCTCTAGTGGAGCGACACGGTGGCGACGGCGCGGGCAACCTTTTCGGCGGCCCACGCCGAGGCAGCCCCGGGCGGATCGAGCGGCGAGGGGATGTCGGTCCCTCGCCCCGCTCCCGAGAGGGTGACGCTTCCACCCCTGGCTCGTGACGGTGATTTCGCCCTCGATCAGGAACACGCCATATTGCCCATCGATGGGGCCACCCCAGAAGAAGGGCCGCGAGACCGAGGCGAGGGGCAAGGACGCGGAGCGCCGGCGCTTGACCGCGTTGGCCGAACCATCTCATGGGCTTGACGGTGGGGGCAGGGCGGGTTGGTGGGCTGACGGCTTCATCATAACTGAGATACAAAAAAGGCGGCACCGGGGTTGCACGGGGAAGGCGGCTTGGGGTAGCGGCTGGAGAATCCGCCGTGTTATAGACCCGGCGCGGACGGACAGCCTTTCACGCGGGCGTGGTGGAACTGGTAGACACGCCAGATTTAGGTTCTGGTGGCTTCGGCCGTGGGGGTTCGAACTCCCTCCGCCCGCACCAAGCATGAGGGAGGTCGCCGAGCGGGTTTCCGCTCCGGGCGCCGGGGAGAGAGAAGGCGAGTTCAACATGAATGTGACCGAGACGACCGAAGGCTTGCGCCGCCAATTGAAGGTGGTGATCGGCGCCGACGAGCTTGAACGGCGTCTCTCCGCCCGCCTCGACGAGCTCAAGGGCAAGGCGCGGCTCAAGGGGTTTCGGCCCGGCCACGTGCCCAAGGAGCATTTGCGCAAGGTCTATGGCCGCTCGGTCATGGCCGAAGTCGTGCAACAAGCGGTCGCCGAGACGAGCCGCGAGGCTCTGTCGCAGCGCGAGGAACGGCCGGCCTTTCAGCCGACCGTTGGCCTGCCCCAGGACGAGGCCGAGATCGACAAGATCTTCGCCGGGCGAAGCGACCTCGCCTACACGCTCTCCTTCGAGGTCTTGCCACACATCAAGCTGATGGATTTCAGCGAGCTTGCCCTGAAGAAGCCGGTCGCCGCGGTGACCGATGCCGATATCGGCAAGGCGCTCGACCGCATCAGCGCCGCCAATCTGCGCTACAAGGCGAAGGACGGCGCCGCCGCGGACGGCGACAGGCTCATCACCGATTTCACCGGCTCGATCGACGGGAAGCCCTTCGAGGGTGGCGCGACCGAGAATGCTCCCATCGTGCTCGGCAGCGGCAATTTCATTCCGGGCTTCGAGGAAGGGCTCAAGGGCGCGCGCGCCGGAGAGGAGCGCGAAGTCGATGTGACCTTCCCCGGGAACTATCCGGAGGCAAATCTCGCGGGCAAGCCGGCGCGTTTCGCCGTGAAGGTGAAGGAAGTCGGCGCACCGGAGAAGCCTCCGCTCGATGACGATTTTGCCAAGGGCCTAGGCGCCGAATCGGTCGAGAAGCTGCGCGAGACGATCAAGCAGAGGATGGAGCAGGAGCGGGCCGGGGTCTCGCGGCTCAGGCTCAAGCGCGCGCTTCTCGATGCTCTGAGCGAGGGCCATAGCTTCGAGCTTCCGCCGACGCTGGTTGACAACGAGTTCAATGCGATTTGGGCGCAAGTGAAGGCTGATCTCGAACGCAGCAAGCGGACCTTCGAGGATGAAGGCACGACCGAGGAAAAGGCGCGCGAGGAGTATCGCGATCTTGCCGCGCGCCGCGTCCGGCTCGGGCTGATCCTTTCGGAGGTCGGCACCCGCAATCAGATCGCCGTCACCGACGAGGAGGTGAGCCGGGCCCTGCTCGAGCGCGTGCGGCAGTTTCCCGGTCAGGAGCGCAAGGTCTACGACCACTACCGCAACAACCCCGAGCTCCTCGCCGAGTTCAGGGCGCCGATCTTCGAGGACAAGACCGTCGATTTCATCCTCGAACTGGCCAAGGTGACGGAAAAGAAGGTGAGCCCCGAGGAGCTTTACGCCGATCCTGACGAGGACCACGCCCATCACCACCACGATCATGACCACGACCATGACCACGACCATGACCACGATCATGACCATCATCACGGGCACCGTCATGACCACGACCATGGCCATGTCCGCGCCAAGAGCCCGAAAAAGCGCGCGACGAAGAAGGGTTAGGGCGGAGCCCCGCCACCCCCTTCCGTTTGGGGCATGAACCCCATATGTAATGGGACGAGCAATTTCAGAGATTCGCGAGCGGCTTTCCCGCTCAGGAACAACAATGTCAAACCCTGCCGATATCTACTTCAACACGCTCGTGCCGATGGTGGTCGAACAGACCAATCGGGGCGAGCGCGCCTACGACATCTACTCGCGCCTGCTCAAGGAGCGCATCGTCTTCGTGACCGGGCCGATCGAGGACCACGTCGCCTCGCTCATCACCGCGCAGCTCCTGTTCCTCGAGGCCGAGAACCCAAAAAAAGAGATCTCCATGTATATCAACTCGCCCGGTGGCATCGTGACCTCGGGCATGGCAATCTACGACACCATGCAGTTCATCAGGCCCGCGGTCGCGACGCTCTGCATCGGGCAAGCGGCCTCGATGGGCTCGCTGCTTCTGTGCGCGGGCGAGAAGGGCATGCGCTACGCTCTGCCCAACGCCCGCATCCTGCTGCACCAGCCTTCCGGCGGCTATCAGGGCCAGGCGAGCGACATCGAGCGGCACGCCGAGGACATCATCAAGATGAAGCGGCGCCTGAACGAAATCTACGTCCGCCACACCGGCCAGGAGTACGAGACGATCGACCGGACGCTTGACCGCGATTACTTCATGTCGGCCGAGGATGCCCGGAATTTCGGCCTCGTCGACGAGGTCATCACCAAGCGGCATCCCCTGGAAGAGAAAGTGGAAAAGCTCGTGCCGGTCTCGTGAGGCGAGCCCATCTGTTGCCGAAACGTTCGGACCACCCGACCCGAACGCGGGGTGCGCGCAAGCTCCGGATAATGCATCGAAAGGCTTTGTCCCGCGCAAGAATCGGGGATTAATCAATCCTTGATAGTGCCGCACTAGCATGCTGAGATTGCCTTTCTCGGCTTTCGCTGGCGATGAGGGGGGAGATCATACTTGCGAGGCGGCAAGAGCGACCCATGGCACCGGGCAGAATTTCGCACCGGCACCGACTAACGACTAAGAATGGATGATCGAATGAGCAAGGTGAGTGGAACCGATTCCAAGAATACCCTCTACTGCTCCTTCTGCGGCAAGAGCCAGCACGAAGTCCGCAAGCTGATCGCCGGGCCGACCGTGTTCATCTGCGATGAATGCGTCGAGCTTTGCATGGACATCATCCGCGAGGAGAACAAGAGCTCGCTGGTGAAGTCCCGCGATGGCGTGCCGACGCCGATGGAGATTTGCGCCGTCCTCGACGACTACGTCATCGGCCAGGACTATGCCAAGCGCGTGCTGTCGGTCGCCGTCCACAACCACTACAAGCGGCTCAATCACTCGACCAAGAATTCCGACGTCGAGCTTGCCAAATCGAACATTCTCCTGATCGGGCCGACGGGCTGCGGCAAGACCTTGCTCGCCCAGACGCTCGCCCGCATCCTCGACGTGCCATTCACCATGGCGGACGCTACCACGCTCACGGAAGCCGGCTATGTCGGCGAGGACGTCGAGAACATCATCCTCAAGCTGCTGCAAGCCGCCGACTATAACGTCGAGCGGGCGCAGCGCGGCATCGTCTATATCGACGAAGTGGACAAGATCAGCCGCAAGTCCGACAACCCGTCGATCACCCGCGACGTGTCGGGCGAGGGCGTGCAGCAGGCACTGCTCAAGATCATGGAAGGCACGATCGCGTCGGTGCCCCCGCAAGGCGGGCGCAAGCACCCGCAGCAGGAGTTCCTCCAGGTCGACACCACCAACATTCTATTCGTGTGCGGCGGCGCTTTCGCCGGACTCGAGAAGATTATCTCCGCGCGCGGCCGGTCCACCTCGATCGGTTTCGGCGCCAAGGTGGAGACCGTGGACGAGCGGCGCACCGGTGACATCTTGAAAGGAGTCGAGCCCGAAGATCTGTTGAAATTCGGTTTGATTCCCGAGTTCATCGGCCGCGTTCCGGTGATCGCGACGCTCGACGACCTCGACGAGGAGGCGCTGATGCGCATCCTGACCGAGCCGAAAAACGCCTTGGTCCGGCAGTATCAGCGGCTGTTCGAGATGGAGGACGTGCAGCTGTCCTTCGCCGAGGAGGCGTTGCGCACGATCTCGAAGAAGGCGATCGACCGCAAAACCGGCGCTCGCGGCTTGAGATCGATCATGGAAGGCATCCTGCTCGACACCATGTTCGAGCTGCCGTCCCTGCGCGGCGTCGAGGAAGTCGTGATCAGCTCCGAGGTGGTCGAGGGCAAAGCCCGTCCGTTGCGGATCTACTCCGACCGGCAGGAGGAGCTCGGCTCGAGCGCCTAGAGGATCGCGCCTCCTTCCGCCTTGCGGGACGGGGCGAATCCCCCTCAAAATAGTCGGAAATCGCCCATCCGCAGGCCGGATGAGCTACTTGACGGCGGGG
>CAWFRD010000005.1:0-54392 GCA_963818165.1 uncultured Alphaproteobacteria bacterium
CCGCTTGGATCAAAAAGCCAAGCCAGAAAATTAGAGTGCCGCAACTCTGAGTTAGTCGCGCCAGTCGCCTCGAAGAGATTGAACTCGCTTAGTGTGTCTTCGAGGCGCTCTAGGTCACGTGTTCCGTCGAAGTCACTGACAAATCGGTCCAAAGCTGCGAGGACAGACCTTCTTTCTTCGTCAAGTGCCGTAGGCATGTGTCTCCCTCATGACCTGCGTCAGAGAGAGTAGCCTACGATCACTATCCAAGGTCGCGTTTGGATATGGCTTCGACAGCAAACCGGGTAACGTCAGTCGAAAGGACGTGGTAAGCCCGCCGATGTGTCCCGGCAAAGCTAAAGCAACGAGCAAACCTCCCCATCCGCGCTTATTGACGCGGCGAACCGGCAAACCCGACGAAAGAATTGTCTAAGCCGCTACGTTACTGGCTTGGCTTGAACACCCTTGTGTTCCGCCCGGAGTTTTCGTGGCCTGTAGGTCGCTCTAGCTGCGTGCAGAGCGAAATTCTTCAACTTAATCGGATCGGTTTCACCAACGGCTGCAAGAGCCACAATCGTCGTGGCCAACTTGCCTCTCACTGACGCAGCGTCGGCAAGGCCCTCATTCCTTAGCTCCTGCCACGCATCTTCCATTAACCTGGCAGCGGCCGGTGTTGGGGTTGGCGTGGCCTATTATAGCGCACGATAATGGCCGGATTCTAGCCTACAACCGATTGCATAACGCAACCAGCGCCGCGCGGATGTACCGCGTAAGGAAAGGAAGTGGGTATGGCCAAGCTCGTGTTCGGAATGAACCAGTCCCTGGACGGCTACGTCGACCATATGGCGTTTGCGCCAAGCCCCACGCTCTTCCGCCACTTCATCGAGGAGGCTCAGGGACAGGCGGGCAGTCTGTACGGTCGCCAAATGTATGAGATCATGCGTTACTGGGACGACGATCATCCTGAATGGGATGCAGAGGAACGCGCCTTCGCGGCGGCGTGGCGTAACCAGCCGAAATGGGTGTCTCGCGCTCGTTAAAGTCGGTCGGCCCCAACGCCAGGCTTGTCGAGGATGATCTCGAGGGCGCGATCCGCAAGCTGAAGGCCGAGCGCGACGGGGAGATCGAAGTTGCGGGCCCGGACTTGGCGCAAAGCCTCACCGAACTTGGCCTGATCGATGAGTATCGAATTTACCTGCACCCCGTCGTGCTTGGTCACGGCAAGCCATATTTCGCCGGACCCCGGCCGCCGCTCCGCCTTATGGCTCATGATCGGATTGGCGAGGATGTGATCAGGTTGACCTACGTTCCTGCCTAGTCTCACAACTCGCCGGATGGCCCCGTTGCGGTCATAGCGCTCGCGAACCGGAGGGCGACGTAGGCTGTCAATGCGGGGGACAAGTATGATCACCACCCTTTTTTGGATCATGTGTGCGGTGCTTGGCGCTCATGTCGTCGTGGCCGTGATCGTCATTGCAAGAGCGTATCGAGCCAATATAAGCCGCCCTGAACCGACGGCCCCGCCCCACTACATAGTTGCGCTGACCGCATCGAGAGGCGGCCACGGCCGCTTGGACCCGTGACGAACATCTCCGAGAATCAAGCCGGCTTAGCAGGAAGACCGAATCCAGAGGCGTCAGCTCGCGAAAGCCTACCCAACGAGTGAAGCGTAGCCTTCAGCACCCTCGACTTTGGCGGATGCGCCTGCCGGTACTTGCAGCACCGTCGCTCTCTGACCTAAGCGGAGATGCGTCAGCAGGACGATCTTTCCGTCAGGGAACTCAAGCGCGTCGTGATGACGGTTCGGCCGACCCCTGTTGATCTGGCGGAAACTGGCCACCTTGTGGCCGAGCGTGCGGGAAAAGAAGGACCCGGTTTCGCATTTTACCTCGTCTTCAAAGGCAAGCTCAGTGCCAGGAAGCAAACAAACCGCTACCTTCGTATCGTCCACCGAGGTAAAACCGCGCGTGATCGTGTGGTGAAAACGCGTCGATATTAGCTTGTCGCCTACCTTTGCAGGGCGGGATGCGACGAGTTCTAAGCTGTAGTCGCACATTGAGGGTACTCCATGCCGATAGCCGTAGTACCCCTCATCTCCCTAGTAGCATAGCGAGACAAAACGGCGATCTCTTGACTGCACCCAATCGAGCCACACACTTCGTGGCGGCCTCTGCTTGTAGAGCATCACACAATCTCAACCGGCCGATATCAAGGTTCCGACCAGTGGGGGGATCAAGTCTGCGCAAACTGCTTCGGCCCCCGCACGGCGACAATCCTGCCTGCCTTTAAGTAACCGTCACGCTGCCATTCCCGGGCTCGATTAAACCCAGCACGATGAGCCCGGCAGCCTGCTTCGGCCAGCCGTCATCGATCAGGCGTCACTGCCGTCTTGAAGTCAGCCGGTGCGGTGGTGACGCTTCGCCGGGGATGATTGCGAGAGCGGTTGAGGTCATAGGATTTCGTCCACAGCGGCGCTTGCCACCGGGGTCCCCGTACCTACGCCGCTGGGCCGCTTCGACCACCCTGCGCCGCTCCGCGCGATAGGCTGGGTCATTGGCGGGTTCGCGGCGTCTTAAAGGGAGGTCACCCATGCGCCGCACCCTAGCCGGTGTCGGGAGTTGCTCCGCAAGGGAACTCTGGAAAGGTCGCGGCCACCGAAATGACCGACGATTTCGTCACAAGCCTAGTGCATTGCGATTTAATTCCCACTCACGATGGTCAACCTGGTCTCTGATGCCATCGAGATATTGGGACCATCGCAATATCATGTCGGCGGGCACCAACCATCCGTCGAGACCCACATCGCAGCTCCGCAGTCGCCAGAGTTCCAGGTTTTTCTCCTGATCGTGCTCATCTCCACCGGCGAATCCGCCGCTGACGTGAGCAGCTCCATTGTCCCATCGATAAATGTAAGATGTTCGCCCCCTAGTTCTGTCGTTGCCAACAACCCTGCGTCTTCGGTTTGTCGAACTACCGGATGGTCGGTGTAATCGGGATGGGTTTCCAAGGGGTGCCGCCTCACGTATTCCGCGCGCATCACCCATGATCCTTCGAATCTATTTGCATGCCGAGAAAATTTCACGTTGCGCAGCGACATCCAGGAGGTAGCTGGCTTCCACGCCATACTTTCTTTGATGTGAGTGAGGCAATCGTCCAAATGCCACGGCAGATAGAGATCATCGTCGTCCCACCAGTGAATGAGTTCCGCAGATGGCTCGGCAAGCTCATGCATACGCTGGCGAATGTGTCGCAGCGATCCGCGCGGGGCTGCTTCATTGACAACCCTCACTCTGGGATGATCGAAGCGAAGGAAAACGGGATGCTGATTGTAGATCAGCAAGGTCGCTTGTGAGAGCCGGGACTGCTGTAGGAAGCAGGCGAGAGCCTCGCAAACGAGGCCATATCGCCCATAGGTTCCCATCAAACAATCAATCTTCATTCGCACACGTAGTGTTCTGCGAGCGCGCAAACTAGAAGAAACAATCTTCGCCGCACGGCAAACCTTACGAGGGGAAGTCGTGTTCGAAGACCTTGCTCGCCCCAGCATAGCTTTCGACAGCAAATGTCCGCTATGGGTCATTAGCGGACAAGTCCGCGCCATGTCCGCTTTTTCCCACTAACGGACGTTGGGCCGTGCATCCAAGTCAGCAAGTGCCATCGTACGTAGGTCCGAGCGGCAAAGAAGGGACCATTTCATGGTCTGGCTCAATTGCCGATTAAGGGCTCATATTTTTCGGCGACGACTGGAGCTGCTGCACCCCACCTCCAGGTGAAGCGTCCCACCCTCAACTCGGCCTCTAGTTCTTTCACTTGCTGTTCTGCGGCTTCAGCACGTGCAATCGCTGCCTTCTTAGCGTCAGCCTCTTCCTTGAGCCTCCAGGGTGGAATTCCACTCTGCCGCTTCGACGCCGGCAATCGCCTGACGCACCCGCCGAAGCAAGCGCGTGCTCATGGCTTACGTAGCAGTTCTGACAGCTTGGCAATGTTGCTCGCTATCCGGCGGGCCTACGTCTCTGTGGTCAGAACTTTTGGCCATGTGGGCGTCATTCGCCTTCGAATAGACATAGGCGAGCGATTGGCCATTAGCGTCACATACCTTGAAGCCGCCCGGTATTTTTTTTCCATGGTGCTGGGAAACGTTTGCATTTGCCGGAGACTACAGCAGAAGGTGCGATGCCCGCGCAGCGTGGCGCTAAGTCTCGGTCAGCAGCGCCGGTACAGGGCGGTAAGCTCCCGGCCCCGTAGTATAATAATCTTTTGCCTCAGCCCGCCGTTACGCTTGATCCACGCACCAATTGCCGGTGGATAGACGGCGGTGACGGCGCGCGTTGCCTCGCGTGATCGGAACGTCCGTCCTTTTTCATCAACGATCTGGGGCGCATGGAACCCGAGGACCGCCCTGGAGGTAACGCAAATTCGGTTGCGCGGAATAGTGCTGAGCACCAGCGTGCAGGCCGACAGGCATGGCCCGTCGATGATGACCAGTTCGCCCGACCTTCGGACTTAAGAGAAGAAGTTCAGGTAGTTGCCGACCGGCCGCCTGGGCTCGCCAGGATGCGCACATCGGCAAGCGCCGATGAAAGGGTGGAGAGGCCCAAGGCAACAGCAAACATGAAAGGGCGCACAGTGACTCCCTGTCCGATCTTAATCCCTCCCTCATCAGATTAGTGGTTAGTCGCGAAACTTCTCGGGATCCCTTTGCCCGGCTTTCGGGGATTCACGGGGGCTAATGTTCGATGACACGCAAAGTTCCGTTGCGAAAAGATTCTGAAGTGGCGGCAGGTACCGGAGGGGGGAACTCATCGCGTACTCGATGTGCTCCGCAATGCTGGCGTCGAAGTGTTGGACGATGGCTTGCGGTTAGTGCTATCCAAGGACTTCGTACGGGAGGAGCTGCAAGCCAACGCTCCGCGATTTGGGTCGGTGCTGATCGACTGGTGATGCAGCTCACATCGCTTGAGCAGAGACAGCACGCGGCGGAAGAGACTGCAATCCGATGGACGCGCCCGGGGCCATGAGTGATATTGCAAACGCGGTCGCTGGTGCGCTGGTCACTGGTCTTATAAGGAGCCCGGGCGTGCCGAACTGTAGGAATGCGATTGTATTCCCGACAGGGGGGTTACGTGATGATTCGCAAAATAGAGCACTATTGGTCGGAGCTGGTCGAGCAGGTCCTTGCGGACCCAAAACTCACCCAGGCTGAGGCGGAATTTCTTGAGACTGTTCCCGACCTGTTTAAGACGACCGAAGACGATTTCTTCGATTGCCACCGAAATCGTGGAGAAGAGTTTGATCCGGCGCGGCTGGTTTCAGTCCATGACACATTCGGCCGCCGACTTATCACTGACAACGCCGCTTCTCGTACTTGTCGTGGAGATCGTGGTAGGACCACCACAGCACCATCAGGACCGGGACGGCGAAGGCGGCGATGGCTCCTCTATATCTTCGCAAAAAAGGCGGGGCTTATTTGGTGGCAGGGCTTTCTGCTTGGCGCGGCGGTTATGTCGGCCTTCCATATGGTGGGAGGCGTCAGGCTCAAATGGTAGGGATGATCCATAACAATGAGTTCATTTAGGCGTCCTAGCGGAAACATAGTCACTCGCCTGCCCCTTGGCGTTGACCTCAATACCAATGCCGGACGCAGTGAAAAGAGGGTACAAGGGAGCTTCTCTTCCCGAGGGGGGCGCATGACAAAACCAAAAATATCAGTCTGCACACTGACTTATGGTCGACCACATCGGTTACAGGAAGCTGTCGCGTGTTTTTTGCAGCAGGATTACGATGGACCGATGGAGCAAATTATTGTAAATGACTTTGAAGAGCAGCATATCTGCTTCGATCATCCCAATGTAAGAGTAGTCAATTTAAAAAATAGATTTGAAACTGTCGGTCAGAAGCGTAACTATGCTATTGGTTTATGTTCTGGTGAAGTTATTCTGACTTATGATGACGATGATATCATCCTGTGCAATCACCTTTCTGTGTGTGCGAGTCTATAGGAGACTCGGAATGGGCATTCCCTGATAAGTCGATTTTTTTGACTAAAGATGGGACCAACGTAGATTTTTACCCTCCGTGGTTGAGCCAAATAATTTCAGAAAGTCGGCATGGAAAAAACTAGGTGGCTACGCGTCCGTCAGTTTCGGGGAGGACCAAGACTTTAACTCCAGATTAGTGAAAACTTTCGAGGGTCGGCGGCCCAGCATAGGGCTCGATCAGATAACCTACCTATTTTCGTGGGATAACGGAGATTATCATTTGCAAGGTTTTGGGCAGGATGCACCGAATGAACCTAGAGCTTTTGATAAAATCAGAGAAAGCATACTTGAGAAAATTAGAAACAACGAAATGCCGTTTGGCAACATAACACTAGTCCCGAAGAAAAGATTTGACTATGAGCAAATGGTCGATGAGCTGAGGCAGTCGGCTGTCCGCCGTCAGCATTCATGAGACAGATCGGGGGAGTTGAACAAGGGAGGCGCTAGGGAAGTTGCGAGATTCCCGTGAAATGGACCTCGAAGGACAAGGGGCAACAGTGGTGCAACACCACTGGAAAGACCAAAGAGCCATCTAGCTTTAGTTCGTCATGGTTATAGGGATTTAGCGGGACGGCATCGTGCTGGTAGCGGGCACTACCAATCCGATCTCGATGCGGGCGCGGCCCGCCGCCTGCATCCGATCATATCGCGGCTGCGGCAGTGACCTGCCTACTCGTCTTCATCGCCTTTACGATTAATCAGTGGTTTGCGGACTAGCCTCTGGACCCTTCGCCCAGAGGCAACCAATGAAGTCAGGGGTGCTGTGGGACTAAAATGCAGACTGCCCTCGACGCTATGAGGCTCGCCTGAACTTCCCCCCGCGTCCCTGCCGGGGCGCATTCAGCAGTCCCGCCCATCTGCACGAGATCATAATTCCGCCAGCGGGCTGCGACGCGTTGCCAGTTCCGCACCTCCGGCGCGGTACACATAGCCCATCAAGCATCGCGCTGCCTGCTTATTCGCTTACTTCGACTACCGGCACTTTGAGGAAGGCCTTGCTGCCGGAATGTCCAGTTTCCGCCCGCGGGGGGATGCTACAATTTGTATAAGAGCGTCAAAAACACGCCGGCCCCTTGAGGAGCGCTCCGTGAGCTTGACAACAACATGATTGGCTGGGGTCCAACTGCTGCTTGGCTGTTGCATTGTGCAGACCCTTTTCAGTTCCGGTCGGAGCCACCGCAAGTCCAGTTGTTTCCGCGGCAAGTGCGTAGGCTCATGCTAAAGGCCGACGCCCACAGGGTACTTCCGACAATTCTCCGTCATTTTCCACTGTCCGCTGAGAGCCCAGAATTGGACCGAGTGCGCCTTGAGGCGAACTCACGCAGGGTAGAAGCGCTTGCGCTCTCAACAATGCTTAGATATCACGCCGACGCCATTGTAAGGGCTGCTGAGGCCTTGCCCGTAGCCCTCGTAAAGGGTCCGGTGTTTGCCCATCACCTGTATCCCCCGGGACTACGAACGTTCGGCGACATTGACCTATTAGCAGCGCCAGAAGCACTGCCGCATCTTGAACCCATACTCCAAGCTCAAGGATTTTTAAGGGTGGAAAGCGGACTGGACCCAACCCGTTTGGAAGACAAGTGGGTTCATCGCGAAAACGAAGTACTCATGGTTGAGGTGCACAGAAATCTCGTTCACTCCGCCAGAATGCGCGAGGCGTTTTCGCTTACCTACAATGATATTGAAGGAAGTGTGGACACATCAGGAACGCTTCTTGCTATCGCGATTATGCACGGTTCTATGCACTATTTCGCGTGGCTTAGACACGTGGTGGATGTATGCCAAGCTGCCCGCGCACTTACAACGACCGCGGAAGAATCACATTTTGAAAGCCTCGTAAATCGCACTCAGACCCGACTGGCTGCCGTTGTCGGACTTACGCTCGCTTGGCGCCTTTTCGGCGAGCCCCGCTGTATGGAGTTAGCCCGAGGCCTCGGACCTGTTCGGAATTTTCAATTTGCGCGAATTCTTATTGAGGGCGCTGTTATCAGCGCGCCGAGTAACAGTAGAATCGTCTACAATTCCTGGCGGAGATTTGTGTTCAGAGAATTGTTGCGATACGGTACGTTACGGTCTTTGGGAACGCACAAGCGGTCTGGACTGCGATTTTGAGGCTAATTTAGAGGGTATATGGAGCGGTTGAAACAGTCTTCGGGGTTCGTCGTCGAGGAGATGGATGACGAGATCTTGCTTTACAGGCCGAGCACTCACAAAGCGATCCATCTGAATGAGACTGCGGCAGCGATCTGGAAATTATGTGATGGTACGCGAACGGTAAAGGACATTGTAGAGTGCTTTTTGGCGGCCTACCCCAACGCGGCGTCGAGCGTCTCTCACGAGGTCCAAGAGGCAGTTGACCTGATGTTGCGCGATGGAGCGTTGGCCGAGCAGTCGGAATCTGACAGCTAGGCGCTGAGTTCCTCCTCGATTGTTTTAAAGATTGATTCAGCCACCCCACTCCCGAGAAGCGTGGAGAAGTGCTCCTCCATTTCGGACGTCCCAAGGCCAAGCTCTCGGAAACCGATCATATAATTCCGAATTCGGTCCTCCCAATTAAGGGGGTAGGGCACCCCGTTTGGACGGTTGAAACGGTGCAACCATCTCAGGAAGGGTAGACAAAGCGTTCGACCTCCATGCTGGCGAAATTTTTCGTGGATATAGCCCTCCTCTCCCCCAAAGCCCCGGAACCGCGGATTAAAACCCGGCCAGGCCGCTTTTCGGCAGGCAAATAACCCCATTCCTTGCATGGGAATGTCAAATGGCTCGCCTTCCGGGTCACTGCCTCGCTCGTCATAAGCCCAGCACCCGTACATGCCACCTCGCCATTCCGTACCTAAGTGGGTGGAAATAGTGGTGAGGTCGTCATAAACAAGCGGCCCCTGCAACAGATCTGAGGTTGCCTTGTGGGCGTCCAAATAATCAACCAGCCGCTTTAACGCACCCGGCACAACTAAGACATGGCAATCCATGCAAAGAATAAATTCGCCAACTGCCTCTTCGAAAACAAAATCTTTAACCGATGATCCCCGACGGGTGTTGTATGGAACATACCGAAAGTTTGGAACAGCGTTCTCGAGGGACTTGAGTGCTGCCGCCGATCCCCCGTCCGGATGGTTGTCTATCAGCAGAAATTCAATCTCGTCCAAAATTTCTCGGTGATAAAGTCGGAGCGCCTGAAGAGAGAAATACACGCCATCATAATCGTCGTAAGTTGCCATCCCAATCGTTAGCTTTTCGCTCGTTTTTTTTCGAGGTGTTGCCGGCTGAATGGGGTGACTTTTCACCGGGGATGAAAAACCGACTTCGGAGCCGGCGGTTGAAAACGAGGCAGCCAACTGCCTTAACTCCGTCCCTGTAAGTTGCTTTTCAATAGTGACGTGAAGGAGCGCATCGAACATGTCCTCGAGCTGAGCGAAATCGCCATATTCGACGCTGATCGCGGGAATCGCCCGCGACAATCGGGCAATCGCCCCTAAGCCGCCATCCTCCAAATTTCGAGCATTAAGATTGCATCCGACGAGATTCAAACCCGCTTCAGCAGCCGTAAGTCCCTTAATCTGGAGTCGCGCGCCGGCTTGATACTGTGGAAATATGATCATCCCGCAAGGTCGAGCCACCTGGTCGCGATTAACCCGAGGGGCCGATACGATTAAATTTGAACCGTATTTAATGAGGGGCGAGCTTTCAAAGATCGAAAAAGCCTGCACCCTCTCGGCGGCACCCTTTTTAAGAACGAGAGCGCGAGGGAACCCAAGGATGCGGTTGTCCCCCCTAAGAATGATGATCTCATCGGTTATATATTCAAAGCCGTTGTCGATCAGCCAAGCGACCAAAGAGGACTTGCCCGACCCGCTCGCTCCAGCCACAACAACCGACTTTCCTTCCCACACTACGGCTCCCGCATGCAGCGCGACCGCGCTATCCAGCCGCGTAACCAGGGCTTTCGCCACCTCCTCGATCAACCAAGTGGGAAGCTCTACGCGGGTGAGGCCGCTAACGACAGTGTTGGCTCCGGCGCGGATAAGGAAGCGTCCGTCTTCATGCTCCTCGATGCTGATTTGACAGCCTGGAGCCGACCCGCACGGCCTATCCCAGAAAAGAAATTTGAGGTCCGCTTCTACGCTTTCGGGAAAAAATATTTCAACGGCCTGATCGTGAAGCGACAGAACGATGCTCTTCAAAGCAGGAGCCGTGTTCTCAACGCGTTGCATCTTCCATCGCTCAGACAACACTCGGCCGGCACCCCGGATTCCCTCGAACACTAAGCATTACGTAGAGGGGCTGCGCTCTTCGCTCAGCACGGGAGGTATCATGGGGAGGCATCCGAGGCAATGACGGCACAGCCCCGCGCTGACCAGTTGCAGGGCGGCTTGGTCAGCGCGGCTTGGCAGAAGTCAGCTACCTTGTCGGGTGAGCTGTTGTCGGGTGAGCTGTTGTGAGCTGTTGTTAGTGTGGGTGAGGTGTGGTTGTCACGTGTGGTGGATGTGTGGTTGTCACGTGTGGTGGATGTGTGGTTGTCACGTGTGGTGGATGTGTGGTTGTCACGTGTGGTGGATGTGTGGTTGTACGTGTGGTGGATGTGTGGTTGTCACGTGTGGTGGATGTGTGGTTGTCACGTGTGGTGGATGTGTGGTTGTCGCGTGAGTGTGAGGTGTGGTTGTCGGTCCGTGATGTGTGGTCGTCGGCTCTGTTGAATTGTTAGGAGAAGCCTGCGCGTGGGCCGGGACAATCACTGACTTTACAATTGGCTTCGTCCATTTAGACGGCAACAGAACTGTTGCTGCGCCGCCGGCGATGCCCACAATTTTCAAAACTTGTCTGCGGTCTTTATCCTTGTTCGAAGCCATCTCGGCCCCCCCTTCTCATCGCCAATTTGACACAACCTAGCATAACGGCTTCAAAACATGTGTCGCAAGAATGACACACAGCTTGGATTTTTCACGCGCTTTTCCTGAGGTTCGCCAATTTCAACGTTGGCGGCACCTTCCAACTGACTAGGCTAAGCCGCCCAATTGGGGCGGCATTTTGGCCGGGTTTCTTTGTGCCGGCACGCTACCGGCACGGCGTCCTCGCTCACTGGAGGACGGTGGCTATGACCAACAAATTGAGAGCACTTCTACAGGACCTCAAAGCACGACACCCAACGGCATTCGAAAGGGAGCTATCCGATCACTTTGCGGAAGAGCTTCGAAATGACGAGCTGCTGAACAAAGCTATTCTCGAAGAAGTTTTCCAGTAGATGCCGATGCAACATTGCGACCATTGCCAAATCAGCACGATGTCGTAGCCGCGATATTGCCGGGTTTCCGTCCAACCGCCCGAGAGAGACG
The DNA here is from genome assembly GCA_963818165.1 of uncultured Alphaproteobacteria bacterium. Taxonomy (GTDB): domain Bacteria; phylum Pseudomonadota; class Alphaproteobacteria; order Rhizobiales; family Methyloligellaceae; genus Methyloceanibacter. The sequence goes on from CAWFRD010000005.1 coordinate 11,348, forward strand.
AGGATAGAGCCCCCCTGGTTTTGCCTGAGCCTCAAAACTCCAAGCGACCTGCAAACCCAACTTTTGCTCGACTTGGCTGGTTGCTTGTCATCGCAGCCGTGAGCTTCATGGCAGGCGTTAAAAGCCAACACTCACCAACTCCACGGTAGAAACGAGGTCTCGCCCCACCATTCGAGCGGAATGTCGAACATCAAGATCACAAGAGCAAGTCGAGGCGGGCCGGAGCGATAACAGGCGGGATAGGATCTGAGCACAGAACCCCCACCGCGCCGGGGAGCGTAACCCGAATTTGCGACGGCCTCTAGGGGAGCCTCGGGCGGCGCAACTCGCAACGCGTGCTTGATGCGCTGCGCATGCACGGTGTTGAGGTGCTTGATGATGGCTTGCGGTTAGTGCCGAAGGGGAAGACCGCTGAGGGTGAGGTAAACTACCCTCTGACGTGCGAGATAGAGGGTGCCCATGAAACGGCAGGTCCTGCAAGACCACCTCGCCCAGGCCGAAAGAGAGTTGGCCGAGGTGGCAGCTCGCATCGAGAGGCAGAAGGCACTCATTAGGAAGCTAGAGAGGGGCGGCCAAGACACGGCCCATGCGGCATTCCTGCTTCATCAATCTCTGGGCCTTAAGCGCTCAATGAGGCGCACCGGGCCCGACTACAGCGCGAGTTGGGAAGCGTTGGCACCGGAATTGGCACCGGACAGGAAGAAACGGCAGATGATCAGAAGTGATTGGTGATCCGACCCCTCCGCCAATTCGCGCGAAAAACGATATAGGAAGTGACACGCGAAGACTGCTGCAAACCCTTGTTATAAGCCAAGCGAATGAATTACTTTGCTCTTCCTGTGTCATTCTTCCGCAAGTCGGGGGCGTCAGGCTTATGTCAGTTCAGTCGCGTGAGAGTGCCGGCGAACGTTCCCACGACCAGCACAAAAACCCGAAATCCGACATCGAGATCAGCCAGGCCGCCAAGATGCGGCCCATTCTCGAAGTCGCGGCCGAGAAGCTCGGCATCCCGGCCGAGGACCTCCTCCCTTACGGGCATTACAAGGCCAAGCTCTCGCTCGACTATGTCGCCTCGCTCGCGAAGCGCCCCGACGGCAAGCTGATTCTCGTCACCGCCATCACGCCGACGCCTGCCGGCGAAGGCAAGACAACGACCACGGTCGGTCTCGGCGATGCGCTGAACGCCATCGGCGAGAAGGCCATCGTCTGCATCCGCGAGCCGTCGCTCGGGCCCTGCTTCGGCGTGAAGGGGGGCGCGGCCGGCGGCGGCTACGCGCAAGTCGTGCCGATGGAAGACATCAACTTGCATTTCACCGGCGACTTCCACGCCATCGGCGCCGCCAACAATCTGCTCGCGGCGATGATCGACAATCACGTCTATTGGGGCAACAAGCTCGATATCGACGTTCGCCGCGTGACTTGGCGCCGCGCCGTCGACATGAACGACAGGGCCCTCCGCTCGATCGTCACCTCTCTTGGCGGCGCCGCAAACGGCTTCCCCCGCGAGGCCGGCTTCGACATTACAGTGGCCTCCGAGGTGATGGCCATTTTCTGCCTCGCCGCCGACCTCGCTGATCTCCAGCGGCGTCTCGGCCAGATTCAGATCGGCCAGACCCGCGACAAGAAGCCCGTGACCGCCAAGGACCTTTCGGCGGCAGGCTCGATGGCGGCGCTGCTGAAGGACGCTCTCGCGCCGAACCTGGTGCAGACGCTCGAGAACAACCCGGCCTTTATTCATGGCGGCCCGTTCGCCAACATCGCCCATGGCTGCAATTCGGTGATCGCGACGAAGGCCGCGCTCAAGCTTGCAGACTACGTCGTGACGGAAGCGGGCTTCGGCGCCGATCTCGGCGCGGAGAAGTTTTTCGACATCAAATGCCGGAAGGCCGGCCTCAAGCCCGCTTGCGCCGTGGTGGTCGCCACCATCAGGGCGCTCAAGATGCATGGCGGGGTCGCCAAGGAGGACCTGAAGCGGGAGAACCTCGCCGCTCTGGAAAAGGGTTTCGCCAATCTCGAACGCCACGTCGAGAATCTCCGCAAGTACCACGTGCCGGTGGTGGTGTCGGTGAACCGCTTCTCGAGCGACACCGAGGCCGAGATTGCGCTGCTCAAGCGCCTCTGCTCGACGATCGGGGCACAGTGTGTGATGGCCGATCACTGGGCCGAAGGTGGGGCGGGCGCCACCGATCTGGCCCATGTCGTGGTTCGCACCATCGCGGAGAACCCGAGCGACTTCCGGCCGCTCTATCCCGACCACATGTCGCTGTGGGACAAGACCCGCACCATCGCCCAGGAAATCTACGGGGCCGACGACATCACCGCGGACAAGAGCGTGAGGGAGCGCTTCGCCGAGCTCGAAAGGGAGGGTTTCGGCAAGTTCCCGATCTGCGTGGCCAAGACCCAATACAGCTTCACCACCAACCCCGACGCCAAGGGTGTGCCGCTCGGGCACATCATCCCGATCCGCGAGGTCAGGCTTTCGGCAGGGGCGGAGTTCGTCGTGGTCATCTGCGGCGACATCATGACTATGCCGGGCCTGCCGAAAGTTCCGGCCGCGAACAATATCGAGCTCGGGTTCGACGGGCGGATCACCGGTTTGTTCTAGGTGCGAAAGGGGTTGCCAGCTACAACCGCTGACGCTAACACCCTGCTTTCGCGAGCCGATACCCAATCCCAACGAACGCGGCAGGATTTCCAAGGGGAAGCGACTATGGCCGAAGCAAGACGACCCGGGCGCAACTTTCTGTTCGTCCCGGGGCCGACCAATATCCCCGATCGCATCTTGCGCGCCATGCACGTCGCCATGGAGGACCATCGGTCTTCCGACTTTCCCAAGCTGACCATGCCCCTCTATGAAGGCCTGAAGCAGGTCTTCAGGACCGAGGACGGCGACGTCGTCATCCTTCCTTCGAGCGGGACCGGCGCCTGGGAATGCGCGCTCACCAACACCCGCTCGCCGGGCGACAAGATGCTTGCCGCCCGCTTCGGTCAATTCAGCCATCTCTGGATCGAGCTTGCCCGCCGCCATGGGCTCGAAGTCATCGTCCAGGAAGAAGAATGGGGCACGGGCGCGAGCCCCGAGCGGATCGAGGAGGCGCTTCGCGCCGACAAGACTCACGAGATCAGTGGCGTCATGGTGGTCCATAATGAGACGGCCACCGGCGTCACCAGCGACGTCGCCGCGGTGCGGCGCGCCATCGACGCCGCGCGCCATCCCGCGCTGCTCTATGTCGACGGGGTGAGCTCGATCGCAAGCATCGACTTCCGCATGGACGAGTGGGGCGTCGATCTCGCCATCACCGGCTCGCAGAAGGGCCTCATGCTCCCCGCGGGCCTCGGCATCGTGTGTGCAAGCCAGAAGGGCGTTGCCGCGATGAAGGACGCGAAGTGTCGCCGCTCCTATTTCGACTTTGCCGATCAGATGCGGGCGCCCGCCACCGGCTACTTCCCCTATACCCCGGCCTTGCCGCTGCTCCACGGTCTGCGCGAGGCTGTCGCCATGCTGCGCGAGGAAGGGCTCGACAATGTCTTTGTCCGGCACCGCCGCCTCGCAGATGGCGCGCGCGCCGCGGTCAAGGCGTGGGGGCTCAAGCTCTGCGCCAAGGAGTCGAAATGGCATTCCGACACCGTGACCGCGATCATGGTGCCGCCCGGGTTTAACGGCGCCGACGTGATCGACCGCGCCTATCGCCGCTACAATCTTGCGCTCGGCGCCGGACTGTCGCAGGTGGCGGGCAAGCTGTTCCGCATCGGGCATTTGGGCGATTTGAACGAGCTGATGCTGCTCGGCGCCATCGCGGGCGCCGAAATGGCGATGCGCGATGTTGGCATCGAGGTCGAGCTTGGCTCCGGCGTGGCGGCGGCGCAGGCCGCGTTCCGCGACGTCGCGACGGCGACGGAAACGATGATCGCCGCCGAATAGGAGACGGCGCGGGGCGAACGTCGCCCGTTTTGATTTTGGTCGAGGTCCCCTGGGCGTTTCAGCGGCAGCTCCGGGGAGTGTGAGGCATGTCGCGTGACGGTCGCGTCCCGCGCCAACGATAGGGGTTCAAGTTCCGTGCAGCACGCGATCGTGTTTCTCGATCGAGAGTCGGTCGACGCCAAAGTCCGAAAGCCCAACTTCCCGCACAGCTACAGGGAATATCAGTCGACTTGGTCCCCGCAGGATGTGGTCGAACGTCTCAAGGACGCGACCATCGCCATCATCAATAAGGTGCCGATGCGCGCCGAGACGCTGAAGCAGCTGCCGAAGCTGAAGCTGATCGCGGTCGCGGCGACCGGCACCGACGTGGTCGACAAGGCCTATTGCAAGGAAAACGGAATCGCCGTCGTCAACATCCGCAACTACGCCTTCAACACCGTGCCCGAACATGTGCTCGCGCTTATGTTCGCGCTGAGGCGCAACCTCCCCGCTTATGTCGAGGACGTGCGCAACGGTCGTTGGAACAAGTCGCAGCAATTCTGTTTCTTCGACCACCCGATCCGCGACATCGCCGGCTCGACCATCGGCATTGTCGGTTATGGCGCGATCGGCAAGGAGGTCGGCAGGCGCGCCGCGGCGCTTGGCATGCGGGTGCTACCCTATGATGTCGTGCCGCAGCCGGGTCTTGTCGATCTCGATACGCTCATCAAGGAGAGCGACGTCATCACCTTGCACATGCCGCTCACGCCGCAAACCAAGAACATGTTCGGCGCCAAAGAGCTCAAGATGATGAAGCCGACCGCCATCCTCATCAACACCGCGCGGGGCGGGTTGGTGGACGAGGCGGCGCTGGCCGAAGCGCTGAGGAACGGCACTATCGCCGGCGCGGGCTTCGACGTGTTGACGGTCGAGCCGCCCAAGGACGGGAATATCCTTCTCGAGCTCAAGCTGCCCAATCTCATCATCACCCCCCACGTCGCCTGGGCGAGCCAGGAGGCGATGCAGATCCTCGCCGACCAGCTCATCGACAACGTCGAAGCGTTCGTGGCGGGCAAGCCCCAGAATCTCGTGGAGTAGCGAATGAAGAAGCTCCTGTTCCTGTTCGATACCGACCCTTACGCAAGCGTCTTCGACACCGTGGTCGCCTATGACGGCGGCGCCGACCGGGTTGCGGGCTATGCCACTGTGACCCCCGAAAATGTCAGTTCGCTGGTTGACGGCACGATCTTTACCCGCGGCGGCAAGGAAAAGCAGAACACGGCGATCTTCATCGGCGGCGGCGACATGGCCAAGGGCGAGGCGCTGCTCAAGGCCGTGCAGAAGAAATTCTTCGGCCCCTTCCGCGTCTCGGTGATGCTCGATCCGAACGGCTCCAACACGACCGCTGCGGCGGGCGTGGCGCTGCTCGCCAAGGCGACGAAGCTCAAGGGCAAGAAGGCCGTGGTGCTCGCCGGCACCGGTCCCGTCGGCATGCGCGCCGCAGCCTTGCTTGCGCTGGAGGGCGCCGATGTCACTCTCACCTCGCGCTCCAAGGAGCGCGCCGAGAGCGCATCGCGAGCAATCGAGGCGCGTTTTGGCGTGAAGGTCAAGCCGGTGCAGGGCGCCGATGAATCGGCGCGCGCCAAGGACGTTGAAGGCGCTCAGATCGTGTTCGCCGCCGGCGCCATCGGCGTTGAGCTGCTCAAGGCCTCGCATTGGGATCACAATTCGACCATCGAGGCGGTCGCCGATGTGAACGCGCAACCGCCGCTTGGCCTCGAAGGCATCGAAGCGACCGACAAGGGCAAGGAGCGTCACGGCAAGATCGTGTTCGGCGCGCTCGGCATCGGCGGCCTCAAACTGAAGCTGCATCGCGGCTGCATCGGCCGGCTGTTCGAAAGCTCCGACGCTTTGTTCGATGCCGAGGAGATCTACGCGCTCGCGAAGGAGATGGCCTGATGGCGAGGATCAAGGACACCGCCGTCGAGCCGTTTCTCGATGCACTCGCAAGTCAGGCCGCGACGCCCGGAGGCGGCAGCGCCGCCGCCATCATCGGCGCCATGGGAGCAGCGCTGGTCAGCATGGTGTGCAACCTGACCATCGGCAAAAAGAAATATGCCGAGGTCGAGGGCGAGATGAAGGACGTGCTCGCCAAGTCCAAAGCGCTGAGGCTGAAGCTCACCGGCATGATCGAAGACGACGTCAAGGCTTTCGATGCGGTGATGGCGGCCTACGGCATGCCCAAGGAGACCGACGCGGAAAAGGGCGCCCGCGAGAAGGCCATCCAGGCCGCGCTGAAGCAGGCGACCGACGTTCCCTTGCGCTGCTGCCACGCGGCGCGCGAGGTGATCGACCTTGCCGCGATCGCCTCGGACAAGGGCAATCTCAACGTGATTTCCGATGCGGGCGTCGCCGTGTTGGCCGCTTATGCTGCACTGCGAAGCGCCGCCTTGAATGTTTTCACCAATGCAAGAATGATAACGGATAAGACTTTCGCCGAGGCTAAGCTCAAGGAGTTGAATGTGCTCCTTGCCGGGGCCGAGAGCGCGACCGAGAAGGCCTACGGAGTCGTCAAGGGCAAGCTGTCTTAGGTTTGGGGGCAAACCCAGCACCCAATTAGGGAGGATCGACGTGGACGTTCACGAGTATCAAGCCAAGGAATTGCTGGCGAGCTTCGGTGTGCCGGTCCCTAAGGGTGCGGTCGCCTTCAGCCCCGACCAGGCGGTCTATGCCGCGACCGAGCTCGGCGGCTGGTACTGGGCGGTCAAGGCTCAGATCCATGCCGGCGCCCGCGGCAAGGCTGGCGGCATCAAATTGTGCAAGACCTACCACGAGGTGCGCGATGCGGCGCAGGCCTTGCTCGGCAAGCGCCTCGTCACCATCCAGACCGGCCCCGAAGGCAAGCCCGTGCAGCGGGTCTATATCGAGGTGGCCGAGCCCTTCGATCGCGAGCTCTATCTCGGCTACGTGCTCGACCGCAAGGCCGAGCGCATCCGCGTCATCGCCTCGCAGCGCGGCGGCATGGAGATCGAAGAAATCGCCAGAACCGAGCCTGAGGCCATCCTCCAGGTGGTGGTCGAGCCTGCCGTGGGCTTGCAGGCCTTTCAGGCGCGCGAGCTCGCCTTCCAGCTTGGCCTGAGCATCAAGCAGGCGCAGAGCGCGGTTTCGACCATCATGAACGCCTATCGCGCCTTCCGCGATTGCGACGCCATCATGCTCGAGATCAATCCGCTGGTGGTCGCCAAGGACGACCGCGTGGTCGCGCTCGACGCCAAGATGTCTTTCGACGACAACGCGCTGTTCCGTCGCCACAACGTGGCCGACATGCACGATCCCTCGCAGCAGGACCCGCGCGAGGCGCAGGCCGCCGAGCACAATCTCAACTATATCGGGCTCGACGGCGAGATCGGCTGCATCGTCAATGGCGCAGGGTTGGCCATGGCGACCATGGACATGATCAAGCACGCCGGCGGCACGCCCGCGAACTTCCTCGACGTGGGCGGCGGTGCCTCGCCGGAGCGCATCGCAACGGCACTGAAGCTCGTCCTGTCGGACGCCAAGGTGAAGGCCGTGCTCGTCAATATCTTTGCCGGCATCAATCGGTGCGACTGGGTCGCCAGGGGCGTGGTGCAAGCCTACGAGACCGTCGACGTCAAGGTGCCGATGGTGGTGCGGCTGGCCGGCACCAATGTTGAAGAGGGGCGAAAGATTCTGGCGGAGAGCGGGCTCAAGCTCATCACCGCCGACACCTTGGCCGAAGCGGCGGAGAAGGCCGTGGCGGCGTGCCAAGGCCGGCTTGCGGCCTGAAGCGCGCGATCGGGAGAGAAACATGAGCATTCTGATTGACGAAACCACACCGGTCCTGGTGCAAGGCATGACCGGCGACAAGGGCACCTTCCACGCCAAGGAGATGATCGCCTACGGCACCAATGTGCTCGGCGGCGTCACCCCCGGCAAAGGCGGCGGCAGCCATCTCGACCGGCCGCTGTTCAACACCATGAAGGAGGCGGTGAAGGCGACCGGCGCCACCACGACCATCACCTTCGTGGCGCCTGCGTTCTGCGCCGATGCCATCATGGAGGCGGCCGATGCCGGTGTCAGGCTGATCTGCTCCATCACCGACGGCATCCCCGCGCAGGACATGATGCGGGTGAAGCGCTACATGATGCGCTATCCCAAAGATCGTCGCCCGATGATGGTCGGTCCGAACTGCGCCGGCATCATCAGCCCCGGGAAGGCCATGCTCGGCATCATGCCGGGTCATATCTATCTTCAAGGCAAAGTCGGCGTGATCTCGCGCTCGGGCACGCTCGGCTACGAGGCCGCCTCGCAGATGAAGGCCAAGGGCATCGGCATCTCGACCTCCGTCGGGATCGGCGGCGATCCCATCAACGGCTCATCCTTCCTCGACCATCTTGGTTTGTTCGAGGAGGATCCGGAGACCGAGGCGGTGCTGATGATCGGCGAGATCGGCGGCCCGCAAGAGGCCGAGGCCTCGGCCTGGATCAAGGATAACATGTCGAAGCCGGTGATCGGCTTCGTCGCGGGTCTGACCGCGCCTAAGGGAAGGCGCATGGGCCATGCCGGCGCAATCATCTCGGCTGCCGGCGACAGCGCCGCCGAGAAGGCCGAGATCATGCGCGCCTGCGGCCTCACGGTTGCGCCCAATCCGAGCGAGTTCGGCTCGACGGTTGCGGGGGTGCTGGCCTCCCGGTGAGAGCGCCGGGTCCACGAGTGATCGAACGCGAGGGGTCACGGTCGAACGATCTCTTGCCGAGCCTTTCCGGGTTGCGCGCGGGGCGCTTACAGCGCCGATCGTCAGTGCGCCGTGCGCGGGCTTGCGCTAAGGAAAGCAATGGGACCGGTGCCCGCGCGCCGGGCCGAGCTTATCAGCCGATCACCGCGGTCGGGAGTACCTTTCGTCGCCATGAATGAGGAGCTGAAGCCGTCTCCCCGTGAAATCGATCCGCCTGAGGCTGTCATCGGCGGCACATCGCCCGAAGGCGCGGCCGATCTCCTGTTCCGGCTCCTCATCGAGGTGGTGCGCCGGCATCAGCCCGAGATCGAGCCCCTCCTTGTTGGCGGCGCCGATATCGCGGGGTTCACCCCTGAGCTGATGGCGCGGGCGCTTCAGGCGCAAGGCATCTGGTTCCAGCTTCTCTCCATCGCCGAGCAGAACGCCGCCATGCGACGGCGCCGCCACATCGAGCGGACCGGCGGACGCGGGGCACTGCGCGGCACCTTCGACCACGTGCTCTCCGAGGCCGCGCGCGACGGTATCGCGCCGCAGGAAATCCAGACGCTTCTCTCGGGCTTGCGCATCAGGCCGGTCATCACCGCCCACCCGACCGAGTCGAAACGCGTCACCGTGCTGGAAAAGTACCGCCGGATTTATCGCTTGCTCCGCGAGCTCGAGCTGCCGCGCTGGACCGAACGCGAGCGCACCGCACTGATCGACGGCCTCCGCGATCAGATCGAGCTCGTGTGGATGACGGGAGAGCTGCATCTGGAGAAGCCGACAGTGCAGCATGAAGTCGCCCGCGGTCTGCATTTCTTCGACGAGACGATCTTCGAGAAGGCGCCGGAGCTGCTGGGCTTGGTCGATCTGGCGCTCGACAAGCACTATCCGGGCGTCCAGTTCGAGCTGCCGCCGTTTCTCCAATTCGGTTCATGGATCGGCGGCGACCGCGACGGCAATCCTTCCGTTCGAACGGGCGTTACCGATTGGACCTTGCGCCAGAACGCGCTTGCCTCGCTCCGACATTATCGCGAGCGGATTCTCAACCTCGCCCGGTCGCTCTCCATTACCGAGCGGGCGCTCCCCGTACCGCCTCCCTTCGGCGCCGAGCTTGCGCACGCGCTTGCGGCGAGCGGCGAGGAGGAGCGGATCAAGGCGCGCAACCCCGGAGAACCGTATCGTCAGTTCCTTTCGATCATTCTGCGGAAGCTCGACGCGAGGCTCGCCCGCATCGAGGGGCAGGATGTCGGCGGTCCCGGCGCGGCTTATGAAAACGCCGAGGAGCTGATCGTCGATCTCCGCATCATCGAGCGCGCGCTCGACGAGGCGAACAGTCCTTCGATCGCCGCCGATCTGGTGCGGCCGGTCAGGCGCGCCGTGGAGATCTTCCGCTTTTCCACCGTGCGCCTCGACTTGCGCGAAAATTCCACCAAGACCTCCGCGGCGCTTCAGGCTCTGTGGTGGGCGACGGCGGGTCACGGCGACGACAGTCCGCCCGAAATCGGCAGCCGCGAATGGCGCGCCTGGCTCTACCGGGCGCTCGCCCGGCCGCTGACCGGCCCGCACCTCATTCCCGAACTCCCGCCCGAAGCGTCCGAAGTGATCGACATGTTCGCGCAATCGTCTGCTGCGCGGCACATGTTCGACCATGACGCCATCGGCTCCTTCATCCTGTCGATGACGCGCTCGGTCGACGATATCCTCGGCGCCTATGTCCTCGCCAAAGAGGGCGGCGCGTTTCTCGATGCGGCCGGCACCGAAGTCTGCGCGCTTCCCATCGTGCCGCTGTTCGAGACCATCGGCGATCTCCGCGCCGCGCCCGCGATCATGCGCGAGGCGCTCGCCGTGCCGCTCATCCGCCGCAGCACCCATTGGCAGGGCGGCGTGCAGGAAGTGATGATCGGCTATTCCAATTCCAACAAGGATGGCGGCTTCGTCGCCGCGAACTGGGAACTGTCGAAGGCCCAGTCGCAGCTGACCAAGGTCGGCGCCGATGCGGGCATACCGATCGCCTTCTTTCATGGCCGCGGCGGCTCGGTGTCCCGCGGCGGCGCGCCGACGGGGCGCGCCATCGCGGCGCAGCCCGCCGGCTCGATCCGCGGCCGCTTCCGGGTCACCGAGCAGGGCGAGGTGGTCTCGTACAAATATGCCAACAAGGGAACCAGCCTCTACCAGATGGAGCTGCTTGCCGCGAGCGTGTTCGAGCATGCGCTCAAATCCGAGCGCGAAGACGCGCTGAGGCCGAAGCGCGAGTTCGACGACATCCTGGAGGCGCTGGCCGGCGCATCGCGCGCGGCCTATACCGGCCTCGTCGCCCATGCCGGTCTCGTCCAGTATTTCCAGGCGGCAAGTCCGATCGAGGAAATTTCGCTGCTCAATATCGGTTCGCGCCCCACGCGCCGTTTCGGCGCCAAGACGCTGGCCGACCTTCGCGCCATCCCCTGGGTGTTCGCCTGGGCGCAGAACCGCCACATCATCACCGGCTGGTATGGCGTGGGCTCGGGGCTCAACAGCCTGCTTCAGGTGCGCGGCCAGCAGGGCGAGGCGCTACTGCCGCGCCTGTTCCACGAGTCGCGCCTGTTCCGTCTCATCATCGACTCCGTGGAGAAGACGCTTCTCCTCGTCGATCTCGATATCGCGCGCGACTATGCGAGCCTGGTCGAAGACGACGGCGTGCGGGAGTTGATTTTCAGCATGATCGAGCGGGAATTCAAACTGACGAGCGAGATGGTGCTGAAAGTGAGCGGCGGAACGGAGGTCGCCGAGCGCTTCCCCGAATACCGCCGCACGCTTGCGGCGCGTCTTCCCGCCGTCAATGCCGTCAGCCGCATGCAGGTCGAGCTCTTGCGCCGGTTTCGCGCCGCCGAGAGGGAAGCCGAACGCGACGCCTACAAATCCGCTTTGCTATTGTCCATCAACACCGTTGCCGCCGGTCTCGGCGCCACAGGCTAAACCAGAAGGGAGTGTTCAATGAGCTTTACCTTGATCCAACAGGCGACCCCGCGTCTCCACCGCTCGGAGCTTGCCGTGCCCGGGTCCAATCCGTCGCTGTTCGAGAAAGCGGCCAAGGGCGGCGCCGACATCATCTTCCTCGACCTCGAGGACGCCGTCGCCCCCGACGACAAGGAGCAGGCGCGCAAGAACATCGTCCAGGGCCTCAACGACCTCGACTGGGGCAGCAAGACCATGATGATCCGCATCAACGGTCTCGACACCCATTACGCCTATCGCGACGTAGTCGATGTGGTGGAGAATTGCCCGCGCCTCGACATGATCCTGATCCCGAAGACCGGCGTTCCGCAGGACGTGTACGCCATCGACATGCTGGTCACCCAGATCGAGCAATACAAGAAGCGCGAGAAGCGGATCGGCTTCGAGGTCCTGATCGAGACGGCGCTTGGCATGGCCAATGTCGAGGCCATCGCCCAGAGCTCGAAGCGCCTCGAGGCGATGAGCTTCGGCGTCGCCGACTATGCCGCCTCGACCCGCGCCCGCACCGTCGGCATCGGCGGCCCGCACCCCGACTATGGCGTGCTGACCGACAAGGATGCCCAGGGCAACCGCGCCTATTACTGGGGCGATCCCTGGCATTTCGCCCTGTCGCGCATGATGGTCGCCTGCCGCGCCTACGGGCTTCGCCCGATCGACGGTCCGTTCGGCGATTTCTCCGATCCCGACGGCTATCTCGCCGCGGCCAAGCGCGCCGCCGTGCTCGGCTTCGAGGGCAAATGGGCGATCCATCCGAGCCAGGTCGAGCTTGCCAACAAGGTGTTCACGCCGTCCGAGGCCGAGGTCACCAAGGCAAAGCGCATCGTCGAGGCCATGCAGCAGGCGGCGCGCGAAGGCAAGGGCGCGGTGTCGCTCGACGGCAGGCTCATCGACATCGCCTCGATCCGCCAGGCCGAGGCGCTCCTCAACAAGGCCAAGCAGTGTGGCATGGCTTGATGCGCGCGGCCGTTTCGAAAGGGAGAGGCCGGCACGCAAACGTGCCGGCCGAGGGGCTGGCGATGGCTCGCCCCCACCCCTGTTAGCCAGGCGCGAACCGGCTAACGTCCTCTCCGTTTGGGGAGAGGGGAGCGGCAAAGCGAGCAAAGCTCAGTGCGGGGTCGAGCGCGCGATCGGTCTTGAGCGCGCCCGGAGCAGATTCGATTCCGTGAACGAAAGCCTCGTTAAGCGCTTGAAGGGGGATGGGCACCCGCTTGAAAGCGGGTGCCCAACACGGAAGTGGGAAGAGGTTTGTCATGGGAACCTCGACCACTGCCTCGCGGCAGCGAACTAGCGGGTCATGTAGACGTTCGGGAAGCCTTCGGCCAACACGGGGCTGGCGGAGGCGACGACGAGCGCAACGGCGATGATGAGCTTCTTCATGGGGATTCTCCTTCGGGTCGGGTTGTTAACGGGTGAGATAGAGGTTCGGGAAGCCTTCGGCCAAAACGGGGCTGGCGGAGGCGACGACGAGCGCAACGGTGATGATGAGCTTCTTCATGGGGGTTCTCCTAACGGTTGGCCGGTTGATCCGATGTCCGAGAGGCCTGGCCAGGGAATGCCCTTCGAACGAGAGTAAGGTGGACGCTTCGGGCGCGTTTTCCCAATAGCGAGTGGCTATAAACTCGCTGCTTCACGTCTTGGGTGAGGTGGAAGCGATCGCGGGCCGGAGCGGCGTCTTACGCGGGCGGTTGCGGGATCGAGGCGCTTGCTCGCAACGGCGGGTGAGCTCTTCTGTGGCCGAAAGACCATATGCACAGTTTTTTGCCGGGACGCCGCGCCGATCCGGAACGCGAGCCCAGTTTTCGGCTTAAGCTTGCACCTTCAAGAATCGGACCGACGAGGGAGGCTTTGATGCGGATCGGACCTGTCATGTCACTTGCCGCTTCCGGCTTGGCGCTCTTTTGCTTTGCCGGGGCTGCGCATGCGGATCCTTACAGCAAGGCGGTTCAGAAGGCGTGCGGCGCCGACTACCACAAATATTGCGGCGACTATGGGCTCGAGAGCGCGGCGCTGCGCGTGTGCATGGACAAGGCGGGGGGCAGTCTCTCCAAGGGCTGCGTCAATGCCTTGGTCCAGGCGGGAGAGGTCTCGCAGGCGGAAGTCAATCGCCGCAAGGCTGCAAGCCGTTAGACGCGACTGTGCGTATTGGTGAGGCGGCTGCGCGCCGAATGTCTCTTTCTGGGGCGGAGCGGAAGTTGCGGCCGCCTTCCACCGTGCCTGCCCACCATTCACCTTGAATCCGCGAAAAGAGTTCGGCGTTGTCAGCGGGGCCCGAGGCTGGTCTGATGGCCGAAAGCCGAAGGAGTTCCGCATGCAAAGAATGGCCGCCATCCTTTCACTCGTGATCGAGGCGCCTTAGGCGGTGGAGGTGAAAGCCGGAAGTCTTAAGGGGGGCCTTCCCGCAGGGCCGCTTGCCGCGGAGCTCACCGAGACGCTCTGCCGGCGCCCGGAGCTCCGCATCGAGCGGATCGTCTCGACCGGGCAGGCGACGCCCGAAGGGCAGTGGTACGATCAGGAGGACGACGAGTGGGTTCTGCTCGTGGCAGGCGCCGCGCGCCTCCTCATCGCGGGCGAAGCGCGGGAGCGCGAGCTGGCCCCGGCGACTGGCTGCTTCTCCCGCCCCATTGCCGCCACCGCGTGACATGGACCCAAAGCTACCCGCCCACGGTCTGGCTCGCCGTCCACTTCGCCGCCGGCGAGCAGGAATGACAGTTCTTTACCGCGGGGCGGCGTCGGGAAACGCGGCGGGATCGTCCGCGAGGATCTTCGACATGATCCAGCGCGGCGGCAGCGTGGCCTCGATCTCGTCGATGCGCCATTGGCCGTCTTCGCGCACGAGATCGAACAGCATGTTCTTCTGTTCGCCCATGTTGATGAATGTCGCGCGGACTTGCGTCTTCGCCGCATCTTGCGAGACAGGCACGATCTTGAGCTCGCTCAACTTCCAATCTTGACCGTCGACGAACACGTCCCAGTCGATCCGCCCGACCATGCCTTCGGGCGTTTCCTTCTCGTCTTTGTCGACGAGACCCTGGAGCCGCGTGCTGTAGAAGCTGAAAGCGAGAGGGGCATCGTCCTGATAGCTCTGGTAGATCGCAGCGATCAGGGACACCGGGTCGTTGTCAACACCCTCAGGCGGCGACGCGGCCTCGACCGCAACGGCGAGGATCGACGCGAGGAGAAGGCGCATGGGGTTCATCTTAAAACGCCGCGAGCGCCGACCACGCGACCGCCACATTCGCGGCAAGGAAGGCCGCGAGCGAGGCGCGCGCTCGGTGAAAGCAAGCCCGCCCGCCTCGATGGTCTTGCCCGCCTTGGTGGTGCCGCCGGCCGTGATCGAGTCCATCAGGAAATGGCGCGGTCCGTTGAGGATGACGGCGAGCGCGTTGCGTTAGGGCCACCCCTTTTACACGCCATGCAGGCGCGCGGCGAGCCAGGACGCGAGCCGTTTGCGCCCCCAATCGTGGGCGGCGCGCAGCACGCGGCCCATGTTCATAAAGCCGTGGATCGTGCCCTCGCGGCAGTCGTATTCGACCGGCACGCCCGCGGCGGAAAGCCTCTCGGCGTATTCCGCGCCCTCGTCGCGCAAGGGATCGTGCCCCGCCGTGACGATCAGCGCTGGCGGAAGCCCGCTATAGTCCTCGTAGAGCGAGGGAATGGCGCGCGGGTCGGTGAAGGGCCAGGCGAGCCCGAAATAATGATCGAAGAACCAGCCGATCATGTCGTGCGGAATGGGAAATTGCTCGGCGAGCGCTTTCCGCGACGGCAGCCGCCCGCGCAAATCGAGCGCGGGATAGATCAGCGCCTGCGCGCAGACGGGAGCGGCGAGCTCGCCCTTCGTTTCATGCAGGGCGACGGCCGCGAGCCCGCCGCCTGCGCTGTCTCCGGCAACGGCGATGCGCTCGTGGTCGAGCCCCATCGTTCCCGCCTCGCGCGACAGCCAACGAAGCGCGGCGACGGTGTCCTCGACGGCGGCGGGGAAGGGATGCTCCGGCGCGAGCCGGTAATCGAGCGAGAACACGGTCGCGCCCGTGTCGTGGCAGAGCGTGCGGCAGAAGATGTCGTGCGTGCCGATATCGCCGAGAACGCAGCCGCCGCCATGCATGAAGAGAATGGCGGCGTCCGCTTCGCGCCCGCGCTTCGCCGGCACGTATTTCCGTAAAGCGATTCCCGGCGCCGAAAGATCGCTCGCCTCGCCGATTGCGGGCGGGGCGATCTCCGTCTTGCCGAGTATGCGGCGGTATTCCTCGCGCGCGGCCTCAGGCGAAAGGGTCCAGAGCGGCGTCGCCGTCGCCGACGACGCCCAATAGAGCAGCGCCTCTGTTTCGCGATCGAGCTTCAAGGCGTTTCAGTCCAGGGCTCGCCCGTCCTCTTCGCTCCGAGCCTACAGCGCGCCGATGAAAGAATGGTGCCCCAGGCCGAAGTGCCCCCCACGAGCCGCTTCAAGCACTTGGAACGTCAACCCGCCCTATCGGCGCTCAATGACACTAAAGGCCTTTCTGCGGCAGTGGCAAACCTTCCGCTGCCCGCCGAGCCGCACGCAAAGAGCCTCTCGCAACGAGCAAGAGAGGCTATGGACCTGTGGGTTGGCACCCTGTCCCACACGAACTTGCGCAAGCTCAAGACGCCGCGAAGCTGTGGCACCCATGGGTGGCAACATCGTCGCGGTTGGGCTTCGACCGGGAAAGACCGCTCGTAGGAACAAGAAGCTGAAGCGCGAGCGTGAAGCCCGCTTCAAGGCTGACCAGGCCGCATACCAAGCGCGGCGCGCCGATCAGGCTCGAATTGTGAGTTGAAACATCCTGGGTCGAGGTAATTGCCTCGACTGACGCTTATGACATAGCCAGCCCGCCAATAGGGCTGACCGAGAGGGAGAAAATTCCGAAGGGCATCGGCAAAAGGGCCTCAGGTCCAGATTAGCGACGACATCTTATGAGTGTCGGTGTCGAGCTTCCGATCCTATCTGATTCGCTGTTACCCATCGCCCGCTCTTGAGTGGGCAAACTTACCGCACCAGTTCTCTCAGCGTGGCGTGGCGGAGCGTCTTGCTTCCTGCCAAATGCTTCACGCGCACTGTCAGCTTAGGATGGCACCACTTAACATCGTTGAGCCGAGAAGACTTGAACGCTCCCCAGGACGTAGTAACACGGTCGAGTTCCGCAAAAAACTGGTCGCGTTCCTCGCCAGCAAGAGCGATGAATGCCGCTCCGGCATAGTTCAGACCGGAGCCGTCGTTATGCGCGAGCAGAGCCCTGGGTGCCCCCGTCTTGCGGTCACGATCGATTCCGACCACCACGAAGGTCGATTTAGTAAAGCACTTGATTTTTAGCCACGTCTTGGTTCGGCCACTCCGATATTGTGCCAAGGCATGCTTGGAAACGATGCCCTCAAGACCATGCTCAGCGCAGGCTCTGAGAAAGGCATGGGCATCACCCTCGAACGCTTCGCTGAACTGGATTTGGCTTTCATCGTCGCTCCAGAGTAAAGCTTTCAGAAGCGCCCGGCGCTCCATAAGCGCATCTTGGCGTAGATCGTTGCCGGTAGGGCAAGTCCACAAATCGAACTTCCCACTGATGATCTCAACCCCTGCGGACTCCTCCCTCAGGAGGGATGTATCTCTCAGCAAAGATTTCACGCTGTCGTACGTGCCGAGTGGATTGGTGTGAACCGCTGCGACAGACTCTCTGCAAGCAGCAACTCGGCCGTGCAGGCCACGACGATAGCGGCAGCTATTAACTTGCACGAGGCGTCTTGCATTTGAAAATCGATCCGTCCCTGCCCGTTGTATCACGATACAAAGCACGGAAGCCGTCGGTCGCTGTCACCCAAAATGTTACCCATGACCAAAATCGAGCGGGTGATTATAGGCGCTATCGGCCACTAAGACATTGAATTGAATCTTGAAATCGTGGTGCCCAGGGGGGACTCGCCAATTTTATTAAATCAACGACTTCGATCTTCCCATATGATCATTATGCTTTCTGGCGCGAGTGTCCCACCGCCTCTATTAGTCTGGCCTCTCCAAATAGAGACACAAGCCAAATGGACGTCTCCAGACGTCCGCTTCGTGCCGCGCATTTTCTTCCGCGCGCCACATCTTCTCCCCATTCCTGATTTACGCTTCTTGAACCATGGAGGGGAGCTTCGGCTGACAGGCTGGGGCTCCATTCTTTTTTGGGAGGAGGCCATGGGTCATTTAACCTTACGGAAGGCATTGGCTTCCGACCAGTTGGACACCTTTGTTCGAGAGCAACAGGATGATGGAGCCGAACTCGTCACTGGTTCCGAACTTGAGCGAGCGCTCGCGCTGCTGATTACTCAAGTTGCTCACTCGTCGCGGAAGGATGGCTCGGCCGTCAAGCAACACTGTGCAGCAACCGAGGCCGCGATTAGAGCGCCACATGCCTTGACCGAGCGCGACAGCAACCCATTTGGCCGCGGCGCCTAGTGTCGATGACAACCGCAATGACCAACAAGACGGTTTGCCAGTTGCTGAAAACTCTTGCGGCCTTTGCCATCACCGCCACTTTCAGCAGCGTGAGCTTTGCCGGTGAATTTACGGTTCACAAAGGTAAGCGATACAGGGCAACACTCTCTCTTAACTCGATCGAGCGGTTAGCTGACAACGCTCTGATTGCAAGTAAGTTTCGCATAATAGGCTTCACTAAAGTACGTGTTTCAGGTGCTGGAGCAATACGTCAGGTCGAAGGCTTCTGGCCACGTAAGGATGCCAGCACGCCCTTGCCACCTCAAATTATTGCAGTGGCTAGACTGTAACAGCGCCCGCCGGAAGCGGACTTCTAATCAGTCATGTCGTCGTGAGCGGCAGCTCATGCCTGCTAGGCTGCGGTTGCTGCGACTGCGGCTGCAGCTTGGGTGCGGAGGTTGCGCTGCGAAGCCGATGCTCGATCTCCATGACTCTGCTCACGGTTTTAAGCTTGGACCTAAGATCGTCGCGTCTGCTGTCCTGTTCCCGTTTGAGCTGTTCGATCGCCTGTTCGAATTGACTTTGCGCAGCATTGATCTGCTGCCCAAGGAGGGTGGCCCGCTCTTGCAAATCGCCACGGATGTCACGCATTGATTATTATTCCCTCGTTATATTATTAGCTCCATGCTACGACCCCAGCATTAGCTCCATGCTACGACCCCAGCCGCCACGTTCCGGCGGCGGCACTCCCTTCATCCTCTGACCTGTGATTCAGACTGCGTTTCAGTTCTGAGAAGTTGCGAAACCGCTGCCTTACGCCAGCTCTCTCAACCTCGATTGAGCCGTCGTCAAAAGCAGAGAAGGAACCCCAGTCAAACCTGCCTTGTTGGGTGACGCGATTTATTGGTTCGTGCACTGGCTCGGAGGTTTCAAGGTGCGCACTTGCAGCAGCAGCTTGGTCTTGGTCCTGCGGCGCGCTGGAATGCCTAAGATGGATGCGGCGAACGAGAGACTTGCAGAAACTCCGGATTGAGTTCCCGACTAATCTTCCTTCGGCGCCATTCAATTTCAACTCAGTGTCGTTCATGGATGCCCCCCGGCTTGATGAGACAAGGTTCCTCAGCACGAACCGCATGTTTAAAGTGCGCTCGTGGGTTCTGCTGATTCCAAGACCAGTTTCGAATTATCCCCGATATCCACAGCAAATGTGTGCGTGCCGGGGCTGCAGTGCGCCCGGTGTTAAAATTGGGGTGCTACTTGATACGCCGACAGCATTCGCCTTGGCGAGGGGCTGGTCAGAAGGCAGCTCAGACGCGGAAGCGTCGCGCGGCGGGACGCAAAACAGCGGCAACCCGCAAGCGTCGGGCGACCGCCGCCAAGGCAGCAGCGAACTGCGTGATCTCTAAACAAGCGCAATCAGCCTCGACCCGCGTCTCGCAGTCGTCCCACAGCTCGATCCGATGGCAAGTCTTGCTCTTTACGAGCTATGCGCTATATCAGAACAAACGTGATCGCGCATGTCGAAGCCCGTGAAAACTGCGGCGGAACTCGTCGCTCTGTTGAACGCAGAGTTACGTAAGCAAGATGCTTGCATAGGCGTTAGCGTAGATGCGGTCACACCGGTTGCAGACGAGAAGGTCGCTTGCACCTGGACAGCAACTGTCCTCCGGCGTTCGGGTGGTCCTGTGCCAGGACAATGCTCGCGCTTTTTCGTCGCGGCTGTGCGCCTTCTTCAACAGCGGTATGATCTAGTGCCCGAGGAGGATTTATAAGGCTGGCGCAGGGTCTGGATGGTCATTTGATGGTGCCCAGGGGCGACTACGCCAATTCAATCAAATCAATCACTTACGCAAAAGTGGGACAATAAACTTCCATATGATTGTTATGCTTTCTGACGCGAGTGTCCCACCGCCGAGCGATCTGGTCCTACGCGTCAAAGACAAAATTCAGACCATCGATCTGCCGCATGAGCTCGGCGCGAAATTCAACAGCCTGTTTGAGCTGCTGCTCCGCTTTGCGCTCTGAGATCGCTCCGGCGTTCCTCAAGCGAGCGACATTCGCGATGCGGCAACTAACTTGCGTGAGCAGTCGGTCAAGCTTTGCGCTCTCTATCATGAGAGGATACGCGCACATTTGGTCGGCAGTTTTGTGTCCTAATTGGCCGCGCTGGTCATGTTGACGCCAATTTCGGCGCGAGTGTCCAAGTGGTCCGTCACGAATACTTGACCACCGGCGGAGGAACCTAGGTGTACAATTGTCTTCTGTAAGGATCTCCGCAGATCCCCCACTGACAGGAGATGAACATGAGAACGTACATCAGTTCTGTAGTCGCGGGCGCTTTCTTCATCGGCATGACCACTGCAGCTCTCGCCGTGACCGGCGAGTACGAAAACATGTGCACGATGGGCCTCGCAAACGGCAAGGACATAAAGACGGACTGCTCCGTCAATACGCAGTTCGAAGGCAAGACCTATTGCTTCGGCAACCAATCTGCCCTGACCCAGTTCATGGCAGACCCTTCGGGCAATCTCACTAAGGCACAGGCCTACTACTCGAAGAAGCATCCTGGGTAAGCCTGTC
The DNA here is from genome assembly GCA_963818165.1 of uncultured Alphaproteobacteria bacterium. Classification (GTDB taxonomy): domain Bacteria; phylum Pseudomonadota; class Alphaproteobacteria; order Rhizobiales; family Methyloligellaceae; genus Methyloceanibacter. Next base: position 31,982 of record CAWFRD010000005.1, read on the forward strand.
CGCTTAGGCAAACCAAACAAGGCCCTCCCCTCATCTGTGGAGGGCCTTTTGCTATCGGAGGTAGCGCTGGGTCAAAGCCGAAGATGCTCATCGGTCTCGAAGGTGCTCATGTCTTTAATGTGAGCGTCTTCGGTGGAGTTGAGCATCTTCGTGGGCCTTCTCAGAGCTTCCGAATGGCCGGATCAGCTGCTCGCAAGCGCGCCAACTGTTCGTCAACACTCCACTTCCCACCACCAGCAAACACCAAGTAGAGGAAGACAAAACAGAACAAGATGGCGAGCTGACCTCCGTTGATCGTGGGGAAGAAGCTCTTCGGCGCATGGGCCATGAAGTATGCCACCGCCATATTACCCGCGAGGATGAACGCGACTGGACGGGTGAAAAGCCCAATAAGAATTAGAAAGCCACCTACAAGTTCGAGCACACCTTGAATGCCGATCAAAGAGAATACTGTAGAAGCGACGTGTCAGATGATGGGAAGCCAAGCAGCTTCCCCGTGCCATGCTCCAGAAACAACAAAGCAGTCACGATCCGCAGGACAGACAGAGCGCCTGGCGTCCAAGCAGCGAGGTCCATTTAGTTTCCCCTTCAAGGTTTGTGGCGGCCACTGGCTCGTACACGTATCGCGCCATACACGATCCGCCACGAGCCAACAAATCAATCTCAGCGGGACCGTGTCGGTCCAATCCCCGTTGGTAGCCATTCGACCGAGACGCGACAGCCGAGGCAGAATGGCACAATCAGATTATGCGGCATGAGCGAGGCACCCCGACCCTCATACTTAGCATATGTGTCCCGCGTGACGCTGAGCAGTAGCGCCATTTCGTCTACCGGATAGCGAGCGGCTGTCCGTGCTTGCCTCACCCGCGCGGCAAAGGCGGCCCGATACTCCCTTGGCGTTACGCGACGCCTGCTTGGTGCGCTGCCCGCTCCGGGTTCTGGCCATGCGGACCTATCCTTACCTCCAACTGCCCGCCAGCACTCTCGACTTCTGCGTCTGGGCAGCGGCGTCATTTTCCGAAGATGCTCATCTATCTCGAAGGTGCTCATGTCTTTAATGTGAGCGTCTTCGGCGGAGTTGAGCACCTTCATGCTGACGAAGGAATAGTGAACCACATACAAAAATGTGTGACATTGCGGTGCTTGACTCGTTTTTTGCGGGTCAGGCACCGCTCCCTCACCGGAGCTGCGGTCCCGGCCCACGTCAGCGGCCTTTCGACTGGGCCACGTTATCGGCCTCGCTCTGCTCATCGAGTGCATCGATGATCTGCGCATTTCCCGCACGTCACGCGGGACGCCGTGCCTCTGGCGCAGAGGAGGCTCCCTCAAGCTATTGGAGCTGCTGCGATGCAGATGCAGGACGAATTGCGTTACCCCAACCTCGTTAGAGCGCGGGTGCCGCGCGAGCTGAGCGACGCCGTCAACGTGACGGCGCGTTCGCGGTTCATGACAACCTCGGAATACCTTCGACAGGCTTTGCTGAAGTCCTTGAGGGATGACGGTGCCGTTTTGCCCCAGCCTGTCAGTGTTGCGGCGTAAGGAGGCCGAGATGAAACGTCACAACTCAGTGAGATTGGACGGCAAGCGGGCATATAACGCTATTCAAGTAGGAGAGAGGAGAGGAAGATGACCGCAGAAGAAACCGTCGCGACCGAAGAGGCTGAGTTCGACCCTCAAAAGTATCGGCCTCGCTGTTCGAGTGATGCCGAGAAGTTGCGCCTGCTCGGTGCTACGCGCGAAGAAATTAGACGTTGGTTCGGCGTCCACGAAGTTTTCTTAGACATCTGGGCCGAGCAGCATGACGAGTTCGCCAAAGCGCAGCAGGTCGAGCCCATGATGACGCTCAGAATCATCGATGACTTTGTAATGATGAACTGGCTCAAGGACTACAGGCTAGGGAACTTGGATGTATGAGTAAGGTGAAGCCCAATCCGAGGAAGCGAATGGCACAGGCTTCAGATAATACTGGAGGCAGGCGCTGGGAGCAACCCGTGAGGGCCTGGGCGTCGTCGCAAACCTGGGACGTTACGCGCGACGGCGTTCAGCGGCTCTTAGTCGGCGAGCCGAAGGATCAGAGCCAATGGGGCACCGGTCTTATCCCTGGCGACGACTTGATGTCATGGGCGAGGCGGCAGGGCGCACCGGACGCTCTTGACAGCGTTATCGTCAAGCACGTCAGCGGTGGTCGATCAACGATGGGCTTCAAGAGTTACGATCAGGGCAGGACAAAGTGGCAAGGCGAGACGCTCGACTTCGTCTGGTTCGACGAGGAGCCTGCTCAAGACATCTATTTCGAGGGGCTTACGCGCACGAATGCGACTAATGGCTTCGTGTACCTCACCTTCACGCCGCTCAAAGGCATGTCGGACGTGGTGCACGCCTACATCGAGGAGTGCGGGCTCAGCTGAATTTCTCTGCCGGTAAGCGCAATTATCGGAAGCAAAGGGGATGAAGGATCGTGACCAAGCACATCACCAGGATGGAGATCGACGACGCCGAGCACTACACGCCGGAGCAGCGTCAGGCAATTATCGATAGCTACCCGGAGCACGAGCGCGAAGCGCGCACCAAAGGCATTCCTTCTCTTGGTTCTGGTCGTGTGTTTCCAATCGCAGAACATGCGATCCTCTGCGATCCGATCCCGATCCCAGAACATTGGTATCAGATCGTCGGCATGGACTTCGGGTGGGAGCATCCATTCGCAGCGACACGCAACGCCTGGGATAAGGACAATGACGTCTGGTACGTAGTGGCCTCGTACCGCGAGGCTAAAGCAACACCTCCGATCCACGTTGCCGCCATCAAGCCCTGGGGCGAGTGGATATCCTGTGCGTGGCCGCATGATGGTCTGCAACACGACAAGGGATCGGGGAACGAGCTGGCCAATCAGTATCGCCGTCAGGGCCTGAAGATGCTGTCGGACCACGCGACGCACGAAGCTGGCGGCATGGGTGTTGAAGCTGGCATTACTAAGATGCTCCAGCGCATGCAAACGGGGCGCTTCAAGGTATTTCGCGGCCAAGAGCACTGGATGGAGGAATTCCGCTATTACCGCCGCGAGGACGGTCTCATCGTCAAGGAGCGCGACGACCTGATCTCGTCAACACGCTATGCGATCATGATGCGCCGATCTGCGAGGCAACCACCTTCTATGGAGAGGGTAAAGCCGAAGCCTAAGTATTCAGGATGGGCTGCGTGACCCCTGAGAGGATGGTTCTGGAGATCAAGGCCTTTCATCGTACCGCCACGAGCGCCCCCCGACGATGGCACAGAGGCAGGTTGAAATCTGGTCAACTGGCCCCAGCTACAATGCAATGTGTGGCCGCGTCATCCAAAGCTCTGAACCTCTTCGCCTCGCCATTGTCGAAGGCCTTGATGTCACCGACACGCGGACGGACAACATCGGCCCACGCTACAACGCTGCGCCTAGCCAAGAGCTGCTGGTTATTCGCCAGAACCACAAGACGGGTGAGCGCTCACTCGACCTGATCAAGTGGGGTCTGATCCCGTATTGGTGCCAAGACCCGAAGGGTGGACGCAGGCCCATCAACGCCAAGGCTGAGAGTGTTTCAAAGCTCCCCATGTTCAGGGACGCTTACGCTCTACGACGCTGCATTGTGCCGGTAGATGGCTTTTTCGAGTGGCGCGCCGTCAAAGGCGCACGGGCCAAGCAGCCCTATGCCATCGCCATGAAGGATGGCTCACCCTTTGGTCTAGCGGGCTTGTGGGAGAACTGGCGCAATCCGAATACTAGAGAGTGGGAACGCACCTTCGCCATCATTACGGTGCCGTCCAATGAGCTGGTCGGTCAAATCCACAATCGTATGCCCGCCATCCTTGCGCCTGCGAGCTACGACCGCTGGCTAAGCCTGGAACCTGATCCGCGCGATCTTCTTATCAGTTATTCGTCGGAGCCGATGACGATGTGGCCCATCTCGACGCGCGTCAACAAGCCGGAGAACGATGATCTCTCGCTTCTAGAGCGCAGTGGCGACCCCTTCGACGTCTGGGCTCCCCTCGAAAATCGGAGCGCAGAGAGACGGTAGAACATAGGTCGGACCGATCCAACAGGCGCGAGCGCGCTATAGGAACCCAAGGCGAAGCATGGAGGGGAGAATGACCGGACAGAAGAAGGAAGGATTTGCAAATGCGCAACTTCAGGTCCATCAGGTTCGCATGGAGCAAGGAAATTATTAACGGCGTGCTGATGTACAAAGCCGCTAAGCCAAAGAACCATGACTTCGAATATACGGTGCTGGTTAAGGGCAAGCGCCTCAACAACACGTCCGACAAGAGTGTCGTGATGAAACACCGGCGTGGTGACGTCACAATCTTGCTCTCGGTTGAGCACGGCCTAACACGTCGTCGCGATGTGAATGATGCTATCCGCATCGCTGTGGAGAATGACATCGACGCCGACATGGCAGGACGAAATTGATCTGCGCCCATCACGAATCGAGGCTTACCGGTAGCACACTGCAAGCCGCTGCGGCGCGTGCGGCGATGTCCGCTTTGGGTCATTAGCGGACTTACCGACAAGTCCGCGCCATGTTCGCTTTACGCCCAATAACGAACGTTGGACGGCGCATCCAAGTTTGCATTTGGCTGTCGGTTTATGAGTACACGCCCTAGCTATCGGTAGGACCAATCAACGGCCCTTCGAGCGAGGCTTGAGCTTTTCTCCGGCGGCTTCAATTCGGCTCATCTCCACCTGATCGAGGTGACGCCTCACCTGTTCTTTGGTGCAGCCGAGCTTTCGCAAGCGTCGCTCGATATCCTCGATAGTCGGCCAGCTCTCTACTTTCTCGAATGTGTCTAACTCGTCGTACTGTTCCATGGCGATGCGTGTAGCGACATTTACTGATCACCGGATTATGTGGGCAGTCCAAATTAGAATTAAAAGTTCTAAGCATTTGACGGAAAAAAGAGCGATGCAAGAGAGAGAGAGATGTTGCGAGAAAAATCTAAAGCTCTTGTGCCGCCCAAGTAAGAGCCTTTACGGGACATAGAAAAAGATATAGATTTCGGCACATGTCGCGGCCCCGAAAAGCCCAGAAGCAGCATCGTCCCATAAACGACCGTTTGCGGGACGGTCCGCCCTCCCCCCTAATTGGTTACATGCGGGTGTCGAAAGCCGATGGGTCGCAAGTGCTCGACCTGCAACGAGACGCGCTGCTTGCCGGAGGCGTTGCTGAGCGGCACCTCTACAGCGACACCGCTTCGGGCAAGAAAGACGACCGACCCGGTCTTGCTGCATGTCTGCAGGCCCTCAGGAAGGGCGACACAATCGTTGTGTGGAAGCTGGATCGTCTAGGTCGCAGCTTGCGTCATCTCGTGAACGTCGTGCACGATCTCACGAGCCGGGGCATCGGTCTGAAGGTGCTGACTGGTCAGGGTGCAGCCATCGACACGACCACTCCCGCAGGCAAGCTAGTCTTCGGCATCTTCGCGTCGCTCGCCGAGTTCGAGCGCGACTTAATTTCTGAACGCACCCGCGCAGGGCTTGCTTCAGCACGCGCTCGTGGTCGCAGAGGTGGTCGCAGGCCAAAGATGACGCCAGCCAAGTTACGGCTGGCGATGGCTGCGATGGGCAAGCCTGAGACGAATGTCGGTGCTCTCTGTCGAGAGTTGGGCGTCACTCGGTCCACGCTATATCGACACGTCTCTCCCGTAGGCGAGCCTCGCGCGGATGCAATTCCGCGTCTCAAGAGTGGTTGAAACGGCCGGTCAATCCGCTGCGATTGCGTGGGCCATGCGCGGGACGTTGGCACCGCCTTAATCCAATCGACTTGGCGGGAGGGCACAAAATGACCGATGACGAAATAAGGGAAGCGCTGAGACTGGACTTTGAGCAAACCGCCGACTGGCGGCGCTCCAAAGCTGCCGAGTGCCCAGAGGACAGTCGAAACCTGGAGGCGGCTGCTCTGCTCGACAAACTGGCCGCATCGGTCGAGACAGTCGCACCCGACCTTCTTGATGCTTATGGCTCCCTTCGGGACGACTACATGAACTCCGAGCAGCACAGCGAAATGTTCCGGCAGATCGGTTTCCACTCGTGGCCCGAAACAGCCGAGGACTTTATTAAGGCGTGCATCGCCGACAGGGCAATGGAAGCGTAAAGTTAGCGAGCGTCGACGCCGAGGCCGTTCGCCCCGCCCAGGGCGTCGAACGTCCCGAGTTCGGCCGCCACAGGTAAGCCTAGCCTGCGATGGTCACTCCCCGATGCGCTGCAGACGTGTGTAAGGGCACCTAAGCAGCGGCGTGCGTTCGGCACTTTTGCTTTTAACGCGAGGGGGCACGCGAGATGTAGTAGCGCGGGCCTTGAGGAATAGCACAGCGACGCCCAAGTGGAGGTTTCCGGCCCATCTAGCCCTTCGGACCAGGCATGAAAGATTTGAGCCATATCTACCTGAACACGCTTGTGCCCATGGTGGTCGAGCAGACCAACCGCGGCGAGCGGGCCTACGACATTTATTCGCGCCTGCTGAAGGAGCGCATCGTCTTTGTCACGGGCCCGATCGAAGACCAGGTCGCCTCGCTGATCACGGCGCAGCTCCTGTTTCTGGAGGCGGAGAACCCGAAGAAAGAGATCTCCATGTACATCAACACGCCGGGGGGCATCGTCACCTCCGCGATGGCGATCTACGACACGATGCAGTTCATCCGGCCGGCCGTGGCCACCCTGTGCATCGGTCAAGCCGCGTCCATGGGCTCTCTCCTGCTTGCGGCCGGCGAGAAGGGCATGCGTTATGCGTTGCCCAACGCCCGCATCCTGTTGCATCAGCCCTCGGGCGGTTTCCAGGGTCAGGCGAGTGACATCGAGCGCCACGCCGAGGACATCATCAAGATGAAACGGCGTCTGAACGACATCTATGTGCGCCATACCGGGCAGACCTATGAGACGATCGAGAAGTCGCTCGACCGCGACTACTTTTTGTCGGCGGAGGATGCCCGAACGTTCGGCATCGTCGATGAGGTCATCACCAAGCGCCATCCGCTCGACGAGAAAATTCAAAAGCTGATGCCGGTGTCCTAGCCGCGCCGCGCTTTCCTCGACTGGCATCAGTCCAATACCGAGACAGGGACATCACATTCGGACGACCTTGCCCGTGGTCTCGATGACCTCCCATGTGCCTTTGAAGCCGGCACGCAGGACAAAGCTGTTGCCCGCCCTGACCGTATGTGCCTCGCCCCCGTCCTCGGTCACGATCGAGACGCCCGAGCACGGGCGTTGATCATCACCGTGGCCGTGACTTGGGGCTATGCGCGGCCATGATTGCCCTCGCCCATAAGCTCGCCGATCGAGGCGACGATACCTACGAGACTCCCGCAGTCGCGGTCGAGGCCTCCTGAGGGCCAAGAATTCCCCGCGTCCTATGGGAGCCGGCGTGCGGTCCTGCGACCGATCTCGTCGATGACGACTTGCCGGACAAGACCTGCCGGTTGGGATTTTCTTCTCGAGCGTCAGCTGCCCATTGGCGTTGAGGCGATTTTGACGAATCCGCCCTACCAATTGGCGGCCGCGTTTGTGGCTCACCCCCGCGATCTCTGCCCCAAAGTGGTCATGCTCCTGCGCCTGGCCTTCATTGAAAGCGAGCGGCGCACCCCGATTCTCGATGGTGGCAAGCTCGCCCGCGTCCACGCCTTCCGGAATCGACTGCCGATGATGCACCGCGCCGGATGGCAAGGGCCGCGGGCTTAGGGTCAGAAGCGGACTCTCTCACAGCGTCCTCTATGTCGGTTCTTGGCGAAGATGATAGTCTTGCCGAAATTTGCCAAGCGGCTGGCGTCAAGGCAGATGAACTTAGTGTTGTAGACGCTGCGCCGATGGGCGAGGCTGCTTAAATGCTCCGCCGCTTGGGGTAAGCGCGGCCTAGAAGTGTGGCATGAATCAGCAGTCCGCCAAGTCGAGAACCCTGATCCTTGTCAACCATCCGGGTCTGCAAAAACGCCAGGATTTCGAGGAAATCCGAGCCAAGATTGACGCGCTTGCGCCGGAGATTGACGTCCAAATCGTGGAGGCAGGTCAATCAGTTGACGAATTTGATGACGACATCTGGCAACGGCCATGCCTCGTTGTCTCGTTCGCGCCGCCGAGCACATTCCGATTCCGGCCAAAGCGAGGGCTAGTCTACTGTTGCAGGTACATTGCAAAATTCGATCAGCTCACTAGGCTTTACCGCGCAAATATCCCTGTGCCTTTCTCGGCGCAGCTCGCCTTCGGCAAGCAACTCGACAAACGCATTTGGGGACCTCTTGTCGTCCTCAAGCCGACTACTCCGGGGTTCATGTCCCAGGGAGCGGTATTCTTGATGCGTACCGAGAGGGTCGCTGACCTCGCGGAAAGCGTGTTTCCGCTCGGGCATCCATCGCGCCGGCTCCCAGTGTTGGTTCAGCGATTCGTGGATACCGGAGAGTGGCCTTCTTACTATCGGGTTCTTACGCTTTTTGGCGAGCCCCTTTACTGCCGTAAGGGGTTTACGCTCAAGCCGCGGCCACCGCTTGATGCTCCCGACGAGGTCCTCCTCAAAGCGCAGATAGCCACCAACGCCGAAACCGGCACCAGAAAGCGGGCTCAGTTCTCCAACGACGCCGATGTTTTGGACCTGGCTCGGCGCGCTTATGCGGCCATGCCCGCCATTCCACTTCAGGGTGTCGATATAATCCGCGATGCGGCGAGCGGCCGCCTGTTCGTGCTGGAAATCAATGCGGGCGGAAACACGTGGCATTTCTCGTCAACGTATATGGAGAAGCGCCGTAAGCCTCGCCCAGCCGAGGAACAGAGCGCGCATCCGCGCGAGGAACGCATTGCACAATTCGGCGCTTGGGATGTAGCTGCCCGCGTCCTCATCAAGAAAACGCGAGAAGAAGCCCGATGAGCTAAATGATGCCCGGGCGTGGCTGATGCGCTTGCCCTGGGCATCTATGTTGTCCTGTACCAAGAGGTGCGCTTTTCGATGTTGCTCCGTTTGTTGCGCAACCTGCTAGGCGCACGAATCGATATTATTGGGACATTGTTGTCTGCCGTTGAGAGCACGTCTCCGGTCTTGGCATCCAGAGCAAGGAAGTCGTTGTGGTTTATTGGTGGTCAGACCCACGCTTCCGTCACCATGCGCCGGAGGCGCGACGCGTCCGCGGGCAAGGGGTACTTGTTCTCGTATTCGGTCTGAAATATGTCGCATCGGCATGGGGTCGTAAGCGCGTACATCAGTTGAAACCGCGGCCTAACTGACCGTCGGCTACCGTAGTGAAAGCACGTGCTCGAATCGATAAAGAGCACGGAGCCCTTTTTTCCGGTAAACGAGATGGCCTCCTTCGCGCCGATGACGGAATACATTTGCTCGTCAGTCACGCGGTATCCGGTTCCGGGCTGCTGGTAGCGGAGGGCAGCCTTGGTATGGGCCGAGACTGAGGCGGGAAGGAATGTCCACGGGCCACTTTCCTCCGTCGCGTCCTCCAACAGTACGAGCACGTACACCATCGGCGTGTCGTGAATGTCGAGGTGATACAACTGGCTTTCGCGAAACGGCCCGGCCGAACCCGGATCCAGCGCGGCGTTGGACTCCATTAAGCGCACTCCCGGTGGCATGGTTTTCGAGAGCACGGGCACCGTGCGGATGTGTTGCGCGGCCACCGCGAGCAGTTCGGACGAAAGGATGAAATCCAGGATGGCCGGGTACCTTTCGAGATCGCCTGGAAACAGCATGTTGCGGAGGAATGGCTGCTGAACTGACGAATGTCGCTTGCCGCCCCGTTCGCGGATAATCTCGCTCGCCTGCTCAAGGACTCGGTTCAGGTGTGGCAACGTGTGCGAGTCATCCCGAACCCAACCATCCTCCAGCTTAATGTGCGGCGGAAAGGTAGCGAGAGTACCGTTTTCGCGGAGCAATGCCTCGAATCCGTGCTCGAATGCGTCTTGGTGCGCGCGGACGCGGTCTGCGTATCGCCACTGGTTGTACCGTTTGGCGAACGATCGAAGCCGGTGGATACCCACGCGCTCCATGGCCCACTCCTTATCACGCCAGAACTTCGCAACTGGGCGGAGAAGGCGGTCGGTTAGCTTGGCGATCATTCCTGGATCCCTTGCGATGGTTGGCATGCCAGAGCCCGTACCCAGCCCCCTCGAGCACTCCAGTTGCAGTGTTAGTTTAGAGCGATGCGCAAAGCTGTATAGCTTCAGCGCTGTCGCTCTCTTCTCAAGCGCTTGCTGCAGCCGTTCTAATGACCCCAGTCAAGCCGAGAACCCTGATTTTTATCAATCATCCGGAGTCAACCTTTGGCTGTAGACTTCTGATGTAATATCAGCTTCTCGAACCATAAGCCCTTCCGGTGCCTTTCACCGTAGCTTCAGTGGGGCGGAACGTAAGCTGCTTGCCGCCCTCGCCATTCCCGAAAGGGAGAAGAGGTGTGTTGACGATAATGATCGACATCCACACGATCGGCCACTGGGACGCGAAGGCGAGCAAGTACGACTTCTCTGTACGACGAGCAGTCGGCCGACGGTGACTGGCTGCGCACGCGGCACGCCGTGGTGCTCCGACTCCTGGGGACGGGTCCCGGGACGGCCCTCGACGTAGGGATGGGCTCCGGGCGGCTTGTGGAGGCGCTCGAACACTGCGGTTGGACGGCCTGGGGCGTGGACGGAGCCGCGCAGATGGTAGCACTGGCGCGCGCTCGCGTGCCCGGGGCCGCCGGACGCCTGCTCGAGGGGCGGATTGAGCAGCTTCCGTTCGAGGCTGGGATGTTCGACGCGGTCGTGTCCACCGGGGTGTTCGCGTGGGCTCCCGACCGTGCGGCCATGCTGGGCGAAATCGCCAGGGTGCTGCGCCCGAGCGGACGTGCCATCATGTCCACGGGTAACGCCCGGTCGCCTACTCGCCTGTGGCGACACGAGATCGTGTACCCGCTAATGCGAGCGGCAAAGCGCCGGGTCCGGTTTGGCGTGCCGCCTCCACTCCGCTGCGACAGGCTGCCCGGCCGGCGCGGGATCGAGCGAATGGTCACGGAGGCGGGACTGGTCGTCGAGACCGTGGAGTTCACAAGCAGCAGCGTCATTCCCTACCCGCTCGATCGGTTGCTCCCGCGCAGTGCTCGGGCCCTTGCAGGGTGGGCAAACGGACTCTCATCAACGGTGAGGCACCTGCTCGCCGTGCAAATCGTCGTGGCAGCGCGGAAGCCCGGCAGCTCCGAACTCTAGAGCGCCGCCAGGACGACGTCACCGCCTTTACCGTCCGCCCAGGTCGGGCGTCGGCGCGTCGGCGAACCCCGGTCGACCGCGCCCCCAAGGCGGTGCGCCTCGTCTGCCCATCTGCTGCGGTGTTGCGGGCAATCATTCCCCGGTTTTGGGCACCTCCGGTGTGGTCACTGGCGGAAGCCCGAACGGCCACGCATACAACCCCGGACAGGGGACTGGAGCTGCGTACTTCAACTTTTAATAGATTGAATGAAAGCCGGCTTTAACGAGAACGTGGGGCTTTGGCGTTTCCCTGGCGTCCAAATATGTCTGGGGTTCGGCACGGTAAAGTCAGTCACCAACATCATTACGATTCTGCACGGGGAGCGGAAAGGGCTTTCAGTTTACCGGAGTTGGGGAGTTGGCACCACGCGGACCACGCCTGACGGGCGACCACTGGAATGCGGTCTGGCATGTAATGAGTTTCACTGCCGAACATCTCAAAATGCTTAACCACCTAGTTCTGCAGGTGCGGCCGTCGCTTCCATTGCCGGCTTCATGGATGATTTGGCGCAATCGATTCGCGAATGGGGAACATCGGTAACGAAGAGCTTCAGAGGTGGCCGCAGGAACTTTGCCTCAAGCGTGCGATTGGGTTCAACGTGAATGATACCAGACGCACATCCGCGTCAGGTCAATGGACGGGTCACTGAGCTGTCTCAGGCTTCATTGTTGAGCTCGAGCCAGGTGCGCTCTCGGCTCGCAACCGGTGAAGGGGAAGAATCTTAGCCGAACTGGTTGCGTAGGGTTGCCGCCGCACGACGTGCACAGTGTGGGCGTCCTGCCAGAAGTCGGCCATCAGCTCCTCGCCGCGCTGCTGCCGAAGCCATTCGTACACGGCTTGCAGCAGCGCCGGCTCGTCGATGGGGCCTATAAGGGGACTGGCCAGCACTTCGACGTACGGCATGCCGGAGCGTTCGACCTCTACGAGCTGGTAATCGGTCGCGTGCCCGCCGAACCTGGCGGGCAGCACCTGCTCGACAAGCGGGACCAAATCGCCCCGCAGATAATTCAACCCCTCGCTCGTAAGCTTCCCATAGCTGCGCAGATCCGAAAGATGCAGGTCGAAGCCGAGCTGGTCGAATGGACAGCCGCACTTGCGCCGGTGAAGGACGCCATAATCGCCACTCTCGACGTTGAGCATAAACTTGGGAAAGGAGGGCATCAGGGTGGTGAAGACTAGGCCGCCCCTGGTCGGGCCGTCGGCCCCTTCGACAAGGTCACGCTGAAGCACGGCGGTTCTGTCAGTCAGCAGGTGGACTTCGTCAATCTGCGCCGGCGCAGTGCAGGCCATGCCGAGGTGACCGGTTTCGGCCATGGAATAATGGCACACAGCACGGCAGCCTGCGCGTTGTATGACATCGGCCTTCGCGGGCGTGTAAGGCTCGCCGCCCAGCCGGAAAAAGGTGCCGGAGATGTCCAACCCGCTTTCCAAGGCCGCCAGGCAGAGGCGCACACCGGAGCTGGCGTTGGTGTCAAGCTGGGGCGGCGTGCCAGCCGCACGCTTGTCGGCGAGCCAGCGCGCTATAATGACGGCGTCGTCCTGGTGCACGTATTCCGGCTCTGGGAGCCACCACCCCAGCGAGCGACTGACCTGCACAAGTTCGCGAGTGAATCCCATAAACTGCGTGTCTCCGCATTCTTGCAGGCGGTTCTGCGCGAACCATCGCTCGATGCGGAGGCCAAGCTTGGCATAGCGGAGTAGAAGTTTGACGCCGGACGAGACCGGCGGCACGCCGCGCCAGGCGGCAACAGGCCGCTGCCTCAAGTCATAACCGGCAAGGAAATGGTGCAGGTACGCGGCTTCGTGTTCGAGCAGCCGTAGATCACTTGGGATCGGCATGGCGGAACCACTCGAGCCACTGGTCTGGACCGCGTAAATCGGCGACACGAGCGGGTTATCGAAATCGCTATGACTTGCGGTTACCACTATTCCCGGACGCTGGATCGGCCGGCGGCCTTTGAATTCCTCCGCTGTCACGTAGATGCCGGCGTCGTAAAGTCGGCTGAGAGTTGCTTCCAGTCCGTCTGCGTAGATCCAGCGTGACACGTCTGCAGCCGCAATGCCGCAGTGATCGAAGAGCGGTAGATATGGACTTCTTGGATTGGAAAAAACGGCGATGCGGATGAGCCGCAAGAAAGATCGCTCGCGTTGGCGGAATCGATAGGCAATGGCGCGGCGGGCGTCCTCGGCCGTTAGCCGGCGATGTAGAAAACGCTTCAATACTGATTGTAGCTGGGCCATCTGGCGAGCCCTGAGAGTTTAGCACATGCTTCCTTGACGACCACAGATGGGACTAAATGAGAGATCGTTGCTTAAGTTCATTAAAGCGCCGCGGTGGGGCTGCAAATCGCCGCTGCCCTGCTTGCTATATTGCCATTATCCGAAAGGCGGCGGATCGCTCGGCTTCTGCTACCCGAGAGGAAATAGACAGGCCAGCCAGCAGCCCCGAGCCTGTGAGCCATTGGCGCATCTTTCGGTTGGTGCCGTAGCTGGAGTGGTGTGGAGCGGGCCCAGCGCATGGTGGTGCCAAGTCTCAGCAGCTTCACGTCGTCCTTTTCCACGCAGTATGCCAGGGGCTTGAGGACCGGGCCCGTGATCTGACTGACGGTCACGACGAACCCCTTTCTCTGGACGGTCGAAATTTGTAGATGGCTGCAGTCTCTGTGACATCGTCAAAGACGACTTCAACGGACATGTCACATCGAACCGATTTTGGATCGCAATCGACAAGGTTGCTAATGAGTCGCGGGCCCTCTGCCAGCTCGATCAGGGCGACGACGTAAGGAAGCTGATCTTCGAAACCTGGGTGATAGGCCCGGCGGTAGACGACGAACGAGTAGACGGTTCCGCGGCCGGATGATTTTGTCCATACCAGGGAAGGCGAAAGACATCGCGGGCAGCGCGCGGTCGGAGGGAACGTGACCTGCTCGCACCTCGTGCACCGCTGCAAAAGCAATTCATGCTTCCGGCACCCCTCCCAGAACGGCGCCGATTCGGCGGACGGAATTGGCAATGGTCGGCGATCTTCGCTCATCGATCGGCCGCTCCCAGGATCAAGCTTGAATGACAAACGGTATTCCCGCCGTGTCCGCTCACCAGGGCGACGCAGGCGTCTTTCACTTGCCGATCGGACGGATACTCGTGACGAAGTTGTCGCGTCGCTTCGACGATCTGAAGCATCCCCTCAACGTGCCCCTCGGAAAGCTGTCCACCAGAAGTATTGCAGGGAAGTTCGCCATCCAGATCTCAACGACCCGGACGCGGCAAACTCCCCGCCTTCGCCTTTCTTGCAGAAGCCGTAGTCTTCCAGCTGCACGAGAACCATGTAGGTGAAGCAGTCGTAAATCTGGGCGGTATCCACGTCTTTTGGCCCGAGTCCGCCATCCGATAGGCGGCTCGTCCACTTTGTGCAGCGGCAGTGCAGATCATGTGATCTTCCGTGAACCAGCCTCGTAGGTTGTTGGCGGAGGCGGATGCCAGAATGTGAACCGGCGGCTGTCGCAGATGCTTCGCCCGGTCTGCGGACGTGACGATGACCGCGCCTGCGCCGTCGGTAACCAGGCTGCAATCGTACAGGCAGAACGGCTCGACGATCCAGCGGGAGCACAGGTATTGATCCATGTTCAGCGACTCGCCGCCCATTTGCGCGGCCGGGTTGCGAAGGGCATGCTCGCGAAATGCCAGCGCAACTGCGCCCATCTGCTCGCGGCTGGTGCCGTACTCGTGCATGTGCCGCCGCGCCCCCCAGCCCATGCATGGCGGCGGCGCCGAAGAAGCCGAACTCCGGGCCGAATTCCTTCGCCTGCTGGGCCTCGGGGATGAGGGCAACTCGCAGCTTCGCCCCCGGCGAGCGCGTGCGCGACCACGAATCCCGCCCGTATCCACAGACAACCGCTTTGCACAGCCCCGCCTCGATCGCCATGCACGCCAGCCCCACCGCCATACACTGGCTCGCCCCGCCGTTGTCCAATGTCGTGCTGAATGCGACATCTAGGCCAAGCGCCCGTCCGATCCGCTGGTGATGGCAATACACATCATCCGGCCCGCGTGTGATCAATCCGTCAATCTCGCCCTTCTCGATCCCCGCATCCTCGATCGCATTGGCGATCGCTTCGACCAGCAGCCCGACCGCGCTGCACCCCGGCACCGCGCCGAGGCGGCTCTGCCCCACGCCGACGATCGTGTATTTGTCCTTCAGATCCCAGGACATCAGACCACCCCATCCTGTCGCAGCCTTCGCCGCGCCGCGTCGTCGTAGCCCAGTTCTGCAAGGATCGCATCCATGTGCTCGCCGAGCAGCGGCGGAGCGTTGCGATGTGTCACCGGTGTATCGCCCAGCGTCACGCCGCTGCCGCTCAGTTGGACTTGGCCCATCGTCGGATGATCAAGCTTCAGATGCATCCCGAGTGCTTGAACCTGCGGATCGCTGAACACGTCCGCCATCGACTGGATCGGGGAGCACGGGACGTCATGCTCCTGCAGCAGTGTGAGCCAGGTCTCGCGCGATTGCGCGGCGAACACCTTGGCGAGAATGTCGCGCAGCTCATCATGGTTTTTGATCCGGGCCGGCCGATCGCGGAAGCGTCTATCTTCTTGCAGGCTCGGCCGGCCGATGGCTTCGGTTAGCCCCTTCCAGAACTTTGGGGGGATGAGAGGTGCACGACGAAGGGCCGACCATCGCCAGCGAGAAACGCGAAAACCTGAGCGGAACGCACGCGGGTCTGGCGAGTCGGGGCATTCCCTGTCGCGAAGTAACGGGCCGCCGCTTCCTGTGCGAACGAGACGCCGGCCTGCAACAGCGACGTTTTCACTTCCTGTCCTCTGCCGGTTCGGCCTCGCGCGTGCAGCGCCGCAAGGATACCGTTGCAGGCGTACAGGCCAGTCACGTGATCGGACAGAGAAATCCCCATTGGCTGGGGGTTTGACAGGTCGGTGAGCAAAGAAAGCAATCCGCTGCGCGCCTGGCCGATCGTGTCGTAGCCGGGCAGACCGCTGGCGGGCCCCGTCTCGCCGAAGCCAGAGATCGAGCAGTAAATGATCTTCGGATTGCGCGAGGCGACTAACTTGTAACCGGCCCCCAACCGGTTCATCACGCCCGGGCGATGGTTCTCGATCAGCACGTCGGACCGATCCGCAAGTCGTAGCAGAATCTCCCGGCCCGCGTCGGTCTGAAGATCGAGCGTGATGCTGTGCTTGTTGCGGTTTACGCAGCAGAAATGCGAGCTGTAGCGGTGCTCCTCCCACCCGCGGAAAGGGTCCCCACCGTCGCGCGGCTCGACCTTAATCACCCGGGCCCCCATGTCCGCCAACAGCATCGCCGCGAACGGTCCGGTCAGGTAATTGGCCACTTCCAGAACCTTGATGCCGTCTAACGCCCCAGCCATGATGCATCGCTCATTGCTGAACCATCGAAACCAATTTCGTATCGAGGAATTCCTCAAGCCCCATCCGCCCGCCCTCTTTGCCCATGCCGCTCTGTTTGATCCCACCAAACGGAACGTGCGGCGCACCTGGCATCGAATCATTTATGCCGACAATTCCATAGTGCAGCCGCTCCGCCAGCCGTGCGCAGCGGGAAGCATCCTTGGAATAGAAATACGCCGCCAATCCCTGCGGCAGCGCGTTAGCGGCGGCGATGACTTCATCTTCACCCTTGAATGAAACAACAGGGACGATGGGACCGAAGGTTTCCTCTCGCATTATCAGCGTGTCGGGCTTGACCCGCACGAGCACGGTCGGCTCAAAGAAAAAACCGTTGCCGAACTCGCCGCCGGTCATTCGCCTGCCGCCGATCAGCGCCTTCGCGCCGTGTGCCAACGCGTCGGCGACGTGACGCTCGACCTTTTCCAGCCCTGCCCTGTCGATCAGCGGACCTACGCGAACCGCTTCGTCCAGAGGGCTGCCGACCTTAACCGTCTTGCACCGCTCAACGAACCGTTCGACAAATCGCGCGTGAATCGACTCGTGAGTATAAATTCGGTTGACGGCGACGCATGTCTGGCCGGAATTACGGAACTTGGAGGTCACCGCGCCATCGGTGGCCATCTCGAGGTCGGCATCCTCGAAGACGATTAGCGGAGCATGACCGCCCAACTCTAGCGTGACCCGTTTGATCTGGTCCGCCGCCTCGCGCAGGATTGTTCGGCCGACTTCGGTTGAGCCCGTGAAGCTAATCTTGCGCACAAGTGGGTTTTCGATCAGCTCGCGGCCGATGGGCTCGGGATCGAGGGCGGTGACGAGGTTGGCCGCGCCCGCGGGCAGACCTACCTGCTCGAAGAGCTCGAAGATCGCGA
Organism: uncultured Alphaproteobacteria bacterium; assembly: GCA_963818165.1. Classification (GTDB taxonomy): domain Bacteria; phylum Pseudomonadota; class Alphaproteobacteria; order Rhizobiales; family Methyloligellaceae; genus Methyloceanibacter. The sequence goes on from CAWFRD010000005.1 coordinate 49,512, forward strand.
TCGCGGAGAGCGGCGTCTGCTCCGGCGGCTTAATGACAGCCGTGCAGCCAGACGCCAGCGCGGCCCCAAGCGGGCGCGTGATACCCGCGGCAGGGAAGTTCCAGATTGTGATTAGTCCCGCGACACCGATCGGTTGTTTGATCGTCCAGAGTTGCTTGTTGGGCAGGTGTGACGAGATGACCTCACCGCCAAGGCGCTGCGACTCCTCCGCGAAGAAGCTGAGGAAATCGGCGGCGTACTTCACTTCGCCGCGGGCTTCGGTGATTGGCTTGCCCCCCTCGAGCGCGATCAGTCGGGCCAGTGCCTCCTCGCGCGACCGCATCAGATCGGCGGCCCTGTGCAGCGGCCCCGCGCGCTGCCTGGCAGGAAGCTGCGACCATGCGGCAAATGCCCTCGAAGCTGCCTCGATCGCGCGGCGCGTTTCGCCGGCACCGGAAGCGGGGACGCTCGCGAGCACCTGTCCCGTCGCAGGATTTCGCACGTCAAACGTCTGCCTATGCTCGGCATCGACCCACGCCCCGTCGATCCACTGGCGCAGCGCCACCGGCGCAGCGCTCCCCGCGAGAATGTCACTCGTTTGCCCCATGACGTCTAACGCCGAAATCGCTCCGCGAGGATCTCGAATTCCTTCCGCACGTTCTGGACAAGCCGCTCGAACAGCCCTGCCGGCGCGTCCGGTGGTTCAAATTGCGTGAACACGTATACGCATGAGTCCTCACTGTTGCGCAACAGCCGCGAAGGCGAGATGCAAAATCTGCCGTCCCTCCCGAAGTGAAAGTCGATCACGCCGCTCTCCTTGTTTGCCCGGATGAACAGCTCCAGCTGCCCGCGCGGCGTCTGGACGACATATACCTCACCCGATTTGAGCTGCGGCGGCTCGATCGCGAAATCGACCGTCCACAAATGCAAGGTGCACGGATCGGAAATGAATTCCCAAACACGCTCGAACGGCGCCTGCAGGTTCACAGACAACGTCTCAGCGCGGGACATCGATCAATACTCCAGCGCGTTGGCGGCGAACAGCTCTTCGGCGGCGATCGGGTGTTCGATGAAATGCTGCTGATGCAAGTAACGAACATATGTCTCAAGCGCCGAGCGGTTGCGCTTGAGGCCGTAGGGCCAGAAATCGGCCCCGCCGAGCTGCTTACGGACCTCCTGTACGTGCGCGTCGAGCCACGGAACAGTGTAGCGGTTTCCCTCCAGCGTCTCGCTCAGGTCGCGATAACAGACGTCACGCGCTTGGACAAAGGCTCGCATCAGGCTCGATGCAACCCAGGGATGCTTCTCGTACACCTCTCGCTTAATCACTATCAGGTGCAGGATCGGGAATACTCCGGTCCTGTCGAAATAATCGATTTCCAGCTGCCTCGCATTTGGAAACATCGGCTTGACGAAATCGTGGTTTCGGAACTTGTCGGGGATGCGGGGGTGGATGAGCGCATCGAACTCACCGCCTTCGAGGCGTTCGGGCAACAGCAACGTGCTTTCAGTCAGCAGCGAGACCTTCATCTGGGGCGGAAGGTTGAGCGGCGCTTCCGGCCGGCCGGTGCGCCAGTCGATCTTGCTCAGGTCGATGTCGTATTCATTCTGCAGAATGCCGCGCACCCAGCCGGCGAAGGTCATGAGGTATTGCCCGGACGCGACGCGTTTGCCGTGCAAGTCCTTCGTTTCACGAATTCCGGACTTGGTGTTCACGAAGAGACCCGCGTGGACGAATGTTCGGGCGAGAAAGACTGGGATGCCGATGTAAGGCGCCTCGCCCCGGGCGCGCTGGACCGCGTAACTCGCCAGCGTCATCTCGGAGACATCAAATTCCTGGTGGCGGATCATTGGCCAGACCGAGTAGTCCGCGGAGAGCGTGAGGATGTTGAGGTCGATGCCGTCCGGCTTCACCGCACCGGTCATGAGCGGCTTGACGCGGTCGTAATCGAGGCACGCCATGCTGAGCGCCAACCTGCTCATGCCGACACCTCCGCCGATGCTTGGCGCAGCAGCGGGATGACTTCGCTGCCCATCATCTGCATCGACCGTAGGCATAAAGCGTGATCCAGCGTGATCAGGTTGAGGCTACACAGCACGTACGTCGTGCCAAGTTGATGGTGCAACTCGCGAAGACGAGCCGCAACCGTATCGGGGGAGCCGAAGATGCAGAAGTCGTTCACCATCCGATCGTAGTTGAGCGATGCGCCGTCGTACTTCGCATGCAGCGCGGCTTTGAGGTCGGGCGCATGGCGGTCGATGAATTCCAGGAACGGCGCTTCGATCTGCCTGCGGGCAGATCGGTCGTCGTCGCTGACGTAAATAAAGCGATTGATGGACAATGCGCCCGACACGCCGTTGTGTCCGGCCTGATGTCGGTGCTCCCAGTAATGCCGCGCGGTCTGATAAAGCTCGCTGAGCGTACGCGTCCCGGGCAGGTAGACACAGTGACCGCTGCGAGCCGCAAACGCAACGGTCTGCGGTGAGACCGCAACGACGTAAACCGGCGGGTGCGGCTTCTGCAGCGGTTTCGGCGACACCGAAACCCGCGGTATTTGGTAGCATTTGCCATCGTAGCTGAAGCTCTCGTGCGTCCAGGCGCGGAGGATAATCTCCAGCGCCTCTTCAAATCGTTGTCGTGATTCCTCCAGCGGCGAGCGGAACACGTCGTGCGCCTGTTCGTCGAGGCTCGCGCGCGCTACTCCGAAATCGAGCCGGCCGTTGCTGATCACGTCGAGGGTTGCCGCGTCTTCGGCGATATGGATCGGATGTGCCAGCGGGAGGACCCGCGCCGCCGTGGCGATCCTGATGCGGCTAGTCCGCGCGGCGATCGCCGCCCCGAAGCTCAGCGGCGACGGGAAGAGCAGATCCGCATGCTGGAAATGCCGCTCGGCGAGAATGATCGTGTCGAAGCCGAGCTGCTCGGCCTGACAGACTTGCTCCAGTGCGGCCTGATAACTGCCGCCGCGCGTGCCCATGATGAACAGACCGAAACGCATGTGTTAGACGGCTACGGGCGGCCTCGCCGGCGACATCTCGCGCAGCTCCGGCATCACCTCGCGGACAAACCGCTGCATCGACTTCAGACACTTCTCGTGTTCGATCGTGAAGTAATTGAAACTCAGGATCAGGTGGCGCAGATCGACCTGCTGCGCCAGCTCCCGCAGCCGCCGCGCGCAGTACTCTGCATCGCCGAAGATGCAGACCTCGTTGAACAGGAGCTCGTAGGTGATCTGATCCTGCGGCAGCATCAGGAAATCGCGGATTACCGAATTGTCGCGGTGAATGAATCGCATCACGGTGTCACGCGTGTCGGCGATTGCCTGCTCTTTGCTCTCGGCAACGTAGATGAACCGATTGATCGGCAGGACGACCTTGACCGCGTCGTATCCCAATTCGCTCAGGAGCCCGCGGTACTGCTCCTGCGTGCGCGCAACAATGGGGGCGGTCTGCGCCGCCGCCAGCAGAAGCGGCAGACCGCGCTTGGCGCCGAAGGAGAGCGTCGAAGGCCCGATCCCCACCAGGTATACGGGCGGATGCGGCCTCTGCACTGGCCGAGGCGAGACAGAAACCGGCGGGACCTTGAAATGATGTCCCTCGTACGAAAATGACGACTTCGTCCACGCACCGATGATGATGTCCAGCGCTTCCTCGAACCGCCCGCGAGTTTGTTCCGCGGTGATCCCGAAGGTAGACTGATACTGCTCGTTCTCGCCGATGCGGGCGATGCCGAAATCGAGACGGCCGTTGGAGATCACATCGACCGTCGCCGCATCTTCCGCAGTGTGGATCGGATGATCCAGAGGAAGGATGCGGGCGCCCGTGCCAATGCGGATGCGCCTCGTGCGGGTCGCGATATACGACGCGACAACGAATGGCGAAGAGAAGAAATTGCGGCCCTGGTCGTCGGTGTGGAAGTGACGCTCGCGCAGCCATACCGAGTCAAACCCGGCCTCCTCCGCGTACTGAACCTGGTCCAGCAGGCCCTGGTAGCTCGCGGACGCGGCGCCGGTGGCGTAGAGGCCGATCTTCATACCGACTCCTCAACAGTCATTAGCGGACGCGGTCGGAAAAGTCGCGCTGGTGAACCTCGACCTTCACTCCCTTGATTTCCGTCACGAACGCGGCGAGGTCTTCTGCAAGCGTGTCGAGCAGCTTCTGCCCCGTCTCGGCTGTGACATTCCCGGCCGGCCGGTGTCCATGCTGAGTGGGGCGGACGAACTCGAAATCGTCCATCCCCACCTCGATGTTCTCCGCGCCGCGAAACGAGACGGCCATGCCACTGCCCGCTCGCTTGGCAAACGCCTTTCCGAGAAACACCGGCGCGTGGATTTCGTATCCGTGCGACAGGAACGCGGCGCTGTTGAACCCTTCGCGCATCAGCGTCATCGCGATCGCCGCCTCAACGTCGTTGGCGAGCCGCTCGGGCGGCGAGTCGAGGATCTGGGCGGCCGCGGTGCTCTCGCGGCCGCCAAAAAAAGCCGCCAACGCGCCGGTCTTATGCCGCAGCGAGAAGAGAACTTCCTGAGCGCAATCCACGTTGAAGCTGTGAAACGACACGAACACAAGTTTGTCAAAACCCTGGTAGATCAGGCTGCGCCCGATGTCTTCCAGCACCCGCCGATAGGTCTCGGCACGGAGCGTGACCGTCCCATGGCCTTCGTTCATTCGTCCGACGTGATGCGGCGCATAGCCGAACGGCATGAGGGGCGTGTAGAGCACATCCGCCTTCCGCGCGGCACGCTGGACCACCCCGCTGGTGACGATGCCGTCCAAGCCGAGGGGCGTAAACGGGTTCCCGTGGCGCTCGCAGCTTCCGACCGGAACCAGGACGGTCCTGGCGCTTCCGCCCGCAAGTTTCTCGCGCACGACGGCCGCACCCAAGTCCTGGATGTTGAGCAA
>CAWFRD010000006.1:0-64780 GCA_963818165.1 uncultured Alphaproteobacteria bacterium
CGCAACGTCCTCGAACCGATGCGATCCCACGATGAGCCGCTTCCAGGGATTGCTACGGAGTTCCGTCAGGGCCCAAAAACGCAGCGCCCACTCCTCGTAAGACAATATCGTCTTGACCGCGCGTTGTCATGAGGCTTCTCCCGGCTAAGATCGGCCTCGCGAAAGCGGGGTTAAACCACGGGCCGGCCCGCGAAAACCGCCTTCCTTTGGCCGATTTTACCGCCTCTTATGCTTTGAGCCCTTACCTTGACGCTGGGCGCCTGAGCGGGTGGAGCTTGAGAGGTTAGGGGGCTCGACTTGGGGGGATGCCGACACAAGGCCGTGAACATGTGAGGCGTCGCGTTCGTAGAGGGGCGGCGTGGCCCTCGTGGTGTGGCGCAAGTTCGCCCGCCCGGTGCGGAGCGAGGCGTGCGTATCGGGCTTGGTCGCGGCGGGATCTGACGGAATGAGCGAAGCGATCGCAGGCGCTCTCTCGAAACTGACCACCGAGAGTGGCAGAGCGATCCAGGCATTGCGCGCATGGGCGCGCGCGGTCACGCTCCGCGGACGGAGGGAGGGACAGGCCTGGTGGCGCGCCGGCATGGATCGGCTCGGTGCCCGCAACATTTCGGACCAGCCGATCTCGAACGCCCTCATCAAGCTGACCGCGGAGAGCAGCAAAGTAATCCTCGCTTTGCCCGAGCGGAGCCGGGCGCTCGTAAAACGCGTTCCCGAGCCGGTTCAGATCGAACTCAAGAAACTGTCCTCGCGCGGCGCGCATGTGACCCGGGAAATTTTCGCCGGCATTCTCGTGGTGGGACTGGTTGTCATCGTTCTCGGCTATGGCCGGCTTGCCCGCGGCCCCGTCTCTCTCGCGGGCCTTGTCCCCACCATCGAGGTGGCGATCAACCGCGAACTTGCCGGGGTCAGCGTCAAGATCGACGACGCCATCCTGCAGCGGGCGCCCGACGGGCCGGGCGTGCTGTTCCGTCTGCGCAATATCCGTCTGGTTGACGAAAACGGCGCGATCCTCGCCCAAGCGCCGCTTGCGGCCATCGGCATGAGCGGAAGCGCGCTTCTGTCCGGGCGGCTCGCGCCAGGAAGCGTCGACTTCATCGGCACGCGGCTCCTGCTCACCCACGAGCCCGGCCGGGGCCTGTCGCTCAGCTTCTCGCGTCCGGCTTCGAGTGGCGCCGAGCCGATGCTCCCCGATGGCTCGCCGCCGCAAGAAGCGGCCGCACCGGCGGACGGAATGCGCGGGCCGGAATCGGTGATCGTCAAGCGTCAAGCCGAGCGTCCGGGCGGCGGACAGGTGCTCGACGTGACGCGCACGGTCGCGGAAGTGTTCGAGCGGGCGCGCAAGGGCGACACCTCCTATTTGACGCGGTTCGGCGTTCAGGATGCGCTCGTCGTGCTCACTCATGGCGGCACGCAGACGTCATGGCAAGTGCCCGACTTCTCCATCGATCTTGAGCATTATAACGAGCGCAGCGTTCTCGTCGGCCAAGCCAATATCGCCTCCGCCAAGGGCGATTGGCAGCTCGAGATGCGCGCGGCGGAGCAGAGGCGGCGCCAGAGCCTCGCCGTCACCGCGTTGATCCAGAATCTCGTGCCGTCGGGGATAGCCGGAAACTTCTCCTCGCTTGGCCTGCTCAGGGCTTTCGACATGGTGGTGAATGGCCAGGCGAGCGTCGAGCTTTCCAATGACGGGGACTTCGTGTCGGGCGAGGCTGATTTCGGTCTGGACACCGGACAGATCACCCCGCCCTGGGATCCCGACAGTCCGTTGCGGATCGACGGCGGGCGCTTGAAGGTGCGCTATCTCGAGGCGAAGGACGCAATTGAAATCGCCCCTTCGACGCTGGTTTGGGGACAAAGCCGCGCAACCTTCACCGGCATGTTCCGGCCCGAGCGCGGCCAAGGCGGCGCGCCTGTGGCGTGGAATTTCGACCTCAGGGCGAGCCCGGCGGCGCTCGCGGTCGAGGAGTTTGGCCTCGCCCCGATGAAAGTCGATGAGTGGCGGGCGACGGGAAGCTTCATTCCGCAAGAGGGCCGCATCAACCTCACGCGCTTCGTCATTCGCGCGGGCGACGCCTCGATCGCGCTTGCCGGCACGGCGGTCGATCGGGCCGGGGCTGAGGACGTTCGTCTCGCAGGCGAGCTGAGCCCGATGCCGCTCGATGTTCTCAAGCGGTTCTGGCCGAAATTTCTCGCGGGCAAGGCCCGCGCCTGGGTGTTGGAGCGCGTGAGTGGAGGCCAGGTCCTGGGCGGCAAGTTCGCCGTCAATCTCGGTCCGGCCGAGGTCGCCAAGCTCAAGGCCGGAGGTGAGGTTCCTCCGGAGGCGGTCAGCGTCGATCTGAAGCTTTCCGGAATGAGCATCGCCTATCTCGCGGAGATGCCGCCGATCGTCACCTCTGACGCCACGCTGACCGTGTCCGGGACGGTATTCGCCGTCGATATTCCCGCGGGCAAGATCACCGCGCCATCGGGCCGGGCGATCGCGCTCAGCCAAGGCCGCTTTTTCATTCCGGACCTCCGCACCGATCCGCAACAGGGCGACATCGTTTTCAAGGCAGGCGGCGAGACGCCGGCCGTGCTTGAGCTCCTCGATCACGAACCGCTCGGCTATCTGCAAAGCGTCGGAATGAAGCCCGACTTTCTCGGAGGCACGGCCGAAGGAGACTTTGTCCTGTCGATGCCGCTCTTGGCCGATCTCACCTTCGAGCAGATCAAGGTCAACGGCCAGGCGCGCCTGAATGATGCGCTTTCCGGCAATCTCACCGGCAATATCGACGTAGAGGGCGGTTCGCTCGAGGTGAACCTTACCGATCAGGGGTTGCAGGCCATGGGCGCGATCAGCATCAAGGGCGTTCCGGCCGAACTATCCTGGCAACGCGTCTTCCATGCGCCCGATGCCGAGCAGCCGCCAATCCAGGTTACCGCGCGCCTCGATGCCGCAACGCGCGAACAGCTCGGACTCAAAGTGAACCATCTGGTGAAAGGACCGACGCCCGTCATCTTGCGCGTGGCGCGGCTCGGCACGAACACCCCGACGGTCATGGCGCTCGAAGCCGATCTCACCGAGGCGCAGCTTCTGTTCGGCGGCCTGGGCTGGACCAAGCCTGCCGGCCGTGCCGCCACTCTTCAGCTCGACTTTGTGCCGCAGGATGATGGCTCGACGGTTCTCGACAATCTCAAGGTCCTCGGCGACGAAATCGACATCCAGGGCGGCGTCGCCCTTGATGCCGAACAGCATCTCAAGGAATTTCACTTCTCCGATTTCTCCGTCAGCAGCCTGACCCATGTCCAGATCAGCGCGGTTGTTCGCGATGACCAGGTGCTCGAAATTACAGCCGAAGGCCCGAGCTATGACGGCAGACAATTCTTCGAATCGCTGCTCTCAGCCGGCCAACTCGAGGGGTCCGAGGAGCCTGACGAACCGTTCGGCGTCGATTTGACCGCCAAGATCGGCACGGTTGTCGGCTTCTTCGACACAACGGCGAACAACGTTGAAGTGACCATGAAGAAACGCAACGGCCGGGTCGTCGCCCTCGACGCCAAGGCCGAGCTGAACCGCAAGGCGCCCGCCGCGGTGCGGCTCGTGCAAAAAGAGGGCGCGCGCATGGTCGAAGCCGAAGCCCGCAACGCGGGCGATGCGTTCCGCCTCGTCGGATTCTATCCGAGTGTCGAAGGCGGTGAGGCATCGCTTCAAGTCAATCTCGACGCCGGCGGATCCGGAACCAAGAGCGGGACGTTGTGGGCGCGCGATTTCGTCGTGCTCGGCGATTCCGTCGTGGGCGAAGTTCTCACCGACCCGAACTCGGCTGCGGTTTTGGGACCAAGCCAGCGCAAGCAGCAAGTGACCCGGCAGCGCCTCGCCTTCAATCAGTTGCGTGCGCCGTTTTCCGTCGGCGGGGGCAAGTTCCGCCTGCACGACGCGTACATCAACGGGCCGCTGCTTGGAGCGACCATGCGCGGCACGGTCGATTTCAAGGCGGAGATGGTCGAGCTTGGAGGCACCTATGTGCCCCTTTACGGTCTGAACTCGGCGCTCGGTTCGATCCCGCTCCTTGGCCGCGTGCTGGTCGGCCGCGAGGGCGAAGGCGTGGTCGGCATCACCTTCGCCATCAAAGGCAAGCTCGACGACCCGGCCGTGCTGGTCAATCCGATGTCGGTGATGACGCCGGGCATCTTCCGGCAGATTTTTGAGTTCACGGGCACGGTCCCCAATCCTAATGCCAAGCCCGAGGCATCGTCTTACGTGCTGCCCGGCCAATTCGGGCAGCCGGCTCAGTAACCGTTCACACCGGCCTGATGAGAGCGTGCCGCTTCTTGCCGAGCGAGAGCTTGATGACGCCCTCCGGCGTGAGATCGGCGAGCGTCAATTTCTGTCGTTCATCGGTCACAGCCACATCGTTGACCTTAATGCCGCCGCTTCTGATATGACGCCGCGCCTCGCCGGTCGAGGCGACGAAACCGGCATGGGCGCTGGCGGTGAGCACGCCCCAGCCCTTTTCCAGCTCCGAGCGGGGAACCTCGATCGTGGGCAGCGTGACGGCGATCTCGCCTTGCTCGAAGGTCGCCCGCGCCGTCTCGGCCGCGCGGTCGGCGGCGTCGCGCCCGTGGATGAGCGCGGTCGCTTCGGTCGCGAGAATCTTCTTCGCTTCGTTGAGCTCCGCGCCGCGAAGCGCGGCGAGCTTTGCGATCTCCTTGAGGGGAAATTCGGTGAACAGCTTGAGGAAGCGCTCGACGTCGGCATCCTCGCTGTTCCGCCAATACTGCCAATAGTCGTAAGGGGAGACCATATCGGCGTTGAGCCATACGGCACCGGCCGCGGTCTTTCCCATCTTGGCGCCCGATGACGTGGTGAGCAGGGGAGAGGTGAGCCCGAACAGCTCAGCCCCGTCGGTGCGGCGCCCGAGTTCGATGCCACTCACGATGTTGCCCCACTGGTCCGATCCGCCAAGCTGCAGGCGGCAGCCATGACGCCGGTAGAGTTCGACGAAGTCATAAGCCTGGAGCACCATGTAGTTGAACTCGATGAAGCTCAGCGGCTGCTCGCGCTCAAGCCTGAGCTTGACCGAATCGTAGGTCAGCATGCGGTTGACGCTGAAATGGCGGCCGTAGTCTCGCAGGAAGTCGATGTAGTTCAAGCCGTCGAGCCAGTCGGCGTTGTTGATCATGAGCGCGTCATTAGCGCCGTGACCGAAGCTCAGGAATTTAGCGAAGACCCGCTCGATGCCGGCGATATTCGCGGCGATCTCGGTATCGCTCAGGAGCTTGCGTGCTTCGTCCTTGCCGGACGGGTCTCCGACCTTGGTCGTGCCCCCGCCTATGAGCACGATCGGCTGGTGCCCGGTCTGTTGCAACTTGCGCAGCATCATGATGCTGACGAGGTTGCCGACATGGAGCGAAGGGGCGGTGCAGTCGAAACCGATATAGCCGGTCACGCGCTCCGTACGCGCGAGCCGGTCGAGCCCCGCCTCGTCGGTCGCCTGGTGGATATAGCCCCGCGCCGCGAGCTCCTGCAGGAGGTCCGTTTTGAGCTTGCTCATGGGGCGCGGGGCTATACGATTGGAACCGCAAAGCCTGTAGCAGCTTTGCCGCGAGATTGCACGGGAGCGAGGGCGAGAGGCGGGGGCTCTGGTAGCGCCCTAAGCGGCCGTGTCTTTCCGCTTTTTCGACTTGCCGAGCCGCTTATCGAGGTAGTGATCGACCACCTCCATCAGCCCCTCCATCCGGCCTTCGAAGAAATGGTTCGCCTCGGGCACGGTCGCGTGGTCGATCACGATGCCCTTTTGCGTCTTGAGACGCTCCACGAGCCCGCGCACCGATTCCGTTGGCACGACTCGATCTTTCGCTCCGTTGACCATCAGGCCCGAGGACGGGCACGGGGCAAGAAAGGTGAAGTCGTAGAGATTGGCGGGGGGCGCCACCGAAATGAAACCCTCGATCTCGGGGCGCCGCATCAGGAGCTGCATGCCGATCCACGCGCCGAACGAGACACCGGCGATCCAGCAGGTCGCGGCGTCGGTGTTGTAGGCCTGCAGCCAGTCGAGCGCGGTGGCGGCGTCGGCGAGCTCGCCGGGGCCGTTGTCGAACAGGCCCTCGCTGCGCCCGACGCCGCGAAAATTGAAGCGAAGCACCGAGAAGCCGCGCCGCTGGAAAGCGTAGTACAGGTGATAGACCACCTGGTTGTTCATAGTGCCGCCGAATTGCGGGTGCGGATGGAGGATGAGCGCGACCGGGGCGTTGGGCCCGGCTTCGTGGTGGTAGCGGGCCTCGATCCGCCCGGCGGGACCGCTGATATTCACTTCAGGCATGAACGACTGGCCTCGACACGATTTTGGTCATGGAAATCCGCGTTGGCGTTCCACGCGGAAGGATTTGGGAAGGGGCAACGAAGGCTGCAAACTTGACTCTGCCGTGCGGCAAACCTATACCCTTTGTGAGATTAGAATTGTTCCAAACAAGCCGCTCCCGGATAGCTGGGCGCTTGGAGCGGCTGAAACGTCAGGCCGCGCTTCATAGCACGCGCCAAGGGGGCTCGTGCAAGCGTTAACCGTCTGCGAGTAGCCGCCGCCGCTACGTGAGAGCATGAACCAGCGCTCCTATCTCGATTATAACGCCACCGCGCCCATTAGGGACGAAGTGCGCACAGCCGTCGCTGAGGCGCTTGCGCTTCCCGGCAATCCGTCCTCGGTTCATGCCGAGGGACGCGCCGCGCGTAGCGCGGTCGAGGCGGCGCGCGAGAAGGTGGCCGCACTCGCCGGCGCGCGGCCCAAGGACGTTGTCTTCACGAGCGGGGCGACCGAAGCAAATGCGCTCGCGCTTGCGGCGCGCCAAACGGAGAAGTGGCACTGCTACGTTTCGGCGGTCGAGCATCCTTCCGCGCTTTGCGGCGGAAGGTTCGCGCCTCGGAGCGTCACGCGTTTTCCCGTCACGACCGACGGGGTTGCCGATCTGGAAATCCTTGCCGAGCAGCTTCAGGAGTCGCTGCGGGCGGGCGAGAAGTCTTTCGTCTCGCTGATGACGGCCAACAACGAAACCGGTGCAATCCAGCCGGTGACGGAGGCCGCGCGGATTGTTCATGACGCGGGCGGGATCCTCCACACCGACGCGGTCCAAGCCGCGGGACGGATCACGCTCGACATCGCGGCGCTCGGCGCCGATCTCTTGAGCCTCTCGGCGCACAAGATCGGCGGTCCCAAGGGCGTTGGCGCTCTCATGCTCGGACGAGGGGGCGCTGTCGAGCCTCTGATGAAGGGCGGGAGCCAGGAGCGGCGCCGCCGCGCCGGAACGGAGAATGTCGCCGGCATCGTCGGGTTTGGCGTGGCGGCCGAGCTTGCCTTGGCGGACCTCGCCAAGGTGGGCGAGATCGCAAGGCTGCGCGATGAGCTTGAGCGTGGTGCTCTCGCGCTCGCGCCCGGCGCCGTCGTGCTCTCCGCAAACGTCGCGCGCCTCCCCAACACGACCTGCCTTGCCGTGCCGGGCGTCAAGGCCGAGACGCTCGTGATCGGGCTCGATCTCGCCGGCGTCGCCGTGAGCGCGGGCAGCGCCTGCTCCTCCGGCAAGGTCGAGGCGTCGCATGTTCTCGGCGCGATGGGCGTCGCGGACGAGCTTCAGCAGGGAGCGATCCGCTTAAGCCTTGGTTTTGGCACCGTGAATGCCGATATCAATAGTTTCCTCAAGGCTTTTGGCGAGCTTATTCGGCGGCTCAGGCCAAGAGCGGCGGCCTAGAGCGCCGCGCAAGACGAACGGAGAAGAGACATGCCCGCCGTGCAGGAAACTGTCGCCCGCGTCAAAGAGATCGACGTCGACCAGTACAAATACGGCTTCACCACCGAGATCGAGTCGGTCAAGGCGCCGAAGGGCCTGAACGAGGACGTGGTCCGGTTCATCTCGGCCAAGAAGGGCGAGCCCGATTGGCTACTCGCCTGGAGGCTCGATGCCTATCGCCGCTGGCTTACCTTGGAAGAGCCGACTTGGGCCAACGTTCACTACCCAAAGATCGCCTTCCAGGAGCTCTATTACTATGCCGCGCCAAAGAGCACGGAGGGGCCGAAGCGACTCGAGGAGGTCGATCCCGAGCTGCTCAGGACCTATGCACGCCTCGGCATTCCGCTCTCCGAGCAGAAGGTGCTCGCGGGCGTCGAGGGCGCGCGGCTTGAGGGCCGGGTCGCCGTCGATGCCGTGTTCGACTCCGTCTCCGTCGTGACGACCTTCAAGGAAGAGCTGGCCAAGGCCGGCGTGATCTTCTCCTCGGTGTCGGAAGCGGTGAAGACCCATCCGGAGCTTGTGCGCCGGTATCTCGGCTCGGTCGTCCCCATCACCGACAATTTCTACGCCACGCTCAACTCGGCGGTGTTCTCCGACGGAAGCTTCGTCTATGTGCCGCCGGGCGTCCGTTGCCCGATGGAGCTTTCCACCTATTTCCGCATCAACGAGAAGCAGACCGGCCAGTTCGAGCGCACGCTCATCATCGCCGACAAGGGCGCTTACGTGAGCTACCTCGAAGGCTGCACCGCGCCGATGCGGGACGAGAACCAGCTTCACGCCGCCGTGGTCGAGCTTGTCGCGCTCGACGACGCCGAGATCAAATATTCCACGGTGCAGAACTGGTACCCCGGCGACAAGCAGGGGAAGGGCGGTATCTACAATTTCGTCACCAAGCGCGGCGATTGCCGCGGTCCCCGCTCCAAGATCTCCTGGACGCAGGTCGAGACCGGCTCGGCCATCACTTGGAAATATCCGAGCTGCATCCTGCGCGGCGACGGCAGCAGAGGCGAGTTCTACTCGATCGCCATCTCCAACGGCTATCAGCAGGTCGATTCCGGCACCAAGATGATCCATCTCGGGCGCGACACGTCGAGCCGCATCATCTCCAAGGGCATCGCCGCCGGCCACTCCAACAACACCTATCGCGGGCTGGTTTCGGCGCATCGCCGCGCCGCGAACGCGCGCAACTTCACCAATTGCGACTCGCTCCTTATCGGCGACAAATGCGGCGCGCATACCGTGCCCTATATCGAGGCGAAGAACGCGAGCGCCACGTTCGAGCACGAGGCGACCACCTCGAAGATTTCCGACGACCAGCTGTTCTATTGCCTGAGCCGCGGGCTGTCGGCGGAGGAGGCGGTGGCGCTGATCGTCAACGGCTTCGTCCGCGACGTGCTCCAGCAGCTTCCGATGGAGTTCATGGCCGAGACGCAGAAGCTGATCGGCATCAGCCTGGAGGGCTCGGTTGGCTAAGCTGGTGCCCTTGTGCTGTGCGCGGAAGAGATCGAAAAAGGGTCACGTACCAAGGAATTAGAGAAGAATCATAATGCTTGAGATCAAGAATTTGCACGTCAATGTCGATGGCCGCGAAATCCTCAACGGTCTCGACCTCACGCTGCCTCGAGGCGAGGTGCACGCGATCATGGGGCCGAACGGCTCGGGCAAATCGACGCTCGCCTATGTGCTCGCGGGCAAAGAGGATTACGAGGTGACCGCCGGCTCAGTCACCTGGAACGGCGAGGATTTGCTCGCGATGGCGCCGAGCGAGCGCGCGGCCAAGGGCGTGTTTCTCGCCTTCCAATATCCGATCGAGATTCCAGGCGTGGCCACCATGACCTTCCTGCGAACGGCGGTGAACGCGGTGCGAAAAGCCCGCGGCGAGCCCGAGCTTTCGACGCCCGATTTCTTGCGCTTCGTGCGCGAGAAGGCGAAGGCGCTCAAGATCGAGCCCGAGATGCTGAAGCGTCCGCTCAATGTCGGCTTCTCCGGCGGCGAGAAGAAGCGCAACGAAATTTTGCAAATGGCCCTGCTCGAACCGGCGCTTTGCGTGCTCGACGAGACCGATTCCGGTCTCGACATCGATGCCGTGCGCATCGTCGCGGAGGGCGTGAACGCGCTCCGCTCGCCCGAGCGGGCGATGCTCGTCATCACCCACTACCAGCGGCTCTTGAACTACATCGTGCCGGACCGCGTGCACGTTCTGTCGGAGGGCAGGGTGGCGCGCTCGGGCGGGCCAGAGCTTGCGCTCGAGCTTGAGGAATCGGGCTACGCCGAGTTCGGCGAGGCAGCCGCGTAGGAAAGGCCGTCATGGACCTCCCCGTCCAACAATTCAGGACCAAGGCCGAACAGGGCTATCTCGACCTGTTCGAGGCGGCCGAGAATGAGCTTCCCGGCGCCCGCGATCCTTTCGTCTCGGAGTTGAGGGCGAAGGCGATCGAGGCTTACGGCAGGCAGGGCCTTCCCCATCGCCGCATCGAGGCCTGGAAATATACCGACCTCCGCGCGCGGCTGACCGACGTCAATCCGCTTGGCAAGGCGGACGGCGCAGCCGCCGGCAATCCCGAGCTCAACCAGGCGCTCGGTGCGGAAATTGCGAACCTTCCCGCCTATCGTCTCGTCGTGGTCGAGGGCGATCTCAGGGCCGATCTTTCGGATCTTGTTGGCCTCAAAACGGCCGGTGTCGAGGCGGTCTCTCTCTGTCTCGCCCTGGAGAAGCCGCCGTCCTGGCTGAAAAAGGCGCTTGCCCACGTCAATCCGCGCGATGACGACGCCGTGCTTGCCCTCAACACAGCGCTGATGACGGGAGGCGTCGCCATGCGCATCGGCGAGGGCGTGATCCTCGACAAGGCGATCCACCTCATCGAGATCGATGGCCAAGGCGATCCCGCCTCGACCTTCACCCGCAACGTCATCGTTGCCGAGCCCGGCAGCTCCGCCACGGTGATCGAGAGCTTCGCGAGCCTCCGGAGCTTGCAGCGCAACGCCGCAACGGAGTTGAAGCTCGGCGCCAAGGCCGCGGTCAAGCACGTCAAGGTGCAACGGGAAAGCGCCGATGCATTTCATCTGTCCACGTGGCTCGTCGAGCTTGGACCTGACGCCCGCTACGACGCCTTCCAATTCTCGGCAGGGGCCGCGCTCGCGCGCAATCAGCTCTATTTGCGCTTTGCGGGCGAGGGAGCGGCGGTCGACATTTCCGGTGCCTTTCTCTTGCGCGACCGGCAGCATTGCGACACGACGCTCTTGGTCGAGCATCGCGTGCCGCGCTGCTTGAGCCGCGAGTTTTTCAAGGGCGTGCTCGACGGCGATTCGCGCGGGGTGTTCCAGGGCAAGATCATTGTCTCCCCGGGCGCGCAGAAGACGGACGGCAAGCAGATGGCGGGAGCGCTGCTCCTGTCCGAGATGGCGGAATTCGATTCCAAGCCCGAGCTTGAGATTTTCGCCGACGACGTGGTCTGCGGCCATGGTTCGACCTCTGGCCAGATCGACGATGAGCTACTGTTCTATCTCGAAGCCCGCGGCATCCCGGAAGCGGAGGCCCGCGCCCTTCTCGTTCAGGCCTTCGTCGGCGAGGCGATCGAGCGCATCGAGGACGAGGCCTTGCGCGAGGCGCTCGGTAACGCTTCCGCCGCCTGGCTCGGCATTTTGTCCGAGTGACGGAGCGGCCGATGACCGTGCTCACGCCCACGAAGAAAGGCCGTAACGCCGCGAAGTCTCCCTTCGACGTTGAGGCGATCCGCGCCGATTTCCCCATTCTCTCCCGCGAGGTGAACGGCAAGAGGCTCGTCTATCTCGACAATGGCGCCTCGGCGCAGAAGCCGCGCGCCGTTCTCGATACGACTCTGCGCGCCTATGCCGACGAATACGCCAACGTGCATCGCGGGCTGCACTATCTCAGCAATCTCGCCACCGCCCATTTCGAACAGGCGCGCGAGACCGTGCGCCGCTTCCTCAATGCGCGTTCCGACGCGGAAATCATCTTTACCCGTAACGCGACCGAGGCGATCAACCTGGTCGCGTCCTCGTACGGCACGTCGAATATCGGCGAGGGGGACGAGATCCTCCTCACCATCATGGAGCACCATTCCAATATCGTGCCCTGGCATTTCCTGCGCGAGCGCCAAGGCGCGGTGCTGAAATGGGCGCCGGTCTCCGATGACGGCGCGTTTCTGCTCGATGAATTCGAGCGGCGCATCACCCCGCGCACGAAGATCATCGCCATCACCCACATGTCGAACGTGCTCGGCACGGTCGTGCCGCTGAAGGATGTGGTGCGGATCGCGCATGAGCGCGGCATTCCCGTGCTTGCCGACGGCGCGCAAGGGGCGGTGCACCTTCGCGTCGACGTCCAGGACCTCGATATCGATTTCTATGCGTTCACCGGACACAAGCTCTACGGCCCGACCGGAATCGGCGTGCTCTACGGCAAGAAAGAGCATCTGGAGCACATGCGTCCCTATCAGGGCGGCGGCGAAATGATCGGCACGGTCACGACCGAGACCGTGACGTATGCTAAGCCGCCGCACCGGTTCGAGGCGGGCACCCCCGCCATCGTGCAGGCGATCGGGCTCGGCGCCGCCATCGACTATGTCGAGAGCGTCGGGCGCGGGCGGATCTTGGCCCACGAGACGGCGCTCCTCGACTATGCCATGCGCCGCCTCGGCGAGCTGCCCTGGCTTCGCATCTTCGGACGCGCCAAGGACAAAGGGAGCATCGTCGCCTTCAATATGGAGGGCGCTCATCCCCACGACGTGAGCGCGATCCTCGACCGTTACGGGGTGGCTGTGAGGGCGGGAACGCATTGCGCCGAGCCGCTGCTCGCGCGCTTCGGAGTGACCTCGACATGCCGCGCCTCCTTCGCCATGTACAACACCATGGAAGAGGTCGATACTCTCATCGAGGCGCTGCATAAGACGCGCGCGATGTTTGCTTAAGGCCGTGGCCGAATGGTTGAAAAGACTCAACAAGACGACGCCGCTTCCCGCGAAGCCGCGCCCGGGGCTGGGGCCGCGCCCGAGCCCGGCGAGATCAAGGCTTGCGTCGGCGCGACCGGCGGCGGGGAGGGGACGGACTCCGCTCTTTCGCAAGAGGAAGTCGAGCGGCTCAAGAGCGACCTGATCGCGGCGCTCAAGACCGTGTACGATCCCGAAATTCCGGTCGATATCTACGAGCTCGGCCTGATCTATAGGCTTGATGTCGACGACGACCGCAATGTCGAGATCGACATGACGCTGACGGCGCCGGGCTGCCCGGTCGCGGGCGACATGCCGGGCTGGGTGGAAAACGCCGCCTCCTCCGTTCCGGGCGTGGGCCAGGTCAAGGTCAATCTCGTGTTTGATCCGCCCTGGGACATGAGCCGGATGAGCGAGGCAGCGCGGCTCGACCTCAACATGTTCTGAGCGCCAAGCCTTGAACACGCCCGCGATTTACCCCAACTTCAGGCCATGAGCCCTCGTCCCAGCCCGCTAGTGATGCGCCTCACCGAGGCCGCCGCCGCGCGTATCCGCGCTCTTCAAACCGCCTCGGGCAAGGCGGTCGAGGGCGTGCGCATCGGCGTGAAGAACGGCGGCTGCGCCGGCATGGAATACACGATGGAATACGCCGAAACGCGCGGGCCCCATGACGAAGTGATCGAGGACAAGGGGGTCAAGCTCCTGATCGATCCGAGCGCGGTCCTCTTCCTGCTCGGCACCGAAATGGACTATCGCATTGATCCCATGCGCTCGGGCTTCGTGTTCAACAACCCCAACCAGACGAGCGCCTGCGGTTGCGGCGAGTTCGTCTCGCTCAAGCCCGCCTCGGAAGCACCGGATAGTGGCCGGTGAAGCCGATATTTTTCTGGGCTTTGATCCGGGGGGCCAACGCAAATTTGGCGTTGCGCTCGTGCAGGGCAACAGGGCCCGTGTTGCAACACTAAGCGAAATAGGCGAGGCGCTCTCTTGGGCGCGCGTAGAGTGCCAGGATACAACACCGGTCGCCGCTGGTATTGACACCTTCTCCTCTCGAAGCCAATCATCAGCTCCGCGCCAACTCCTGGGGGCAGCACTCCGCAGACAAAATCGACAACGACCATTGTCTGCGTGGGCCACGCGCGAGGGCTACACCCAAGGCTGGCAAGATTTGGCTGAGTCCAAGCCCGATCACGTCTGCCCAGCGGGCAAGGTCAACTACCTCTGGCCCCCGCATCAAGGCCCGGCCATAACGGAGTCGTCAACTAGCACAAGGCGCCGTGCTCGCCGTCTAAGTGACCCGGACCGGGCGCATCATGAAGGCCGGGACATGGTCGCCCATGCCTTGCTGGCGGGGATGGTGCGGCTGCTGCGGCTGGACTTGCGGCTTCTTCTGCTGCGGGGCGGGGGCCGCGTGGCCATGCGCTTTCCGCTCGTTTTGATACTGATGCTTTGGGTGTTCGTGGCGGCGCTCATCGCGGTCGCTGCCGTGATGAGAATTCTGCTGTGCGGGATGTTTCGGGGAGTGGCTCGCTTGCGCGCCCGAGCCGTGGGGGCGTTTGTTCCGTCTTGGGTGGCTGCCGCGGCGATGGCGCCCATTGTCGTTCGGCCGTTCCGCTTCAGCGTCTCTCTGCTCTTCCTCGCTCGGCGCCCCGTCGATCCAGGCGATCTCGTAGCGGAGCATCTTCTCGATCGCCTTGAGCGCCTTGTGGTCTCTCGGCGTCACGAGCATGGCGGCGAAGCCTTCGCGTCCCGCCCGGCCGGTCCGCCCGATGCGATGGACATAGTCCTCGGGGTGGATCGGCACGTCGTAATTGAAGATGTGGCTCACGTCGGGGATATCGAGTCCGCGCGCCGCCACATCGCTCGCGGCGAGGAAGGCGATCTGGCCGTTGCGGAAGGCATCGAGCGTCGCCGTGCGTTGATGCTGGTCCATGTCCCCGTGCAGCGCGCCGACATTGAAGCCGTGCCTCTGCAGCGAGCGGTAGAGGATGCCGACATCCTTCTTGCGATTGCAGAAGATGATGGCGTTCTTAACGTCCGTTTCCCGCATCAAGGCGCGAAGCGCCTCGCGCTTTCCCGCCGCATCGTCGGGCGCCCGCTTAAGCCGCTGCACGATGGTCGCCGCGGCGGTCGCCTGCGGCGCCACTTCGATGCGTTCGGGGCTGTGCAGGAACTTGTCAGCGAGGCGCTGAATTTCCGTTGGCATCGTCGCGGAGAAGAACATGGTCTGCCGCGTGAAGGGGAGTAGCTTGCAGATGCGCTCGACGTCCGGGACGAAGCCCATGTCGAGCATGCGGTCGGCCTCGTCAACCACGAGGATCTCGATGCCGTTCAACAGGAGCTTGCCGCGCACGAAATGGTCGAGTAGCCGGCCGGGGGTGGCGATCACCACATCGGCGCCGCGATCGAGCTTGCGGTCCTGGTCGTCGTAGGACACGCCGCCGATGAGGAGCGCCACGGTCAGCTTGTGGTTCTTGCCGAGAATCTCGAAATGCTCGGCGACCTGCGCCGCGAGCTCGCGCGTCGGTTCGAGGATCAGCGAGCGCGGCATCCGCGCGCGCGCGCGGCCTCGCTCGAGCCGGGTTAGCATCGGCAGCACGAAGGACGCGGTCTTGCCGGTCCCGGTCTGAGCGATGCCGAGCACGTCGCGGCCCGAGCCGGCGACGGGCAAGGTTTTGAGTTGGATGGGAGTGGGAGTTACGAAGCCTGCCGCTTCAACGGCGGACAACACTTTGGGGCTTAGACCAAGATTCGAAAAGCTCATGCGTTAGCTAATTTCCGCGCGGCTTTTGCGCCACGCGTATTTCTTTCTTTAGGCACAAATATTTGCTGCAACGATTCGCAGGCCTTGTGCAAGATATGACTGAAGCGATGCGAGGATTATTCCCTGCTATTGCTTGGCACTCAAATAAGGGGCCAAGTCAGGGGACGCAAGAGGCAATTTTGCCGGGCGCCCGGATTAAGTTTTGATGACGAATAGGCGATGCATGGCCTTCTTGGCCGGGGCAGCCGGGAAAAGGGCGGCAAAGCGATGAACGCCAACGATCACGCCGAAGTGGCGATCATGCCGCCGCTCCTGTTTCTCGGCGCGCTCGTAGCGGGTGCGCTTCTGAGCTACGTCATGCCGATCGGGCCGGGGCTCGGATCGGCGAACGGACTCGCTCTCACCGTGGGGCTGATCTTCGTGGCGCTCGGGTTTGTGCTCGTCGCCCTTTCGGTCCGCAGGTTCCGTCTTGCCGGCACGAGCGTCGTGCCGGTGGAACCTTCAACCGCGCTCGTCGTCACCGGGCCTTATCGCTTCACCCGGAACCCGATCTATATCGGCTTCGTGCTCGCTTATTTCGGCTTCGCCATCGTGCTGACCAGCATGTGGGTGCTGCTGCTCTTGATCCCGGTGCTGCTGATCTTGCAGCGCGGCGTGGTCTTGGCCGAAGAGGCGTATCTCGAACGCAAGTTCGGCGACGCCTACCGCAAATACAAGGCGCGCGTGCCGCGCTGGCTCTAGCTCAAATATCCAGCGCGTCGGGCTTCGCGAATTCCGCCCGCTCCTGGATGAAGCGGAAGCGCGCTTCGGGATTGTTGCCCATCAACTGATCGACCCGCTTGGCCGTACCCTTGTCGTCGTCGTCGATCTCGACTTTCAAGAGAATGCGCGCCTTCGGGTCCATCGTGGTCTCCTTCAGTTGCTTCGGCAGCATCTCGCCCAAGCCCTTGAAGCGCGACACGTCGACCTTGCCCTTGCCGTTGAACTCTTTCCGCATCAATTCGTCCTTGTGCGCGTCGTTGCGGGCATAAAGTGTCTTGGCGCCCTGGCTCAGGCGATAGAGCGGTGGCACGGCGAGATAGAGATGCCCGCCTTCGATTAGCCCGCGCAACTCGCGATAGAAGAAGGTGATGAGGAGCGAGGCGATATGGGCGCCGTCGACATCGGCGTCGGTCATCACCACGACCTTCTCGTAGCGCAAATCCTCTTCGCGATAGCGGGCGCCGGTGCCGCAGCCGAGCGCCTGAACCAGGTCGCTCAACAGCTGGTTGTCGGCGAGCTTGGTCGAGCTTGCGCTTGCGACGTTCAGGATCTTGCCACGGAGCGGCAGCACGGCTTGCGTGGCGCGGTCGCGCGCCTGCTTGGCGGAGCCTCCGGCCGAGTCGCCCTCGACGATGAAGATCTCGGTGCCCTGAGCGCCGCTCACCGCGCAATCGGCGAGCTTGCCGGGGAGCCGCAAACGCCGCGTCGCCGTCTGCCGGCCGATTTCTTTTTCTTTCTTGCGGCGGAGGCGGTCTTCGGAGCGGTCCACCACCCAATCGAGCAGGCGGTTCGCCTGCGACGGGTTGCCTGTCAGCCAATGGTCGAAGGCATCGCGCACGACGCTCTCGACGATGCGGGCGGCCTCGGGGCTCGACAGCCTGTCCTTGGTCTGGCCCTGGAACTCGGGCTCGCGGATGAAGACCGAGAGCATGGCGGCGCCGGTGCCGAGCACGTCGTCGGCCGTCACCTGGCCGACGCGCTTGTGGCCGGTAAGCTCGCCATAGTCGCGCAGGCTCTTGGTCAGCGCCGCGCGCAAGCCCGCTTCATGCGTGCCCCCGTCGGGGGTCGGCACGGTGTTGCAATAGGAGCTCAAGAAGCCGTCGTCGCTCGCGATCCAGGCGATCGCCCATTCGACGGAAGCGGAGCCCTCGGTCTTCTCGATCCGTCCCACGAACACGTCCTTGGTGACGGTCTCCTGGCCTTCGATGCGGCTTGCCAAGAAATCCTTGAGCCCTCCGGGGAAGTGAAAGAGGGCGCTCTCGGGCGTCTCGCTGTCGCCGATGAGCAGCGCCTTGGCGCATGACCATCTGATCTCGACGCCGCGGAAGAGATAGGCCTTCGAACGGGCCATGCGAAAGAGGCGCGAAGGCTTGAAGGCGGCGCCCTTGCCGAAGATCTTTGGGTCCGGCCTGAAGCGGACGCGCGTGCCGCGCCGGTTCTTGATCGCGCCGAGACTTTTGACAGGGCCGTCCGGGACCCCGCGCGTATAGCTCTGCCGATAGAGCTTCTGCCCGCGCGCGACCTCGACCTCCATCGTCTCCGACAGCGCGTTCGCGACCGAGACGCCGACGCCGTGCAGGCCGCCGCTCGTCTCATAGACCTTGGAGTTGAATTTGCCGCCCGCGTGCAGCGTCGTCATGATGATTTCGAGCGCGGACTTCTTCTTGAACTTGGGATGCGGGTCCACGGGTATGCCCCGGCCGTTATCCGTCACGGTTAGAAAGCCGTCTTCCTCGAACGCGACCCCGATATGGTCGGCGCAACCCGCCACCGCCTCGTCCATGGCGTTGTCGAGCACCTCGGCGAAGAGGTGGTGCATCGCCTTTTCGTCGGTGCCGCCGATATACATGCCGGGACGCCGGCGCACGGGCTCAAGCCCTTCCAGCACCTCGATATCGGCGGCGGTGTAGTCCTCGGCCGTGCGCGACGCGGGCCGGCCTTGCAGCTTCGACGGCTTGGCCGCCGCCTTTTTCGGCGCGTCCTCGGCAAACAGGTCGCGCGATGCGGCGGCTTTGCGCATGGGTCGTTTCGACACCCAGGAGCTCCACGAATCTCTACGGGTACAGGGAACGAATCTAGCTCGCACGCGCTTGCGGCTTTTTCAAGAGCGAGAAAACCGGCCGAAGCTCAAGCGATCTTGCCGCCGCCGATCTTGGTGATGACGAGCACCGAAGGCCTCGGCGGCATGTTCGGATCGAAGTCCGGCCAGCGCGTGGCGGGATCGGCGAAGGTCGAAGCCCGTTCGAAGCCCTTGTAGCGGTCGGTGGCGTCGGCGCCCGGGTGCTGAACGGCGACGAACAGCGTTTCCTGGTCCGGGGTGAAGCAAGGGCCGCACATCTCGGCGCCGACCGGACACCGGAAGAAGAGCTTTCCCGTGCGCCGCCGAGCGCCCTCCGTTTCGAGCGCATAGAGGCCGTCGGCCCGCCCAGTGGGCCAGGGCTCGCCCTGGTCGGTTGAAATCCACAGGCGCCCTTGCGTATCGACCGCGGAATTGTCGGGGCAGGCGAACCAGCCGTTTTCGGAGGTCGCCGGGTTCCACAACGCGCCGACCGAAGCGACCGAAGGATCGCCGCAGCGGACCAGCAAGTCCCAAGCGAAACGATCGGCCGCGTGGTCGCCGTCAGGCGGAGTCATCTCGATGATATGGCCGAGCACATTGTCGGCGCGCGGATTGGCCGCGTCTTCTTCCCCCGCCTTGCGGTCCTTGTTGTTGGTCAGCATCACATAGACGCGGCCGGTGACGAGGTTCGGCTGCACGTCCTCGGGCCGGTCCATGCGCGTGGCGCCGAGCAGGTCGGCGGCGATGCGCGCATCGATGACCACGTCGCCCTGATCGGCAAAGCCGCTTTCCGGGATAAGCGGGCCTTGTCCGAACACGAGCGGGAGCCACGTGACGCTGCCGTCGGCGTCGAACCGCGCGACCGACAGCGTTCCGTCCGACATAAGCCGCCTGTTCGCGGCCTGATCGTCCGGATCGAATGTCCCCTTCGAGACGAAGCGATACACATAGTCGAAGCGGGCGTCGTCGCCGCAATAGACGACGACACGGCCGTCTTTGTTGACAAGGCACTCCGCGCCTTCGTGGCAGAAGCGGCCGAGCGCGGTGTGCTTCACCGGCACGGAAGCCGGATCGAACGGGTCGATCTCGACGATCCAACCAAAACGGTTCGGCTCGTTCGGCTCCTTGTCAACGTTGAAGCGATCGACGAACTTGCCCCAGGCCTGCCACAGGCCGGGCACGCCGTAGCGCTCGTAGCTCTTCGCCTGTGCGCCGCCGAGACCTCCGGGCACCTTGCCGCCTTCGGCGCAAAGCGCGCTCCAGAAATAGCCGTGAAAATTCTCCTCGGCGGTGAGGTAGGTGCCCCACGGCGTCACGCCGCCGGCACAATTGTTGAGCGTGCCGAGAATGTTGCGGCCCGACGGGTCGGCGCTCGTCTGCATCCGCGCGTGTCCCGCCGCAGGCCCATCGACGGTCATTGCCGTGTTGGTTGGGCTGATGCGGCGGTTGTATTTGCTGTCGAGGACGGGGCGCCAGCCCTCTTCCCCGCGCGCGATCTCGACGATGCTGACGCCATGCGCCGCCATCTCGATCGCGACAAGCTCGGCCGTCATGTCGGGAAAGCAGATCAAGTCCTGGCGGGCGATGCCGGGGAACATGACCTCTTCGTTCGTGTATTCGTGGTTGATGCAAAGGAGGCCGCGCCGGCCCGTCGCATCGAGCGGGAAGAAGGCGATGTAGTCGTTGTTGTAGCCGAACTGCTTCAGCTGCGCCTCGGTGCTCTGCCGCAACGGATCGAACGGAGGCGAGTCGGAAAAGAGCGGATCGCCCCAGCGGAGCAGCACGTCGGCCCGGTAGCCTTCGGCGACATGGTGGGTGCCGTCGACGCCGGCCGCGACTTCCGTAAACGCGAAGCGATCGGCCTCGTCAGCGGCGTGCGCCGCCGACAAAGCGAGAAGGGAAGGCCCGAACAGCGCCGCGCCTGCTGCCGCGCCGAGCGTGCCGCGCAGCACGGCGCGGCGGCTATAGCGCCGCAAGATGAGGTCGCCGATCGTGTCGCCTTGCGCGGGGCTGAGGGGCACATTGTCATGCGCCTCGTACGCCTCGGCCCTGTTGCAGAAGCCGTCGGTTTTCGCCATATGCCAGTCCTGGGTGGGGCGAGAAATTTACGCCTCCACCGTAACAGATTTGCGAAAAGGAACGGCAGGATGGCGGCGGAAACGCCAATTTGCGATTTCGGTTGGAAGGCGTCCCCGTTTCGCCTTCCCGGCGTAGACGGCAAGACCTACAGCCTCGACCAGTTGAAAGGGCCTAACGGCACGCTGGTGATGTTCATTTGCAATCACTGCCCTTACGTGAAGGCGGTGATCGGCCGCATCGTGCGCGATGTCGACGAGCTGCGCGGTCTCGGCGTCAGCGCCGTCGCCATCTCCTCCAACGACGCCGCGGACTACCCCGAGGACTCCTTCGACAACATGAAACGCTTTGCCGCGGCGCACGGCTTCACCTTTCCCTATCTCTATGACGAGAGCCAGGCGGTCGCCCGCGCCTACGACGCCGCCTGCACGCCCGATTTCTTCGGCTTCAATTCTAAGCTCGAGCTGCAATATCGCGGACGCCTCGATGAGAGCCGGAAAGAGGCGGCGCCCGAGGGCGTCCGCCGCGATCTCTTCCAGGCGATGAAGGAGGTCGCGCTGACCGGGCACGGCCCCCGCCAGCAGATCCCCTCGATCGGCTGCTCGATCAAGTGGAAGGCCGCCTGATCTCGGATCGATTGCGCGTTCTGCCCAGAGCCGGCGTTAACCCTCTCTTAAGTCTACCGCTTTCCCGTTTCTTTACGGGCGCCCCGCAAAATTCGTTTCAAAAGCGGGGGAGTTGGTTACGATGGTGATCCGTTACGCAGCCTTGGCGGCGCTTGGAGCGGCCTCGATCTGGGCCCTCGTCACCGTTGGCGCAAGCAACGGTCAATGGCTCCTAGCCGATGCGGAGCAGGTGGGAGGCGAGCAGGGCCTCTTCCTTGGGCTGCTGGCGGTCGTCGCCGCGCTCATGACGTTTTCGCTCGGGCGGTTCCTGGTCTTGGGGAGACCGCCGATGGTCGATAGCTGGTACGAACAGCACAAGCATTGGATCTACCTGATCCTGGGCGGAGGGCTGCTCTACGCGGCGTATGTGCTGATGTAAGCGATCCGGATTTGGGGGAGCCTGGCGGGGACCTTCCTGCCGCAACGACGGGGGAGTGCGGACGAAGGTTCAGCAGATCGGGCTCAAAGGTAGGGGCGGCCACCCATGCGAGTTGGCCGCCCCAACTTTTTGGCGAAATGTATTCGGCCTTAGATGCTGTAATACATGTCGAACTCGATGGGGTGGGGGAATATCTCGAAGCGTTCCACCTCCTCCATCTTCAGCTCGAGATAGGCGTCGATCGCGTCATCGGTGAAGACGTTGCCCTTTTTGAGGAAGGCGCGGTCCTTGTCGAGCTCTTCGCAGGCCTGGCGCAGCGAACCGCACACGGTCGGCACCTTCTCCAGTTCCTCCGGCGGCAAGTCGTAGAGGTTCTTGTCGATCGGATCGCCCGGGTTGAGCTTGTTCTCGATCCCATCAAGACCGGCCATGAGCATGGCCGCGAAAGCGAGATACGGATTGGCCGCGGGATCGGGGAAGCGCACCTCGACACGCTTGGCCTTCGGTCCCGAGCCGAGCGGAATGCGGCATGAGGCCGAGCGGTTGCGCGAGGAATAGGCGAGCAGCACCGGCGCCTCGTAGCCCGGCACCAGACGCTTGTAGGAATTGGTGGTCGGGTTGGTGAAGGCGTTCAGCGCTTTGGCGTGCTTCAAGATGCCGGCGATGTAGTGCAGCGCCGCCGGCGAGAGGTCGGCATATTTGTCGCCGGCAAAGACCGGGGTCGACCCCTTCCAGATCGATTGGTGGGTATGCATGCCCGACCCATTATCGCCATAGACCGGCTTCGGCATGAAGCAGGCGGTCTTGCCGTAGGCCTGCGCCACTTGGTGGATGACGTATTTGTAGATCTGCATGGCGTCCGCGGTCTTCACCAGCGGGCCGAACTTGATGCCGAGCTCGTGCTGAGCGGCGCCCACTTCGTGGTGATGCTTCTCGGTGATGACGCCCATATCGGCCATCGTCGCCAGCATCTCCGAGCGCAGGTCCTGCGCCGAGTTCGACCGGCGGCACCGGGAAATAGCCGCCTTTGGTGCGCGGCCGGTGCCCGAGATTGCCCATCTCGTACTCGGTGTCGGTGTTGGTCGGCAGCTCCATCGAGTCGATCTTGTACATGCAGTTGAACGGCTCGGCGGCGAAGCGGACATCGTCGAACACGAAGAACTCGGCCTCGGGGCCGAACACCGCGGTATCGCCGACGCCGGTCTGCTTCAGATAGGCTTGCGCCTTGCCGGCGATCGAGCGCGGATCGCGCTCATAAGGCTCGTTGGTCAAGGGCTCGAGCACGTCGCAGAAAATGGCGAGCGTGTTCATGGCGAAGAACGGGTCCTTCACCGCCGAGCTCGGGTCAGGCATGAGCTTCATGTCCGACTCGTTAATGACCTTCCAGCCCGCGATCGAGGACCCGTCGAACATGATGCCGTCGGTGAAGGCGTCCTCGTCCATGATCTTCGCGTCCATGGTCACGTGCTGCATCTTTCCGCGCGGATCGGTGAAGCGCAAATCCACGAACTGAATATCTTCGTCCTTGATTTTTTTCGTCACACTCTTGGCGTCGGACATCGTTCTCCCCTGTCATTGGGTTATGAAATGCCGCCGATTCCTGCGGCGGCGAAAACTCGATCCCGCCGGCTCAAGCCGGCCTCAAGGCTCCTCAGATGGCGTCGTTCCCGGTCTCGCCGGTCCGGATGCGCACGGCCTCTTCCACATTCGACACGAAGATCTTCCCGTCGCCGATGCGGCCGGTCTTGGCCGAGGCGATGATCGCGTCGATCGCCTTCTCCACCATATTGTCGCCGAGCACGAGCTCGAGCTTCACCTTGGGGAGAAAGTCCACGACATACTCGGCGCCGCGATAGAGCTCGGTGTGGCCCTTCTGGCGTCCGAAGCCCTTGGCCTCGGTCACGGTGATGCCTTGAAGACCGATTTCCTGCAGGGCCTCTTTCACCTCATCAAGCTTGAAGGGCTTGATGATCGCTTCGATCTTTTTCATTGTTCTCGTGAACCTCCCCGGAACAGAAAAGAACGGCTTCTGGCCCGCGCCCTTCCGTCCGTATTTCGCCAAACCGACGCCCAGCCAAAGCATGCCCCATGCCAATCCTCAAGGGGCCAGTTTTACGTTACGTTTCAAAACCTTGTAGGAGTTGAGCGGAATGTGCCTGCGGCGGGAAACGGATGAATGCTCAAGCCGTGAACTCTATGCACAAAAAATAAGCAGATTTCCAATTCTTTATCGTGAGTGTCCGGTTCCTGGCGGAAAGCGTTCATGACCCGCGGAGAGACCAATGCTTGAGCTTCTGACGGCGGAGGAAATGGGGCGCGCCGACACGCTCTCCGTCGCGGGCGGCGTCGCCGGCGCGACCCTCATGGAGAATGCCGGCCGCGCCGTTGCCGAGGAGGTCGCGCGGCGGTTTCCCGACGCTGGGAAACGTCGCCGTCTTGTGCGGTCCCGGCAATAACGGCGGCGACGGTTTCGTCGCCGCGCGCTACCTCCAGGAGCGAGGTTACAGCGTCAGGCTCGGCTTCGATGGCGACGAAGCGCGCCTGCCGGCCGATGCATCCGCAATGGCCGGGCGCTATGAGGGGACGCGGGAACCGCTCGATGCCGCCCTGCTCGGGGGCGCGGATGTCGTGGTTGACGGCCTGTTCGGCGTAGGGTTGGCCCGCCCGATCGAGGGCAAGCTCGCGCGCCTGATCGAGAGCGTCAACGCGTCGAACCTTCCCGTGATTGCCATCGACGTGCCGAGCGGCATCGACGGCACGACGGGCGAGGTGAGGGGAACGGCCATTCGCGCAACGGCCACCGTCACGTTCTTTCGCCTGAAGCCGGGCCACTTTCTCTTGCCGGGACGGCTCCATTGCGGCGAGGTGAGGCTCGCCGATATCGGAATTCCGGCGAGCGTTCTCGGCACGATTGCACCCAAGACCTTCACCAATGAGCTCGCGCTCTGGCGCGCCAAGTTTCCCTGGCCCGGACCCACGAGCCACAAATACGCGCGCGGACACGCGGTCGTCGTGTCGGGACCGGTCTATTGCACCGGAGCCGCGCGGCTCGGTGCGCGCGGCGCGCTCCGCATCGGTGCAGGGCTCGTCACGGTTGCGTCGCCCCGCGACGCGCTTGAAGTCAATGCCGCGCAGCTGACGGCGATCATGGTGCGCGAGGCCGGCGATGCGCGCGGGCTCGCAACCCTCCTTTCCGACCGGCGCAAGAACGCCGTCCTGATCGGCCCGGGCGCGGGCGTCGGCGAAAGCACCAAGGAAATGGTCCTGGCGGCGCTTCGCTCCGATGCCGCGGCCGTGCTCGACGCCGATGCCCTCACGTCCTTCGCCGAAGAGCCTGGTGGGCTCTTCGCGGGGATTGCCGGGCGCGCGGGCCCCGTCGTGCTCACGCCGCACGACGGAGAGTTCGCACGCCTGTTCCCTGATCTCGACGCCATGTCGAAACTCGAGCGGGCGCGGATGGGGGCCGCCCGCGCGGGCGCAATCCTCGTGCTGAAGGGCGCTGACACAGTGGTCGCGGCACCCGATGGCGCCGCCTCGATCAACGCTATGACGAGCCCGTTCCTGGCGACCGCGGGGACCGGCGACGTGCTTGCAGGTATGATTCTCGGGCTCCTCGCTCAAGCCATGCCCGCCTTCGAAGCGGCAAGCGCCGCCGTGTGGCTGCACGGGGCTGCGGCCGTCGCCTTCGGCCCGGGACTGATCGCCGAGGACCTGCCCGAGACATTGCCAAAGGTGCTTCGCGACCTGAGAGGATCGGCTAAAACTGAAGGACCGGCCCCAACCGGGTGACCCTTTGTTGACACAGTCCGGCCTTATGAACCACATGGAGCGGACGCTCTGGGGGAGAGCCGCCTGACCATCGCCATGAACCGTTCGCAGTTCCGACTTTGCTTGCTGCTTTCGGGCTTCCTCGCCGGTGCCGCGTCCCCTGCGCTCGCCGAGGACCTGACGCTCTTGCGCGCGCGCGAAGCGGCGGCGGCGATGATGCGCGGGCAATACGATAAGGCGATCGCCACCTATGACGAGGCCCTTGCCGCGCCCGAGATGGCCGACTTCATCAAGGCGGGTATCTATGCCGATCGCGGCGTCGCCAAGTGGCGCGCGAACAATACCAAGGCGGCAATCGACGATTTCAACACCTCGATCCAGCTCTCGCCCGACAATGCCGCCGTCTACAACAATCGCGGCAACTCGCTCATGGATTTGGGCCATCCGGACGAGGCGGTGAAGGACTTCGACCGGGCGATTGCGCTTTCGCCCAATTACGGTGCCGCCTACAACAATCGCGGCAATGCCCGCGTGGCGCTCGGCCAGCACAATCTTGCCTTTCAGGATTTTCGCAAGGCCGTCGAGCTAATGCCGCGGAGCGCGGTGCCGTTCAACGGTCGCGGCATGGCCCATGCCGAGTTGAAACGCTACCACGCCGCCGTGCGCGACTTGAGCCGCGCCATCGGCCTCAATCCGAGATACGTGGCCGCCTATCGCCACCGCGCCGATGCGTATCTGGCGCTCGGCATGTACCGCGAGGCGGTGGCCGACGCCACCCAGGTCCTCACGCTCGAACCCGACGTGCCGAATCCCGACATTCTCTTCTTACGCGCCCGGGCCCATACGGGCGACAAGAAGCTCAATTTCGCCCTCGACGATCTCAACAAGGTCATCGAGAGCAAACCCGACCTGGTCGATGCCTATATCGAGCGCGCCATCGTGTTTATCCAGGCGAGACGTTCCGACGATGCCTTCGGCGATCTGAACCGCGCCATCGAGCTCGATCCTCAGAACGTGCGGGCCTACGCCATGCGCGCCTCGGCGAAGCTTCAAGCCGAGACCAATGACGACGCGCTCTATGACGTGACCCAGGCCCTTCAGCTTGCCGCGACCGATCCCTTGGCCTTACGCGTGCGCGGCAATATCTACGAGGCGCTGCAGCGTCCCGACGAAGCGATTGCCGATTACCGCGCCGCCCTTGCCCAGGACCCGTTCCAGTCCGAAAGCCGCGAGGCGCTTCAGCGCCTCAAGCAAGAGGTGCCTGCCGAGGAGGGTCGCGTTCTCGGCGAGCCGGTCGCGGGTTGGGTAATCAAGGAACCGCAGCCCGGACGCTATATCGCGAGCAATCCGAAATACCCCCCGATCCGGACCGAACTCGAAATGTTCGGCACCGGCACGCCGAAGATCCTGGAGTGGAAGCAGCTCAAGGACGCTCTCACCGGCATCGGTCTCTTGAAATACTATGCCGGCGATTTTGGCGACAGCGCCGCTACCAGCCTCGAATATGTCGCCATCATCGATACGCGCGCCAACAAGGTCATCGCGGTGGAGCCTCATGCCTGGGGCGAGGCGACCGCCCAATGGAATTGGCAGGCCGTGTCCGTGGTCGTGACCGACCCCGACGGGAACGCCAACGAGATCCAGCTTCGCAAGGCACGGCAGAGGGCGCCTGTGGCACGCGACGATTTCTGGGGCTTCGAGCGGCCTGGCGCCGCGCCTTCCGAGAGCCGGCGCGCGGCGCGCCGAGGCGGCGGCGGCGGCGGCGGCGGAGGCGGCGGCGGCATGTTCAATTGGCTGTTCCGCTGATGTCCAAGTCCGACTGTCTGCCGGACGCCGGCGGCACTCTTTTTTTGGCAAGCGTGTGCGATGTCGCCGAAGCCGAATTGGCAATCGGCGCCGGCGCCGATATCGTCGATCTCAAGGACCCCGACGAGGGCGCTCTCGGCGCTCTCGCGCCCGAGACGATCGAGGCTTGCGTCAGGGCGATCGGCGGCCGTGTCCCTGTCAGCGCGACTGTCGGCGACCTTCCGCTCGAGGAGACGGCCGTTCGCGCCGCGGTGCTCGCGACGGCTTCGCGCGGCGTCGACTACGTCAAGCTCGGTCTCTTCCCGGAGGGCGACGCAGGACGCGCTTTGCAGGGGCTCGCGCGGTTCACGCCCCACATCCGGCTGATCCTCGTTCTGTTCGCCGATGCTTTGCCGGAGTTCGATGCCGTCACGCTCGCGGGCCGGATCGGGGCCGTGGGAACTCATGCTCGACACTTTGGGCAAGCGCGGCGTCTCGCTGCCAGAGTTTGTCTCGCCGGAAGGGCTTCGAGCTCTGATCTCGTCGGCGCGGGCGAAAGGGCTCGCGATCGGTCTTGCCGGATCGCTTCATGCGGGCGACGTGCCGGTACTCCTTACCCTCGGCCCCGACCTTCTCGGCTTCCGCGGAGCGCTCTGCCGCGAGGGCAGGCGGGGTGAGCCACTCGATCCCGTGCGGCTCGCCCGCATCAGGGCCTTGATCCCGAAAGGCCGCGGCGTTTCCCGCGAAGCAAACTTGCCCGATCTTGCCCGGCTCGCTTTATGCTAGGGATGGCCTAGAGCGCTTCAAGGAGCCTGATCATGGTCGAGCCGAAATTGAGGCAAGTTGCGCCGAGTGCCGCGCCTGAAGAAGCGCGGGTGCTGGACCGCGTGTTCATGCACGATCTCGTGCTCGATATCGAAATCGGGGTGCATCACTATGAGAAGGGCGCGACCCAGCGCGTCCGCTTCTCGGTCGATGTCGATCTGACGCCGGTCACGCGCGCGCTCGAAGACGATATCGGCCGCACCTTCGACTACGACACGATCATCGCAGGCATCAAAGGCGTCGTCGCCCGCGGCCATATCAACCTGGTCGAGACCCTGGCCGAGGAGGTTGCGCGCCACTGTTTCGCTCATCCGCGCGCGGCCCGTGTCGTGGTGAAGATCGAAAAGCTCGACAAGGAGCCCGGTGCCGTCGGCGTCGAAATCGTTCGCACTAAGGGAAACCTCTGAGCGATGACGCGCCCGCTTCCGCGCGAGCTGACCTCGCTTGCGCAAGGCCCCGGCGAAACGCGGTTGGTCGTCGTCAAGCTCGGCGGAAGCGTCGTTCGCTCGGGCGAGCTTGCCGCCTGGCTCGAAGCGATCGCAGCGGCGGCGCATCCGATTGTCGTGGTTCCGGGGGGAGGAGCTTTGGCCGATGAGGTGCGAAGCTGCCAGGCCGCGCTCGGCTTCGACGATCGCGCGGCCCACCGTATGGCGCTTCTCGCCATGGATCAGCTAGCCTGGGCCGTCGTGGGCTTGGCCCAGGGCTTTGCCGTCGGCACGACCGACGCCGAGCTTCGCGCGGTGCTCCAGCGAGGCGACGTGGCGGTCTGGGCCCCTTACGGCCTCGTCGCCGGGCGTGGCGATATCGAGGAATCCTGGCGCCTTACCTCCGACAGTCTTGCGCTCTGGCTCGCGGCGAGGATCGGCGCGTCGCGCTGCTTTCTGGTGAAATCCGTTCGGCGCCAGGGCGGCCATGCGGTCGCGCAAGAACTCGCTCAAGCCGGGATCGTCGATGCGGCCTTCCCGGAGATGCTGAAAGACTCCGGCGTGCCGGCCTTCCTGCTCGGCCTCGGCGACCAGAAAGGCTTCGCCGCCGTCCTTGCCGCCAAGGACGCCGGGGCGACCGGCTTCGCCGCCTCGATCGTTTAAGTCGTTACCATGCTCGCGTTCCCGGGAATGACGCGGCGCGAAGAGCGGGTTAGAACGGCACGGTTGAACCGCGCGAGAGGCGAATGGCCGAGAGCATCCTGTTCCTGACCGGACATCTGGCGCGAGCCCGGCTCGAAGCGGTGCTCCACACCATGACGGCGAGCTTCGACTGGAAGGTGCTCGATATCGGCGTCAAGGTCGCGGCGCTGATGACCGAGGACATCATCATGAGGCGCCTGCCGAGCCCCATCGCCGCCGACAAGGTCATGCTGCCCGGCCGCTGCCGCGCCGACATCGACCGCCTGGGCGAACGCTTCGGCGTGCCCTTCCTACGCGGACCTGACGAGCTCAAGGACATCCCGCTCTATTTCGGCCGGGCGCGGAAAGCCTCCGACATGAGCAAATACGACATCAGGATCTTCGCCGAGATCGTCGATGCCTCCGCGCTTGCCGTCGAGGCGATCCTCGAACGCGCGCGCTTCTATGCCAAGGCCGGAGCCGACGTGATCGATCTCGGCTGCCTTCCCGACACGCCCTTTCCCCATCTCGGAGAGGCGGTCGCGGCGCTGAAAAAGGAGGGCTTCAAGGTCAGCGTGGATTCGGCCGACGCGAGCGAACTTCTGCGGGGCGGCCGGGCGGGCGCTGATTTCCTCCTCAGCCTCAACGAATCCACGCTCGCCATCACCGATGAGGTCGCTTCGATCCCGGTGCTCATCCCCAAGGAGCACGGCGACATGGCCTCGCTCTACCGCGCCATGGACACGCTCGACGCCAAGGGTCGCGCCTATCTCGTCGATCCCGTGCTCGATCCCATCAATTTCGGCTTCATGCGGTCCTTGGAGCGCTACGCGCAAGTGAGGCGCGAGCGCCCCAATGCCGAGATGCTGATGGGCACGGGCAATCTGACGGAGCTGACCGACGCCGACACGACCGGCGTCACCGCGGTTCTGCTCGGCATCGCATCGGAGCTTCACATCAAGAACGTGCTCATCGTGCAGGTGAGCCCGCATACGCGCCGCACGGTCGAGGAGCATGACCTCGCGCGGCGGATAATGTATGCGAGCCGCGCCGACGGAGATCTGCCGAAGGATTACGCCGACGGGCTTCTGACGGTGCACGCGCGGCGGCCGTTCCCGCAAACGCCGGACGACATCGCCGCCGCCGCGCGCGAGGTGCGCGACAAGAATTTCCGCATCGAGATCGCCGAGGACGGTATCCATATCTACAACCGCGACGGCCATCTCGTGGCGCAGGACGCGCTTTCTCTGTTCCCTAAGCTCGGCGTGGATGTCGAGACGGACGGCGCGCACGCCTTCTATCTTGGCACGGAACTTGCTAAGGCCGAAATCGCGTTCAGATTGGCCAAGCGCTACGCGCAGGACGAGCCGCTCGATTGGGGCGTTGCCGCCGACGCGCCGGCCGAGGATAAGACGGCACTCAAGGCGGCCGGCCACACTCTAATCGCCAAGCGGAAGCGGGAAGCCTCGTGATAAGCGAGAGCTAAGCCATCATGCCGATGATCCGGGAATGCATCGTCACCACACTCAGCGAAGAGGGCAGGGTCCATGTCGCGCCACTCGGCCTGATCCCCGAGGAAGAGGGATGGATCATCGCGCCGTTCCGGCCCTCGACCACGCTCGACAATCTGAGCGCCACGCCTTACGCGGTCGCCAATTTCACCGACGACGTTCTCGTCTTCGCCGGCTGCCTGGTCGGCCGGCGCGATTGGCCGACGCGCCCCTCCGCCCATGTTCCGGGCGCCGTGCTCGAAGGCGCGCCGACCCATGTCGAGCTTGCGGTGGCCCGCATCGAGGAGGACGAGCAGAGGCCGCGCTTCCATTGCCGCGTGGTGCATGAGGCGAGCCACGGCCCGTTCAAGGGCTTCAACCGCGCGCAAGGCGCGGTGATCGAGGCCGCGATCCTCGCGAGCCGGCTGCATATGCTCCCGCGCGAGAAGATCGAGCGCGAGCTTGGATATTTGCAGATCGCGGTGGAGAAGACCGCAGGCCCGCGCGAGCACGAAGCCTGGCGGCTGCTCGTCGAGAAGATCGAGGACCATTACAAGCAAACGCCCGGCTGAGATCGTCATTGCGGCGCAAGCCGGTATCCACCGCCGCTAGCTCCGAGCTTGGTGCTCCTGGACCCTCCTATCTCGGCCGCATCACCGGCGTCGATCGCAAGCGTGCGCCTATTCCAATCCCGGGCGAGACACCGCCTTAAGGGCGCGCGCTAGCGCGGGCCGAGATAGGGATTGTTGTAGCGCGCATCGACGCAGCGATCGCCGTCCCAATAGCGAAATTCCCCGCAACTCGACGGGCGAACCGGAACGATGGCGATGACGGGCGGGTTCGAACCACCTTGCGAGAGGGCGTCGGCATCGACCTCGACATCGGCATTGGGAACGGCCACGACCGGGCCTTGGCGGCGCCACTGGCGGCGCGTGTAGTACTGTACGCTCGCGACCGAGCTTGGCATCGCGACAGGAGCCGAAATGATGGGCAAAGGCAAAGCTTCGGCGTCATGCGATGAGAGGCCAAGACAAAGGCTGCCGCCGGCAACGACCGTCATGAGAGTAAGAATGCGACGCATCCGAGTCTCCATCTGCACTTGCTCCTCTTTTATTCAAGTTTGCCCGAAGCGATGCTTGAAACGGCAAAACATCGCCCTAACTCCTAGTGGCATTTTCGCCGCCTGGGCAATGGTGCAACGAACCGGGGGGCGAGGCGTTTATGTAACGTACTAAACAGGAGGTCAAAATGGCGCAGAATATCTTCGGATCAGACAGCGGTCCCGCGGTGCCCGGCGGCAGCGTCGCAAAGCCCCTGATCATCGCTCTGCTTGCACTGCTGGCTTCGCGCCATTTCGGCGGGAAGAAACAAGAGCCAGCGCCCGAGGCGCCCATGCTGCCCGATCCGGCGCCGCAGTCCATTCCGGATCCGTCGCCCGGCAGTGTCCTCGACGGGCTCGGTGGCCTCATCAAGCAGTTTCAGCAGAAGGGATTGGGCGATACGGTCGACTCCTGGGTCGGCGCCGGCAAGAACAAGAACGTTGCACCCGACCAGATTTCCGTGGCGCTGGGCGGAGATATCGTCGATAAACTGTCCCGCCGCACCGGCCTGACGCGCGATCAAGTCGTCGCAGAGCTGGCACGCATGCTTCCGAATGTGGTGGATAATCTTACCCCTGATGGTCGACTTCCGACCCGACAGGAGGTAATGCGGCTCATGTCCTGACAGCGTATCGGCATTCAACCGAATTCAGCCAAGAGAGGTCCTTCATGGGGATCATTGCCTGGATTGTCTTGGGTCTGATCGCGGGCTTCATCGCCAGCAAGATTTACGTGGGCACGGGCCAAGGCCTGTTGCTTGATATCGTGCTCGGCATCGTCGGGGCGGTTGTTGGCGGCTATTTGTTCACCGCCTTCGGCGCAACGGGCGTCACCGGCTTCAACATTTGGAGCATGATCGTCGCCACGATCGGCGCCGTCATCGTATTGTGGCTGTACCACGCCATCGCGACCCGCTAGACCGGCTTAGAGGTGGGCGCGCTCGCCGCGCGCTCACCTCGACCCTTCTCACGCATCGAGAATGAGTTCATGCGCGGCAAGCAGCCCGACCGCGACTGCGGGCGCGCAAGTCGCCGCCATGTCTCTCGCTTGCGGCGCGCAATCGACGATTTCGGCGAAATCGCGATAGTTACGGCCTAGCCGCTCGGCAATCTGCCGGGCGATGAAACGGCCGCAGCCGGCGCCGATTACCGGAGCCTCGGCCGCCAGGTCCCTCTTGGGCGATGAGTGCGAGCGCCGCCGCTTCGATCTCGCCACGCTGCCGATCGGCGACATAGCGCGCGACATCGACATAGGCGAGGAGGTCGGCTTGCGTCGCATCGCGGCCGAGCATGCGGGCAAGCCTCGTTGCGCTCTCTTGCGTGCTCTTTCCTTTGAGATCGGGCGTGGGGTAGGGATCGGCGCCCGCGGGAAGCGCCCCGAGGAGACGCCACACATCGGCCATCGTCGCGAAGCGTTCGGCTGCAGCGCCCTGCATGCGCCCCTTGAACGGCGCGCTTCGCGCGACCGCCATGACCGGCGTGCGCACAACCCCGGTATAGACAAGCTCGCGCTTGGCGAGCCTTTCGCCGTCCGTATAGCCTTTCGCAGCGACGGCGCCGCCCTTGACCGGAACGAGGTCCGTGGTCGTGGTGCCGGCATCGATCAGCAAAGCCTCGGGGAGAAACCGGCCGATCAGGCTCCCGCTCGCATGCCAATTGGCCGACGCCACGTCGTTCATGTGCTCGACCGCGCCGATGTCGTCGAGAAAGCCCGCCCTCCCGCCATAGAAGATCGCCTCGCCGTCCGTAACCTTCCGCATCATCTCGACGAGATAGGCGACGCCATCCGCGCGATCGGAGAAGACGTCCGAGAGCTCGCCCGTCATGGTGACGGCATGCAGGGCTCCCGTTGGGCAGAGCGGAAACGCCTCGGCGAGCGCGGCATCGAACTTGCTCGCGTCCTGCCGCAGGGGGCAGGGGACTTGCTTTACCGCGACGGCGCGGCGCCCTTCGATGCGGGCAAGCTTGAGATTTGCGCCGCCGAGGTCCCAGCCGATCACCGAATTCACAGCGTTCATAACCCCTCGCGATGGTGTCTGACCCCTATGAGGAGCGGCTTCCCCGGTCAAGCTGGGCGATGCGCGCGAATTCCTGCTATGGATGGAAGACAATGAGCAAGTCGAGCGAGTTCACGGTCATTCCGGCCCTCGACCTCAAGGACGGCGTCACAGTTCATGCCAAGGCGGGAGCTCGCGCCGAATATCGGCCGGTCGAAAGCCCGTTCGGGCAAGCCGACGATCCCGCCTCCGTCGCCCGCGGTCTTCTCGCCGCCACCTTCTCGTCCGTTCTCTATGTCGCGGACCTCGATGCGATTATGGGACGCGGCTCGAATTTCGAGCTCGTGCGCGCTCTCGGCTATGCGCTTCCCGGCGTCACGCTCTGGATCGATGCCGGCTTCTCCGGCGTGGACGATTGCGGCTTCTGGCTGCCGCTCGATGCGACGCTCGTGATTGGCAGCGAGAGTGTCAAGACCGCCGGCAATTGGCGGGAAATCAAACAGGCGTTCGGCCAAACCACCGTGCTGTCGCTCGATTTCGATGCTGAAGGACCGAGAGGTCCAGCCGCGCTCTTCGCCGATCCCGATTTGTGGCCGGACCGCATCATCGTCATGAATCTCGGCCGCGTCGGCACCGGGCAGGGCCCCGACACCGAAGGGATCAAATCCCTCATCGCCAAGGGCAAAGGCCGCGCGATCTTCGCCGCTGGCGGCGTCAGGGACGCAGGCGACCTCGCCGCCATCGAAGCGGCCGGCGCAAGCGGCGCGCTCGTGGCGACGGCGCTGCACAAAGGCGCGCTCACGCAAAAAGAGATCGCCGCCCTCTTGCGAGAGCGGCGATCACAACTCTAAGCGCGAACGCGCCTATCCGTCAGAAACCCAGCTTTTGGAGCCACCGCCGAATCGGGCCCGGACCACCTGATTTGCCGGGTTGCCCCCGACCTGGGGGTTCTCCCTTTCAACCGGCTGCGAACGGATGGTGCGCGGCGTCCTTCTTCGCGGTGACTTCGGAGGCCTTCGGCTCGCCCTTGACGGCGCGGGCGAGGGCTTCCTTGGTGGCGCGATAGTTGAAGTCCTGGATCTTCTTGTCGTCCTTGGCTTCCCAGTGAATGAACACGCCGACGGTGACAAAGAGATCGTCGGCCTCGTTGGCGGGGATCACGCCTTCGGCGACGAAATCGGCGACAGCCTTGGCCACGGCATATTGTGCTGGGCCGAACATCTGCACTGCCTGACGCGCATCCTTGATCGTGACTTTGTTGTAGAGGATCGTCGGGGGTTTGCAGAGAAGGTTCGGCGCGATCACCGCGAGCAGGGTGGTGAAGCCGTCCTTGTTGTTGGTCAAGGCATTGCAGAACGCCGTCTCGACGGCGCTGCCGCGCGGACCGAGAAGCAAATCGACATGAGCGACTTCGTTGCCGTCACCGACAAGCGACTCGCCGACACAAACTCCACTGATCTTGGGCATGAACCCCCTCCTAGATGGGCTAATACAATCGAAATCAATCTCGCAGGCGCCGGCAGGAATGCCGCTGTCGAAACGCCTTTGTCCGCAACTCCTCGAGAGGCGTGCGGCCGGCGTGAACATAAGCCCGGGGCGGAACCGTGGGCAAGTCGATTATTGCCGCGCCGCCTCGGTTTCCGGCCTTAATTGGCCTGATTGAGATTCCAGGCGAGCAGCGTCGCCACGGTCAAATCGGCCGATGTGCCTGGATTAAGTCCGCGCTCCTTGAGCGCCTGGTCGAAGGCCATCAAGGGCGCGATCATCGTGTCCGGCGCTTGGCACGCGGTGAAGCTCGCCTCGATGGGGGCGGCCTCCTCGCGTACGAGCGCCGCGCTCGCAGCGCCGAATTTGCGCTCGATCAGCGTATCGGGGAGGTGGGCGAGAAAGCCGAGATAGACGCGCGTGACGGCCCAAGGCCCGTCGCCCCAGCGCTCGCGGCCCTGTGTCAGCCATTTGCGGCCGAGCTCGAAAATATCGGCAAAGCCGTTTGCATAGTTCCAGGCGATGCGGTCGCGCCCCTGGGCCGCACGCATCGCCTCAAGCAAGGTCACTTGCGGCTCGGTGCCGACATCGTGCTCGGGAGCATCGCCGAGACCGCCGGGCTTCGTCTCGCGGATGGCGCGGTAGGCCTCGCACGCGTCCTCGACGGTGAGCGCGTCGAGAATGCGCCGGAGCCTTTCTGCGAGGCTTCCTTGGCCCCGGTCGAGAGCGGCCGCGGCAAGCGGGGCCGCGAGCAGGATAATGCCGAGATTGGTGTTCTGCCCGGCCGCAAGTCGCGTCGCCTCGGCCGCAAGCCTGATGCGCTCGCCGACGCTGGGGCCTTTGCGCGCGATAAGCGGCGCGGCCGCCTCGGCGCTCGCCACGAAATCGGCGACGGTCATGCGGTGGCCGTCGCCGAAGCGATGCACATTCCCGGGCTTCAACGCCTCGAGCTCGGCAAGACAAGCGTCGAGGAAGGCGCGCGCGATCGCGTCCGGCTTGAGCGGCGCGCTCAAGCGCCCTCTAGGCCTTCGCGACGCCGGGACGGGAGCGCGGCGTCGAGGAAGGCATCGACCAGCCGGTCCGAGATGCGAAACCAGCTGACGCGTTGAAGTCCGTTCCAGGCCGGCATCGAATTGACTTCGAGCACCAGGAACCGGCCGTCGGGGGCCTGGATGATATCGACACCGGCATAATCGGCGCCGACGCAAGCGGCGGCTCTCACCGCGAGATCGGCAAGCTCGTGGCTCGCGATCGCGGCCTCGGCGCGCGCGCCCTGCTTGATATTGGTGATCCAGCTCGACCCGTGTCTGATCATGGCGGCGATAACGCGACCCCGGCACACCAAGAGGCGCCAATCCTGATGGTGCCGTTGCGCGGGCGGTATGAACTCCTGGAGATAATAGACCCCGGCGACCGCCTCGGGCGAGGCGAGATCGGCAAGCGAGGAAATAAGCCGCAAGCCCTTGCCTTGCGCTCCGAAGAGCGGCTTCTGCACCAATTTGTGGCCTTCGGCGATGAGGGAAGCAGCGATCGCCCCGGCCTCGGCGCGATTGGCAACGGCAAACGTGCGGGGCGTCGGCAGGCCGGCGCGCTGGAGAAAGAAGGTCGTCGTCGATTTGTCGACGCAGCGCTCGATGGCGCGTGCGTCGTTCCACACCGTCACGCCGAACTCGCGCAAGGCATGCAGCACGCCGAGATAGAGCGTGACCGCCTCGAAGCTGCCGCCCGGAACGAAGCGGACGAATGCGCCCTCGGGCAAACGACCGCCGAGACCGGGGATATGGAGCCCGGTCGCCGTTTCGGTCGAGAAGCGGCAAAGGTTGAGCGGCGCGATGAGGGGCGTGATCCCGTGCCGCTTGAAGGCGCGTGAAAGGCTCCGCCCATGCCAGTCGCGGCCATCGCCGAACATGACGATGGCGGCGTCGTTGGCTCTTTGCGCGCTCATAACCCTTAGGCGAAGGATCGCGACAGCACGGCCATGTCGATGCGCCCGCCCTCGAAGCTCTCGCCGGTCTTGAGCGAGGTCACCGTGACCATCGCCGGGCTGAACAGCGAGCGGTCGATCGCGTAGAAATCGCCTTTGACCGCCGCGAAAATGTCGGCGAAGGGCCTGCCGTAATCCTTGGATTTGAGGCTCGGCAGAGTCTCGGCAAGCGTCTTCGCCTCGTCCGCGCCGCTCGACACGAAGAGCTGCGCGCGGCCGCCGTAGATGATGGCGTCGTTGGTGCGTCCCATGGCGGCGACGAAGCTGGGCGCGGGCGGAGGCAGCGGCGCGGTGGCGATGCCGTCGATGATGGCGTCGAGCGGGAAATGCAGCTCATGCGCCTTGTGCAGAGCAACCTCAAGGCAGCGCGCCGCGATCTGCACCGTCCCGGCAAGGCTCGAGGTTGGCGCATAGACGAAGGTGAGACGCTTAGGCTTGAGCTTGCAGGCCTCCGCCACCTTCTCGACGAGCGCCGGCGGCGGCGGACCATCGGCTTCGAGCACGAGCACGGCGTTTGGCGCGTTGTCGCGATAGCCGAGTTCGTCGAACAGCTTCTCGGAGGACCCGATGGCGCGGGCAGGGCCTGAGCCGAGCACGCTGTATCTCTTGCCCTTGTTGTCCTCGGCCGAAAGGCTCCATCCGGCGTATTGCGAGCCGAGGCAGGCGAGGACCGGCTGCGACGTATGCACCGTCACCACGAACGGCAAGGAGCTGTCGGGGTTGGTCGCTGCGAGCGACACGCTGCCGAGGCCGCCGAGGCAAATCTCGGCGATCCGCCGTCCGGCCTCGAGCCCGCCTACGGCATTGACGCCGCAATCGATCCGGCACTCGCCGAGCGTTCCCTCGCTCACATCGACGCGAAGCGCGTCGGCATCAGCGATGAGCGCCTTGACGAGGGGTTCCGCCTTGGCGTTGACGCTCGCCCAGGTTCTCGCCGCGCTCCGCGACGTTTTTCTTCCCGTGTCGTTCACTCGCGTTTCCCCTGCTAGTAGCTTGAAACAATTGTAAAATCTTACGCCGTCGTGCTTCGGCCAAGCGTCTCGCGCCGGCGACCGTGCCGGCGCGCGCCGACACAGTGCATATCGGGCGGCTCTTGTCGATCCATTCCGATGGCTTCGGCCGGTCGCCAACCCAAGCGGGCCAAGCTCCGCCTGCGGGCGCCTGCCAGCGCCGTGCCGCATAGACGATGGCCGAGGCCATGGCGCCTTGGAGCTTGAGCGCGCGTGACGGCAATTTGCCTTCCCGCACCGCTTCCATATGCA
The DNA here is from genome assembly GCA_963818165.1 of uncultured Alphaproteobacteria bacterium. Taxonomy (GTDB): domain Bacteria; phylum Pseudomonadota; class Alphaproteobacteria; order Rhizobiales; family Methyloligellaceae; genus Methyloceanibacter. Next base: position 38,214 of record CAWFRD010000006.1, read on the forward strand.
AGCGTAGCAGCGGTCGCTTGCCGCGATCGAAGATGTCGAGCGTGGCACCGGGACGCGGATTGATCTCGAGCAGGAGGGGTTCTTCGTCGCGCAGGAGGAAGTCGGCGGAGGCAATTCCTTTGATCGGATAAGCGCGCGCGAGTTTCTTGACAGAAGCCGTCATCTTCCGCGCAAGCGGAGGAGACACGCGTGCCGGACACACGGCCCCGCCATAGCGCCAAGGACTTGAGGGACGGGGCGAAGTCCACTGCCCGCTGAAGCCGAGCACGCGGGCGCCGCTGCCATTTGCGACGAACAGCGCCGACACGGCGCGCCCAGCTTCGCGCTCCTGAAAATAGATTTGGGCCGAGGTCTTGGCGAGACGGCTCGGCACGATGTGGCTGCCGCCGGCACCGCCACGCTTCTTGGCGAGCCACGTTCCGCCGCGCGCCGGAGGCTCGCGTTGGGTCGGCGGATGAGCAATGCCAAGGCGATCGAGCGTCGTGAAGAAATCTTCCGGCGATTTGAGGCGCGCGACGGTAGCGGCAGCGGTCCCGAGCAGAGGCCAGCGTTTGGCGATAAGCCTCAGCAGCTCCGGACGATCCTCGAACCCCGATCCATGAACGAGACCGAGAATGGGGGAGGGAGCAAGCTCGGCGAGGGCGGAAAGCGCGGGATAAAGGCTCTGCCAGCGGAAGCCGCGACCGATGCCGGTCAATTTCCGGCAGGCGTGAGCCGTTTCTTGCGTATCGGCATCGGCGAAGAAATCGGCGACGAGCGGCGTAAACCCCGCGCGCCGCGCGGCCACGGCGAGCGACCGCCCCGAAATGCTCGCGATCAGGAGCGAGCCGCCCTCACGCGGCAAGTTTTTGGGCAAGAGCGTAAGCGTCCCGAAAGTCGAGGTAGAGTGGCTTTTCCGAATTGATCATCTGTTTGAACAGACCGGCCTCGGTCCGATACTTGATATTGCCGACCGCGAGCGCACCGATACCGACCGCCGTTCCGGCAATCGGCTTCGCGTTATCGTTCACCCCGACGCCCTCGACGCCCGACGGCGGCACCGCATTCACGTCAGTCGCCACGAGCAGGTGTTTCGCACCCTTCATCTGGTCGAGCGTCACCAGCCTGCGCCCCGCGGGTCCGGCCGAGAAAATAATGTCGGCTTCGCGCGCCAGAGCCGATTTCTGCTCCTCCGTGCTGCCGTCGGCATAGCGGACATCGACGCCAAACCGCGCGCGCGCTTCGTCGGCGAGCCTGCGCACGCGCTCAGGCCCGTCGTAACCGACGAGGATCGCCGACGCGCCGTCCATGGCGGAGATCACCGCGGCGGCGAAGGCGACGACGCCGGTTCCGCCGAACACAACCACGCGCTTGCCCTTGAGCGTGGTCGAGAACTTGTCCTTGAGCGCTTCCTTGGCGCAGGCGACCATCGCCGCGGCCGTCGTGAACGATCCCGCCGGGTCGGCGAACACGGAAATCTCGAAGGGCGGCACCATCGCCTTCTTGGCGCGGTCCAACATGTCGAGCGCTTCCATGGCGCGCTTGCCGCCGATGAAGACGCCGGTGCGCTTCACCCCCTCGGGGCCGCGCGAGAAGATCGCATCCTGCACGAGACCGGCCACGTCCTCGATGGTTACGTTGGTGTAGGGAATGGCGGCATCGAAACCGGCGTCGAGCGCCATGTTCACGTCGAACGGGCTCATATGCTTGAGCGGCGTGATCATGTGCAGAATGCGCGGATTTCCCATCCTCTGTCGTCTCCCTGTCGTGGGCTTGAGCCCGCTTCGGCCGTTTGGCGGCTCACGTCGCGGATCCCTCGGAGGCATCGCTTTAGCACAATCGGCGGCCGGGCCAAGCTCCGATGAAGATGCATGTCGAGATCAACCGTGGCCCGCGCAGCCTCTCACCGCGCTTCGCCGGAGATTTCGACCTTGGTGCCCTCATTGCGGCCGCGCGCGAGCGCGAAGCTGAGTACGGGATGCTTGAAACGATTCCGCAATCGCCCAAGCAGAACCTCGCCTTGAGCCTGCGACGCGACGAAGGCGAAGCCGGTCGGCCCCCACGAACTCTGCCCGAGCCCAACGATCCCTTCGTCGCGGAGGAAGCCGAGCGCCTCGGCGACGCGCGGACTTGCATAGGCGCCCCCTTGCCAAGGCGCGAAATAGGCGCCCATGCACGCTTGCAGGTCGCCGACATGCCGGCAGAAGGCTGCGAAATCGCCCGCCGCGAGCGCGGGCAGCGCGCCTTGCGTGACGGCCCGCGACAGCGCCTCGATCTCTCCTGCGGGAACATCGGGGAGCGTCTCGAAGGCCGCCCTCTCGCTCGCGCCGGCGAGCCCCTCCGTCGCCGCATCGAAGATCAGGAGCACCCGCCAGGAGTGAGGGAAGGGAACGCGGCTTGCGAGCTTCGGCAGCTTGCCCTCGCGCGGCCCCTCATCGAGCACGGCACCGCCTTGCGCGAAGGTGGCGATGCCGATGCCCGAGCGCGCGCCCCGTCCGAGCCGCGCCGCGATCTCGCGCGGTTCGAGCGGGAGCCCTTCCAAGGCGGCGAATGTGGAGCCTACGGCAAGGGCGAGCTGCGTGCCGGAGCCGAGCCCCGCATGTGTCGGGATCGCCTCCTCGATCCGGAGGCCGTAACGCGCTTCGATCCCTGAGCTCGCGGCGATTTGCCTGAGATAGCGCTCGGCGCGCTCGCCTTCGGGTCCGCTCACCGCGAGCCGTTCGGCGCGGCAGAGCACGAGCCGGGTGCGCGGAGCATCAATCGAGAGCCCGAACGAGCCGAAGGGGCGGGCGCTTCGTCCGCTTGGATCGAGGAAGCCGAAATGAAGCCGCGCGGTCGCGGTGACGGCCGCCTCGCGCGAGCGCCCCGGTGCCCTTGCGCGTCTCGATTGAGGGGGAAAGGGCTCCATTGATCGGCCCGAATCCTCTGGCTATGCTTCGGCTGAAGGGAAGGTCGAGTGACTCTTTCAAAAGAGAAGGACGATGGCAACGGCCGAACGCACCTATAGCGATGCCGAAGTTGAGGAGCGGCTCAAGAAGGAGCTGCCCCATTGGTACCTCGAGGGCGGCTGGATCAGGCGGCGATATCGCACCAATAGCTGGAAGGGCACGCTCATGGTGATCAACACCGTGGGCCATCTGTCCGAGGCCGCCTGGCATCATCCGGACATCACGGCCTCGTATGCCTGGGTCGAGGTGAGGCTCATGAACCACGCCGCTAAGGGCATCACCGACAAGGATTTCGCCCTAGCCAAGAAGATCGAAGAGGTCGTTCACTGGCAGCCCGGCAAGGAAGGGAGCGCGTTGGAAGGGACCCCCGCTGAGGACATGCGCTTCGCCTACATCAAATACGACAAGCCCAAGGCCTGACACGCGCCTTCTCCGCAAATGCCTGCCTAAACCGGCCGCGCTTGCGCCTCAAGGGCCACCTGTTTAATGGTGCGCGGCTGAATTCCCGAGGAGGGGGCCCGCCCCGCGATGTCTCATCTCAAGCTCAAGGGCGTTACCATCGTCGAGACGTTCGCCGAGGCCTTTCCCATGGTGGGCACGCGGGTCATCATCACCGCGCCCTCCCTCGAATGGGCCCTGATCGCCGCCCGCACCATGACCGGCTTCGCCACTTCGGTGATCGCCTGCGGGGCTGAAGCGGGCATCGAGCGGACGCTTACCTCCGACGAGACGCTGGACGGCCGTCCCGGCGTCGCCGTTCTCCTCTTCACCATGGACACCGACAAGCTCCAACGCCAGCTCCGCAACCGGGTCGGTCAATGCGTGCTGACGAGCCCGGGCTCGGCCTGCTTCGCCGGACTCGATGGCGAGAAAAAGCTGAAGCTCGGAGCGTCGCTGCGCTTCTTCGGCGACGGCTGGCAGATGTCGAAGATGGTGGGCGGCCGGCGGTTCTGGCGCATCCCGGTCATGGACGGCGAGTTCCTGTGCGAGGCGACCACCGGCCTCACCAAGAAGGCGGTAGGCGGCGGCAATCTCCTCGTGCTCGGCAAATCGCACGCCGCCGTGCTCGCCGCGTGCGAGCGCGCGGTCAAGGCCATCGGTGAGATCGAGGGCGTCATCACGCCGTTCCCGGGCGGGATTGTGCGCTCGGGCTCGAAGGTCGGCTCCAAATACAAGGGCCAGATCGCCTCGACCAACGACGCCTATTGCCCGACGCTGAAAGCCGCGGTCAACACCGAGCTTCCGCTCGGGGTCGAGGCCGTGATGGAGATCGTCATCGACGGGCTGACCAAGGATGCGGTTGGGAAGGCGATGCACGCCGGCGTCCATGCCATCGTCGAGGGCGGCGCGGAGGCGGGCGTCACCCACATCACCGCCGGCAATTATGGCGGCAATCTCGGTCCGCATCATTTCCATCTGAAGGAGATCGTGGCGTGAGCGCCCTGACCTTCGAGTTGAGGAGCGCGCCCGACCAGCGGCTCGACCTCGCGCCGCTCCTCCCGGAACGGCTCGATGGGCTCAAGCCCAAGGAGATCGAAGCGCTCGCGATCGGGACGACGCGCGTGCCGCTCGCCGTCGGCGACGCCTTCAGGCTCACTGGCGAGGACGCGAGTGACGTGAGATTCGCCGGTACCGACGCGCGCTGCGACAAGATCGGCACCGGTATGACGAAGGGCGTGATTGTCGTCGACGGCGACGCCGGCGCCTATCTCGGTGCCGGCATGAAGAAGGGCAAGATCGAGGTCAAAGGCAATGCCGGCGTTTTGGCCGGCGCCAGCATGGCGGGCGGCAGTATCGCCATCGCGGGCGATGCCGGCGAGCGCGCCGGCGGCATCCATGTCGGCGAAACGCTGGGCATGAGGGGCGGCGTGCTCACGATCGGCGGCAATGCCGGATCGCTTCTTGGCGAGCGCATGCGGCGCGGGCTCGTGATCGTGGGCGGCGATGCCGGCGACTATGCCGGCGGCCGCATGGTCGCCGGGGCCATCCTCCTCAAGCGGCGCGTCGGCGCCAATGCCGGATTTGGCTTGAGGCGCGGCTCTCTAATCTTCGTGGAGCCGCCGAAGGACATTTTGCCGACCTTCGGCGATTGCGGCGTGCTCGAATTCGACTATCTCAGGCTTCTCGAACATTGGCTCCGCGCCAACGACAAGCCCGTCAATCTTGGCGCGCGTGCCCGCAGGCTCATGGGCGACATGTCGGTGCTCGGCAAGGGCGAGATGCTCATCCTTGCATGAGCCGGCCGCGACCGCCCATATGAGCGATGCCTTTGCGATGCGGATGTTGCAGGACCGGCTTGCACGATGACCGCTTCACGATACGTCCTTCTTGACGACAGCCTCACTCCGGCCGGCCGCAGCCTGCTCTTCACGGACGCCGAGCGCATCGTCGTGGCCCACACGCCCGACGAGGTCGAGTTCGCGCTCAGAGAGGTCGAGGCCGGATTGGCGGCCGGTCTCCATGCCGCGGGCTTCTTCGCCTACGAGCTTGGCTATTGCCTCGAGCCGAAGCTCAAGCGCCTCTTGCCCGGCGACGGAAGCGTTCCTCTGCTCTGGTTCGGGCTCTTCCGTGCGCCTCAGCCGCTCGACGATTCCGGCACCCGCGCCTGGCTCCAGTCGCGGGGCGCCGATGGAAAGGCCGCGATCTCCGGCCTCGAGCTTTCCTGGACGCGCCAGGACTATGACGACGCCTTCGCCAGGGTGCAGGACTACATCGCCGCGGGCGATGTCTATCAGATCAATCTCACGCTGAAATATCGCTTCGACTTTGCCGGCGATCCTGTCGCGCTTTATGCGGCCCTTCGGTGCAAGCAGCGCGTGGCCTACGGCGCCCTCATCCACACTGGCGCGCTCGACGTGCTTTCGTTCTCGCCCGAACTCTTCTTCCGCCGCGAGGGCAAGCACATCTCGGCGCGTCCGATGAAGGGCACGGCGCCCAGGGGACGCACGCCACGCGAAGACGCCCGCCTCAAGACCTGGCTCGCCGTCGATGAAAAGCAGCGCGCCGAGAATCTCATGATTGTCGATCTCCTGCGCAACGATCTCAGCCGCGTTGCCAAGATCGGCTCGGTCGAGGTCACCGACCTGTTCACGGTCGAGACCTATCGCTCGGTGCACCAGATGACCTCCGGCATCGTCGCCGAGCTCAGATCCGATATGGGGCTCAAAGACATGCTGCGCGCGCTGTTTCCTTGCGGCTCGGTCACCGGCGCGCCGAAGGTTCGCGCCATGGAGATCATCCGCGAATTGGAGGGTGAGCCGCGCGGCATCTATACCGGCGCGATTGGCCTGATCGCGCCCTCCGGCGACGCCCAGTTCAACGTCGCGATCCGCACCGTCGTGCTCGCAAGTCGAGCGGGTGAGATGGGCATCGGCAGCGGCATCGTCGCCAACTCCAAGGTCGAATCCGAGTTCGACGAGTGTCTGTTGAAGGCGAACTTCCTTACCAAGCTCGATCCCCCCTTCGAGTTGATCGAGACGATCCGCTTCGAGAAAGCGCATGGCTTCCACCTGCTCGAGCGGCATCTCGCCCGGCTGCAATCCTCGGCGGCGCATTTCGCCTACCCGTTCTCCCGCGAGGCCGTGCTTGCCGCGCTCGAAGTGGAAGCCGCCCGCATCGAAGCGCCGGTCGCGCTGGTGCGGCTTTTGCTTGCCGAGGACGGCGCCATCGCGGTGACCTCGAGCGCGATCACGCTGCCGACCAAGGAAACGGTCTGGCGTTTCGCGATCTCGGACCGGCGTCTCGATGAGAAAGACCCGTTCTTCTACCACAAGACCACGCGCCGGCAGTTCTACGAACAGGAGCTGGAGCGGCAGAAGGCGCTCACCGGCTGCGACGAGGTCGTCTTCCTCAACAGCAAGGGCGAGCTCACCGAAGGCTCGCGCACCAATCTCTTTGTCGAACTCGACGGGCGCCTGTTCACGCCGGCGCTCGCTTGCGGGCTTCTTCCCGGCACGTTGCGCGAGGAGTTGCTCGATCTGCCGCGCGCGGCAGCGAGCGAGGCGATCCTCACCCCGCAAGATTTGCTTGCCGCCGACCGCATCTATCTCGGCAATTCGGTGCGCGGACTCGTTCGTGCCGAGCTGATCGGCGCGGGTGAGGAGGCGGATGGGCCGCGCGAGCGCGCCCATGCGGCCGCAGGCTCCTAAGTTTTTCTGGATTCCGGCTTGCGCCGGAATGACAGAATTGAGAACCGCCACGCCGGGGCCGGCATGGCGGTTCGAGAGTATTCATGAGTGCGCGGACGAAGCGCCGGGAATGGCTAGGTGCGTTCGTGGCGTTCGTCGCTCGTGGCCGGGGTCGGGCCGTTTGCGTTCGTGTCCGTATTGAGCCGGCCCGCGGCCTTGCCGAACGAGGCCCTGAGTTCCACCCAGGCCCGCGCCAATCCCTCGCCGACATCCTTGGCGCCCTGGCGCAGCGGCTCGGATCGTTCCCACATCTGGCGTGCGGCTTCGGTCGACCGCTGGCGCATATCGGCGAACGAATTTTCCGCCTCGTTTACCGCCTGCTGGCGCACTTCCTCGAGCTCAAGCTCGCGCTCTTTGCGGAAACGCTCCGCGCGGTTTTTCACCTCTTCGAAGCCGGCCTCGAGACTGCGCACCAGCTGGGTCCCGAGCGCCGCCGTGTGCATTTGCAGATCGGCGAGCTGCCGCCCCAGACTGTCGAGATCGCGCTCGAACTCCGACCACTCCTTGTCCGCCTTGGTCTCGCTCTTCGTGGATTGCGTGCCGAATTCCGAAGGGTGCTCGGTTTCCATCTCTCGCCTCATTCCGTTGAAACAGGGGCCTTAAAGAAAATTCGGGGGCAGCCTTGTTGCGCGTCCAGCCGGGCCGAGTGTCGGAAGTTTCGCTATCCGTTGGCGTAACGGCCGGCTTTAAGCGGCAATTTGGACAGGACTTAGATTTGGTTTCGCCGCCTTCCGCTATCAAGGGGCGCGGGCGCCGGCTAACGGGAACCCGCCCGGGCCGCCGCGCATGCGGAAATCAATTGTGGAATCAAGACTCCGGCGCGTCAGGCCGTCTTGCTCAGGCCTTCGCCTGGCGCACCGGTGTCTTCCGGATCGAGGCCGAGCATTGTGGCGAGCCGGTTTCGCGCGCGATTGACGCGGCTCTTGATCGTGCCCACCGCGCAGCCGGAAATCTCCGCCGCCTCCTCGTAGGAGAAACCGGCCGCACCGACGAGGACCAGGGCCTCGCGCTGGTCGTCGGGAAGCTCCGAGAGCGCCGCGCGGAAGTCCTGCATGTCCATATGGCCGTGCTGCTCGGCATGCGTCGAAAGCCGCGCCGCATAGGCTCCGTCGGCGTCCTCGACCTCGCGCCGCCGCTTGCGCCGTTCGGAGAAATAGGTGTTGCGCAGGATGGTAAAGAGCCAAGCCTTGAGATTGGTCCCTTCCTTGAACGATTCCAGATGGTTCCAGGCCTTGAACAGCGTTTCCTGCACGAGGTCGTCGGCGCGCTCCTTGTCGCCGCAGAGCGAAACGGCAAAAGCGCGCAGGCTGCCGATTTCTGCTACGAGCTGGTCTCGCAGGGTGGAAGAGACTTTGCGCCGCAACTATTTGTCCCCGCTTCGCTCAAGATCCTTAAGCAAGCGCAGGAGATGCTCCGGTATGGGTTCGCGTGCGACCTCGTCGAAGACAGCGCGAACGTGACGGCCGATGTGAGCTTGCAGATTGGGGGAAAGGCCGCTACCGGCGTTTGCCGCCTCGGGCCCGCCCACGATTTGCGGCGCCCCGTGGTCCAACTCGTCGCTTACACCCGGCATCTTTCGCCGCCGATCCTTGCTTTTCGTGTCGCGCTTCACAACCGTTTCCAATGGGCTTGTCTCGGGGAAATCCAGGATAACGGATTCTCCAGGGCCGAGGGTGCAAAAACGCCCAAGGCCTTCAATTGGTTCCATCTTCTGGAACCGCGCTTCCGCGCCGCGCGTTTTCCTCTCGCTTCGTGTGGTTTTGAGTTGCCACCCTCCGCCTGGTTTGTGAGAAATGGGGATCGTACCGGGCTCAGCACAAGGTCATAGCCGGATGCCGACGTCGAAAACGATCGCGCCTCATCTGCCTTATTTGCGGCGGTTCGCCCGCGCGCTTGCCGGCGCGCAGGCTGCCGGCGATGCCTACGTTGCTGCAACGCTCGAAGTTCTGATCGAGGACCCCGCGCTGTTCGACACAGCGCTCGACTCGCGCGTTGCGCTCTACCGCACCTTTGTCGGCCTGTGGAACTCGGTTGACGTCAACCTCAAACCTGAAGGCGGAAGCGCCTCCACTCCGGTCGATCGTAAGCTCGGGACAATCACGCCTTTGCCGCGGCAGGCCTTTCTGCTGTCGGCGGTGGAAGGTTTCTCGCCGACCGAGACGGCACAAATTCTCGCTGTCGATATTGCAAAGGTCGATGAGTTGATTGCGACTGCAGGCCGCGAGATCGCGGCGCAAGTCGCGACCGACGTTCTCATCATCGAAGACGAGCCCATGATCGCCATGGACCTTGAAAGCATCGTCGAAGGTCTCGGCCACCGTGTCATGGGCACGGCCCGCACCCATGCCGAAGCGGTCAGCGCCGCGGGTCAGCGCAAGCCCGGCCTCGTGCTCGCCGACATTCAGCTTGCCGACGGCAGCTCGGGCCTCGACGCGGTCAACGAAATGCTCGGGTCATTCGCCGTGCCGGTCATTTTCATCACCGCCTATCCCGCCCGGCTTCTGACCGGCGAGCGGCCGGAGCCCGCCTTCCTCATCACCAAGCCCTATCAACCCGACACGGTGAAGGCGATCGTCTCGCAGGCGCTCTTCTTCGAGCGCCGCGCGCAACCGCGCGACAGGCAGCCGGGTCTAGGCTGAAGCGCAGCGGACTCCGATCCGGCGTCAGACCTTGCCGAGCAGCACAAGGATGAGAAGGATCACGAGGATCAGACCCACCACGCCTGAAGGGCCGTAACCCCAACCCCGGCTATGTGGCCACGCCGGAAACGCTCCGAGCAATATCAAAATCAGAATGATGATGAGAATCGTCGTCAGCATCGTGTCCCCCTTTTGGCCTGCGTCCGGCCGCTATTCCAGCCTGCCCAGAAACGCTCCTGAAGTCTTTCCTGGATCCTAGCGTCGCTGAAGCCTACTCCTTTTCGCGGCCGCTCACTAGCGGGCACCGACACTATCGAAGGCTGGGTCGAGCCGGTCGCAACGGTCTTGATCGCTTGCCGGAAATCAAATGAACTCGCTTGACAGTCTGGCGGCGCTGGAAGGGTGCCAAGCGTATGGCGGCAACGCATATCCTCGTGGTCGAAGACGAGTTCCTCATCGCGCTCGACATTGCCGCCGTGCTTGAGCAGGCAGGCCTCACCGTGATCGGCCCCGCAGGGAATGTCCGCGATGCGCTCGACGCCATCGCCGGCGAGACCGTCCACGGCGCGCTGCTCGACGCCCATCTCGCGGGCGAGCCGGCGAGCCGTATCGCCGATGCGTTGATTGCGCGAGGCATACCCTTCGCCTTTGTCAGCGGCTATGGCCGCGAGCATCTTCCGGCGGCGTACCGCAATGCTCCGCTCGTGAAGAAGCCGTTCACCGGGATTGACTTGCTTGCCGCGGTGGCGCGCTTCTAGAGCGGCTTTTCGCCGGATGGCGATCCTGCAACCATTCACTGGAACGGGTGTTCTACCGGGTGCGCATGGCGGGCAGCACGCCGGGCCTTCCGTTTCAAGCCGGAGTCGGGGATGCTTTACGGGGCACTGATATTCGCCGCAGCCGCGCTCGTGGCCGGCGTGTTCGGGTTTAGCGACCTTGCCTCCGCCGCCGCCGCGATCGCGCGCATCCTGTTCTTCGTCTTCGTGGTCATGTTCCTGGTGACGCTCATTGCCGCCATTCTGTAGAGGCCGCCGCCCATCCTTGCACCCTCGAAAAGGGAGACGCCCGCAACCGGGGAGGACGGTTGCGGGCGACGAGTTCGAGCGCACCAGGGGAGGGGCGGGACGATGGTTCGCGTGCCCTCGAACGAAAGACTAACGCCGCTGGCACTAAAGAGTTCCCCGCAAGCCGTTGCTTGCGGGCGGCTTGCGGAGGTGGACCTGGGGGTTATCTCCGCCGGCTAGGCCTTGGAGATGGCCCCGTTTTTTCGACACCGGGACGTGATCGTCCGTGCGCGCAAGTTGAATTGCCGGAGCGCCGGCAGCGCCTACATTCATGCTGGAACAGAACGTGCCCGGGACGCGCCGGAGAGCGGGCAGGACCAAGGAGAGATTATGGTTAGGCGACGTGACATTCTTTTGGGCGGCGCTGCGGTCGCGGCTCTCGCCGCGGCCGGTGTCGCTCTCAAATGGCGCGGGCGCGCCAGTGCCGCGACCGAGACATTCGAGGTGACGAAGACGCCGGAGGAATGGCGCAAGCTGCTCACGCCCGAGCAATACGCCGTGTTGCGTGAGGCCGACACCGAGCGTCCCTTCACCAGTCCGCTGAACAAGGAGAAGCGCGAAGGGACTTTCGTCTGCGCGGGCTGCGACCTGCCGCTCTTCGCCTCCAAGACCAAGTTCGATAGCGGCACGGGCTGGCCGAGCTTCTACGCGCCGATCGAGGGCGCGGTGAAACAGGACAGCGATTTCGCCTTCGGCATGGTGCGCGAGGAGGTGCATTGCCGCCGCTGCGGCGGCCATCTCGGCCATGTGTTCGACGACGGCCCCAAGCCCACGGGGCTCCGCTATTGCATCAACGGGGTCGCGCTGAAATTCGTCCCGGCCTAGCCGGCCAAGTCTCGCCGCGTCCCGGCCGAAAAGCGCGGATTTCCGGTCATTTCCGGCCCGCCCGCTTTTTTGTTGAGGCTTGATGGAACCCCCGGGACCTTTCGCGGTTCGATGAAGTTTGGCGGGGGTTCAGTGTCGCGTTCCCTGTCCAGCCGTGTACGGGGGTGAAAGGGTCGGGTCCGACCCTTTCGCTCACCCCTCCATCCCTTCGCGATCTCCGACTTTCATCAAAGCGCCTCCCGTCCAAGACGCTCGACAGGCGCCACATTTCTTCCGCACCGTGCGCCTCGATACGCGAGCAGCGGGCGCGTGCACCGGCGCCCGGAGAGGGAGGTCTTGCGATGAAGGGCACTGAACACGCCGAGGCGAAGACGCCGCCGCCGCTGGCGATGATGCGGCTCCTGTTCGGCAAGCAGGTTTCCTATGCGCTTTCCGGCTTGGCGCGGCTCGGCATTGCCGATCATATGGAGGGCACGCCGCGGCCGGTCGAGGAGATCGCCGCCAAAGCGAAAGCGCATGCGCCCTCGCTCTATCGCGTCATGCGGATGCTTGCAGGCTTTGGCGTATTCCAGCGAGGGAGCGCCGCGCCAATTCGCGCTGACGCCGATGGGCGAGCTGCTGAGGAGCGATGCGCCGGGCTCGATGCGCTACACCGCAATGATGTTCGGCGAGGAGTTCTCAACCCGCGCCTATGAGCATATCGCCGCCTGCCTTCGCACCGGGACCGACGGCGTGAGCGAGGCTTATGGCAAGCCGATCTGGGAGGTGCTGGCCGAGCGGCCGAAGCAATGCGAAGTCGTTCCAGAACGCCATGACCGCAATGAGCGCGGTCGCGGCGAAAGGCGTGGTCGAGGCTTACGACTTCTCGGGCATCGAGCGCCTCGCCGACGTCGGGGGCGGGCACGGGGTTCTGCTCGCCTCCATCCTGCGCGCTTACCCTGATATGCAAGGGGTGCTGTTCGACCGGCCCGAGGTGATCTCATCGGTGCCGAAGGACCAATTCGCCGGCTGCGAGGATCGCATCGCGCTCGAGGCGGGAAGCTTCTTCGAGCGCGTGCCTGACGGATGCGACGCCTATCTGATGAAGTACATCGTTCACGACTGGAGCGACGCGCATTGCCGCGCGATTCTCGACCTCATGCGCGCGAAGCTCCCGCCGCAGGGTCGCGTCCTGCTCTGCGAGATGGTGGTGACCGGCGAGCCCGGGCCTACGCCCGCCAAGCTGCTCGATATCGAGATGCTGGTGATGACGGTCGGGGGCAAGGAGCGCACGCGAGAGGAATTCGCCGCGCTGTTCGCGGCTTCGGGCTTGCGGCTCAACCGCATCGTGCCGACATCGGGCCCGATCTCGGTGATCGAGGCGGTCCCCGCCTAGCCGACGCGCGTCCTGCGCGCCTCGTCTCTTTTCTAACCTCCCCCTCGTGGGGAGGTCCGACGCTGCTGAAGGCGGCGTCGGGGTGGGGGCCTTCGCCTCAAGCGGCAAACCCCTCATCCTGAGGAGCCGCCGAAGGCTGCGTCTCGAAGGAGATGTTCCGGTCACGATGCTTCGAGGAGTCCCTTCGCCGGCACGGCCATGTTGTTTATGCGACTGACCTCGTGGATTACACCTCGCGTGATCAAGACAAATCCGGTTGGGATTTTCTCTTAGAGCGGCAGCTACCGATCGGCGTCGAGATGATCATAACAAACCCGCCCTTCAAGCTGGCCGGCCCCTTTGCCGCCCATGCGCTTGAGCTTTGCCCGCGCGTGATCATGCTCTTGCGGCTTGCCTTCCTCGAGTCCGAGCGCCGCACCGCGATCCTCGACGGCGGCAGGTCGCCCGCGTTCATGTGTTCAAGTCGCGCTTGCCGATGATGCATCGACACGGATGGCAAGGCCCGCGCTCCACGTCGAGCACGGCCTTCGCGTGGTTTGTCTGGGACGCCGGCCATGACGGGCCGGCCCGCCGAGCGTATGCGTGACTATCGTCGCCGCCGGCGGTCAGGGTGTTTTGTGTTGCGGCTGGAAATCGACCGCGACGACTTGGCCGAGTGTTTGTTCGATAACCATTTTATCGACGACTGGCGCGAGACAGATAACGACGTGCTGGCCGATGCGCTGCGGAGACTGCTCGAAGTCTCTGCGCTATCTGTAGCGCCGTTACAGGTAACGGCCCCTGTCGTTACACGTAACGGCCCGCTAGTTCGCGTGCGTGTACGGTGACTCCATCACAAAGGAGTCGCCCGCATGGTCCGCATCCCCGCATTAAACACCGCCCGTGAGTGGCAAGAGCACCACGGCAAATTGCAGGAATTTTATCTGCTTGCCGCGTGCCGAGCGGCAAACATTTCTGCCGCGGAAGCGGAAGCGCGGCGCTTGCCGGCGCGCGTGGTCGAGGTGTTGAAGGCGACCGTCGCCGGCAGCGTGACGGGCAATGTCGGCCTGTCGAATTACGGCCAGCTAGTCGGCGCGTTTTTAATTCGGTCGCGCATGTCGGCTTCTTCGATCGCCTCGTCGGCGACGCGCTGCGCCTGCCATTGATGCCGGGGCGTGTGGTGATCGGCAGCGACATTGATGCCGGCACCGTCAGCGAGGGCGCGGGCAAACCGATCCGTACCCTGATTCTATCGGCGACGGATTTTTCACCGATCAAAGTCGTGGCGACCGTAGTCCTATCCAAAGAATTATTCACCGGGTTACAATCGGCCGGCATCCAATTCCTTGAGCGCATGTTGCGTCGCGCCGTTGCACGCGGAACGGACGCGGCGGCGATCGCCGCGCTCGGTGGCACGTCCTTCAGAGTCCTCCGGAGCAACGACGTGGGATGCAATGCTCGGCGAGTGTCAGGAAGTGTCACATCACATTCGGATCGGCGCCGACTCGCGACTATTTTGGATAACGACAAGCCGAGTGCTGAAGGCGCTCGCGCGCGCAGCTTGGAGCAACGGCGTCACCGAGGTCGGCCTTCAAGGCGGGACACTGTTAGGCGCGCCGATCTTGCTCTCGGATGGCACCACCTCCAACTCGATCACGCTCCTCGACGCAAGTCAGATCGCGGTCGCAGTCCCCGATCCGCAAATCGAATTGCGAACGAGCAATCAGGCCGACGTCGAGCTATCAAACACGCCGACGCAGGAACTCCAGAACCCGACCGCGAGCACCGTGGTGAGTGCGTTCCAAAGTAATTTGCAAATACTGATCGCAGAGCGAGCTTTCGGAATCAAAGCGATCGGACAAAATGCAGTGGCAACTCTCACTGGTGTTAATTGGGCCGGCGGACAAGATTCCCCGGCAGTGCTGTGATGGCAAAGAAGCGCGACGAGGAGGACAGCATAGGCATGCAAGTGTCGCTTGGCTTGAGCACGCTCGCTGCCGGCATGCGCTTCAATCTTGCCGAAGCCGGCAACGTGCAAACGGCGCTCGTTGAGATTGTGAGGGCGATCGAGCTAGTGAGCGAGCTAGAGAAGCGCGTCGCGGCTCTTGAGCGCCAGAAGGCAGCGGCACCGAAATTGAAGGCGGTGGCATCGCGATGATGAGTCTCAGGGAAGCCGTGCGGGAAGCGGCACGCATACAAGCGCAGAGCGGCTCGCGGCTGCTGGACCTGGAGTGCACCACGCCCTCTGAACACGTTACATTGGTCTATATGAAGTTCGCGTATCAGTGGCACGTGCTCGCCTTCGACGCCCCGCGCCCGTTCGACCGTGAACGATACGAGCAGGCGTTCCTCATCGCGCTCGCCCTCGATGCCGGCACGGCGACAATACATTGAATTGCGACAGGCGGCGGTCATTCCCCCCTGCTGCCTGGCGCGAGGGCGTCACGTGTACGCTTGGCGTGACGCCTTACCGCGACAAGGCCGCTCAGGCCAGCATGCGGCTCTTGGCGCAGGCAAGAGTGGCTCGGCCGGATGCTCCGTCAGCATTCCTCTCAAGAGGCGATAGGCCGATCCACGCGGCGGCGGAGGTTCAGTCGAAGACCTTCACCAATCCGCCAATGGCAGTGAACACAGCGCTAAGGGCGAAGATAGGCCCCTTCGGATTCTCTGCAATGCGCGCAACGACGAACTCAACAATGCGAAACAGCAGCATGAGTAGCAGGATCACGCCAACGGGCAGAACTAGAAGAAGCCAACATAGGGCCGCTAGGATAAAAATCGTAACCCCGGCCAACACCATAGCGAGTAAGCCGACCCTGGGCTCTTTCCATAACTCCCTCAAAAACTCTTCAGCCTGTTCTCGGCTCTCGCCGGTAAAAGAGGCTGGATCTACCGACGGCAGATCTACTGCGATCCCTATAGCGGCCATCATGATCGCTGCCAGCAGTGTCGCCCCCGCAGTGCCAAAGTGGATTTCCAAATATATGTCCAACTTCCCTCAGTTTTCGTTATCCATTTGAAAACCCGTGGATGCACAGCAACCGTAGCCAACGCTCCAACAAAGCTGCCGGTGTAGCCTCCGAGAAGAACAGCGACAATTCCGCGAGGAGCCTTTTCCTTGTTTTCCCGCCTAGCGCTATTAGTGCATACACAATGAGAACAATGAGCTGCCATCTGAACTTCCCCAAATGGCGCAGATATTTCAGCTCTCGCTGATCGTCCAGCCAAACAAAAAATCTGATCGCCCTGTCTGTGATCCTTGTCTTTTGTCGCTCCGACAGCCCCACGTCGAGACCCGCGAGGAGAGACAGGATCACTCCAATGCAAAGCGACAGGGATCCCAAGAGACCGATCAACGTCGTTACTCTCGGTGAAAGCTTCTATCGAGTCCGTTCCCATCATGCGACTTTTGCGGTTCGCCGCCAACTGCGTTTCAGGGTCGGGATTGATCTTGTTGACGTTCTGCATCTCAACTCCTAAGTGCCCAAAGGGTCGTCGGTAAGCAGACCGCATAATCAAACAGTGTGGAGTCAGGAGAGCCGAGGCCCCCCCGGGGGAGTCGCAGGCTACGGTGCAGCCAAAAGCAGACCGGTCGGGAGCATTTCCGCTTTCACGCCCGCATTTTCGAATCACTTACACTAGGGCTATAAAACCCGATGACGCAGCCGAAAACCCGCTTCCGGCATTTGTCAAAACGAGCGCGAGCATGGGCGGAAAATATCGAGCGTGAATATCGCCTCGAAGATCACGAGCAAGCGCTCCTGATCGCCGCTGCCGAAATGCTCGACCGTGCCGAGGAAGCCCGCAAGCAAGTGCAGCGCGATGGCATTTGTATCACGTCGAGCCGGGGCTCGATCAAGGCTCACCCGCTGCTCAGTGTCGAGCGAAGCTCGCTAGATTGCTTCGGGAGGCTATGCCGGCGCTTAGGCGTTGAGCCTGACGGCCGAACAACGGTGCCGGTGCCGGGCGCCCGGATTCACAGAGCGGGAGGTCGATGATGGCAAAGCGGAGATCAATCACCGAGGGCGAAGAATTGGAAATGTGGGCGATGACGTTCAAGAAAACCGGCCGTGACTTTTTTGGTGATCTTGACGCGATCGGGCTCATCGAGCCGGCGCATGTTTCGCCGATGGAAGATCAGCCGGCGGCGCAAAGGCGCTTTACGCCGCACACAAGGAAGCATGGCCCGGACGATTTGGGGCGGGCGCTTTCTTGACACGTGGGAACCCCCGGCCCGCCGCCGCATCGTCAGGTGCCGGCCACGCTGATCAAGTACGGTGAGCCGCAATGATCCCGTCGCGGCGATAGGCGTTCGCGATGGCGACCGCCGTTTGAAATCGACCACCGGCATGCTGGCGTTTTCGTATTCCATGCCGGTGTGGATCTGCACGACATAAGCGCCGTCGCTATCCTCGACAACGCGAATAAGCTCGACGCCGAAGCTCTTAACGATGCGCTGCGCTTCCGTGTCATTGGGTTCCCCCTCAAAGCAAAAAGACCGGAGCGAAATGCCCCGGTACCTTGGCTTCCCCCGTCAGTGCTTCGTTGCGAGGAGCGCCTCGATTCCGCGCTTTGATGATCGGCCATTCGGGATCGAGCTGGTGAGTCGGCGTCATCGTCGGGCGCTTCGCCCTCGTCCTTGTCCTTGTCGCTGATCGCATCACGCCGAAGCCCTTGGCCGCGATCAGCGCGAACACGAGCGCCCAAGCCGCAAACAGGATCATTCGGCCCTCCCTTCAATCCGGTCGGCGAGCGCGCGGATCGCGTGGCTCCATGTCGTTTTCGTATTCGCCGTGCATGACGCCCTGCGCGTATACGTGCAGCGCGGCGATCACGGCGGCGGCTTCGGCTTTGCTTAGTGTGAGCGTCATTGCGTTGCCCTTTCGTGAAAAAGGCCGGAGCGAAATGCCCCGGCCCTCTTGGCGCGGTGATAAGTCGCGCCCTGAATATCATTCTTCCTCGTCACTGAGATTGACGAGCAGCGCATCCGGATCATGCTCGCGGGTATCACCCTCGGCCTCATCGTCGTCCTCGTCGTGATTCCCGACGCTGGCCCGTAGCCACCTGGCCTGCTCCGGTATCGTGCAGGGCGCACAGTCAGCTCCCCTCGGGGTGGCTGCTCAGTGCGATAGGCGCCCATCGGTGCAGAGCGCCGCCTCCTCGTCGGTCTCGGCGCGAAAGGCAATGGTCGGCTTGCCGCCGACTTCAAGCACATAGGTTTTCATTTTCAACACCCCTCAGTTTCGTGCTCCTAGATTATCTTTGCTAGTTTGCGGCGAGCCGCGCTTAGGCGGTGACGGGAAGAGCTGGGTGTAATTCCCGCACGTTCAGCAGCACGGGAGCGGGAATGGTGGCAACTGCCGCTTCGTTGTTGGGGGCGGAGAGTAACCACCCGTGCTCATCGAGCGGTTGGGGTGCATCTTCCGGGAGCACTTTCGCGTCTACCAACGCCAACCAAACAGCCAGCACGCGCGCCTGTCCGGTCCGCAACAGCTCTCCGGTTACTGCGTCTGTTATGTAACCTGGCTTTTGGTACGGGGTTGTTTTGATTTCGGGTATGGGTTTGCACGGCACTGGATATAATTTCATTGTGGGTTCCCCCTCTATTTGTTGACTACAGTCTCCCACTCCCGAACGTGTGCTTAAATGGGCTTGCTTGCCGTCTCGAAGCGCCCGTAGGTCCGTCGTAATAGCGGGGGCCTCTGCAAATAAGGGAAGCGTCCCGAACACCGCTGGGGTCGGCCCACGCAGTGTAAACGTACCGTGTGGGGTAAGCGCCGGGTGCGCGCCGGACAGCCCCGTTTGTGCTCCGGGCAATCCACCACCACCCGACGAGCCTTCGGCCGTCACAGCCGCGCCCACGCGAGAGACGCGCTTCGCGTCCTTACCCCCGATCCAGCGCCAGCTCATGCCGTCGCGGCTCCTCGCGCCATGGGGGTATCAGGCCCTCGTCGCGCAGCATCAGCTCGACCAGGTTGCCGATGTGGCAGGGCAGGACACCGCCGCCATACTTCCGTCTGCGATAGTCCTTGGGCGCCTGGGGTCGAGGACAGCGGCACCGGGCGGCGCGGCTGGGAGCCTACCTGGACGTCTTACCAAAAGCCGAAGCGATCGGCGACATGGCTCATTGCCGGGCGCGGTGCCTCGTAGCGCCAGGCGGCGCGGGGGTGACGCTTGCCGTCGATCACCACGTCGTAGAACTGGACACCGTGCGGACATCGTAGGTCTGATGCGGTCCTTGCCGCTTTCTCCAAGAGCTCGACCCGCACATGGGCGTTGGGGAAATAGCGATACGCCGCCTTGCTCGACAATGTCGTCGCTTTCGGCGATCACGCGGTTCTTCAGACACGGCCTTCATGTTTCAACCTACCAGCCGGGATTGGTGCAGCGGATGCGCCACGGCTCCTGTATCCCGGCTGTAATCCGGCTGGCACTGAGGGACCGGCGAGGGGAGCAAAACCCTTGGAAAAGTTGGCTCCCCGGGCCGGATTCGAACCAGCGACCCAGCGGTTAACAGCCGCTTGCTCTACCAGCTGAGCTACCGGGGATCAGGGCGCATCGCAGTCCAAGCGCCTCCTCACGGTAGATAGCAAAAGGGCAGGGGCCTTTCCAGAGCCTTGGCAGCCCGCCCTCCAGGGCGCCCCCGCGGCCCGCATGACCCCGAACCGCGCCCCGCGGCCCGTGTGCCCCCGAACCCCGCGGCCCGCGGCCCGCGCCTGCCGGTCGGCGCCCTGCGGGCCGGGCCTCCGATGGTGCCCCGGCCGAAGCTCCTATACGATCCCGCGACCTCATTTGCGGGGCGAGTTGCGGGCGCGGCCCATGAGCAAACGCGAAACTCTTGGCCCGAGCGATGCGCCTTTCGCGTGGCTCGGGCCGCTGGCCGCTTCGCCGAGTTCGGCACGGGCGCCTATCCGCGCTCCGTGCGCCGGCGGCTCGCGATCGTCAACTTGATGGCGCTCACCATCGCCATCTTCTCCGTGGTCTATTCCTTCGTGTTCGCGGCCTACGGCGTCGGCACCTACTGGCCGCTGATCGCCGTCAATATCGCGCTCGCAATCGTCGCGCTCCTCGCCCCGCTCGCCCATCGCATCAGCGACGTCGCGGCCGCGCTCCTGATCTGCATCGCCGAATATATCGCGCTCTTCTTCTTCGTGCGCGAGCTCGGCCATCACTCGGGCATTCAGATCAATTTCATCATCGCAGCCGCTGTCGCCTTCGCCGTCGTCGGCTTAAATCGCATGGGTCTCGTGGTTTCGGTGATAGCGGTCGGGCTCGCGCTGCATGTCGCGGCCTGGTTCCTGTTTCCGCCGGAGAGCGTGCGCATCGCCGCCGACCCCGCGCTCCTCGCCAATCTCTACATCTCCTCTGCCGCGACCACCTTCACCATCATCGCTCTTATCGTGGGCTATGCCTTCACCGTGGCGGACCGCGCGCGCGCCGAGGCCAATTCCCTTCTCGCCAATATCCTGCCCGAGGCGATCGCCGAACGTCTGAAGGCGCGCCCCGGCGACAAGGTGGCCGACAGCGTCGGCGATGCGTCCGTCCTCTTCACCGATCTCGTCGGCTTCACCGAGCTCGCCCAGCGGCTCGGCGTTCAGCGCACCGTCGCCCTTCTCGACCACATCGTCACCGAGTTCGACCGGCTCGCGGCCGCGCATGGCGTGGAGAAGATCAAGACCATCGGCGACGGCTATCTCGCGGTCGCGGGCGTGAGCCGGGAGCAGCCCGACCATCTCACGCGGCTTGCACGCATGGCGCTTCTCTTGCCCGATCTCGTTGAACGGCTCTCGGCCGCGCACGGCGTCGATCTCAGGATCAGGGCCGGCATCGCCAGCGGCCCACTCATGGCGGGCGTCATCGGCAGCGACAAATTCTCCTACGACGTCTGGGGCGAGACGGTGAATCTCGCCTCGCGGCTCGAGTCGCACGGGCTCCCCGGCGAGATCCAGGTGTCGGACGCGGTGCGGCGAGCGCTTGCCGACGGCTTCGCCTTCGAGCCGCGCGGGCCGATCCAGGTGAAGGGCGTGGGCCGTCTCCATACCTGGCTTCTCAAGAAGGAGATCGACGCAGACGGACGCGTCTGAAGGACGCGCCCGGAGGATCGAGGTTGCGGCGTCCCGCTCAAGTCTGTATCTCCGGCTTTGGTCAAGCCTGCCGCGCGGAGCCCATGGCCCCCAAGATCCGCATCTTCGATCGCCACTTTCATCTGCCGCAATCGAAACCGATGCGCATCGGGATCGGCATTCTCCTTATCGCCGGTGGAATTGTCGGTTTCTTGCCCGTGCTCGGGTTCTGGATGATCCCGCTCGGGCTGCTCGTGCTGTCCATCGACCTTCCCATCGTGCGGCGCTGGCGCCGTCAGCTCACCGTCTGGTGGCACCGCAGGAAGGGCGAAGAGGGCGAGGCTGCCGACGCCAATGACGCCGCTCTGCGCGCATCCGCCAAGAAGGATGCGGTCTCGGGCTCCGAAGACAGCCATGTCTAAGGTTCGTGTCAGTAGTTTGCGGTATCCATCGACGGCTATGGCGCTGGTCCCAACCAAGGTCTCGATAACCCTCTCGGCGTTGGGGGAATTTCCCTGCACGAGTGGCATTTTCCCACGCGAACGTTCAAGAGGATGCATGCGTTTCACCCCGCGCATGGTGAAGAAGAAGAAACCGGCGTTGACGACGACTTCGCCGCTCGCGCCTTAGAGAACGTCGGGGCGTGGATTCTCGGCCGCAACATGTTCGGCCCCATCCGGGGCGAATGGCCGGATGAGAATTGGCGGGGTTGGTGGGGCGACAATCCGCCGTATCACTGCCCTGTCTATGTGCTCACGCACCATCGTCGCAAGTCGATCACGATGGAGGGTGGCACAACGTTCCACTTCGTCACGGACGGCATCCACGACGCATTGGAGCGAGCGCGCAGCGCAGCCAACGGGCTGGATGTGCGTATCGGCGGAGGCCCGCAGACAATCCGGCAGTACCTGCGCGCGGGCCTCGTTGATGAGATGCACCTTGCTATCGCGCCGGTCGTTTTGGGCGCAGGAGAACCGCTGTTCGAGGGTCTCGACTTGCGGGCCTTGGGATACGAATGTGTTCAGCACGTGCCTTCGGAAAAGGCTACCCACGTCGTGCTCAGGCGGACAGTGCACGATACCACTTAATTCATCGGGCGTCCTTGCGAGGGACGGGCGGCCCGTTGCAAGGCGGAGACATCAAGCTAGAATTGTCTGTCGCTTGAGCGGATCCCTCCAAGTGACCTGCTCGATTGCTTCGCCGCGCCATTGAGAGGTTGGGTTGACGAAGCTCGTTTACATCGGGGGTTTCGGCCAAAGCGGTGCGACGCTGTTTGAGTATCTTTTGACGGCAAATCCGGATGTGGTCGCTTGCGGCGAGATCGCCAACGGCTTCGAGGGACGGAGCGGACGCGAGCTGATGTGTAGCTGCGGAGCCCCGCGCGAAAACGCCCCAAATCCGAGAGCGGTATGCTGGTCGACGATACGCCTGCCCCTCATCAAAACGCGCCGAAAGAAAAAAGCCGACGCCGATCGAGCAGGCTCTGTCGCGGCCGATCCCTCGGTGCTTTCGAACCGCGACAGGTTGGTGGGGTTGCCAATCTCAGCTGCGAGCTTTTTGGCTGGCTTTACCCGAGACAATACCTGCCTTTGGGGCTTGCCAAGCCCGAGGCGAAGGACAACAGGCATCAGATCTACGGTAATCGGATGCGGCGCCAACGGCTGCTGTTTGCCGACGTGCGGCTTGACGATGGATGGAAATCCGAAATGGCGCCCCGGCATCGCCGGTTGGCCGGTGCCCTCTCATGGCCGTTGCGGGTGAGGTACGGTTACTGACGCTAAAGTCCATAAATCCGTAAGCTGGTGTCAGGCGCTCATAACGTCTTGCGCGACGTCGACGGCAGTCGCTTCGCTAAGGTCCGCGAGGGCCTAAGTAAGGTCCTACTGCGCCGCGGCATCCGTCCGGCCTGGGTATGGTGCAGGGAGTGCAAGGCTCACCGGATGTTGTGCACTGCCATTTGCTATTTCATCTGCCGGCCGAATATCGCACTGGTGCAAAGCTTGAAAAACAGGGGCAGGCGTTGATCCAGCTTATCTGGGGTGGATCGTTCGGTCTAGCTGGAATCTGCCGAAGGCGCCTTGGAGACGGAATCCGCTGATCGGCGGCTTGATAGACTGACCGACGAGGACTTACCCGGATAATCCGAGATACTGAGAGCGGAATATCGCAATGTGGACTTTTTTCCGCCCGGTCTGGACCTTAGAGTAGCGGTAAACGGTCACGCAACAGTGGAGGAGGTCGGAAAAGTATGAGAAGCGCAACGAGGTGGGTATTCATTCTTGCTGTGGTGGCGATGACAGCCATGCCAAACATCTCGACCGCTCGTGCCGATGACGCGCAAGCCAAGACTTTGTTTAAGGCCATGTCGGATTACCTCGCAGCGCAGCAGGCAATATCGTTCGCTATGAACTCAACTCTTGAGGTTGTCACCGATCAGGACCAGAAGTTGGGGTTGGCAAGTTCAGGCACACTGACACTCAAACGGCCTGACAAGCTTCATGCAACGCGGACCGGTGGATTTGCCGATGTTGAGATGGTTTTTGACGGCAAGACGCTGACAGTGTTCGGCAAGAACGGCAACATGTTCGCGAAAGCCGAAGAGCCCGGCACCATCGATCAACTGGTCGACGTGTTAGGGACAAGTACAAAAGGCCCGTGCCGGCCGCGGATTTGCTGATGGCGGATCCTTATAAGGAGCTCATGCCCTTGGTCGTGGAGGCGAAGGACCTTGGAAGCGGCGTGATCCGCGGGGTTGAGTGCGACCACCTTGCTTTTAGAACGGAAGAAGTGGATTGGCAGATTTGGATCGCCCAGGGAGATCGCCCTTACCCCTGCCGCTATGTGATCACCAGCACCAAGATTAAGGGGTCACCGCAATACACCGTCGAGGTCCGGGACTGGAAAACTGGCGATGAAGTTGCGTCCGACAGTTTCAGCTTGGAGGTTCCGCAGGGTGCGAAGGAACTCAAGCCCGGCGATATTCCAGACTTTGATGACTTACCCGGCATATTCGCGAAAAAGGAGCACAATGACCATGTTGAAGCGCATAGGGGTTATCGTACTGGTCGCGATCGGTGGCGCGTCTTGCCTTGAGCTCGGCGAGCAACTCTCAATTCCCGGCATGTATGGGCTCGTTTCTAGTGCCGAAGCCAGAGTTGGCCGTCCGCTGACGCCGGTGAGCGTCGCAGGGGTCGCGCGGAGGTCGGCGCGGCGCTGTGCAGCGGGTGTTTACAACTGTTAGGGAAGGGGCTGGGACGCTTCGCGGCAGCGCCTGAAGAGCAGAGTTGTACGCGAAGCGCTTACCAGAGACGTGATCATCACCCTAACTGTGCCAGCTGCAGCACCGCCAAGAAAGCGATCGCGGCGTAAGCCAAAAGCGAAGCGGTGATCGGGCTCATCGTACCCCCTCAGTCTCTGATCGCACCGCACAGCGAGCGACGCAGCAACAGGCATGAGGTCCACGTCGCTCTGCTTGCTGGAGATCGCTCACAAGCTTCTAGTACGTTCGCTCCGCCGCATAGGAGACGGTCGGGTCTGTGCCGGAGAGGTATCGCGCGGCTCGTCCTGTGCGTAGTGCAAGCGCACGTCTTTGACGGTGCGAGGAAGTCGCCGCGGAGAAAAGCAGCGCGCTATGGGATTAGCTGCCCAAAAAACGTCCGCTTCGGGTCATTAGCGGACATAGGCGGGCGGATCAGGGATGTCTGCTTTACGCCTAAGAACGGACATGTGGAGCGGGGAAAGCGATGTCCGCTAAGTGCCGATAGCCGGAAATCCAAGCACGAGGCATCAATTGGGCGCGCGGAGCCGGTAGCCGATGCATGTCTCGGTCAGAATGTTCTGAGGGCGTGTCTCGCTGGCTGCAAGTATCGCTGGCAGGGTGAACAGTTTGAGACGCGGGGTGAACCCTGTTTACGGATAATTGATTTGGTAGGTCACCAAAGAATGTGCTTTTTCCTTGGCTTGCCGTTCCTGCAAGTTCATCCAAAGGAGACAAAGAATGAGGAAATCTCTAGTCGCAGCCGTACTGATCGGTGCGTTCGCCACACCCGCGTTAGCCGTTCAAGCCGGGGGCGGGAAGTACTTCGTGGGCCTCGACACCACTAGCCACAAATGCTCGGTCGTGACCGAGATGGCCCCGGGCATGAAAATGATGGGAGAGTATAATTCTAAGGAGGCCGCAGAGAAGGCCATGGCCGACATGAAAGAGTGCAAAGGCAGGAGATCGATTTGGGGCCGGCCTCACGGCCGGCCCTTTTTGCGCTAGCATAGGGGGGATGTCGGATACGATGACCTTCCACGTCGCAGTACAAGGCGACGGCATCCTCGTCACCATTTCACGGCGACTTTCTGGACGCGGTACTCAACGCACACCAATGACGCGCTCTCGTAAAATGTTCGGACGAACTCTGGCCCTTGCGGCGTTGGTCGGATCTGCGGGTATTGACGTCGTTCCTTTGACCCATGCTGAGCGCATTGCCGTCTCCCCTGAGCTATTGCAGCAGGCGAGCATAATCACGCCGGAAGGGGTCATGGTCGATCCGAACAACAAGGAAGAGCTCAAAAAATATGATAACCGCCACGACCTTTCTGGGCTGGCGGATATCCTGCGAAAGGAATTTGGCGTAACGACGTCCCATCTAACTCAACTGATCGCGTGTACCGGCGCTGTGGTCTGCGGAGTACCGTCGGCAGACGGAAAGCGGATTAATATCTATCAGGGCAGCGGCAATATAGCGCTTCAGCCCAACATCCTTGTTACGGTCAAGCATGCGTTTCAGGATTTAGGCACCGGGGCAGCTATTGCCGATCAAGTGTCGCTTTCATAACTGGAAAAATCCCAATGATCAAATTGCGGTGGTTCTTGATGATCCGTCCCAACTCCCGCCTATAGCAACTTCTATGTCCAAAACACCGGAATTAAAAAGGCAAGACTTGACCGCAGTCAGACTTGCCCATCCTGTCGAAGGTTGCCAGCCTTTGGCTATCCCTAAAAAAGGAGCGATGCTGCAAGAAGGTGATCGTGTTTTTCAAGCGACGGCGAAGCAAGATGGCATGCTCAGCCAGTGGAGCGGCCGGAACCCGTTAGCCAAATCGGGACAATCCGCCGTGTTTTTCCGCCTGGCCCGGATGGTCCTTTAGCATACTTTTCTGACTTATCCGGAGGTGAAGGTGGCTCAGGCGGCGGAATCTTCAGGGTTGTAAACGGGCAATTAAGTCTTGAAGCGATTGTTCAGGGTGCCGGCAAACCGGATATGGACGGAAAGCCGTATAGCGCGGAAATTTATCAAAATCAGTCAGGGCTGGTGGGACTGGATGAGAACGTCTTACATCCCATGCTAGCTCTACTTCCCCAGCCAAGACCCTCTCCTTAATAAGACGCGCCCTGTCGCCTGAGCATCTGCCATCAAAGCAGGTTGCTATGCGACTTAAAGTCGGCCTGACCGAGAAAGCGCCAACCTTTGTTTATCAATTAGGGATGGCACCCCGCCGCTCGCAGCCATGTGCCGG
>CAWFRD010000007.1:0-23528 GCA_963818165.1 uncultured Alphaproteobacteria bacterium
ATCAGCGGATCCTCGCGCGGCAGGCCATGCCGCCGGTCACGGCGAAACTTCATGCGGAAGGCGCCGCCCTCGAGCGGGTGCACACCTTCGAAGGCGACCATCAAATGGAACCAAAGGATCGTCGAAAGCGTCGTGGAGGGCCGGCCCAACTTGTTGGCGGCGATGCGGCGCAGGATCGAGCGCACATGCTCCGGCGTGTAATAGGCGTTCCAGGCGTCACGGTAGGCGTCTTCCCATTCCCGATCTGACATTTTCGGATGATGGCTCACCCGATGATCGAGGTCGTATTTGTTAAGATCGGAATCCATCCACGCGCCCTGCTCCAGCAAAATCTTGTGATCCTCCGAGCCGGGCAGAGGCGTGAGAAAGAAGAATTCGAGGACATCGAGCGGCAACTCCCTTTTGATGATTTCGATGTCACGTAAGATCAATTCCTTGGTATCGCCCGGGAAGCCAAGAATGTAACCGGCGTATGTGGTGGCGCCGTGCTCGCGCCACTTCTGCAGCATGTAACGATATTCGGTGATCTTGTTTTGCCGCTTCTTAGCCGCGATCAGATTGTCGGGATTGATGTTCTCAAGCCCGATAAAGACCCGCCGCACGCCGGCTTTGGTCGTCTTCTCGATGAAATTTGGGATGCGGTGGCAGAGCGTATCGACCTGGATGGTGAAGCCGATATTCAATCCCTCGTTGCGCAGCGCGATCAGCCGGTCAACCAGCTTCTCCCAGTCGCGGTTGCGGGCAAAATTGTCGTCGGTGATGAAGAAGCGATTGATTCCTTGGGCGACGTTCCGGCGCACCAACTCTTCCAAATCGTCCGCCGAGCGGAAGCGGCTCTTGCGCCCCTGCACGTTGATGATGGTGCAGAAGGAGCATTGATAGGGGCAGCCGCGCCCGAGATCGATGCTCGACAGCGATCCCGCGGTGCGGCGCACATGCTTGCGCGGCAGAATCGGCGGCGGCTCGCCGGCGAGCGCCGGTAAATCTTTCATGTAGTTGTAGAGCGGAGCCAGCTTTCCGTTCCAGGCATCTTGCAACACCCGGTCGAGCCGCTGCTCCTCGGCCTCACCGGCGAAAAAGGAAATCCCGAGCGCCTGGGCCTCCTTCATCTCGGGTGGCATCTCCGCCAGCATCGAAATGCAGCCTGACACGTGAAAGCCGCCGATGCAGACCGGAAGACCGCCGACAAGGAACCGTCGGGCCAAATCGACGGCACGCGGGAACTGGTTCGATTGCACGCCGACCAACCCGATCAGCGCCCTTCCGCCCTCTTTCCGGATCATGCGCATGATCCGGTCTGGACGAACACGTCGATTGGTCTCGTCATAGGTGTGAAGCCGGATGTCGACGCCGGGGCCGAGGACGTGACGGCTCCGCGCATCTTCAGCAAGGGCGAAAAGGCACGCCAAGGTGTTTGAGGGAATCGCCGATCGCAACCACTGAATCGGGTAACCGTCGTCGTCGTAATGCGACGGCTTGATCATGACGAAATGAAACGGTTCCGCTTTTCTCGCCTGCACCGCCACCCCTCTTTGCTCGACCGGCGTTGCGATCCGTGCCGTCCTTTCGACCGAAGCGGACGGGGCCAAATTCATGGCGCGCACGCGCGACCACGGAAGCGCCGTTGTCGTTCCCCGAAGGCCACGCTGCGCCTGTTCAGCCGCAATTGCAAGCTCTGCTTCGCCAGGTGTCAGGCTGTAACCAGATCTTATTTTCGGCCATTATATGATCGCCACCGCTAGCGTTCGAGGCGGTGACAAAGCTGCCGGGCGCGTACTCGAAAAGCCGGCCACCGAGGCCTGGAAAAAGCGGTAAAAACCTCGCCAACGGCAGAAAACGAGGTGGACTCTTGTCGCTGACATTTGAGGGAACGGCTGTGCCATCGCCGCACCGCACGGTCCGGCCGAAGAAGGCATGAGGCGTCTCGCGCTGGGGCTCGCAGTGTCGTTGCTCAGCGCATTGCTGCTGATTGTTTCGTGGCAGGCGTTTGGCGATCAGTGGTGGCTGATCTTCATCGCGTTCGTACCGATGTACGTGGCGCAGTATTGGATATTTTCGCCTAGGTGGTCCGCGGTCCGGTAGGCATCGCGACCGCCGGGTACTACTTGGCGCTGCTGGGTCGCGCTCGATCTGCTCGTCCAGAACAACGAGATCCTCGGAGCGGGCTCTTGGATCGCCTACCGCTTGGGCGAGCCCGATCTCTCTCACCCATCAGCATCCTCAGTACACCCGCGTTGAGTCTGCTGCTGCTCATCATCAACACCGCAATCGCGCTTCTGGTCCTCAAGGCGATGGACCGCAAATGGCCGCAACTCGCCGATGCGCCGATCCCCGGACGGGTGGTGCTGTGGTCATCCATCGTCGCCTTGGCGGCGACCCGTATCGAGCCTGGTCATCTACAACCAAACCACCCGCGAGATGGGCCCCACCGCGCGTGTGGCCGCTGTCCAGCCCGGGCTCGACAATGCCCCCCCAGGCACGCTGATTTCCAAGCGCGACTTAATTCCAGGCCGGACCGAAGAGCAGCGGATTGCCAGCCAGACCGCCCAGCTCAGCCAGATAACCCGCGACGCCGCAAACAGGGGCGCCAAGGTCGTCGTGTGGCCCGAAGAGACGCTGAGCTACGACCCAAGGGTGACCCATACCGAATGGATCCCGGCGGGAGTGCCCTGCTCGTCGAAGATGTCCCATTAGGACCCGCCAACGCATCCTTCACTCTGTACGGCGGCACACCGTTCCAGTGGCTGGTCTACGCCGCAGTCATCGTCATGGCCGGCACCATGTTCCGCTCGTGGCGCAGGCGGCGCTGAGCCTTTCCCGCCTTTTGGACCATCTTATCTTGACATTGTCATGCTGTGCTGCCATGTACACTTATCTGATTGCTCGCGATCGCGCGTAGCTGCCGCCTGTTGCGGCGCCTCATCCCGAGACAATTTTCTTTCATCGTCTGTCCCCAGATAGCGCGTGGGGTGAGGCAAACGCTGCTTCCCGGCCTGGCGCATCCTGCACTCGGCCCGTTAGCGGCGCCTGAGGTATTTTCGTGACATTAACTACTTTCGACGGCCTCGGCCTGATCGAGCCCTTGCGGCTCGCACTCGAGGCCGAAAACTACTTGCGCCCAACGCCGATCCAGGCGCGAACCTTGCCGCTCCTTGCCGCCGGCAAGGACCTGCTCGGCATTGCCGAAACGGGAACAGGCAAGACCGCAGCGTTCGCTTTGCCTATCTTGCAGCGTCTCGCCACCGAGCGGCGCGAGCTGCGCCTTCCCGGCGCGCCGCGCGCACTCGTCCTCGCGCCGACCCGCGAGCTGGCCGGCCAGATTGCCGAACGCTTCCGCGCTTATGGGCGGGAGCTCCCTTTGCGCACAGCCGTGATCTTCGGCGGTGTCAACCAGCATCACCAGGTGAAGACGCTGAAAGCGGGGATCGATATTCTGATCGCCACGCCCGGGCGCCTGCTCGATCTTTGCCAGCAACGGCATGTCCGGCTCGACCGGGTCTCGATCCTCGTGCTCGACGAGGCCGACCGCATGCTCGACATGGGCTTCATCCACGACGTGCGCAAGATCGTCTCGCTATGCCCGCGCGAGCGGCAGTCGCTACTGTTCTCCGCCACCATGCCCCCGCCCATCACCAAGCTCGCTCATGACATTCTCGACCGCCCCGTCCGCATCGACATCGCCCCGGCAACGATCGCGGTCGAGCGTATCGACCAGCGCGTGTTCTTCGTCGGTACCAAGGACAAGCGGGCGCTGCTCGAAGCTCTTCTCACCGATCAGGCCATGGACCGGGTGCTGGTCTTCACCCGCACCAAGCGCGGCGCCGATCGCGTGTGCCGCAATCTGGCCCAGGCCGGCATCGTTTCGACCGCGCTCCATGGAAACAAGGCGCAGAACGCGCGGGTGCGG
Organism: uncultured Alphaproteobacteria bacterium; assembly: GCA_963818165.1. Taxonomy (GTDB): domain Bacteria; phylum Pseudomonadota; class Alphaproteobacteria; order Rhizobiales; family Methyloligellaceae; genus Methyloceanibacter. The sequence continues at coordinate 3,908 of CAWFRD010000007.1, forward strand.
GCGCTCGATGCCTTCCGCAGCGGCAGCGTGCGTGTTCTCGTCGCCACCGATATCGCCGCTCGCGGTATCGACGTTCCCAACATCTCGCATGTCGTCAACTACGAGCTGCCGAACGAGCCTGAGAGCTATGTGCATCGCATCGGCCGGACCGCGCGCGCAGGCGCCGGCGGCGCGGCGCTCTCGTTCTGCGATCACGACGAGCGCCCTTATCTTCAGGCGATCGAGCGTTTGATGCGCGTGTCCGTCGCCATCGGAGACCATCGTCTTGCCAGCCCGGTGTCCGCGGCGGCCCAGCGCCGACCAGGGCCCGGGGCGAGGCCAGCGCCTACCAAGTCGCGCCAACGTTCCCGCAACCGACGCTTTGCCGGCGCTCGCCACGTCGCCCAGGCGCCGGCGAATGGCGCGCGCGCCATCGGAGAACTGACATGAGTAAGTTTTCGTCACGCGGCCCCTTATCACGACGCAATGCCGAGGCGCTTCTGAACAAGAGTTAAAAGCGCGAGGCGAACTTCAAGCTCGATCAGGAGCGCGAGTATGAGGCCATGGTGCTGAAGACGACGCGGTTGCGCGAACTTCGTCTCGCCAAGGAAGCGGCCGAGGCGACGTCCGAAGCACCGGAAGCGGCGGCGAAGCGGCCGGCCAAGCCGCGCAGGTCCCGGCAAACTTCCCCAACACGGAGTTGAGACATGCCATTCAAGCCGAACTACTACCAGCAGCGCGCCGACCGTAACCGGTCCAAGGCGCAAAAGAAGCAGGAAAAGCTGAAACGTCTCGAAGAGGAGACGGCGAAGCGCAAAGCCGCGCGCGGCGAAGCGCCGGATCCCGACAAGACGCAAGAGGACGCCTAGGCGAAAAAAAGACCATGGCCAAGAAACAGCAAGCCCGCGCTCCCGGCTTCGTGCTTTTCGACGTCTTCTACGAGGACGGCACGCAGACCTCGAACCGCAAGGTTCCGGCCGCCGACCTCGGCGGTCTCGACGGCGATCTGCCCGCCCGCATCTTCGTCGAAGCGCAGGATCGGGAGATCGGCGCGATGTCGGGACGGCCACGCGGCCGCATCAAGTCGATCGCGCGCTCGCGCGCAGGGTCGCAAGCATCCGCCCAGAAATAGCCGAGCCGTTTTGCCCCTCGGGCATGGGTCGACGCCTTGACCAGCTAAGAAGGGTGTGCGCGACGCGGACCGCGACCTTCTCGGTCGAAAGCTCCTCTTCCTTCTAGCCGACGCCGATTTGTCTGGGGCGGGGCATCGGATGTTATCGTTGGTAGCGGAGGAGCGACTCCGCCGTAATCATCCATTTCTAAAAATCGAGGTGTAGGTTCAAATCGGGGGCTCGAAGCCACCTATACCGAACACGAGTCTATTTCGAGCGAGAAGCCCAAAAATAGGTCCAAATCAGGGGCCTGCAACCACCGAGAATTCACCTTGCCACCCGTGTGTATCTGAGATGGGGGGCGGTCTCGAAAACTGTCGTACGGGCAAGCGCACCGTGGGTTCGAACACCCTCTCCGATCCTACCCATTGCTGCACAAGGGATTCCGGGGGATTCCCGAAGCTGCACTACCCTTGTGCAGCCGCTAGGGAACAGGCGGAAAGAAATTACCCCCGTCACGGAAGCGCTAACGCCGCTTCCCCTTCGGCACTAGCCGCAAGCCATCGTCGAGCAACTCAACGCCAGCATTCCGGAGCGCATCAAGTAAGCGGTGCAGTGAGCGAATAAAAATCTGGCGCCCAACCCTGTGGGGACAGGCGCCAGACACAACTTAGCTAGTTGCGGGGCCGGGAGGGAATACCGGTGCCCTTAATGGGTGACGGCTAACGGGGGCTGATAAATCAACGTCACCCGCTACATTCCTAGCGCCTAGTTCGATAACGCAACAGTGCACTTAGGGGCTAACCCGAAAGGCAGCCGATTGACCCCCATGCACAACACTTTGGCACACAAGGTAACAAGTTTAACGCCAAGGGGCTAAATACTCACACGACGGGGGGGCCATTGCATGAGGCCTGAGATGGCGACAACGGAAACCTGGCAATATCGCGGCTACGACATCGTGCCTATTCGGCAATGGTCGCAATGGTGCGTCGGCATCTACCCGAACTCGTGCCGATCTTCCCATTCTGACGCGCTCGACGCTCACCACCCTCGCCGCACGAAAGGAAGATGCGGTAGCCGAAGCCAAACAGAAGATCGACCGCATTCTCGTGCACGGCTGATTATCGGCGATGAGAAAGACGAGGCTCGTGCCAATGCCCCCCCGGCTCGTTGGAACCGGGCTCCTTCCCGATGTTTCCGCTCACTTTGCGCGTTGCAGCGCATAGCTAAAACGGCTGCTAACTGGGGCGATTCCCTTTTCGCCGCCATTGTTCTAAGCTGTTGAAAAATCACCAGACTTTCTTTCGATGATGTGCCAACGGCCACATCGCGATTTTGGGCGAGGAGCTAGAAGATCTGTTCTTGAGCAGCAGAGTCTGGCACAAGTGCCGTACCGATGTTCGGAGTCATGACGGACGGCGATGCCCATAGCGAATCACTCGTCTTCGTAATCGACGATGACGCATCAGTGCGCAGTGCACTCGTGGGTCTTCTTGAGTCGGTTGAATTAGGAGCGGTCCCCTTCGCCTCGCCTGCCGAGTTTCTCCAGTACAAGATGCCAGATACATCATCCTGCATAGTCCTCGACGTGCGCTTGCCCGAAATGAGCGGACTTAAATTGCAGCAGGAACTCGCCAGGGCCGAGGTACAGGTTCCTATCGTGTTTCTTAGCGGCCATGGGGACATACAGATGGCCGTGGCGGCCATGAAAGCGGGGGCGGTCGACTTTCTCGTCAAGCCGTTTCGCACACAGGATCTTTTGGATGCAGTATTTGCCGCACTCGAACGAGATAGCGTTCGACGCAATCAGCAAGAGTTGCTCTCTACATTGCGAGAACTCTTTAGCTCGCTCAGTGTCCGCGAGAAGGAAGTGCTCTCGCTTGTGGCAGCTGGCAGGCTGAACAAGCAAATCGCGCTCGACCTAGGCATCAGCGAAACAATGGTGAAGGTGCATCGGGCAAACGGATTGCGAAAATTGCATGCAAAATCGGTGGTTGAACTTGTCAGAATGACCGATCTGTGTGCGGAAGCAGTGGGTCTCTCCTGAAGCGGGCGTATATTTCGGCCCTGGGATCATGACCAGTCAGGCGCACTAGGTCCCTGTAGGCGGATTCAGACTGGAGGCTTGCAGCATCTGCATGGTCGTTTAAGAAGCAATGAAGACCAAGTTTGATGGCCAAGCACTGCATACCCTCGCCTGGAGTATTCGCAATCTGCGTTTCGATTTTAGAAAGGCTGCTGTGTGCCCTTGCTATCGCCTCCTCGCCTGACGCGACTTGCACAGCATCAAAAGCTGACAGCCATTCCTGAAATAGGTCGGAAATCTTCTCGTCCATGTCCCCTCATTCATGTTTGACCGAGGTTCGCAACGTAGAAAGCGTGCTCAGCAAAAGCCTTTTAACCATGAGGAATGGAGCCCGAAACAATGGGCCGTCTCACGTCTTCCTGGCCAGACCGACTCATGGGGGTAAAATGGTTACCCACTAGGCACCACGTGATTGCGTGCCAACCTTTTGCGAATCGGCGCCTTCCTCCCATATCCCATCTATCGTCTCGTTTTTCGGCACCACCACATACTCAGCCTCTTTAAGAGCGGAGAGAATGGAGCCAGCGGCCTTGCGGTTCGCTGTAGTGGTCGATCTCGATAAGCGGAGAGGTGCAGCGGTCGCAGGTGGCCATGACCGACTCCTTGTGATCACCCTCGCCTTGTGCCGAAGCGTGATGAGCTTGCCGGGCCGCCGCTTTCACCGCTTCCTCGTAGGCGCTGCTGGCTGAGTAGAAGTCTGCCGTGAATCGCTAGGCGGCCTCGCCCCTTCAGAAGCTGCGCGCACGTCCCGCTAGCCTCGCCGGTGCGGCAAGTCTGTACATCGTAGAATTAACTTTCGTCCATCGAATGCGTGCCAGTCTTTTGTTAATTTGTGCCACGGCTATGTCGTGAAAGACGCTACCGGCCAAGCTCAAGCTTACCGGCTTAAAGCGCGCCAGCCTAGCGCCGATAACCAATCCGATGCCTATCGAGGCTGCATCGACGACGAAGTCGAGCAACCGAGCGTGACGCCCCGCTATCGCAAGCTGCGCAATTTCGATTGCCAGTGTGAAAGCCATTAGGCCCGGAAACCAGCCGAGAAAGTCGTCTGTATAGCCCACGCCAAACGCGCAACTGGCGAGAAAAAAGATTGCCGGCATCGGAAGAAGGAATGACGGGATCAGGTGTCAAACCGTCTACGACCCCGGCGACGCACTCCCTGAACTTCCTCCGGCATTGTTACTGGAACCAGTCATCTCGGGTTCTGTTTTGATGAACCTCTCAACCTCGCGTAACACGTCGGCCATCGTCCGCAGGTCTCGAATGCGACGCTCATACTCATCCAGGTCGGTTTCGGATAAATCAGAAAATGGTCTCTTGCGGGGGGATACCGTGCCCATCGCGACCTCCTAATGATCGGGCTGAAGTTCCGTGCCTTGGTCCCTGTTACGAGGCGAATCTGATTCCAAAAAAGAACGTCCGATTTAAGACCCTTAGTGTGCGGCGCAAAAACGCGCGACCTTTCGCCCTAGCTCTGTAGCCCTAGCTCCAGTAGTGAGACGAGGAGTTGTCAGCAATAGGCATGCCTAGCGCAGCAGCGGCACGAGCAGATAGAACCCGCGACCGAGCCATAGACCACGCTGAAGGCGAGCAGCGCCGGGTTCATAAGTCCATGCCCGCGATATGAAGTTCGCACTCGAGCAGAAGCGGTCGAACTCGCGGGCGCGTGCGCGGTTTTCAACGTGCTCCAAGGTCTCACTCATGACTCCACCACACTTGGGTTAGGATGAATTATTGGGTCCTGACTGGCGTCACGGGAGGGACACTTTAGGACTACGCCCAATGCGCCAAACCGCTTGACAAGATTGCGATCTAAACTTGCTCCGTGGGCAAGCCATCCCTCGCCCACGCAACGTTCATCCCGGGAAAGAATGTGAGTAGCCCCGAAGTCGGGGCTACTCTTTTGTGTGGAGGTGACGCGGCCGATTGGCTCGGCCGATGAAGCGTTGCGGGCCCCAGCGCATTTGAGGGAGGGTGTGCTGGGGGTCTCTCCTTCAAAAACACTCGATTGTGCTACAGCCTCTGATGTGAAGGCATGCGGTGAACTGAGTGCAGCATCGCAAGCTACAGCCACTGATACTTGGGTCCGAGGCTGTAGCAACGCTTACGGTGTTACAGGAGCGGAAGTCGTCGTTGCAGACGCGGACACTTTGGCTGCTGGGGCCGCAGGGCGATTGGCTCGGTCTCAGCGATTGGAACGGGGGAGCCGGAGTTGTGGTCTGCGCCTGGGCGCCGCTAACGACGAGCGCGAGCCCGAGGGTCAAGCCGACTCTGCGGCCTCGGCCGCGTCAACTCAGTTCAAAGTATTTTGTTTCGAACTCATTGCGGCCCCATGCGTCGGGAACGTATTTCCAATCGAGTCCGTATTCTTGCGCGACGGCTTTCTTTGCCTTCGCAGTCTTTGCTTTGCCAGCAAAATATTTTGTCTCCATTATGAAATGAGCAGCCCCAGCATTCGCGCCGGGGCCGCTTGTTTTGTTGGTATGCCACAGACGGTGAGCCGCTCTCCTCACCAAGCGCAACGTTGGAGTGTCGTGTCTAGTCATAGATTAAATTCCCCGTTGTGTTTGATTGATTGGAGACACCGTTGCTCCGCTCTGAGCCGCTGGGGTTAATACCAATGCGCGCTGGTCTCTAGGAACGCCCGCCCGGTACTCTCCTTCTGGGTTCGGTCAATGGGAGACGCTGCTCATGGAGAAGGCAGAACTTCTAATGGCGGCATCAGAGAAGCTGGCAGAGGCTATCCTCTTGCTGTCGACGGCTGGCGAAGAGCGCCTCGCATCGGATGCGCAGGATCTGGCCGAGTGGGTGATCATCAGATCAACCAACTCCAGAACAAGCTCCTCAACGCGCACCAACTCTTTTCCTGCGACACGCTGAGGGATCGAAGGTCACACGGACGAGAAGGCCATCCCCGGCACGCCACGACCCGAACAAGTGGTTGCCGTGGGGGTGTTGTGATAAAGGTAAACCTGCTCTTCGGCTCTTTCTTAGAGCCTTGTCCATGAGAGCTTGGTCGGCCTGACCGACCGCCTTCTCGAGCAGGGCGTCTAGCGCATGCTTTTTGAGCAGGGCGTCATGGATGTCGCTGACAAATTGTTCCAGGTCTTCATCGAAGAGAAATCGCATGTCCGACACCGCCAGAGCGAAGAGCTCGATATCGACCTTGGAAACGGCCCCACTTGCACGTACGCGCCCCACGGCGCCCTTTAGCTGCTCGTAGGCCGCCTTTCAAAGAGATCTCGCTCGCCCAACCATTGCTCGACCTAGGCATCAGCGAAACAATGGTGAAGGTGCATCGGGCAAACGGATTGCGAAAATTGCATGCAAACTCGGTGGCCGAACTTGTCAGAATGACCGATCTGTTGCGCGCCGGGCCAACCTGAATTAGCTAGGCTGGGTCTCTCCTGAAGCGGGCGTATATTTCGGCCCTGGGATCATGACCAGTCAGGCGCACTAGATCCCTGTAGGCGGATTCAGACTGGAGACTTGCAGCATTTGCATGGTCGCTTAAGAAGCAATGCAGACCAAGCTTGATGGCCAAGCACTGCATACCCTCGCCTGGAGTATTCGCAATCTGCGCTTCGATTTCAGAAAGCCTGCGGTGTGCCCTTGTTAACGCCTCCTCGCCTGACGCGACTTGCACAGCATCAAAAGCTGACAGCCATTCCTGAAATAGGTCGGAAATCTTCTCGTCCATGTCCCCTCAATTCATGTTTGACCGAGGTTCGCAACGTAGAAGGCGTGCTCAGCAAATCGAATAGCCTTTTAACCATGAGGAATGGACACTCGTCAGAACAAATCACGCATGAACGACCAGCTGCTTAGGCCAGTCCGGCAATGCGCCTTAAAGAGTAGCCGCGTGTTATGAATTAGTGGCTCTCGCTAAACCCATTCTCGGCAATTGCGTGTTAAACTACAGACTTAGCTTGCCGCATTTGATGCGAGCAGCTCGGTCGTCAAAGGCAGCGGGCTGTTTTACCCTACAATCCAGGATCTGCTTGGAACCGACACTTGCAGGGACAGACCGTGACTCGAATTTATGGCCCAAGGCCGCGGAAGCTTCCAATCGTCTCCTCTAATGGGCGGAGGCGGTAGCGGGCTGATTTGTCCAATCGCTTTCGTTTACATGATTGCGCGCCCATATCGCCGCTTGGGTACGGTTTTGCAGACGCAGCTTTCGCAAGATGGCCTTCATATGCACCTTTACCGTGGATTCAGTGATGACCATCGTCCGCGCAATCACTTTGTTCGATGCGCCCTGCATCAGCATGCGCAGGATCAGCATTTCGCGGCGAGACAGACAGGGTGGACCTCCGGCCTGGTGCTCTACTTGCTGTGGGAAATGCGATGAGGTGAAAGAGCTGCGTAGGCTGTACCCGTTGGTGGCTCGTGAGGTTCGCGTCAATGGGGGCACCGCTTTCGATTTCCTCACCTACAGAAGAGCGACCCCATACAAACTGAGGATGAACGATCATCTCGCCCTGGGCGATCAATTCCAACGATCTGAGGAGAGTCTCGCCAGGGATATCCTGGGACAAGAACCCGCGTGCCCCCGCCTGCAAAGCGTCGACAATATCCGCTGGTTCTTGCGAAGCCGCGAAAATGACCGCCTTCACATGAGGATTGGCTGTTATCACCTTGCGCACGAGAAGGTTGGTCCCGGAAATGCACTTATCCACGCCGGTCAGCCACAAACCATTCTCGAGCGATCCCAGATAGCTCTCCAAATCTTCAGTTAAACAGGTGGCGAGGCGCACTGGGCGGAAGTGGGATTTCGCAAACAGTTGACGCAGGCCGTGATGGAAAAGTGTTGTTGGGTGCGTCACGACGATAGGGAAGTTCATAGGCCGTACTCCTATTACATCATCAGACCTATTACATCATCACCCCGTCTTCCTGTTTTACAGCTTCCACCGCAGTGACACGTCAGCTAGCTATTGGTCTACCGGCGCTTTACCAAGGTAAACATACCGTTTTTGGGTACCTCTAATTCGCCGTCGCCCACCGCTCTCGGCTATCTCGTGAGGTTCGGGCAACGAACGCGGGCTGGCGATGGTGCACCGCTCAAGAAGCTGTCAAATCTACAGAGCACTTGGATGCTGAGGCAGGAGGCGAACGTGCTCGCATGGATTCGCGAACTCTTTCCATCTGCCGGAGCAGCACAGGAACGGCCCGTAGCGGAACCTCGCACCCGGTCAATACAGCGTTACCTATCCCTTTGCTCGAGCAGCGGCGGCCTGTATCAACGTATCACGATGTTTGCTGGCCACGGTCTTGAAAGCTTCTGGTTCTCGCCCTGGGCCATGATCCGGACCACGGGCTACGGGCTCGATTCCCGACCGTCTAATCACCAGCTGCCAAGCTGGCTCCTACCTTGATCGATGGCCCGCTGCGCCGCGATTTTGTTAAGGGGCTGACCGCCGCATTGTGACGGACATCGCTGAGGATTTCGGGAGCGGCTTGAAGCGGTTGCACACCTCGCCATCCGCGTCCGCGCCAACATGTATCGGACGCGACCTCATGGAGACTCGGCCGAACTCACGCACCTTTACTATCACTGGCCCACGCCCGAGTCAGTTTGTCGCTTGAGATTGAGCCTGTTCCAACTGAAGCTTGGCTTTGAGGATTTCAATCTCACTGTTGGCCTGATCTAATGCTGATTGGAGCTTACTAACTTCGGCCTTCGCGGAATTGGTTGCATTCTCAGCCTCGCCAATCTTCGCATTGGCCTGTTCCGCAGTTCCCTTGGCCTTCTTAAAGATGACCTTTATGTAGGATTCCTTTTCGCTGAGCTTGGATTGAGCGGCATCTCTATTGGAAGTCAGTTGTTCCACCTGCCTCGAAGCCGACTCCAATGCTTCCTTTAAAGCAGCAATCTGCCTTTCACTTTCCACCAGCTTTGACTTGGCTTCGTTTGCGGTCTTGTTAAGAGTTTCAATCTGGCTTTGACTCGCTTGACGCTCAGAAGCAAGTTGCTCGTTTACTTCTCCCAACTCCTTTTCTCGCTTTGTAAGCTCCGCCTTAGCTGCTTCTGTCGTGGTCCTTGCCTTCTCAAGCTCAGCCGCGTGTTCCTGTCCCTGAGCCTCCCTTTCTTTCGACCATAAATGGGCAGCATCGAGGTCCCTCCGCAACTGCGCATTATCGGATTTCGCCTCATCTAAGTTGCTTTGTAGCAGTAAACGGGCCTTGTTCGCTGCACCGAGTTCCGTTTTCAGACTGGCGAGTACCCTCTCAAGTCCCGCAGTCGCTGCCCTTGCTTGGACACCCTGCTCGATAGCTTCCTCAAGTTCGCTTTGCACGGACAATTGTCTTTGCGTCTGAAAAAGAGGATGGGCCAGCAAAGGGAGGGCAACAAGCGCTATGGCTACCGCAACCCATGGCCAGGAAAACCCTCCACGCGTGATCTGCTTCGATTCTTTTCCAGCTTCCGCACACGCGCTGTCTGAGCACGTCGTCATGCTTTTTGAAATCAGCTTCTGGACCTCCTGTTTGTGAGCCTGATTGGCTCTTTGTCCAAGGATCCAGCCTTCCCAATTCGTGCAAACTTCTGGTGGCGGGTTCTGTCCCCCAGTGACGACACCGATCATACCGAATAGGCCTACAACAGCATCAAACTGGTCATCACCGAACCTTGATGGGCCGAAGCCATCGCAAATCATCTTTTGGGCATCATCTGCCAAGTGCACATTGTGCCGCTCTGCCCAAGTAAGCAGTGATGGCCCAGCTTGTTGGCGAGCTTCCTGAGCAGTTTTGGCGCCGCCACGACGAGGGCCAATCTCGTCAGTTAGTTGGGTATAGAATTCCCGGGGATAGGTTTCACAAAGCACACAACCGGCTGATTGCGATAGCTCAGTCAGGTCTCCCTGAAAAGGCCACAGCCGCGCACCTCGTTCAAGAGCGGGTCGAACTACATTCTGCCAACCATGTATAGCCGCCTTACCAACTTGATTTGGCCCTAAGGTCCAGAAGAGTTGGACATGCTGCCGGTCGGAGTAGAGTTTTTTGTTCGCAAACGCGGCGGAGATCATCCATTTTGTTGAAACTAACAGCCGCAAGGAGGTGTGCGGGCCTCGCTCCTCTGGGTCGAGAGCTGGCCCGATAGAATGGTCGCCAAAGTGAGATTTCTGCTGGACAAGTGGCAACCAGAAAAAAGGAACCCCATTCGCCATGCCCCAGCCGGGGTAATGCATCCAAAAAATTCTTGAACCCTGTTTTGTTGCCGTACCGCTCAGGAAGGCCGATTGGAAAATCAAATCCAGCCAGTACAGAGCGACCGCCAAAAACCCACTCGTCTAAGAATCTCGACGCCAACGGCACCCGGCGAACTCCCTCCACCCACCACCCGTCGCCATGACGGCACGCTGCCGCCATCCACCTTTTCTCGGGGTTGGCGCTCCAATCAGCGTGAATGAGGCGCTCAAACATCGTGCTTCAACCAACTTTCAGCTAATCTCTGCTAGAGCAACTTGTAGCAAAGTGAGTAGGTCTTTGGGACGCGGGTCACGTCATAACCTACGCGGCACTGCACGAGATATGATTGTTCTGGATTCCGAAAGAGAATGAATGTCGACCGGTTATCGAACGCTTGGCTGTATCCGACAATCTGCCACCCGGTTTTCAACAGACCCTCGATCGAGGGACTATCGTCGGCCGCCGACGAGACCGTCGCTGAAAAAACAAGAAGTGCGATTCCGGCAGCCATCCGCCAGAATGCAAGTACGTTGGAGCGCCATCGATGCTGTGCACGCATGCGGGCACCATTCTCAGGGAGAAGCGATTCCGTGATCGCAACCCCTTGGGGGTAACCCATTCGGCGCCATAGTCGGCCCCGGCGCGACTATGCATGTCGTGGGCAACGCGACTCCCGAGCTTCGGCGCAGCGGTCGAAACCTTTGCTGACAAGGTCAGCATTGGGAATCCGGCAAAGACAATACGCCAGAATGCAGTCACCCTGCAGCGAGACGGGCGCTTTCCATACATGCTCGATAGTGCGCCTGCTCTGCTCAAAAAAGTACAGTCTTTAGGGGTACGCTTTTTGGCTCGCTTGACTGCCGGGAATATCAGCCTGCACCGGAGTAGTCATGCGCCAAATCGCTTCAAGGTGATCTTGAGGATGTAGATGAGTTGGAACCGAAAGCGCGTTCAGGAACGCGCCGGCAACTAGCCCGATCCGCGGAGTCTTTGACCTCAATTTCATCCGTCGCCGAGGGTGGCCAATCTGCTTCCAGGTAAGCAAGCGAGCCGCGAGGACACTGATGACGCCGCGTAGTGCCCCGCTAACAGTATTGGCTTTTGCAAAAACAAGATGGGCGATGCTGCAAAGCAGCAATTGGGTTCGTTTCGCAATTAGTCCCTTCGGCTATCTCCGCCGCTTGTTTTGCTTACGGCTGATGCCCGCCGGAAGCCGATCACGCCCCTTGCTTGTCTTCATTATCCCCGGAATATCGACCAAGTCCTCGTATTGTGCGACGGCCAGATGCAACGGGTGGATCCGCGCGAACCGGTGCTCGCGCAGCGCGACGCGATGGCCGGTAGAGGCCTTTCGACGAATTGCGGCGCCGCGCTTGAGCTTTTGGTGTGTAGCGCAAGTTTTCAAGCTCCCGTCCGCGCCGCAAGCGCTCCTGAGAGTTAACCCGTAATGATCTTAAGCCATAACTTGCGAGGAACTGATTTAAGTATAAATGGGCGTTATGGACTTGCCTCTCGAACCACCTGCTGATGCCATACATCTTCATGTCGGTGACAACATCGCAGCCATCGTGGGCGCCGCCCCGACGGAGGCTACCTTCTTCTTTGAACCTGGCATCTATCGCGGCGTGGTCATCAGGCCGAAAGAGGGTCAGACTTTTATTGGCGCCGAAGGGGCGATCCTCAACGGCTCGGCTGTACTGACCAAATGGACTCAGAGCGGCAATCTTTGGGTCGTTGGCGGGCAGACTCAACGAGGTCGCGTTCACCCGGGCGCAGTCTATCAACCAGGATTTGATCGGGCGGGCCATCCGCAGACTGTGTTCGTTGACAACGCCCCGCTAAAGCCGGTTGACGCCCTTTCCAAGGTCGTTCCTGGCACGTTCTACTTCGACTATGGCGCGGACAAGATTTACATCGCCGATAATCCAACCGGTAAAAAGGTCGAGGCCGGTAAGCTCGTTTTCGCCATCGGCGGGAACGCCCAGAACGTCACCGTGCAAAATTTGGTCATCGAGAAGTATGGCCCACAGATTCAGGACGGCGCCATACACGGCGGGCAGGGTTGGACAATTTGGGACAATGAAGTGCGCCTGAATTACGCCGTCGGCATCATCGTGAGGGATGGTAGCAAGATTATCGGCAATTACGTCCATGACAACGGCCAGATGGGCCTAGGCGGCTCCGGCGACAACATCCTCGTTCAAGGCAATGAGATTGCAAAGAACGGCTATTGGTCCGGCATCGACGTGCTTTGGGAGGGCGGCGGATTCAAGTACTTAGACACCGATAACCTAGTCGTTCGCGGCAACTACTCGCACGACAATCACGGCTCCGGCATGTGGACCGACGCCAACAACATCCACACGCTCTATGAGGACAATCTCGTCGTACATAACACTCACATCGGCATTCAGCATGAGATCAGCTACGACGCGGTAATCCGCAACAACACCCTCATTGGCAATGGGTATGGGGATCTGCGGGGCTGGTTGTGGGGGGCTGAGATTCAGATCCAAAACTCCAGGAACGTCGATGTGTACGGCAATCGGATTGACATGACAGGAGGCGGCAACGGCGTTGTGCTTATTCAACAGGATCGAGGTTCGGGCACTTATGGTCCTTGGGTAACGACCGACAATCATATTCACGACAACGTCATCGTCGATCATGACAGCACAGGCAAAATAGGCGGCGTGGCCGATTACAACTGGTCTGGGATGGCCTATGGTGGCAGCACGTGGACCAACAATGACTACTTCATGCCTGATGAAGGAAATCGGTTCTCGTGGGGGCAGTACTTACAATTTCAAAGATTTCCAGGTTGCCAGCGGTGAGAGTGGCACGATTTCACAGGCCTGTCCCAGCACCGAGGATTGGCTTGATCTATCTAAATACAAGAATGCCGGTCCACGACAAGCATCGAATTGATCCAAGTCGGGAGCCCTGCCAGCGTCAATGTCAGGCTCGTCGAGCAAATCTCAAGCTGGTTACTGCGGTTTTTTCTAATTCACTTGGCGCCCGCGAGGCTGGGGCTCAGAATTGATCAGAATTGGTTCGTCATGAATTCCTTCAGCGGCTGCACTTTCCTTGCGCTCGATCCAATAAGTCGAGCCTTCGGTTGTGCGCCTTGATCTGAGCGGGTCGCGCCGAAGACCCATAATGGCGCCAGCGGGCCACCGCCGCGAACACTGCCAACATTACAATGGGATTCACGATTCGGGCATGAGGAGCCCGAATTGATACCAGAGACGGTTCAGCGGCTTGAGGAGGACTGGCGCAAAGAGACTGACTGCCGCCAGCCCAACAGCAACAGCGAGCGCCACCCAGGGCACCGTAGGGCTTATGTCGCCACCACACCGCGATGATCAGGGCCACAGACCCAAAAACCAAACCCGTGGAACGCTCAGACGGCGGATCAATCGATGTGAACGTGCGGTCGGCCACTGCTGTCGAGATGCGGCGCGAGCTGTTCCGCCTCGTCGCGCCGAAGGAGCCGGTCCAGCTTGGCGGTGACGATGGGCCGCATGTTCTCCTGGTGGACGCGGGCGCGAAGGACAACCTAGCCCGATCTCTTCTCAAGCGGGGCGCCCGCGTGACCCGCGCACCGTGGCATGCCAACCTCGTCAGTCTCGCTAGCTGTCCCTGCCCCCGCGATACCGCATTCCTTTTTGACGAGTTTCTGCGCCTGTGCGATTCGGTGCATCGAGGCAGCCGATGAACCCGCGTGGATCCCATGAACCGCGCCACCGTATCCTGCTGCTCGGCTCAGGTGCGCTGCAAATCGGCCAGGCTGGTGAGTTCGACTACTCGGGGACCCAAGCAATCAAGGCCCTGCGGGAGGAAGGGGTCTACACAGTCCTGGTGAACCCGAATATCGCCACGATCCAGACAGCGAAGGGCTCGCCGACAAGGTGTACTTCGCCGCGATCACGCCGGACAACATCGACCAAATCCTCGAGCGGGAGCAGTGCGATGGCATCCTGTTGGGCTGCGGCGGACAGACCGCGCTCAACTGCGGCCTCGCCCTGGCCCAAAACGGGGCCTGCGGTGGCGGACCAGGCAACTTGCGCTGTGGGCCATTTGCGAGCACGTGGAGGATGCCGGCGTGCATAGCGGTGATGCGACACTGATGCTCCCGCCCCAAACTGTGCCACTGGCGACATCCATCGTGCCAAGAAGATTGCCGCCCAGCTGGCCGAGACGTTGGCCATCACGGGGCCGTTCTACCTTCAGCTGCTAGTCCAGCACACCCGGGTAAGGGTCATCGAGTGCAACCTGCGAGCCTCGCGGTCGCTGCCGTTCGTTTCCAAGGCGACGGACAAGAACTTCGTGCGCGAGGCCATCCGCCGGATGCTGGGCGTCCGCGAACCCATTAAGGGGCGCATGCTCGACCTTCGATTACGTCGCGCTCAAGGCGCCGCAGTTCAGCTTCCCGCGACTGGTCGGCGCCGATCCCATCCTCGGTGTCGAGATGGCCAGCACCGGAGAAGTAGGTTGCTTCGGTGATGATGGTGATGAGGCACTGCTGCAGGTCTTCGCGGCGATAGGGTTCCGCCTGCCCAAGAAGGGGGTGCTGCTATCGCTTGGCCCCAGCGAGAAGTACTCCTTCCTCGAGGAAGCCCGCGCCCTGTCGCGGGAGCTCGGCCTCACCCTGTACGCCACGTCCGGCACCGCCGAAGCACTTCAGGCGGAAGGGATCAAGTGCGAGGCTCTCGCCAAGGTGCCCGGCGAAGGGCGGAGCGGCATGGACGTCATTGATGATGATCTGGTTGACCTCGTCATCAACGTACCGCGGACCTACGACGAACTAGGCCGCCCCGACGGGTATCTCATCCGGCGCCGCGCGGTGGATGCCGAAATACCGCTGGTGACCGACCTGATGCTCGCGACGGCGCTGGTCAACGCGCTGAGGAACCGGGCGGCGACCCCGCCGCCCATTCGCTGCTGGAGCGAATACCTCGAACGGCAGCCGAGACTCCTTGAGTAAATCGATGGGCGGAGCAGAGATAGTCGCCTACGCGCTCCAAATTTATCCTTCTCCTGCTCGCGTCTACAAAGATGGTTGGATTTTACTACGCGCCTCCTTGCACAGCCACGTCCAAGCGAACACGACAGCCCTGCAACGCTTTGCCGCTCTCGGATGCGAGACCCGAAGAGCCCCGGCCCCGGCGACACGAAGACGGCGAATGCGGCACACGACCCATGAAATGATCATGTTCGATATGGGGAACAAGCCCTGAAACGTCCCTGGTCAAAGCTTCCGCCGCATGCTCACCAATTTGATCGGGCAGAAATCACCAATCGGAGCGAGTTTGCCGGCAGTCTGGTGGATCGGATGGGAATAGTCCGGCTCCTCGCCCACTAAGTGACAACCGGCAGAGTAAATTACCCGTGTCGCAAGGTAGTAGGAGCTTAGGAAGCTCTCGAACACAAGCGAATCGAAGTGCTTCGCGGTCCTCGCGATGTACTCCTGCTCGTCGAAAAAGTGGTTGTGCCACCTCACAGAAATCTCCGGCAGCCCCATGGCTACCCGCAGCTGGTTGAAGTTCCTTTGTCCCTGCATGAAATTCTCGATGCCGAAGTAGTAGCCGCCTGGCTTGAGGTGCTCGGCAATCTGCTCGATGGCGCCGTATTGCTCCTCGGAATACATGAGGTTAATCAGGCTGCGCGAGGTTAAGAAGACCTCGAATTTCTTTCCCTTCAGGACTTCGGAGACCCGCCGCATATCCCCTTGCAGGAGTGACATCCGTTTCGATAGCCCCGAGTGACGGGCACACCTCTTTCTTGCCAAAGCCAACATGTTCTCGCTCCAGTCGATTCCAATGAAGCGAAGCGTCGGAAACGCGGCGGCGACGCTCACCGTGGCATGCCCATCTCCGCAACCCAAGTCGACGACGGTGGAGCCGTCCGGCAGGGTCGCCTCAGAAATCTTCTGCTTGAACTTGGCGATCTCCAGGTGCCCGAAGGTAAACGTCGTAGGTTGTAGCCTCCGCCGAATTGGGCTCAGTGCCCTTTGCGCGCTCGTCCCAATATTGCCTGATCTTGCCAGAGAGCTCCGGATTGATGATCGCTGTCATACCATCTCCTTTTTTTCGCGGGTGCGGTCCATCGCAAAGCTCGAATCCAAGCGACCAGTCGCGAGCAGCTGGTTGACATGCTCGATACGCTTGAATTGCGGCCCCTCGAAGTCCTCAACGGTGATACCCGCGCTGCGGTAGGCCAAGGTAAAGCTCCTCCGCACCGCGCACGGTGATCTCCAGTGTGGGCTTGAAAGCGGGCAGCAGACGGCAAATTTGCCGAAGTCCACCCTGTAGGATCTCGGGTCGGGACGGCCGCCTTCCGCATATTCGAACGCGAGCCGGGACCACCTCACAGACGATCTCGGCCAGCTCGGTAACGCTATAATTCTCCTCGGTCCGGCCGACGTTAAACGCCTGATTGTGGATCACTTCACGCGGCGCTTCCAAGGCGGCGAGGAAGGCACGCGAAATGTCCTCGATATGCACGGTGGGTCGCCACGGAGTGCCGTCGCTCTTAATAAGAACGCGACCGGCGGCATAGGCCCACGCGACGAGGTTGTTCAGGACCAGGTCGAAGCTGTGGCAAGGCGACACGCCGTAGGCTGTCGCGTTGCGGAGATAGGTCGGACTGAATGTGTCGCTGGCCAATTTTGCCAGCTGGCGTTCGACGCGATCTTTCGAGACAGTGTAGGGGGTGAGCACTTCGATGGTGCCGTCCTCCGCCACCAAATCGGCGCCGCCTCTTCCCGTAAATGCTGCAGGAAGATGAGAAGAGGAACCGCTTTACGCCGGCGTTCTTCGCAAGCTGCGCCAGACGAACTGAGGCCGCGTGGTTAATCTCGTAGGTCACCTCGGGATCGAGGTTGCTGAGCGCATCGTTGGAGAGGGCCGCGAGATGAACGACTGCATCAAAACCCGCCAAGTGTCGGGGCTCGACGTCACGAATGTCGAGTTGAAGCTCGGGAATTCCGGACTTGTAGGGGACGAGCTTTAATGCTCGGAACAGATCGCTGTCGAGGCCTTCGACCTCATGACCCGCAGCGCGGAACATCGGCACCATCACGCAGCCGATGTAGCCATTATGCCCGGTAATAAGAACCCGCATGGTCTATCGTCCTTTTGGATCAATATGCAGCCTGCAAATTTTGGCTAAGCCCTTCACTCAACTTATCGTGCCCTTTCAAGCAAATGCTGATCGTAACGCCAACTTGGCGTCTGCCGGCGTCGTTCCAGCCGATTTTGCGTATCAGCGGCGATAACCTCCTCATGGCCGGAATATTTGTAGACCTCGACCGCACGCTGGAACCGCCGATTGGAGATAGCGGCGACCCGCATTGCGGGAATGCTGTTCTCGATCTGATTGGTGAGGCCCTGCCGAGCACGTGGCGTTTCTGAAGCTCCCTATCTACGAGTATCATCCTACGCGACCAATTCGCGCTCGCGAGCCATCCTGCGCCTCATTTCCGCTTCGATCTCGGCGAGCATTTTGAACTTCTGATCCTTATCCGAAATGACGGACACCGGCAGCGGCCACTTCAGCCCGAGCCTCGGATCGTTGTACATCAAGCCGGCTTCGACGCTCGGTGTATAGAATTCACCGACCTGATAGTTCGTATCGGTGTTGTCACACAGCGTCTGATAGCCATGTGCAAACCGCTCGGGCACGTAGAGCGCGCGCTGATTCTCTTCGTCGAGCTCGTCCTCGAGATGCTGCAGATAGGTTGGGCTTTCCGGCCGCAGGTCGACGATGATGTCAAGAATTGCGCCGCGGGTGCAGCGGACAAGCTTGGTCTCGGCGACCGGCGGAAACTGGAAATGCATTCCGCGCAGGGTGCCCTTACGGACGTTGTGCGCGACATTGGCCTGGGCGATAATCGGCTTCAGGCCGTGCGCTTCGAATTCTTTCTGGCAGAAGGCTCTGGCAAAGAAGCCACGCGAGTCGAATCTTTGTTCCAGGTCAATTACAAAGGCGCCCTTGAGTTTGGTCTCAGTGAAGATCACCGAAGAATCCTTTCCGTCTTATTCCCGTTCTTGATGCCGCTGCAGGCGATCTCGAGCAGTTTGGCTTAGTTGCCGTGCGCGGGCACAGCAACCGACCTTCGGCTGTCTTGCTGGAACCACTCTGGAGCGATCATCAAACTCACTACAATGACCGGAAGGAAGTACCCACGACCGGAAGGAAGTACCCACTTCTGGCCATTACTAGCCAAATTGATCCGTACCTATAGCGTTCGTATTCCTGAAAAGGTCATAACGTGCGGGTCGGGTCGCAAACAGGACGCCCTCGCGTGAATGCAGAAATGTGACTTGAGAACCATGTTATCTATCTTGGATATGACCCGCGTTAAGCGCCTGCTTTGCTTGCGCGCCCATTGCGATGAGCGCCCATTGCGATGATATAGAAATCGGCACAGGCGGCACGATCATTCAGGCACTTACGGCCCCAACACCTCCGAGTTGGTCGAAGCACCGATTTTTTGAGCGCTTGACGGCTCGTCGGGAAGCGGCAAATGTTTGATTGGGCAGGCGATCAGGCCAAGGTCAAATCGTGGCTCAAGGAAGGGATCGACTGGCGGCTCGGTGATGCCGCTGATCCGAAGCTAATTCGTGGTCTGGGACTTAAGGACATGGTGGTGGCGAACAATTTTCTCTGCCACATGGCTCCAGCCGATGCCGAAAAGTGTTTGCGGAATATTGGGCGACTGGTTCGTCCCGGAGGATGCCTTTTTATTTTAGGAGTCGATCTGGACGTTCGAACGAAGGTTGCGCTTGACCTTGGATGGGAACCGGTAACTGAGTTGATGGCGGAAATCCACGACGGCGACCATTCCGTGCGCACCGACTGGCCTTGGTGTTGGCGGGGTCTTGAACCCCTGAACCGAACGAGGCGCGATTGCCGTGCCGCATCGCTCAACTCGCTCCACGTGCGCTGCTTCAAAGTCCTCGAATTGAATCGGGCTGACCGAGAATTCCGCGTGGGCTTTCGTCATACGAGCTCGCCAGTTCCCGGAGGTTGGGAATGGGTTCGTAGAAGTGATCTCCCAACACGTGGAATCCCGCCCACTCGGCAATACGAAACAAGTAAGGGCGCGCAATAAACGCTGCAAGCCATTAGTCTCATGGCGAGCGTTGTAAAGCATCTCTCTCAGAATTTTCAGCGGTAACATGGATTGAGTTGAAGACAAACGCATGGCAGCCATTCGCTACGCGGCAATTCGGGCGTTATC
>CAWFRD010000008.1:0-39471 GCA_963818165.1 uncultured Alphaproteobacteria bacterium
ACCCCAAGGGACGGCTCCAGTCCTATCCGCATCAACTCTCGGGGGCGGGCAGCGGCAGCGCGTCATGATCGCCATGGCGCTCGCCAACGAACCCGGTCTCCTCATCGCCGACGAGCCGACGACCGCGCTCGACGTCACGATCCAGGCGCAAATCCTCGACCTCCTGCTCAAGCTCAAGGCCGAGTTCAACATGGCGATGCTGCTCATCACTCACGATCTCGGCATCGTGCGGAAGATGGCCGACCGGGTCTGCGTCATGAATGGCGGCAACAAAGGGAGCGGGGCAAGACGCGCGAACAATTCGCCGCCCCGCAACACGCCTACACCAAGCATCTCATCGCGTCGGAACCCAAGGGCTCGCCGCCGGCGGCAAATGCCAAGGCCAAAACCATTCTCGAGACCAAGGATCTGCGCGTGTGGTTCCCGATCAGACGCGGTTTCCTCCGGCAGACGGTCGGGCATATCAAGGCGGTTGACGGCATCGATCTTGCGGTCAAGGAGGGGCAGACGCTCGGCGTCGTCGGCGAATTGGGGTTCGGGCAAGACCACGCTCGGTCTTGAAAACTTGAGGCTCGTGTCGAGCCAAGGCCCGATCGTCTATCTCTGGGCGACCGCATCGACGGCTTCGATTTCGAAGCGCATGCGCCCGCTGAGGCGCCACATGCAGATCGTGTTCCAGGACCCATACGGCTCTCTGTCGCCGCGTCTCTCCGTCGGCCAGATCATCGAGGAGGGTCTCTCGATCGAGAATCCGGGCCTCACCAGCGCCGAGCGCGACCAGCGCGTGACCCGCGCGCTCAAAGAGGTCGGACTTGACCCCGCCTGCCGCGACCGCTATCCGCACGAATTCTCAGGCGGTCAGCGCCAAAGGATCGCAATTGCGCGCGCGCTCGTGCTCGAGCCGAAATTTCTCATCCTCGACGAGCCGACCTCGGCGCTCGACGTCTCGGTGCAGGCGCAGATTGTCGATCTTTTGCGCGAGTTGCAGCGGCGCCACAAGCTTGCCTATCTTTTCATCAGTCACGATCTCAAGGTCGTGCGTGCGCTTGCAAATTCCATCATCGTGCTCCGTCACGGCAAGGTGGTTGAGCAAGGCCCAGCGCGGACTGTGTTTTCCAAGCCGAAAACCGATTACACCAAGGCCTTGCTTGCCGCGGCTTTCGAGCTCGAAGCCACGCGCGGCGGCGTGGTTGCGACCTGAGCCCGCGAGGCGGAACATTCCAGCCCCTAGCGCGTTTTCCAGCCAGTCCCCCGTACAAACGAGGACGATGCGGTGTAGTTCGTTTTGTTCGGAAATCGATCGTCGGACGCACCGGTCGTTAGTATTCATGGTCCTCGTTTACGCGGGCTGCCTCCGAGGCAGCCGCCGCGCGCAACTCACCTCGTAACCCGCCGCCTTGATCCGCCGCTTCGCTTGCGCGAACGGCTCGGCCGCGACCGCCATGCGGAACGCATTGGCGTGCAGGAAATCCTTTCCGCTCGTCATGATGCCGACATGGCCCTCCCAGAAGACGAGATCGCCGCGGCGGAGGGTCGCGCCCCCGCTCAAATCGATGACGCGGCCGAGTTCTTGCGCCTGCATGTCGGCATCGCGGGGGGAAGCGCGCCCCGCTGCCTCGAGCGCGAGCTGCACAAGCCCCGAACAGTCGGTCCCGATCGAGGTGCGGCCACCCCAAAGATAGGGTGTGCCGACGAACGCCTCCGCCACCGCGACGAAATCGGGTTCGGCCGTGCCAACCGGCGCCGCGTGGCTCGCAACGACAAAGCCGCCGCCTTCGAGCGCAAGGAACTTCCCTTCCTTGCGCGGCGCGGCGATGCCGGCATTGAGACTGAGCAGCGCAAGCGGCGGCGTCTTGCCGTCGGGCTCGGGGTAGACATAGGTGCGGAGCGCGCTGATCCGGTGCGTCGGCGTAATGAGCGCGCGCGTGAGGCCTTCGCCCGACATGTAGCCGACATAGCCGTCGCGGGAAAGCTGCACCCAGGCCCAGCCCTCGCTCTCGTCATAGACGGTGACAAGCTCGCCGCGGAGCGCCTCGGTGTCGAGCGTGGCATCGAAGCGCGGCTCACGGCGCAAAGGCAAGGACGGTGCTACGACCTGGCGCGGCTCGCCCGTGACGAAGCGACGCGCCGCGACGCGCCCGCGCAACGGTTCGGCCGCGAGGTCGTCGCGATAGGCATGGCGGCGCGGATCGGGTGGGACGGCGTCGATCACGATCCTTCGAGCTTTCGGCGAAAGAAGTGGAACAGCGCGCGGGTGCCTTGCGGTTCGCCGCCCTTCGGCCGGCCGGGCTGCTCGGCCGGGACCCAGCCGAAGATATCGAGATGGGCGAAGCGCTTGGCGTTGCGCACGAAGCGCTTGAGGAAGAGCGCGGCGACGACGGAGCCTGCGAACGACCCTTCGGAGATATGGCTCACATCGGCAACGGCGCTTTTCAGCAGCTTGTCGTAAGGCATCCAAAACGGCATGCGCCAGAGCGGATCGCCGGCGGCCCGCCCCGACTTAAGAAGCTCCGCCGCGAACACATCGTCGTCAGTATAGAGCGGCGGCAGATCGGGCCCGAGCGCGACCCGCGCCGCGCCGGTCAGCGTCGCGATAGTGACGAGATAGTCGGGCGCCTCCTCGTCCGCGAGCGTGATGGCGTCGGCAAGCACGAGCCTCCCTTCCGCGTCGGTGTTGCCGATTTCAACCGTCATGCCGTCGCGGCTCGGCAGCACGTCGCCCGGCCTGAAGGCGTTGCCGGAGATGCTGTTCTCCGCCGCCGGGATCAGCACGCGGAGCCTGACCGGCAGGTTCATGCGCATGACGATGAGCGCGAAGGCAAGGGCCGAGGCCGCGCCGCCCATGTCCTTCTTCATCAGAGCCATGGCGCTCGACGGCTTGATGTCGAGACCGCCGGTGTCGAAACAGATGCCCTTGCCGATAATCGTCACTTTCAGAGCGCGCTCCGAACCCCAGCGGAGATCGATGAGACGGGGACTGCGGGTGCTCGCGCGGCCCACGGCGTGGATCATCGGGAAATTGTCGGAAAGCAACCCTGAGCCTTCCGTGACCTTGATGCTGCCGCCGAAGGCGTTGGCGAGCTCGCGCGCGGCGCCCTCGAGCTCCGCCGGGCCCATGTCGTTGGCCGGCGTGTTGATGAGATCGCGGCCGAAATAGAGCGCCTCGGCAAGCGCGAGCACCTCATCCAGGTTTGCGCCCTCGGGCAGAGCAAGCCGCTTCTTTTTGTCGAGGCGCGAGGCGCCCGCCTTGTAGCGGGTGAAGGCATAGCTCCCCGCGAGGAAGCCGAGCGCCGCAAGTTCGGCGTCGGGAGGCGGCGAGGCTAGGCGGTAGTCGCCTTCCGGAAGGGAAGTGGCCAGCACGCCGGTGAGCAGCGGCGCTTGCGCCGCCGCATCGGCGCCGCCCGTCCCAAGCAGGACCCCGCCGATGCCGCCCTTTCCATCCGGGAGAAGGAGGACCGCGCCTTGCTTCCCGCTAAAGCCTTGCGTCTTGACCCAGCTCCGCTCGGTCGCACTCAAGCCTTCAAGTGCGGCGTCTTCGGCCGAGACGATGAGATGGATCGGCACGGCCCTGGCGTCGGGCGGAAGTAGGAGCTCTTCCAATCCGCGGCGCGTGATTTCGAGCGTCGACGCTTGGCTGGTCATTGGCGATGCGCACAAATCCGGGAACCGATTTAAGGGGCCGCATTAATGGCAGGGGAGCACCGGCATGACAATGGCGGGCTCAGGAAGCGTTGCGGCCGCGGCCCTGCGCGCTATCCGCCCGGCTTTGCCCCCTTCAGGCGCGCGAGCATCGACCACAGCGACGATGGGCGCTCGGCGCTCCGCTCGGACCGGTCGGTGAGAAGTGCGGCCAGCTTGCGAAACGCCTCCGCCGCCTTCGACCTGCTCGACACCTCCTCGATCATCTGCCCGTTATTCGCCGCCGTGCCGAAGAGTTGGGCATCGAAGTCGATGACGATGCCGGGGGCGAGGCCAACGGCCGCGCCGAAATCGTCGAGCGCGACTTCGGGACGCTTGGAGAGGCCGACCTGGGTGAGCACGAGCAAAGGCGGCCGGTCGTTGGGGCGCGAGGCCTTGATCTGGTCGATGAGGTTCTTGGCGTTGCGCAAATTCGCGATATCGGGAACAGCGGTGACGACCACATGGTCGGCGCGCATCACCAGCTCTTTCGCCCACTCGGTCCAGAGATGCGGCACGTCGAGCGCGATCCACGGCGCGCTGTCGCGCAACACGTCGAGCACGGTCTCGCAAGCGGCGGCGTCGAGATCGTAAGGCCGGTCGAGCGTGCCGGGGGCTGCGAACAGGCTGAGAAAATCCGAGCAGCGCGACAAGAGCTGGTCGAGCTTCAGCGCATCGAAACGGTGCGGCGAAGCGAGCGCATCGGCGATCCCTTGCGGCGGGTCCTGGTTGAAGTCGAGCCCGGCCGTGCCGAACGGGAGATCGAAATCGGCGATCACCACCTCCCGCTCGAGCGAAGCGGCGATGGCAAACGCGGTGTTGTGGCAAACCGTGCTCGAGCCCGAGCCGCCCTTCGCGCCGATAAAAGCGATGGTCTGGCCGATCGGCCGCGCTTGCGGATCGCTGTACAGGCCGGACAGGGTCTCGATGATCTGGAGCACGGTTACGGGAGCGACCAGGTACTCGCTGACGCCGCGGCGCAGCAACTCGCGATAGAGCACGACATCGTTGAGGTGGCCGACGACCATGACCTTGGTGGCGGGGTCGCAAAGCCCGGCCAGGCGGTCGAGTTCCGCGAGCATGGTGGCGCGGTCGAGCAGGGATTCGATGACGATGAGATTGGGCGTGGGGACGTTGCGATAGAAGGCGCAGGCGCCGTCGATGCCCCCCATCTGCACGCTCACGCGCGCGCGGGAAAGCCGCCGGTCTTGCGCCGCCCGCTCGATCGCGGCGGCCGTGTCCTGATCCTCGCAAAAGGCCTGGATGTTCACGCGCGGGATGGGACGGAGCCGCGAGGAGCCGAACGCCTCGCTTTCGCGACCCGGACCGGGTTCGCCGGGCGGCGCCGAACCCAGCGAAAATGCCGCATCGCCGATCACTGGCGCGCTCCGACCTGACTGACCTCGCATCTGACGGCACGCCGTCCGCTTCGACTGTGAGCGCCAATCCTCAACGCCGCGTTAACGGACGTGCCAGAATTGGCCGGCGCTTAGCCGCCGAGCGCCGCCATGAAGGGGCCGTGCGGATAGGCCAGCAATCCCGCCGCCGCGAGCGCGATCCCGTAGGGCATCCCCTCGTTCGGGCTGTGCAGGCGGACGAGCCAGCCCTTCGAGGCAAGCATGGCCGGCAGCGGCTGGGCGCGCCAGAACAGGAGAAGGAGCGCAAGCGCCCCGCCGATCAAGGCGGAGTAGAGGGCGTAAGGAATGATCGCTTGCGGACCGAGCCAGAGACAACTCGCCGCGAACAGCTTGGCGTCGCCGCCGCCGACCAGGCCCAAGGAGAAGAGGGCGAAACCGAGCATGAGCGCCACGAGCGCAAGGCCGGCGTGGAGGCCGATATCAGCGAGACCGAGGCCTGCGAGCGGGGCCGCCAGAAAGAACAGCAGGGCGAGCGCGATAACGATGCGGTTCGGCACCGTGAGCGTGAAGAGATCGGTGACCGCCGCAAGCGTCATGGCGGCGGGAAAGATCGAAAGAATAAGGAGGTCCTTCATCGCCTGCCGGTCTTAAGCCCGTTCCGCAAAACGCGGGTGAGGATCGCGAGGTTGCGCTGAAGGCGGCGTTAATGCGATGGCGCGAGCGGGGCCTTGCCGGCGCGCCCCGGTTTCGGCGGCTTGGGCTTGGCGCCGGCCGGCCGGGCATAAAGGTCGTATTCGTCCGCGTCTTCCACGAGAACCTCGAGCCGGTCCCCGAGCGCCAACCCCGCATTGCGGTCGAGATAGACGTTTCCGTCGATCTCGGGCGCGTCCCAATGCGAGCGGGCGGCGACGCCCTCATCGTCGATGCGATCGACCATGACCTCGATGGTCTTGCCGACACGCGAGGCAAGAAGCTCGGTGCTGATCGCCTGCTGGTGCCGCATGAGGCGGTCAAGCCGCTCGGCCTTGACCTCCGCGGGAACCTGCCCCGAAAGCGCGTTGGCCGCGGCGCCCGCCACCTCTTCGTATTTGAAGCAGCCGACGCGGGCGAGTTCCGCTTCGGAAAGCCAGGCGAGAAGCTCGGCGAAATCCTCCTCGGTCTCGCCGGGGAAGCCGACGATGAAGGTCGAGCGGATGGCAAGCTCGGGGCAGATTTCGCGCCAGCGCGCGATGCGCTCCAACGTCTTCTCCCCGTGCGCGGGGCGGCGCATCGCCTTCAGGATCGAAGGCGACGCATGCTGGAAGGGAATGTCGAGATAAGGCAGCACGCGGCCATCGGCCATCAAGGGCAGAACCTGATCCACATGCGGATAGGGATAAACATAGTGGAGGCGGACCCACACGCCGAACGAACCGAGGGAATCGGCGAGAGCGAGGAAGCGCGTTTCGCGCTCTTCGCCGCGCCAGGCGCTTCTGGCGTAGCCGAGATCGAGCCCATAGGCGCTCGTGTCCTGGGAGATGATGAGAAGCTCCTGCACGCCCGCGGCGACAAGACGCTCGGCCTCGCGCATGACGTCGCCGAGAGGGCGGCTCACGAGCCGCCCGCGCAAATTCGGGATGATGCAGAAGCTACACTTGTTGTTGCAGCCTTCCGAAATCTTCACATAGGCGTAGTGGCGTGGCGTGAGCCTGATCCCTTGCGGCGGCACGAGATCGAGAAACGGATCGTGCGGGCGCGGCAGGGCCTTGTGGACCTCGGCGACCACCGCCTCGTATTGGTGCGGCCCGGTGATGGCGAGCACTTGGGGGTGGGCAGCGCGAATGCGCTCCGATTCGACCCCGAGGCAGCCCGTGACGATGACGCGGCCGTTCTCGCGCAAGGCCTCGCCGATCGCGGCCAGCAACTCCTCCTTGGCGCTGTCGAGGAAGCCGCAAGTGTTGACCACGACGGCATCGGCGTCCTCGTAGCTCGCGGAAAGCTCGTAGCCTTCGGCGCGAAGCCGCGTGATGATGCGCTCGGAATCGACGAGCGCCTTAGGGCAGCCGAGGCTGACAAAGCCCACTCGGGGCGCCTTCCCTTTTGCCGGATTATCGCTCATCGGCGCGCTTATAGGCGAGGCGCGCGTTTCCGTCGATGGGCGTAACGCCGGGGCAATGCCCTAGCGCAACAGCTCCTCGATTTCGGGATCCTCGGGCTCTTCGGCATCGCTCTGGTCCGATGCGCCGGCATCTGGCTTCGCCTTCGGCGCGTCCTTCTTGGAAGGGGGCGCCTCGCCGCCGCTCTCGCCACCGCCGCTTGATATCGCCGAGGATGCGGCCGATCGCCTCGCCGACGGGCTTCCCTTTGAACTTCTTCTGTATCGCCTTGCCGATCTGGTTCACGGTCTTGCCCGCCTTCTCGGGATCGGCGAAGAGCTGCTTGACCTCGGGAGTGATGGTGGGACGGTCGAGCGGACCCTCGATGCGCACCGGTACGGAAAGCCCGGCAAGATCGTTGGCGCCGCGCTGTCCTTCGGGTCCCGCCACGATCTCGGGATTGGCGAGGAAGTTCATCCGGCTTTCGATCAGGTTCACGGTGCCGGCGGCCGTCACCTTCACAAGCGGGCTCGTCGCGGTGAGATTGCTCGTCTCGGCAATGCCGTCCTTGATGGTGAAGCTGCCGCCCAGATCGGTGAACGCGGTCTTGGCGTCGGGCCCCTGGCGCAACTCCGGGATCTCGCCCGCGCCGATCTGATCGATCATCTCGGTGAGGTTGATGCCTTCGATCGCGCCGTCGCTCACGGCAATGCTGCCCTGACCGGCGAGGGAGGACTTGACCTCCTCGCTGTTGTCACCGGCGCCGCTCAGCTGAAGCGCGAGCTTGGTGCGGCCTTCGAGCAGGCTCACCTGGGCGGCATCGGACAAAAGGCTCTTGATCTGGACGCCGTCGAGCAGGAAGTCGCCGTTGAAGGCGGGAACTTCCTTCGATGCATCGAACACGAGCTTGCCGGTCGCGTGACCGTCGTAAAGGTCCATGCCGCCGAGCGTCGCGTTTAAGATGCCGTCGCGGAAGGCAAGACCGAGCGAGCTCGGTCCGAGCTCGAGATGGAAAACGCGCGTCTTGCGGACATTGAGATTGACGTCGGCATCGAAAGCGGCGGGCGTCGAGGGTGAAGACGGCGCGGGAGCGGCGGGCGTGGGCGTGGCGGAAACCGCATCGGCCGCAGTGTCTTGGCTTGGCGTTTCTGCGGGAACGTTGGCTTGCGCGTCCGGTGCGCCTGCGCCCGCATCTTCCTTCGGCTTGGTGAACCAGTCGGTCTGGCCTCCGGCCGAAGTCTCGCTCTTCGGCTGCGCCCCCGCGCTCGGCTCCGGCGGAGATTGCCTATCAGCCCGCGCCGCCTTCGCACCCGAGGCGAGAAACGGATTGAGGTCGAGATAGTCGAGCGCGAGCGCCGCCCTGATATGCGGCCGGGCGCGCAAGGAGACCACGGCCTGCCCCTGCCCGCGCGCGTGCTCGAGCGCGAAGCGCGAATTGCTGAAGGTGATCTCGCCCTCCTTCCAGGCGACGTGGCTTGAAAGCTCGCCGTCGCCGATCCCGGTCACGGAAGCGGGCTTCTCACGCATCCAGGCAAGCAGCGAGGGAATCGACTGCGCCTTGGCCGACAACTCTCCCTGCCCGGAAACTTTGGGCTTGGTGGTGAGGCTGCCATCGAAGCGGGCAGCGATTGCCTTGGTGTCGAGGGAGACCACGAGGCGCGCAGGCTTCTTCTCGCGAAGATCGGCGAGGGAGTTGACCTCGAAGCTGAAATCGACGCTCTCCTCCTTCCAGTCGAACTTGCCCGAGCCGGTCAGCGGCGTGGAGAGGCTGGGAAGAGCAAGATTTGCGTTGATGTGCTCGACGCGGCGCTCTTTGCCTTTCTCGTCGTAAACGATGTTGACCGTTCCGTCCTCGATGCGGATGTCCTTGAGCTTGACGTCGCGGCGCGGCTTCGGGTTGGGATTTTCGGCTTTCGGCTGCTTCGGCTTCGGCGCGGCTTTCTTTCCGTCATCGCCGAGGCGGACCGTCACCACCGGCCGCTCGAGAACGATGCGCTCCGAATCGACGTTGCGGCTCAAGAGCTCGATCAGACTCAGATCGATCACGAGCCGCCCGACCGAAAAGTCCGTGGTGCCGGCGCGTGCTTCGGGATCGATGAAGGCCGCGTCGGTGATGACGACGCGCGGGCCCGGAGTGAACAGGAGGGCGGTCGTGCCGTTGACGCTGAGTTCGCGTCCCGTCTGCTCCTTGATGCGATTGGCTACGCGCTCGCGCGCCCAATCGGCGGAGACGAGGAGATTGACGGCAAGAAGGGCGACCAACGCCACGCCGGCGATGCTCCCGGCAACGATCAGGATGAGCCGGTTGCGCGGGCTCATGGCCCAAGCGCGGGGCGCCGGAGGCTTCGGCGCGTTCGAATCTTTCCGGGCGGGCGGCTGAGCGGGTGTCTGTTGGCTTTGCATGGGCTTTCGTCGAATCCGGGGGACTCTAGCCCGACAAATAAGGTGAGATTAGGAATGGGATTTGCGCCGTCAGCGCACCAGAATGGCGTGATTATCCCACTGAAATTGCGATGCCTGCCGCGACGCCGCGCTCCGGGGGCCGGCCGTGACGAGCCACCCCTCGCCGCTCGTCAGGAGAAAATTCGCGGGCAGATGCGTGGGCGCAAGCCCGCAGCCATCGGTTAGATCGCTTGCGCCGAGATAGCGCCGCCCCTCGACGTCCCAATAGGTGACATGGCCGCCCTTGGGCGCGGAAGCCGCGACGATGCCGCCGCTCCGGTCGGCTGCGACCGAGCCGATATAGTTGTGCAACGCCTTCTGCATCGCGCGCGCCGCCTCGACGATAACGGGCGTGTCTCCTCGCGCATGAAAGCCGACCAGAGCCGGAGCGTCGTCTTCAGGCCCGCGATATTGGCAGCCGAAGACCACCGTATCGCCGGTGCCCATCAGCGAGATGGCGGATCGAGAGCTGATGCAGCGCGGGGGCGAGGCGATGCTCTTCGAGGAGATCCCCGGTCGCCACATCGACATAGACGAGAGAAGGCTGCATGTCGGCGAGGTTGAGTTCGTCGGCGCCACGGTCGGGATGGGTGCGGATGCCGCCATTGGCGATGACCATGGTCCGGCCGTCGGAAAGGAGCGCGATGTCGTGCGGCTCCATGCCGTGGGCGGGGAACTCTCCGATCTGCTTGTACCCGCCGGTCGCGTCGCGCACCCCGATCATGCCTGATGCGCGTTCGTAGTCGTTCTCCGTCGCGTAGAGCAGTTTGCCGTCGGCAGGAGAAGACGCCGTGGCCGAAGAAGTGACGCCCCGGTTGCGTCGCGAACCAAATCGGCGCTGCGGCCCTTGAGCGACACCGCGACGCCGAACCGGCCGGGGCGGCGCGCGAACGCCACCCACTCGCCGCCACCCGGACGAAGCGCGATGTCGTGGCCGCGGCCGGGAAGCTCGACCGCCTGCTCGTCGCCATCGAGGGTGAAGATCGCCGCCTGAAAGTTTCCCCTGTCGTCCTTGCGCGAGGCGGCGAAGCACTCGGGTTGAAACTCCGTCCCCGCGCGCGCAGGAAAGGACAGCGCGGCGGCGCCGCCGGCAAGACCGATGAGAAGCGCGCGGCGGTCGAGGGGCATGGCTAGTCTCCGTCCATGGCATTGAAGCCGAAGGCGAGGCCCGCGCCGCGCGAGATCGCATCCGCCGCGGTCTGCCCCGCGCTCTTGAGCGAGACCCGCAAGGCTTCGATCTTGCCGCGCAAATCCGCGTTCTCGACCACTTCAGCCATCGGCTTGCCGATCCCGTTCAAGACCTCGATGGCGTGGCCGAGATCGAACAGGACGGATTTCTCGACGCCTGGCTCGACTTCCGCGACCACTTGCGCGAAGCCGCCTTGCGCGAAGAGCGCGCGAACGCCCTCAAGATTGCCGGCGGCGTTGGCGAGGCTCTGCCCGCTCCGCCAGAATGCGGCGAGCTTGGGCCGCGCCTCCTCGGGGGCGGCGCCGAGCGGCTTGCCGAGCTTCTGATCGCGCACAAGCTCGATGCCGGCGGTGAAGGACTTGAACAGATCGAGCGTGACCTCCTTCGGTGCGCGGTAGGTGGGCGCTTCGGGACCGGGATTGAGAAACGCTTTCTCGTAGGCTGAGCCTTCGCGCCAATCCTCGGCCACCGATTTGGCGATGCCCGCGCTATTCGCGGCGACGGCGAGCGCGAAGGCGCAGCGAAAGGCGCCGTCGGCAGAAGGTGCTGCGAGCGTCTCCGCGCCGTCGCCGTAGAGCAGATATTCGAGCGCGGGGAGACCTTGCAGCGCGACGCTCTTGCCCGAAAGCGCATCGGGCTTCGTCACTTTCTCGTCGCGCTTCGCTAGCGCGTCCCTAATTTGCCGGTCGCCAAGTCCCTTCGGGTCGGGCCAAAAGAAGAGGCGTTCATAGCGATGCTTCTCGGCGATTGGGCCGAAGCGCAGGATCTCGACCTTGCTCCAGGCCGCAACAGTCGCGGCGAAAGCGTTCCTGCCGGCCTCGAGTGAAGCGGGGGAAGGCGCGCGGCAAAGCGCGCCGATCTTCTCGTTTAGCGCCGCGGTCTCTTCTGCGAGCGCGGCATAGCCTGGGCGAACGACCTCGCTCAGCGCGGCGCGGGCGATTGCCGAATGGTCGGTCTCGGCAGAACTCGGCAAATGCGCCCGCGCAACCTGCGTTCGCGCAAAGCAGAACTGTGGCGAGAGCGCGCTTCATAGCGAGTTCACGAAAGCGAGGAGCGCGTCGCGGTTGGCCTTGGGGAGGTCAGCGAACTTGTCGCGCGCGCCCTCTCCCTCGCCGCCATGCCAGAGGATCGCCTCGGTGAGATTGCGCGCGCGGCCGTCATGCAGAAAGAGCGTGTGCCCACTTACGATCTCCGTCAACCCGATGCCCCAGAGCGGCGGCGTGCGCCACTCGCTCTCCGTCGCTTCGCCGTCGGGCCTGCCATCGGCGAGGCCCTCGCCCATGTCGTGCAGAAGGAGATCGGTGTAAGGCCAGATCAGCTGATGCGACAGATGCAGCTGGCCCGGCACTTCGCCCGTCACGAATTTCGGCCGGTGACAGCTCGTGCAGCCGATCGCATAGAAGATTTCCTTGCCCTTGAGGACTTGAGGGTTGCCAGGATTGCGCCGCGCGGGCACCGCCAGGTTCTGCGCGTAGAAGGTCACGAGCTTGAACAGCTCATCGCCGAGCTCGACGTTCTGATATTTCGGCGAATTGCCGTTCGGCGCCTCGACGCACGCCGTCTCCTTCTCGGTGCAGTCGCCCGCCCCGTGCGGGATCATGGTGGTCGAGAGCCCGATATCGCCGGAGGCCGCCTCCGCCGTCTGTTGCGCGATCGAGGGGACACCTGCCTTCCAGCCGAAACGGCCGAGCATCACCGTGTCATGCTCGCGCGACCACACGCGGTTCGGCTTGCCC
Source organism: uncultured Alphaproteobacteria bacterium (assembly GCA_963818165.1). Taxonomy (GTDB): domain Bacteria; phylum Pseudomonadota; class Alphaproteobacteria; order Rhizobiales; family Methyloligellaceae; genus Methyloceanibacter. The sequence continues at coordinate 12,479 of CAWFRD010000008.1, forward strand.
GAAATGCCATCCTTCTCAGCCTCGGCCGCGCTTGCGAGAATCTGGTCCTCGGGAACGGCTTCGAGCAGCCCGAGCCCGATCATCGGCGGGGCGACGCGCGGCGAGATCATGATGCCGAGGTGCATAGGCCCATAGCCGGGGTCGGTCAGCGTGTAGGTCGGAGCGCGCAACGAGACGATCTCGCCATCGGCGAGTTTCACCTCGCGTTCCTCGTATTGGATCTTGAGCTTGCCTTCGGCGGGGATGCCTTGGATCGAGCGGTCCTGAAGCTGGCCGCCGTAGGTTGGATCGGGAATCGCGTTCGCGCGGTGGCTTGCGAGCTCTTCCTTTTCCTCTTCGGTCGCGGGCGGAACGGAAAGCCTGATCAGCATCGAGCCCGAATCGTCGGCGACATCGGCTGAGAGTTGCGGATGGCCGCGGCCGTCCTTCAGATGGCAGTTCTGGCAGGCGCGGGAATTGAACAGGGGGCCGAGCCCGTCGGAGGCGTCGGTCGAAGACGGCGCGGAGATCCAGTTCTTGCGAAAGATGCCGTTGCCGACCTTGAATTCGAGCTCGCGCTTGAAATCCATGTTGCCGGAGGAGAGCGAGAAGGCATTGGGCGTTGCGGTGCTGCCGCGCGAGGTGGCGCCGCCGCCCGGCTTGTCTTCGCCGGGCTCGGCCTTGGTGAAGTCGGTCGTGGGCTTGATGAGGCTCCCGACGGCGGCGCTTTCGTCTTCGCCATGGGTCTGAAGCGCGCCGGCAAAAAGCGGCAAGGCCGCCCCGAAAGCGACCACCGCGAGGCGCAAGGCGCGGCGCGCCTCCCACGACGGAGTTCTCAGGAACGGCCGATACGCGCGATTGCGGGAATTGGAATGAGGTGCGTACACGCGTCCTTCGTTAGAAACTGATACTGGTGCGCGCCCCCACGACCGTTGCGTCCTTTTGGCCAGCCACGTTGCCGCCGGGCTGGAAAATGTACTGAAAATCGGGCTGGATCGCCAACCCGGGATTGACTTGGTAGGTGTAGCTGACCTCGATCAGCGCCTCGTAATTGCGCGCCACCGGCTCGCCGAAATCAACGTCGAAGGCGGAGACCCGGTCGGAGATATTGGTATAGGCAAAGCCGACGGCCAGCGCATCGTTGGGCCTGTTCCTGAACATTCCGGTGAAGGTGAAGCCGCCGTCGAAATAGAAGTCGATGAGGTTGCGGTCTTCGGGCGCACCAATGAAGCGGGCGAAGATGCCGACGCCTTGCGGCTCCTGGCTGCCCGGCACGCGCCAGATCAGCTGATCGACAATGGCGTAGAGGCCCCAATTGTGGTCGAGCGGCGCACCGGAATTCCCGGTCACCGCGATGAGCGCTCCGCCCGAGTCGAAGCGCTGATCCTCGAATGTGCCGAAGTGATTCCACCCGCCGACCTTCACAGCGCCGGGAAGTCTGCCTTGCTGATTGTAGCGATAGACGCCTTCGACCATCAGCAGCGGGTCGTCGTCCAACTCGAAGTCGAGCCCGTGATCGTTGCAGCGCTGCGGGTCGTCGCTGGCGCAAGGAGGCGCCGGATCGCCGTTATAGACGCCGACGAGGAGCCCCATCTTTTCGTTCGGATTGACGGCGACACGAACGCCGGGCGTGGCCAGCGGATAGGCCGGACCGCCGCTCGGCAGGTCGGCGGCCGTGATCGAAGGCCAGCCCCAGGTGCCGTTGATGAAAAAGCCGCCGCCGTCGCTGAGGATGAACTCCTCGTCGGCCGCGAGCTGGCCCACTCTCACCGATAGCTTGTCCTTGATGATCGTCTGCTCAAGCCACAGCTCGAAGAGACGCGTTGCGTCGGTTGCTTCGAGACTAGTCACGGGCATGAGGGCGCCGATATTCGCGGCCGTGATCGAGTTGCCGTGAATTTGGAAGCCGTTGGCGTGGAAGCAAAGGCCTTTCCACAGACCGAGCTTGTTCATGTCGGCGTTGACGTAAAGCTCGAGCACGCCCTGGTACTCGCCGCCCTGATCGAAACCGCCCCAATTGTAGAAGGGCTCGGCGAAATAGGCGCCGCCGACGCCGATGCCCGATCGGGCAAGGGCCGCGCGCGCTCCACCCACATCGAATTTGAAGGCGACTTCCTCGGGGATGCCGTTCGAGGTCTCCGGGAGGTCGCAATTGGCGCGCGCTACACCGGGCGCGAGCCATGCCGAGACGGCGAAAGAGAGCGCGCCCGCCGCTCTGAGCCACGTCCTTGCCGCCCCCACTCGCCTGCTTGTCATCTTGTTCCCCAAATCCCCTATCTGCTCCATCGTCCCGCACGTCAATTCGGCGTGGCGCTTTCTCCACCGGCCGCTTTGGCTTCGGCGTTGACCTTCGCCGGATCGTCAAGACTGTCCGACCCTTCGAATTCGATTGCCTTGAGGTCGAGAGCGGCGACGGCGCGCTCGATCGACTTGGTCTGGTCGAGAAGGGCAGCGATGACGCGCTCGACCACTTCGTTGCCGGCCTCGTTCCCCTCGGCGATCATCTGGTCGTAGGACTCGGTCGTGAGCGCGCGCAAGTAGAGCGCGTTCATCGCCTCCATGGTGGCGTCGAGCTTCGCCCTCACTTCGGCGTCGATCTCGGGCGACTTGGCGCGAACGAGGTCGGAGATGCTCGGGCCCGACACGAGCGACCTGTCCACGCGGCGATAGGCGCCGAGATAGACGTTGCGAATGCCGAGCGCGTCGAAGAAGTGGGAGGCATGGGTGTTGTCGGAGAAGCAGTCGTGCTCCTCTTCCGGATCGTGGATCATGAGCCCGAGCTTCATGCGCTCGCCGGCAAGCTCGCCGTAAGAGAGGCTGCCGAGCCCGGTCATGATCGCGGTGAGCCCCGCTTCGCCGCTACCTGCCTCGACCACCTTGCGCGCCTCGCCGCCCGGCGCCCATTGCGCCGCCATCCAGGCGAGGTCGGCCACGAGAAGGTCGGTTACGGCGTGGAGATACTCGGCGCGCCGCGCGCAATTGCCGTTCGTGCACTTGGCCGCAGCGAGATCGCTCGCCGGCCGCGCGCCGTTGCCGGGGCCCGTGCCGTTCAGGTCCTGGCCCCAGAGCAGAAACTCGACGGCGTGATAGCCGGTGGCGACGTTGGCCTCGACGCCGCCCGCCTCTTGCAGCTGGTCGGCGAGCAGCTCGGCCGTGATCTTGCTCGTATCGAGCTTCTTGCCGCCGATGGTGAGCGTCGTGTTGGCGATCACGTTCGCGGCATAAAGCTCGTTCTCGGGCAACTCCGTCCCGTAGGACGAAGCGACGTAATCGATGAGCCCTTCGTCGAGCGGCCAGGCATTCACCTTACCTTCCCAATCGTCGACGATGGCGTTGCCGAAGCGGTAAGCCTCGGTCTGCATGTAAGGGATGCGGGCGGCGATCCAGGCGGCGCGCGCGGCGCGTAAATTGTCTTCGGTCGGCTTTGCGATCAGGGCGTCCACGGCAAGCTTGAGCGTCCGCGCCGTGTCGGCCGAGTCGGTGTAGCCGGCCTCGGCGATATCGGCATAGATCTTCAGGACATCCTTGGCCGCGGGCGCGGCTGCAACCGGCGCGGCAAGGCACGCGCTCATCGCCAGCGCGGCAATTGGCATTGCGATCGATTGGACGCGAATCATCGTCACCCCTTGTTCCCCCACGGGCCCGGCAAAGAGAATGCGGTGGCCTTATGGGCCAAAGACCCTCAGGCCACCGCAAGGTTGAGATGAGCAACGGCCGCGCTTTCGCTTGGACGTTCGAGGCTTCCGGGCTGGGCAGCCGGATGCCTTGTCACGACCCTAGCGCCAAAGGTAACATGCACAAAGTGAACTCTTCTCAGGGGAATAATTGCACGTCATGCATTTAAGGGAGATCGACGCCAATCTTCTCGTGACGCTTGACGCCCTCCTCGTCGATGCAAGCGTCACCCGCGCCGCCGAGCGTCTCGGGCGAAGCGCGTCGGCGATCAGCCACGCCTTGGCCAAGCTCCGCGAGATCTTCGCCGACGAACTGTTCGTGCGCGCGGGCCAGAAGCTCGTGCCCACGGCAAAGGCGCTCGAACTTGCGCCGACCGTTCACGTCATCCTCGCCGGCATGGAGAGCCTGCTCCGGCCGAACAAGCCGTTCGATCCATCGGAGACCTCGCGCGATTTTGCTGTCGCAACCAGCGAGGCAGGCGAGCTGATGCTGGTGCAGCCCTTGCGCCGGCGGCTGCAACAGCTCGCGCCGAATGTGCGGGTCGGGTGGGTGGCCTCGCGCGTCGAGGACAACATCGATGCGCTGCGCAACGGGCGGTCCCATTTCGTCATCGATATCGAAGGCGTTCCGCCGCAGGCCCCCGACATCCGCGTGCTCAAGTTGGGCAACGACACGCTCACTACGCTCGCCCGCCCGGGCCATCCCCTCGCGCGCGCCGCACCGAAGGCGGCTTCCTTCGCCGCTTCGGGCCATATCGCCGTGCACGGACTCCCGGCGCTCGACCTCGTCGATCGCGAACTCGCCGCGCACAAGCTCGCCGCGACCGTTACTTCGCGCGTGTCCTCCCTGCTCTCGGGGCTTTTGCTCGCGCTGAGCGGCGACGCGTTCATCACCGTGCCCGAGTCCCTTGCCCCTTCTCTCGAAAAGCAGTTCGGGTTCAAGCGCGTTCGCCAGCCCTTCCCGCCCATCCTCTTCCCGTTGCGGCTCATGTGGCATTCGAGCTACGACCGCGACGAGTGCCACGCCTGGGTGCGCGCGGAATTCGCCAAGCTTTCGGGCGAGAGGCACGTTACCGGTTGAGGATCGCCATGGGCGCCGTTCCGTTTCCGTCTTTTCCCCTCGCCGTGGGCTTTGCCGCCCTCCTCGTCCTCGCCACGCCAACCCAGGGCGCAGAGCCGTCGGAGCTCGAGCGCAATCTCGTCGTCGCGGTGGACGGCGTCGAGAAGACGCTGACTCTCGAAGAGGCGATGGCCGCCCTCAATATTCCTTCGGTCAGCCTCGCGCTGATCGACGGCGACCGCATCGCTTTCGCGCAAGCCTACGGCTCAAGCTCCACGCCGGAGACGATCTATCAGGCCGCATCGCTGTCGAAATTCGTGACTGCGGTCGGCGCGATGCGGCTCGTCGAGGCAAAGCGCCTCGAACTCGACGCGGACATCAATGCGAGCCTCGCTTCATGGAAGGTCCCCCAGAACGGATTCGACAAGGACCATCCCGTCACCTTGCGCGGGCTCCTCAGCATGACGGCGGGAATCGGCGTGCCCGGGTTCCTCGGTTACGCGATCGGCGATGAGGTCCCAAACCTGACCCAGATCCTCTATGGCGTGCCCCCCGCAAACTCGCCGCCCATCACCGTGATTGCAGAGCCCGGCAGCGTCTATCGCTATTCCGGCGGTAGCTACGAGATCGCCGAGGCGCTGATGGTCGATATTATGGGCGCCTCCTTCCCCGACCTGATGAAGGTTGCCGTTCTCGACCCGGCGGGCATGTCGCGCAGCAGCTTCGTGAATACGCTGCCGGCCGATCTCGACCGCCAGGCCATGCACGGGCATTTGGCCGACGGCAGCGAAATTCCCGGCGGTTACCACGTCTTCCCCGAACATGCCGCCGCCGGCCTTTGGTCCACGCCCACCGACCTCGCCAATCTCCTCATCCTGGTCGGCCGCGCCTGGAGAGGCGAAAGCCAGCTATTCCTTGCGCCCGAGACCGTGCGCGAGATGCTGACATCGCAGAATGGCGGCCCTTACGGGCTCGGCGCCGCCATCGGCAAGGCGGACGGGGTCCTCGCGGTCATGAAACGCGGGCAGAATGTGGGTTTTCAGTCCTACCTCATCCTGCTTCCGGCCGAGGGAAAGGGCATGGTCGTGATGACCAACTCCGATAATGGCTCGATCCTGGCCGAGGCGCTGATCCGCCGCGCCGCCGCGCTGTTCGACTGGCCCGTCCTTGGGCCGCTCGAGGACTGAGCGGAAGGCAGGGCAGAACCTATACCTCCGACCCTCTAGTTTCCGTCACAAGGCTCGATTACCATGGGGCCTCAACCCGTATTGCCGAGTACGGGTCCCCGGAGGTCATCGATGTCCGCATGGTTCCGCGCCGGCCTGTTCGCCGCGCTGTTCGTTTTCGCCACCACCCCTTCCCCCGCAGCCGATAAATCATTTCAAGACGACGCGCTCGACGACGACGCGATCACCCTTGAGTCCGAACTCAAGGACGCAGCGGGGACAATCGAGAAGCCGCTCGCCAAGCTGAGGCAAGAGGCCGAAGCGCTGCTCAAGCGCCAGGACCTCGAAAGCGCGGCGAATGTCTACGTGCAAATCGTGACGCTTGCGCCCGACGATGCCAAGGCCTGGCGCCGTCTCGCCGATATCTGGCTGCTCATCCCTGCGACGAGCGAGGACGACGGTTCCACGCGCATCGAGCGTGCCCGCACCGCCGGTTATATCGCCTATCAGCGCGCTGCGACGCCGGAGGAGGAATCCGTCTCGCTCGTCACGCTCGCCAATGCCTTCACCAAGCGCGAGGAATGGCGACAGGCTTTGAACGCGCTGAAGCTCGCGCTCGAACTTCGACCGACGCCCGAGCTTCAGATCGTCTACAACGGCTTGCGCGAGAAATACGGCTTCCGCGTTGCCAATTTCAGCGTCGACTCGGATGCGGCGAGCCCGCGCGTCTGCTTCCAATTCAGCGAGGGCCTGCCTAAGCGCACCGACTTTTCGCCTTTCGTCGCCGTCGCCGGAAAGGACAAGCCGGCGCTGTCGGTCGACGATCAGCAAATCTGCGTCGAGGGACTGAAGCACGGCGAGACCTACGCCATTACGCTCCGCGCGGGGCTCCCCTCGACCGTAGGCGAGGACCTGCTCAAGAACGCGGACTTTAATATCTATGTGCGCGACCGGAGCCCGTCAGTCAGGCTCGCAGGCAAGGCCTATGTGCTGCCGCGCAACGGCCAGCAGGGCATCCCGCTCGTGACTGTCAATACCGACAAGGTCAAGGCGACCATCTACCGGATCGGCGACCGCAGCCTTATCGACAACGTGCTCGGCTACGATTTCGAGCGCAATCTCTACGGCTACGATCTCGACGCGATCGCCGACGAGAAGGGCGAGAAGGTCTGGACCGGCGAGCTCAAGGTCGAGAAGGAACTCAACCAGGAGATCACCACCGCCTTCCCGATCATGGAAGCGGTCCCCGAGCTTGAGCCCGGCGTGTATCTGCTCGCGGCGCAGCCGGGCAATGTCCCGGGCGACGATTACAGCCAGCGCACGACGCAATGGTTCATCGTCTCCGACCTCGGGCTGACGGCGTTCTCGGGCACCGACGGAATCCACGCTTATGTCAATTCGCTCGCGACAACGGCGCCGCTTGCAGATGTCGAGCTCAGGCTGCTTGCCCGCAACAACGACGTGCTTGCTGTGGCAAAGACCGATGCCGGGGGCGCCGTCGCCTTCGCGCCGGGGCTTACGCGCGGGCAAGGCGGGCTCTCGCCCGCGCTGATCGTGGCATCGGGCAAGGACGGCGACTATGCCTTCCTTAGCCTGAAGCAATCGGCCTTCGATCTCACCGATCGGGGCGTCGCGGGGCGCGACGCCCCGCAAGGGCTCGATGCGTTCGTGTTCACCGAGCGCGGCGTCTATCGCACCGGCGAGACGGTCTATGTGACGGCGCTGCTCCGCGACGCCGCCGGCATCGCCGTGCCCGGCGTGGATTTGACCATGGTGGTCGAGCGCCCGGACGGGGTCGAGTATCGCCGCAGCGTCGTGCCCGACCAGGGCATTGGCGGCCGCTCGCTCGCCGTGCCGATCATCGCCTCGGCGCCGACCGGAACCTGGCGCGTCGCCGTCTATGCCGACCCGAAAGGCGCGGCCGTGGGCGACGCATCGTTCCTTGTCGAAGACTATGTGCCGGACCGGCTCGAATTCGATCTCACGACGAAGGCGACGGCGATTTCGCCTGACGCGCCGGTCGAAGTCGCGCTCGACGGCCGCTTCCTCTATGGGGCGCCCGCGGCCGGGCTTGGCATCGAAGGCGAGGTCACGATCGCCAAGGCCGCGGAGCGGCCGGGCTATCCCGGCTATTCCTTCGGCTTCGATCCGTCCGGCGATGAAGAGGGAGATGCCGGCACCGAGAGCATTCCGCTCGCCGACTTGCCCGTGACCGACGCCGACGGGAAGGCGATTTTCGCGGTCGCTCTCGGCAAGCTTCCAGCTTCGACCAGGCCGCTAGAAGCCAATGTCGTGGTGCGGCTCGCGGAACCGGGGGGCCGCGCGATCGAGCGCAAGCTCACGCTTCCCGTGACACCCGAAGCGCCGATGATCGGGGTAAAGCCGCTCTTTTCCGGCAAATCTCTCAACGACAACGACATCGCCAAGTTCGACGTGGTCATGGTCGCGACCGATGGCAAGCCAATGGCCGCCACCGGGCTCAGATGGCAGTTGCTCAACGTGGAGTCCAAATATCAATGGTATCGCAGCAACGGCTATTGGAACTACGAGCCGATCAAGGTGACGCGCCGCGTCGCCGACGGCACGCTCGACCTCACCGCAAGCGAATCCGGCAAGATTTCCGTTCCCGTCACCTGGGGACGCTACCGGCTCGAAGTAGCGAGCCGCGATCCGCAAGGACCGGAGACGACGATCGGTTTCGATTTCAGGCTGGTACGCCGAAACGTCGGCCGACACGCCAGACCTGCTCGAAATCGCGCTCGACAAGCCGGAATATAAGCCCGACGATACGATGACCGTCGCCGTGACGGCGCGCAGCGCCGGCAAGGTGACGCTGTCGGTGATCGGCGACCGGCTCATCACCCAGACCACGGCCAACGCCGAGCCAGGCCTCGTCAAGCTACCACTTACCGTAGGCCAAGATTGGGGCACCGGCGCCTATGTGCTCGCAACGATCCGGCGACCGCTCGATGAGGCCGAGAAGCGAATGCCGGGCCGCGCCATCGGCGTGCAGTGGTTCAGCGTCGACAGACGAGCGCACACGATCGGCGTCGCTCTCGATCTGCCCGAGAAGATCCGACCGGAAACCGCGCTCCGGGTTCCCGTAAAGCTTGCCGGGCTCGCGGCGGGCGAGGAAGCTCGCATCGTCGTCTCAGCCGTCGATGTCGGCATTCTCAACCTCACCAATTACAAAGCGCCCGCGCCCGACGAATATTATCTCGGGCAGCGCAAGCTGTCGGCCGAGATCCGCGACCTTTACGGCCAGCTGATCGACGGCATGCAAGGCACGAAGGGCGAACTCAGAACCGGCGGCGATAGCGGCGCAGGGGAACTGCAAGGGAGCCCGCCAAGCCAAGCCCCGCTCGCCTTCTATTCCGGCATCGTCAGCGCCGGGCCTGACGGCACGGCCGAAGTCGGCTTCGACATTCCCGCCTTCTCCGGAACGATGCGCGTGATGGCGGTCGCGTGGAGTGCGGACAAGACCGGGCATGCCTCGGGCGACGTCATCGTGCGCGATCCGGTCGTGGTCACCGCCACGCTGCCGCGCTTTCTCCTGAGCGGCGACAAGAGCACGGTCAGGCTCGATCTCGACAATGTCGAGGGGCCGAGCGGCGCCTATGAGATCGCCGTGACGGCCGACGGGCCCTTGAGCGTCGAGGACGCCGCCAAGAGCCTGAACCTCGATGCGAAGAAACGCGGCGCGATCACTCTGCCAGTCTCTGCGACCGGCATCGGCGCAAGCACCGTCGCGGTCGCCGTCAACGGACCGGACGGCTTCTCGCTCTCGCGCAGCTATCCGCTAACGGTGAGACCCGCGACGCAGATCCTCGCGCGGCGGACGGTCAAGCCGCTCGAGCCCGGTCAGAGCATCACCCTTGCGAGCGACATGTTCGCGGACCTCGTGCCGGGGACCGGAAAGGTCGCGCTGTCGGTGACGCCCACGGCCGCACTCGACGTGGCGACGCTGATTGCGGCACTCGACCGCTATCCGCTCGGCTGCACCGAGCAGATCGTGAGCCGGGCGCTGCCCCTCCTCTATGTCAGCGAATTGTCCGCCGGTGCGGGGATCGCCAACGATAGCGGCATCGACGAGCGCATCGCCAGGGCGATCGAGATCGTTCTTGCCCGGCAGGGCTCCGAAGGCGCTTTCGGATTGTGGTCGCCCGGAGGCGACGACGCCTGGCTCGATTCCTATGTAACCGATTTCCTCACGAGGGCGCGGACGCGCGGCTTCTCCGTCTCCGGCGATCAGTTCAAGCTCGCTCTCGATCGCTTGCGCAACTATGTGAGCACGGCGCCCGATGCCGCGACCGACGGAGGGCTTGCGCTCTCCTATGCGCTCTATGTGCTTGCCAGGAACGGCATGGCGCCGGTGGGAGACCTCCGCTACATCGCCGACGTCAAGCTCGACAATGTGGCGACGCCCGCGGCAAGGGCCGAGATCGGCGCCGCCCTTGCCATGCTCGGCGATCGCGTGAGGGCCGAGAAGGCGTTCGAAGCCGCGCTCGGCGCTCTGCCGGCCGACGCGACATTCGCGGGCGGGCGCGTCGATTACGGCTCGCCTTTGCGCGACGCCGCAACCCTCGTCACGCTGGCCGCCGAAGGGGATGCGCCGAAGGTGATCCTCGTGAGCGGGACGAAGCGGATCGAGACGGCGCGCGACCGCGTCGAAAACACCTCGACGCAGGAGAATGCGTGGCTCGTGCTCGCCGCTCGCGCTCTCGGCAAGCAGAATATCTCTCTCTCCGTGAATAACAGCGCGGAGGCGGGTCCCCTCTATCGCAGCATCACCAAGGAGGAGCTTGCCAAGGGTCCGATCGTCGTGACGAATAGCGGCGACACGCCGCTCGACGCCGTCATTTCGGTGAGCGGGGCGCCGACGAGCCCGGAGCCTGCCGCGGAGCACGGCTTCACCTTCGCGCGGAGCTTCCATGCGCTCGACGGCAGCGAGGCGGATCTCGGCAACGCGAAGCAGAACGACCGCTTCGTCGTGGTGCTGACCGTGACGGAGCCCCAGCCCGAGTTCGCGCGCGTGGCGCTCACGGACTACGTCCCGGCAGGCTTCGAGATCGACAATCCGCGTCTCGTCTCCTCGGGCGATACCGGAACGCTCGACTGGATCGAGAACGCGGGCAACCCCGTCCACACCGAGTTCCGCGACGACCGATTCACGGCGGCCTTCGAGCGGCGGAAGGGCGATCCCACCACCTATACCGTCGCCTATGTCGTCCGCGCCGTGTCGCCCGGAAGCTATGTGCTGCCGCAAGCCGTGGTCGAGGACATGTACAGGCCCGACCGCTTCGGCAGGACCGAGACCGGCGCGGTCGAGGTCGCTCCCGCAAGATGAGCGGCGAGGCGAAATCGAGCCCCTTGCGGCGCATTGCACGTGTCGCGGCGGTTGGCGGGCTCTTGCTCGCCGCCGCTGCGGCGGGCACCCTATCCGGTCTCCTCGAAGCCTATGGGCCGCCGCCCGTAGGGCGCGACCTCGAAGTCTCGCGCGTTGTTCTCGACCGCAACGGCACGCTGCTCCGCGCGTATCTGACGAGCGAAGGCCGCTGGCGCCTCGCTGCAACCCGCAAGGACGTCGATCCGCGCTACCTCGAGGCGCTCCTCGCCTATGAAGACAAGCGCTTCTTTTCGCACCGCGGCGTCGATCCGTTTGCCCTAGGCCGCGCCGCTTATCAGCTTGCGAGCCAAGGCCGCATCGTCTCGGGCGGCTCGACCCTCACCATGCAGGTCGCGCGGCTGCTCGAACCGAGGCGCGAGCGATCGGTCGACGCCAAGATCAGGCAGGCCCTGCGCGCGGTTCAGCTCGAATTGGCGCTGAGCAAGGATGACATCCTCGCGCTTTACCTGACGCTTGCGCCTTATGGCGGTAATCTCGAAGGAGTGCGGGCGGCGTCGCTCGCCTATTTCGGCAAGGAGCCGCGCCGGCTCACGCTCGGCCAGGCGGCGCTCTTGGTCGCTCTCCCGCAAGCTCCGGAGGCCCGCAGGCCCGACCGTTTCCCTGAAACGGCGAAGACCGCGCGGGACCGCGTGCTCGACCGGATCGCGGGGCACGGCGCCTTCAGCGACGAAGAGATCGCGCGCGCGAAGCAAGAGGACGTGCCGAACGGACGCGAGCCAATGCCCCTTCTTGCGCCGCATGCCGCCGACCAGGCGGTCAGCAGCGCGCCACATGAGCGCGTCATTAAGCTCACGATCGACGGGCGATTGCAGAAGATCCTCGAGCGTCTCGCGCGCGACCGGGCGCTCGCTCTGGGCCCGGATATGTCGGTTGCGATGGTCGTGATCGACAATGCGACCGGCGAGGTCTTGGCGCGTGTCGCTTCGCCCGATTATTTCGATGAGCGCCGCGCGGGCCAGGTCGACCTCACGCAAGCGCCGCGCTCGCCGGGGTCGACGCTCAAGCCCTTCATCTACGGTCTCGGCTTCGAGGATGGGCTGATCCACCCGGAAACGCTGATCGAGGATCGGCCGGTCCGCTACGCGGGCTATGCCCCCGAGAATTTCGACTTGACCTTCCAGGGGACGGTGACGGTGCGCCGCGCTCTGCAACTCTCCTTGAACGTGCCGGCTGTCGCCGTGCTCGATGCGGTGGGCCCGAGCAGGCTCGCGGCGCGTCTTAGCGAGGCTGGCGCTTCGCTCGTGCTGCCGCGCCGCGAGGCGCCGGGGCTGGCGCTCGGCCTAGGCGGCATCGGCATCAGATTGACCGACCTCACCATGCTCTATGCGGGGCTTGCGCGTCAGGGAACGGTCGCGCCGCTTATCGAGCGGCTCGGGGCGGCTCCGCTCCCGCCGCGGCGCCTGATCGAGCCGGCCAGCCGCTTGGTCCGTCGCCAATGTGCTGATCGGCACGCCGCCGCCGGAGAACGCGGCTGGGGGCCGCATCGCGTTCAAGACCGGCACGAGCTACGGCTATCGCGACGCCTGGGCCGTCGGCTTCGACGGCAAGCGCACCATCGGGGTGTGGGCCGGAAGGCCCGATGGGGCGCCGGTCGCGGGGCTCATGGGCCGGACGGCTTCGGCGCCGATCCTGTTCGATGCCTTCGCGCGGGTCGGCGGACGCTTTAACCCGCTACCGCCCGCCCCCAAAGGCGCGCTCATCGCAAGCACGGCAAAATTGCCGCCGCCCCTTCAGCGCTTCGCGTCCGCGGCGAACGCGGGCGAAGTCATGGCGGAGAAAGTCCGCATCGTCTTTCCGCCCGACGGCGCGAGCCTCGAATTGTCGGGAAGCGAGGATGAAGCGCCAGACCCGATCGCCATCAAGATTGCCGGCGGCACGCCTCCCCTCAACGTGCTTCTCAACGGCATGCCGCTCGCCGCGAAAAAATCGGCGCGAACGCTGTTCTTCGCTCCCGACGGTCCGGGCTTCGTGCGGCTCACCGTGACCGACGCGACGGGCGCGGCCGACAGCGTCGTGGTGCGGCTCCAGTAAATCTAGGCGCAGCCGGTAGCGGCGGCGGAGCGGCGTCGGTGACCGCGGACGCTTGGCGAACGCGCAAAGATAGCCCCGCACTGGCTTTGTCGCGGCTCTTGGCCTAAAAGCCGACAAAGCGCAGATCGGGAGGGGAGGGTCGAATGTCTCGGAGCGCTGTGAGCCCCGACAGCGCGCGCGGCCCGCTCATCCCCGTCCTGTTCTTCCTCGTACCTCTCCTGGCGGCCGCCACCCCTCGGTTTACGCCGTTCCTGCTGTTGCTCCTTGCGTTCGTGCTGATCGTGGCAGCGCTCCGGCGCGGCCTTCACTGGCGTGCGTTCATTGAGCCCAATGCGGCCATGTTGGCGCTCATCGCGGTTGGCTTCTACGCCGCGCTCAGCGCCGCCTGGGCGTTGGACCCCGGCGCGGCGCTCTCCGCGGGTGCGCTGCTCGTCGCAGTTACCGTGACCGTGTTCGCCGCCGCCGCCGCCATCCCCTCGCTCGACAAGGGGCAGGTCCGCCGCGCTTCGCTCGCTTTCGTCGCCGGAGCTTGTTGCGCCGCTCTTTTCGTCACCATCGAACTTCTCACCCACGGCGCACTCACGCGCGGGGTGATGAATGCCGTGCCCATTCTGCAGCCGCACGACATGAAGCGCGTGCGGATCGAAGGCGGACGCGTGACCGACATCGAACTGGCCAAGCTCAATCAGAACGTCACCATCGTGGCGTTCCTGCTCTGGCCCGGGCTGCTCGCTCTTTCCACGCTGCTGCAAGGACCACGGCGCAAGCTCCTCTGCGGGTTGTTCTTTCTCGGCATCGCCGTTCCGATCTTCCTTTCCGAGCACGACTCCTCGCGAATTGGCGTGATCGCCTCGGCGCTGATCCTGCCGCTTGCTTGGGCCGACGCGCGCGCCGTCATTCGCGGACTGGCGCTCGCCTGGTGCCTCGGCTTCGTGCTCGTCCTCCCGCTCGACTTTCTCGCTTACAAAGCCGGGCTGCATCGCGCGGACTGGCTGCCGAACTCGGCGCGGGCGCGAATCGTCATTTGGGAATACACGGCCGAACGCGTGCTCGAACGCCCCCTTCTCGGCATCGGCGCCAATTCGACCCCGGCCGCGAAGGCGAAGGTCGCGACTCCAGCAGAGAAGCCGAAAGGTTTCGTGCAAGCGCGCACGACCGGGCATCACGCGCATAACCTTTTCCTGCAAAGCTGGTACGAGCTTGGCTTGTTGGGCGCGGTCCTTGCGGCGGTCGCGGGCGCCGCGACCGCATTGCGCATCTTGCTCCTGCCGGAGCCCGCGCAACCCTATGGTGCCGCCGCCTTCACTCTCTTCGTCGTCATCGCCGCCTTCGCCTGGGGCATGTGGCAGGCATGGCTGATCGCAGCTATCGGCCTTCTCGCGCTCTATCTTCTCATGACCGCGGCCGATCAGCGGCAACAGGTCCCTGACGCAGGAGATGCACCCTGAGGGGAGCGCATCCGCTCCGTTGCGCGCTTCCGTAATGATGCCGCCATTTCCGCCGGAGACGCTGGCGCTTCCTGCATTATGGCGGAGCTGCGGCATTCTCGCGCTCCCGCTAAATCCGCTTACGACGGGGGAAAACCTCGCTGTTTTTATTGACACTTACCCCCCTTTTGGCTAACGTTTGGGTACGGGCTGTTAGCCAAATGTTAGCCATGCGGTTAATGTTGGCCAGCCGTTAGCCAAGGGGGTTTCGATGACACGCAGGCAAAGACTTACAGATGATGGCGTTGCCAAGCTGAAGGTGACGGGCAAGCGCCACACGGTCGCTGATCCTGAGTTGCCCGGACATTACGTGCGGGTTAGCGCAACAGGATCGAAGGCGTTTGTGTGCGTGACTCGTGACGCCAGCGGCAAGCAGAAGTGGCGGCAGATTGGTGAGCCGCCGATGTCGATTGACGACGCGAGAGACATTGCCCGGAAGTTCATTCGCTCTATGCGGGCTTCGACGGCCGACAGTTTTGCGGGTGTGGCGTCGGCGTGGTTTGAGCGCGAAGTTGTGAAGAAGGCGTTTCGGACTAGACCGGCGATTGAACGCATTCTCAAAAATCAAATCCTGCCGGTATTCGGAGAACGCGAGTTCACATCAATTCGCCGCCTGGACGTGGCGCAGTTGCTAGACAGCATCGAAGATAACAGCGGGCCCCGCGCTGCTGACTATGCTCTCAGCATCATTCATTCAATCTGCAAATGGCATTCGCTGCGTGATGAGCATTACGTAATGCCCATCGTGCGGAAGATGACGCGATATGACCGCAAGGCCAATGAGCGCGACCGTATCCTGGACGATGATGAGATTCGCGCTGTGTGGAATGCCGCCGAGGGCAACTATGGCCGTCTAGTCAGGTTCGCATTGTTGACCGCACAGCGCCATGAGAAGTGTGCCGCCATGCGTTGGGAGCATGTCGAGGGGAACGCCTGGACTATTCCCGGCGAGGATCGTGAGAAGGGCACGGGCGGCGTTCTGATACTGCCGCCGTTGGCGATGGGCATTCTGGGCAAGCGTGGCACCGGCCTTATCTTCCCCACGCCTTGGGGCAAAGAGTTTTCCAACGGCCGCGACAAGCGCAAACTAGATAAGCTGTCGGGCGTCACAGAGCCCTGGCGCTTCCATGATCTTCGGCGCACGGCACGGTCGCTTATGTCCCGCGCTGGCGTTCGCCCCGACATTGCGGAGCGCGTCCTAGGGCATACCCTGACCGGGGTTGAGCGCGTCTATGACCGGCACAGTTATGAGGCGGAGAAGGGCCACGCCCTGAAGGCGCTGGCGAGCCTGGTCGAGAACATCCTGCGCCCAGCGTCGGGGAAGGTGCGCCGGTTGCGGGGGTAGGCTGGCGGATTTGGGCCGTTCGACCCTTTTCCCGACTAGCAAGGATTAGGGTCAAACAACAAATCATCTAGATAGCGGGCATGAAACAACAAATATCTAGATTAGCAGAGCGAGTAACAAATCAGATAGATTACTAAATAATTTTGGAGTTACCCCTTGTATTCGTGACGGCAAATCATTTATAGGTTCATGGCGCGGGGCTAAACCCGCGCTGGTGCTGGAGTGTCGCTGTCGTGCTTATTGGTTTGAAGATATTCGCTGAGCTTGGTCAAGCTGACAACTGGACAACGCTTAATCGCCGCATTCAGCGCGAAGGCTTCCCGCCCGGCCATCTGGTGGGGCGGCGGCGATGCTGGACTGCGCGAGTCCGTGCTGGCCTGGGTGAGACTCGACCGACGCAAAGCCCCGCTCCGTGGCCACGCCAAGAGGGTTGCCGGGGGCCAGCAATGACCTGGCGCGACAAATATAAGGTACATCCCGCCGCCGATGTCTTTCCGATGATGAGCGACGATGAGCTTGCCGTTCTTGGCGCCGACATCGAGGAGAATGGACTCGCGAGCCCATCAAACTCCTCCGCACCGGCAAGGAAAAAAAGGCACCAGAGTATGGAGAGAACGCATTCACTCAGCCCGTCGTAATCCTCGACGGCCGCAATCGCCTGGAGGCGATGGAGCGAGCCGGATGGGATCTCGACGGCTGTAGGGTGAAATGGGAGTACGTGAACGGGAGTCGTCGGTCCGTTCCCGCCCGACTTCGATGCCGCCGCTTACGTCATCACCGCGAACATCCATCGCCGCCATCTCACCAAGGCGCAACAGGCCGAGCTAATCGTCGCCGCGCTCAAGGCATCTCGCAAAGATTGCGAGGTGCCCAAACGCCACGTCAAGGGCAAGGCAGGGTCAGAGAAAGACCCGCTTAAGGCCGAAGCCGTCCAGGTTGCAGCCGAGCATGGCATAGGCAAGCGCACAGTCGAGAACGCCATCGCTAAGGCCGAGGGCAGGGAGCCTAAGCCACGCCCCCGCGCGGCGCGGACTCGCCAGCGAGCGCGCCGAGGCTCGGACGGCCGGTGATGCCTTGGTTCTGCCAGCGGCCATAGATGTCTTTGGCGACGATGAGTGGCAACTCCGTCGATGTTATCGCCAATCTCCTGGACTCAATCGGGAACGCCAAGGCCGTGGCAAGGGCATGGCTCAAGATTTTGAAGGCTGCGCGCCCTGATAGCGCAAAGAAGGCGGAAGTCCGTAACGAGATTAAAAAGCTGGTGGCCAAGTGGCGGGCAGTGGACTCCTACCTAGAAAAGCTTGGCGACGACTGACGCGGAGTTTTCGCTTGGCCTCAGCCAGGCCGAAGTTGCCCGCTTGCGGCTGGCGCTCGAATGGTACGCCGGCGCCCGCACTAGGAATGGACGCGCAACGGCGAGAGGAATGACCCGCCGCCTTCGAGCTATGACAAGGGCGGGCGCGAGCTAGGGAATTCCTGGAATATAGGGCCTTTGTGAAATGACCAAGCGCAAGAGCTACGTGGAAAAGTTGCTAAACAAGATCAGGCTTAGGCCGTCAGAGACTTGCCACGACCCCCGGCAACTCACCCTTGAGGGTGCCATTAAGCAACGGGCCTTCGCTGAACTCGACCGGGCGATTGCAAAAGTCAGCAATGACTAAAGCAGCAAGGGCATTTAAGCCCAAGCCTAACGCCGACAAGTGGGAAAAGGTGCGGTGCTTGCGCTACGGGGACTTCCTGCGCCTGTTCCGCTATCGCTACGGCAGCAAGGGCTGGCACCATTTCCCTGACGACTCCGGCGGTCGTGAGGATTTATGGCTCTTGATGCTGAACACGTCTCTGGCAGTCAAAGAGCCCGAGAGGAAGATGTTTTGCATCCTCGACGTATGGGCACCGTGGATGCAGCAAGACGAGCGGCAGGAGTTTGTGCGTCACGTTTGGGGCATGGACCTGTACCAGCGGATCATGACCAGCCGCGAGATAGGTGACGCCCTTGGCCTTACCAATGCGGAGCGTGAGGCGCTGAAGTTGTGGCAGTTCAAGCCGATCGACATGACCGACAAGCAACTAGCAAAGCAGCGGAAGCGCAAGCATAACGCGCGACAACGAGCCAAGCGCAATCGCACCCGAGCCGAGTATCTAGCATCGACTCTGAGTGCCACTAAACCGTGGGAATCTGAAGGCATCTCTCGTCGTACATGGGAGCGAAGGCGTGACGCAACTCGCGTGCGCAATAATAGTAGTAGTGCTTGTCTTGTGAGTTGCGACACGGTGCAAGCGGAGAGTCAGATTGGCTACCAGAAGGGCGATGTGCCGAGAGATGTCGTGCGTAAAGGGAGAAAGGTAGAAGAGATAGGAACGCATCAAGCCCGGATGCACTGATCATGCGAGATGCGTCAACAGAAGGAGAATCAAAATTGCGCGCGGCTCTCAAGAAGGACGGCATCGATGGCAGATAGCATCATTCGGGCCCGCCCTAAGCTAGGGCGAAGTGTCGCCGTCAAGCCAAGAAAAGACCCCTCCACGGCAGCTTCTGCGACCTTCTGGCTGATCTCGCGATGCACCCTGAAGCAAAAACCATCGGGGGGGTCGAAAAAAATTCAACTCGAACGGCGCTGGAACCGGTCGGATGGTGTTTTCCCCATAAACATGAAGTTTTTTCTATTTTTATGGAGGTTCCGCTTGTGAGCAACCGCACGGTCCGGGTGGCACTTAACAGACATTGATGCCGACCCTGAGCATGTCCGCTATTGGGGGTAAAGCGGACATCCCTGATGCGCACTCAAACGTCCGCTAATGACCCATAGCAGACATTTAGTGCATATCGCTGGCCCCAAATCGCCAGTTCGTGGCCGCGTGGCCACTATCATCAACCACAAGGCCACCTGGGAGATCAAATAACTGAAGCAGACTGCTGACGCCGGTTAGTGATGCTTTACCCGGCGCTCAAGGTCGCGCCCCAGGCGACGGCGCCGCTCTCCTCCAATTCCGCGGGTTGCCGGTCGATACTTTCGCCAGAGGCGCGCCGTTGGCATACTGTTCGCCTGGATACGGCGGAGGTCCGAAGGATGTCCCTGGTAGGTGTATTGTTCTGGAGCATCCTAGTCGTTGGGGGGATTCCGTTATTAGCAGTCGCGGGTGCGTTGCTAGTCCGCCGCTGGGCCACCGTGGAGGTTCTTGAGCGACACAATGAGGTGGCCGGCTTCATCTATGCCGTAATTGGAGTGGTGTACGCCGTGTTGCTTGGCTTTACGGCGATAATCGTTTGGGAACGGTTCGAGCAGGCGCAAGCCAATGTCGAAAGGGAAGCAAATGAACTGGCTGACCTTTTCCGAAATGCTCAAGCGTTTGCTGCCGAAGACTTCCGCGAAGAGTTGGAAACTAACCTGCGTTCCTATGTCCGGCTCGTTGTTGAAAAAGAGTGGCCGGCGATGGCCGAAGGCAAATCGAGCGCCGACGCCTGGGATGCATATAACCGGCTTTGGCAGACCTATTACCGGTTCAAGCCGCAGAATGAGGACGAAAGGGTTTGGTACAACCAGTCGCTCACTAGACTGAACCAGCTCGGCGATCAGCGCCGACTGCAACTCCTGAGCAGTCAATCCGAAGGGGTACCGCCTGTGATGTGGGGCGTGCTGCTCGGCGCTGGTGCCATCACAATAGGCTTCAGCTTCCTCTTCGGCACAAAAAATACCATTGCTCAGGCCGTGATGACCGCAGGCCTTGCGATGACCATCGCACTGGTGTTGCTCTCTATTTTGGCTCTGGAACAGCCCTTTGGTGGCATCACCCGTATAGAGCCCGAGGCTTTCAACCAGACTAAAGAAATCTTAACTCAGTCCCGGCAGCTCAATTCGGCACCGCCAAGGCCATGCTTGAGAAAGCAGTGGCTGCGGTGAAAGAGGACAAGGCGAAAGCACTAGATATGTTCAGCAAGGGCGAAGGGGGCTTTGAGGACCGTGACCTTTATGTGTTCTGCGCCAACGCTTCGGACGGCCTTGTCACGGCGCATCCGTACCTAAAGGGTGAACACCTGCAGGACATCAAAGGCAAGAAGGGCCATCCGCTCGGTCAAGAGATGATGCAGAACGCCACCGAAGGAACGATAAAAGAGGTTACCTACTGGTGGCCGCGCCCTGGCATGGACAAGCCGCTGGAGAAGACGACCTTCTACACGAAGGTCGGCGATCAGATTTGTGGTGTCGGCTATTACATGGAATAACTGCCCATGCTGAGCATGTCCGCTCTTAGGGGTAAAGCGGACATCCCTGATCCGCTGCCCAATGTCCGCTAATGACCCAAAGCAGACATTGCTCCCACCTTCAATTGCCGACATGACGAGATTGAGGAGAGGCGGCGTACAGAGCCGATCTCCACTCCCTCGGCTAGGGTTTGTGTGCTATCAGCACGGCGTCCATGTAGCGGCGATAATCGATCCTCACATCGGCAAAGCCGAGATCATTCAGCCGCGTAATCGCATCGGCTTCCGGCATCACCCTGTCGGCAGCTTCGTCCTCAACATAATGCAGCACCCATTCGCGCAAGAGATCATATCTCTGGCGGGGCACGAACACGTCGAAGAACCAGTCGAGCTGCCAGCGCAGGGCTTCGCGATGCGCCTCTCCCGTTTGCGCATATTTGTCGGCATTGATGAAAAGTCCTGAGGGCGCCAGCACCCGCCAAATCTCGTCATAAAGGCGCGCGCGATAGTCAGCCGTCAGGTTATGAAGCACATAGCCCGAGGCGATGATGTCGAAGGCGTGGTTCGGCTGGTTGGTGAGGAAACGCAGTGCGTCATCGAGCACGATTTTGAGCCTGCCGCTTGATAGGTCCGCCGTGAGGCGATCGCGCGCCTTCTTGATCATTTTCGGCTCGTTGTCGACGCCCGTAACCGACAGCTGTGCATCGGCGAGCAGAAGCCCAGTGATCGCGCCGTCACCCATGCCCATGCCGATGTCGAGCGCGCGAACCGGACGTTCCCGTGCTTGCGTAAAGGAGTGCACGGCGCGGACGACGACTTCGTGCACCTCGCCGAGAAAAGGGCGGGCGAGGCTCCAAAGCTCGTAGTCGTCGCCAAGCGCCCCGGAGAAGCGTCGCTCAGGAAGATGGCCAGCAAATGAGGACACAGCCATTTTGCCCATCGACCGATTTACGCCGCCATTGCACTTGCAAGCAAGCGGTACTATCGGCGAGCCCGATAGCGGGCGACCTTTGGGTCGGCCGCCGGAACAACTATGCCAAAGCATCAGGACCAGATGTGCGCAAATGCCGTTAAGGGCGTTCACGTTAGCACTCGTAGCAGCAGCGAGTTTATGATAGCGCTGCAACCCACTTCTCAAACAAGAAAGGGCAATAGTGGCCGACTCGTTTCTCAATCTCCCTCTGTCATGGATGGCCTTGATTGTCTTCGTGGCCACTTATCTCATCGCAGGTGGAGTGTATTTGGTTGTAACCAAGCTCGCAGAAACCGAGTGGGCAGGAGGCTTCAAAGCGGTATCGCCAGGTATGTTACCGGTGCTGGGCGTTCTTTTCGCCCTGTTGGTTGGGTTCATCGCGGTGGAGGTCTGGAACAATTTCGATAAAGCAAGGGCCGCCGTTGCCACCGAGGCTAGCGCCCTTCGTGCTGTCGTTCTGCTCGCCGGAACTTTTCCCGAGGAACAGAGGACACGTATTGATGCTCTGATCAACCGCCACATAGAGGTAGCGGTGAGTGAAGAATGGCCAGAAATGGCGCAACAGCGAGCAACCCTCTCGCCTCTACCCACGGCTTTGATCGAGGCACTGCATGACGCCCTGGCCCTATCGCCTGCCGATGGCAGCCAGCGAACCGCACAGCCTGAAATGCTAAGGGCGCTCCATACCGCGCTAGATGCGAGACGCCAGCGCATTGCTATCAGCGAGTTTACCGTAGGCGGGGTTAAATGGGCGGGGATCTTGCTTCAGGGTCTCTGCACCTTGGTCGCAATTGCCATGGTTCACGGGGACAACCGACGTGCGTGCGCTATAACTTTGACCCTATTTGCAACCGGTGTTGCGCTGTCAGTGCTTCTAATCGCCGCTTATAGCCGCCCATTCACTGGGGCAAATTCTGTAACTCCAGCATTGTTGAAGCAAGTTATCGCAAGCGAAGGCACGGTAGATATTCGACCCTAACTGCCATCTGTGCGACAACTACTGAGGCACGCAAGCCCGGTTAAAGCTACCAAGAGCGCCTTCAGACATTGGACCCGGGCATATTGCGGAGTGCTCTGCCCTATGGAGGTTAGTCATGTCACACAATCCAGCTGACTACGGCACTGCAGAGGAAGCAAAAGCTATGCTTGAGAGAGCAGTGGCGGCGATAAAAGAGGACAAGGCGAAGGCGCTCGACATGTTCAACAAGGGAGAAGGTGGCTTTAAGGATCGCGACCTTTATGTTTACTGCGCTAACGCCTCTGACGGCATCTACACCGCACATCCGACGCATAAGGGGAAACAGCTGAAGGACGTAGTAGGAAAGAAGGGTTATCCGCTCGGCAAAGAGATCATGGAGAAATCCACCGAAGGCAAGATAAGCGAGATAACCTATTGGTGGCCCCGCCCCGGGTCAGACAAGCCACTCGAAAAGCACACCTTCTTCACGAAGGTTGGGGACCAAATCTGCGCCGTCGGCTACTACAAGGAATAACTTGCCGGACACCAATGTCCGCTTTTGGCACTTAGCGGACATCGATGTCGACGCTGAGCATGTCCGCTTTCGGGGGTAAAGCGGACATCGCTGATCGGCTCGCTCGATGTCCGCTAATGACCCAAAGCGGACGTTTGTTTGGCGCGATGCGACACCTTGGTGATATTGGAACCTTCGCCACCTACCAGTCGAGTCCTCTAGGTGGGTTCAGCGTTGATTGCAGGAGGGCCACTAATGCCGCCATCACATGTGCTGATCTACGGTTTCATTGCCGGGTTTCTTGCTGTTCTGATATTCCATCAGGGCCTCTGGTATCTCCTCAACCAGATGGGTGTTATTCCGCCCGACCGGTCGGCCTGGTCGATCGATCCCGTCCCGCCGCTCGGTGTGCCGTCGGTGCTATCCAAGGCATTCTGGGGTGGAGTTTGGGGTCTGGCGCTGATCCCCGTTTTGGCGCGTCTGAGCGGTGCGGCCTATTGGGCGGGCTGGACGCTCGTCGGCGCAGTGGCGCTCACGCTTGTCGCCTTCTTCGTGGTGCCGCCGATCAAGGGAGAGGCGATGCCGGCGCCTATGTTGCCGCGTTTCGTGGTCGGTCTTCTTGTCAACGGCGCCTGGGGCTTCGGCACCGCGCTCTTCTTAAGGGTGCTCGGAGCAGCGCGCGGTTAGCTTCTGGCACTTAGCGGACATCAGTGCCCATGTTGAGCATGTCCTCTTTTAGGGTGAAGCGGACATCGCCAATTCGCGCTCTAATGTCCGCTAATGACCCAAAGCGGACATGACATCGTGGTATTATTCGAAAGTTACTTCGGTGCGAATCGCTGGCCCTAGTCGCCAGGGGGGCAAAGCGGACATTGACCAACCGCTGAGTGATCATGGTGTCCCGGAAAGCGATGGGAAGGCTAACGAAAATGACCGACGAGACGACACCGACATCGACACCGACATCGACCCCGACATCATCTACACCGACACCGACATCGACACCGACATCGACCCCGACATCTACACCGACATCGACACCGACACCGACATCGACGCCGACATCGACATCGACACCGAAGCCGAAGACTGAGCTGCACCAGGATCGCTTCCGCGTGGGGTTCAGTGGAATCTCCAAAAGCGACTGGGATCGCATCTTCGGGGATAGCAAAGATAGCAACGAGAAATTAGCAAACGCGCGGGTCAAGACCGGGAGAAAGACGCGGCGGTGAGGATACCGGAACGCCAGTCATCCACGAGTACGACGCGAAGATGTCATTCAAATTTACTGGCACGCTTGAAAAGGTTCAGATCAAGCTCGGTCCCAATGAACTCGCGCCCCAACAGCGCGGCGAACTCGAACAGCTAAAGAGAGATTTCGCCCTGGCGGTTCAGTGACCGAACCCGGGATGGAAGATGTCCGTTCGTGGCACTTAGCTGACATAGATTTGGAGGCAGAGCATGTCTGCTCTGCCCCACTTTTCAGACGTCGATTTGCTCGGCGACGGCGAGCGCGTCATCAACCTCGATTCCGAGATAGCGGACCGTGCTCTCGATCTTCGTGTGGCCTAGCAGGAGTTGAACCGCTCGAAGATTCCCTGTTTTCTTATAGATCAACGTAGCCTTGGTCCTGCGGAGTGAATGCGTGCCATAGAAGCATGGATCAAGGCCGATCATTGCGAGCCACCCCGCTAACAGCCTTGCGTACTGCCGCGTGCTGAAATGCCCTGCCGGACCGCGTCCAGGGAAGACGTATGGGTTAGAGGTTCCACGCCGTTGCGAGAGATAGTCGTCGATCGCCTGGCGCGTTTGCTCCGTAACCTCGAAGCGAACCGGCCTCCCTGTTTTGAGCTGTCTAACGGAGGCTCGATCGATGGCATAACCATGGGGTGCCACATCAGCAATCCTCAGGCCTACCAGGTCGCACCCACGAAGTTTGCTGTCGATGGCGAGGTTGAACAGTGCGAGATCTCTGAAGCGTCTCAACAATTGGAGCCGCGTTCTGACCGCCCAAACATGTTTCGGGCTAAGAGGCGGCTTGGCCCCGGTGAGCTTGCCCTTGTTCCAAGGTTGAGTGACTCGGCTATCAGGCTGGATGTGAACATGCGTATCCATTTAGGCTCCTCCTTTTTTGTCGGGAGGAGGAGCTTGCGCGAGCCCGCTCGGAGACCTTCTATGTCCGCTTTTCGAGCAGAGCGGACAATTTAAGTCGAGATCACAAGAGTTCCATGTCGGCGAATGACCCAAAGCGGACATAGTCCGCTTTGGAGTCGTTAGCCTTCCTTTGCGGCGGGGTGGGACCGCCAGGTACACCTATCTTAACGCAGATAGTCTGAGCTATTCGGCGGATACGGGTCTTTTCCGAAAGTCCACTCAACGCTGAATTGATCCTGAAGCAGGACTTGGCCGCTAAGGCCCTTTAGGCCCGCGCCGTATGCAGCGTCCACGGCAGCACGGATAGCGTCTCTCTGTGTCGCATACGGCCCGTAACGCATGCCGTTTGACTTGATTTTCCATTGACCCTGATCACGAAAAACAACGTACGGAGTGTGAGTCATTTTCTCCTCCTCACGGCTAGTGCCCAAGACCTGAGCTTGCGGGTCACTTACTTCTCGGCAAGGTCAACTTGCTTTTCACGCGACAGACGGGCCACACAAGCGCGGCGAGAGATCGCTCGTCTTAGATGCCGGCAATCCGTGAAAACCGACGCTTGAGGCGGGGCTGATCCTGCGCTTTGGCTGGAGTCATCGGCATGAGCAGGGATGCCGACCGCGGTGAAAGCGATAAGAGCGCCTGCCGCAGCCAAACCCAAGATATGTGTGAGCGGGAACATGGTGACATCTCCTTTTTCTTTTGCGTCACCATGAGAATGGCAGGCCGTACCGCGTAAGTTGTAGTATGTTACGGTACGTGCTGTACCCCTAGCCGCAGGGGCCGGCGCTTTTTTCAGCGTTCCTGGAGTTGGAACGTGAAGGCAATTACGCCCAACAGCTGGAGCGAAACTGACCAGAAGGCCATTCGCGAGCAACTGGTCCGCATCCTTAACAGCGGCCCATTCCATCAGGCGCAACGCCGACAACGGTTCCTGGAGTACATCGTCAATGAAGCGCTGGCCGGCCGCGGCGAGCGGCTGAAAGGCTATAACATCGCTCAGGCAGTCTTCGATCGCGCGGAGACATTCGACTCGAATATCGACCCCGTCGTCCGCATGGAGGCCGGGCGTCTGCGCGACAGGCTTCGCGAATACTACGACGGAGACGGCCAAGCCGATCCCATTCACATCTCGCTGCCAAAAGGCACCTACACGCCGCACATCGAGTTTCGGCACAATGGTGCTCTAATTGCTCACCGACAGGCGACCGGTCCGCGGCAATTGGCTGTATTGGTGGCTGTGGCGCTCGTCATTGTTTCCGGCGCGTGGTTTGCCCTCCAGTGGTTTAAGGCGCCTCCAAGGCAAGGGGTCTCCTCCACTGTTCCAGCGGTAGCAGTTCTTCCGTTTGATGATCTGAGCGCTGACCAGAACCTTGGCTATTTGGGTGACGGGGTGGCCGAAGACATCATTACGGCGCTCTCGCGCTTCCCGGACTTGGCGGTCGTCGCCCGCAATTCTTCCTTCGCTTACAAGGGCAAGGCCGTCGATATGCGGCAGGTCGGAGAAGCCTGGGCGTCGACTACGTGGTCGAAGGCAGCGTACGCAAGGATGGCGACAAGATCAAATCGCATCCCAACTTATCGACACGAAGAATGGCGAGCATGTCTGGGCCGAGCGTTTTGACAGGTCGGGCATTGATCCATGGGCAATCCAGGACGAGGTCACCGGAATGATCGTGAGCGCCATGACTGGGGAGGCGGGCGCATTGAAGCAGGCGCAGTATCGGCAAGCGTGGGGGAAGGATGCGACGACACTCAAAGAGTATGACTATTATCTTCGCGGGCACGACCAGTTCATGAAATACATCCAAGGAGATAAAGAGGGGATGGAGCGGTCGGGCTAAATTTGGAGGGAAGGACTGGCGAAGTTTCCGAGTTCGCCGCTGCTCAATGTGAAACTCGGCTGGTACCATATGCAAAGTGCGGTCAACTTCCTCAGTGATGATCCACCGGCCGATGTTCGAAAGGCAGGCGAACTCGCCCGACAGGTTCTTGCCAATGAGCATCTCTCTCCGCAGGTGGCGAGGCTTGCCAACTGGCTTATGAG
>CAWFRD010000009.1:0-57181 GCA_963818165.1 uncultured Alphaproteobacteria bacterium
CCACAGGCTTTCGCGCGCGACCGTGCCGGTCACGCGAGCCCCTTCGGCGCGCTTCAAGCTGTCGGTGACAGGAAGCACGGGGAGGGCGCCCTGATGCGTTCCAAGACTGTCGATGACGCGGTCGATGAGTTCGGCGGGCACGAACGGCCGCGCCGCGTCGTGGATGAGAACGGAAGAGGGCGCGATACTCGCGAGCGCTTCGAGACCAGCGCGCACTGAAGTCCTGGCGCCGCGCACCGCCCATGACCGGACCGCGGAGGCGCGGCGCATAGGGCGCGCTTGCGGCCCGGTAGAGCGCTTCGTCTTCGGGATGGATCACGACCAGAATGTCGTCGATGCGCGGATGGCTGGCGAAGGCGGCGATGGTGCGGGCGAGCATCGGCGCGCCGCCGATCGGCCAATATTGCTTGGGGCGGCGGGCGCCGGCGGCCGCCCGGGACCCTCGGCCCGCCGCGACGATCAGAGCAGCCACACTCACGGGGATATCCTCATGAACAAGAAAAAAACCAATAACATCATATGCTTGCTGCAGTGCGGCAAAACGATTATTGCCCCGGTCGAAAATGGCCAATATCCTGATCCTGCCCAAGGAAAGGTCATGGAATTTTCTTGCATAAAAAATATGCACAAGCGGGTCAATCCGCCGACGCCGACGCGCCGAGGATACACCGCTTGATCGGCGCGGCCAAAAAACTCAGTGCGCGGCGTCTCAACGACGCGCCGCCCGTCGAGATCGCGCTTCTCGGCGCGCTCCCGCATCCGCTCCTCGTCATCGGCGAGAAGCTCGCCATCGACTACGCCAACACCGCCGCCGAAGATTTCTTTCAGATGAGCGTGCGCGTGTTGTGCCGGCGCTCTCTCACCGACGTCGTCGCCTTCGGCAGTCCGCTGATCGCTCTCGTCGAGCAGGTGCAACGGAACGGCGCCACCGTAAACGAATACGGCGTCGAGCTGAGCTCGTTTCGCTTCGAAGCGCCGAAGCTCGTCGATCTTTACGGTGGTCCTGTCGCCGAGTTGCCGGGCCGCGTGCTCGTCATGGTCCAGCAGCGCAGCATGGCGCAGATGATCGAGCGCCAACTGACCCACCGCGGGGCGGCGCGTTCCGTTTCGGGTCTTGCCGCCGTGCTCGCCCACGAGATCAAGAATCCACTCTCCGGCATCAGGGGAGCGGCGCAGCTTATCGAAAGCGAGCGCGCCGATTCCGACCGCACCCTGACCCAGCTCATCTGCGCCGAGTCCGACCGCATCTGCAAGCTCGTGGACCGCATGCAGATTTTCGGCGATGAGCGGCCCTTGCAACGCGAACCGGTCAACATTCACGACGTGCTCGATCACGTCAAACAGATTGCCGTCACAGGCTTCGCTCGCCGGATCAAGATCGTCGAGAACTACGATCCTTCGCTGCCGCCGGTGCCGGGAAACCGCGACAAGCTTATCCAGGCCTTCCTCAATCTCGTGAAGAACGCGGCCGAGGCGGTCGGCGAAGAGCGGACGGACGGCCAGATCACGCTCTCCACCTCGTTCCGGCCGGGCATCCGTCTGTCAGTGCCGGGGAGCCAGGCACGCGTCAGCCTGCCGCTCGAAATCGCGGTCGAGGATAACGGCGCGGGCGTGCCCACCGACTTGATGCCGCATCTGTTCGATCCGTTCGTGACCACCAAGCCGTCGGGCACGGGACTCGGACTTGCGCTGGTCGCCAAGATTGTCGGCGATCACGGCGGCATCATCGAGTACAACTCGCGGCCGAGGCTGACCGTATTCCGCGCGCTGATGCCGATGGCCGAAGGCGGAACGCCGCGGGCAGGGGAGGGTTAGGACCGCATGACCAAGGGCAACATCCTCATCGCCGATGACGACGCCGCGATCCGCACCGTGCTCAACCAGGCGCTCGCCCGCGCCGGCTACGCGCCGCGGGTGACCGGCAACGCCGCCACGCTCTGGCGCTGGATCAATCAAGGCGAAGGCGATCTCGTCATCACCGACGTGCTCATGCCCGACGAAAACGCCTTCGACCTGATCCCCCGCGTCAAGAAGGTGAGGCCCGATCTGCCGATCATCGTCATGAGCGCGCAGAACACCTTCATGACCGCGATCACGGCGGCCGAGCGCGGCGCCTACGAATATCTGCCGAAGCCCTTCGACCTTAACGAGCTCGTCGCCGTCGTCGGGCGCGCGCTCGCCGAGCCGCGACGGAAAGCGCAACGTCTCCCCGCCGAGGCCCAAGAGGGCCTGCCGCTGATCGGCCGCTGTCCGGCAATGCAGGAGATCTACCGCATGCTTGCCCGGCTCACGCAGACCGATCTCACCGTCATGATCACGGGCGAGTCGGGCACCGGCAAGGAGCTCGTCGCCCGCGCGCTCCACCAATACGGCAAACGCCGCAACGGCTCTTTCGTCGCCATCAACATGGCGGCAATCCCGCGCGAGCTGATCGAGTCGGAACTGTTCGGCCACGAGAAGGGGGCCTTCACCGGCGCTCAGAACCGGCATATCGGCCGCTTCGAACAGGCCGAAGGCGGCACGCTCTTTCTCGACGAGATCGGCGACATGCCGATGGAAGCGCAGACGCGTCTCTTACGCGTGCTGCAGCAGGGCGAATACACCACGGTCGGCGGCCGCACGCCGATCAAATCGAATGTCAGGATCATCGCCGCGACCAATCGCGATCTGCAACAGCAGATCGACCAGGGTCTGTTCCGCGAGGATCTGTTCTACCGCCTCAACGTGGTGCCGCTCCGCCTGCCGCCGCTGCGAGAACGGCTCGATGACATTCCCGATCTCGTGCGTCACTTCCTCGCCATCGCCGCGCGCGAAGGGCTGCCGCCGAAGGGCTTCGAGCCGGCGGCCATCGAGCGTCTGAAGCGGTATCACTGGCCGGGCAATGTGCGCGAACTCGAGAACCTCGTGCGGCGTCTTTCGGCGATCTATTCCCAGGAGATCGTCACCGTCGACATGATCGAGAACGAATTGGCGAGCCCGGGCCGCGCGCCGTTTGCCAACACCGCGGAGGCGACGGGAGATCTCTCCGAGGCAGTCGAGCGCCACCTTGCGGACTACTTCATAGGCTTCGGCAGTGAGCTTCCGCCCACCGGTCTCTACGGCCGCATCCTGAGGAAAGTCGAATTGCCGCTGATCACGGCGGCGCTTGCGGCGACCCGCGGAAACCAAATTCGCGCGGCCGACCTTTTGGGGCTTAACCGCAACACTTTGCGCAAGAAAATCCGCGATCTCGGGATCAAGGTGGCCCGCACGCAAGGCGGCTGACGTCAGCGCTGTCTCGTCGTAACTCATTGATATTATGGCTATAAACGGCCATTACGATGACGCGTAGGCTGGCGACGCGAAAAATTGCTTATCGCCAAAGCGCCACATTGTGATTTTATTGCATCATTTCTGAGCTGGCACTCCCAAAAGTGGCAAGGTTGAGGGGAGAATTGGGGGCATGCCTTTCGTGGCATCTTTCGATCCATGTACGCGAAAGTTGAGCGTTCCGCGCTTGGCGGCGAAACCATGACCGAGCCCTCTTCTGAGAACGGGAAAACGCACGACGCGCCGCCGGCCGGGACCGCCTCCGCGAGGGACGAAGGGCGCCCCCGTCTGCCCTTTGCGGTCGGCCTGATCACGGCGGTGCTTTCGCTGTGCTCGGGTCTCGCCACGTTTCTAATCCTGACCGGCCTTACCCCCATCAAGCCGACGGACAACGTCGTCGTGGGCGTGCTCCTCATCAATCTCGTGCTGGTGCTGGCGATGATCGCCATCATTGCCTGGCAGGTGACCGGCTTGAGGCGCGCGCGCCAGCGGCAGGCCGCCGGAGCGCAGCTGCATGTCCGCATCGTCAGGCTCTTGAGCGTGATCGCGCTCATCCCAGCGGTCCTGCTCGCCATCTTCGCCAGCATCTCACTCGGTCGCGGCCTCGATTATTGGTTCTCAGAACGCACCAAATCGATCATGCAGAACTCGATCGACGTCGCCTTGGCCTATGTCAAGGAACATGACCAGATCATCCGCGCCGATACCGTGGCCATGGCGAAGGATATCGACGAGGCGGTGGAGCTTGCGAGGTCTCTGCCGCAAAACTTCGGCAGCTTCCTCAACGCCCAGGCCGCCATCAATGCATTTCCCGTTGCCTACCTAATCGACGGGGAGGGGAAGGTCCTCGCCACCGCGGCCGAGCTTCCAAACTTGCCGTACCGGAGGCCGCCGAACGAGGTCATGGCGCTCGCCAACAAGGGTTCGCTCGTCCCGATTTCTCTCAAAGAGACCAACATGGTCGGCGCCATCAAGAGCCTGAAGAACTTCAGCGACACGTATCTCTACGTGATGCGCCCGGTGAACGCACAGGTGCTCGATCACCTCAGGACCACGCGCGCCAAATTCGACGAGTATCAGGCGCTCGAGCGGCGGCGCACCGGCTTCCAGGTGGCGTACGGTCTCATGTATCTCGCCCTCGCGTTGACGCTCCTTGCGACGGCGATCTGGATCGGCATGTGGTTCGCCAATCGCCTGGTCGCGCCGATCCGCCAGCTCATGGGCGCGGCCCAGCAGATTTCGCGCGGCAATCTCGCCGTCAATGTCGATGTTCGCCCGGCCGATGGCGACCTTGCAGTGCTCGGCTCGACCTTCAACACCATGACCGCGGAACTCAAGAGTCAGCGCGACGAGCTGGTGGGCGCCAATTCCAAGCTCGACGAGCGCCGCCAGTTCATGGAGGCGGTGTTGTCGGGCGTGACCGCAGGCGTCGTCGGCGTCGATGGTGACGGCGTCGTCACCCTGGTCAATCGCTCGACCGAGACGCTGTTGGAGATGAGGGCGGCCGATCTCGTGGGTCGGCCCCTCGCCAAGGCCGTGCCCGAATTCGCACCGGTGCTCAAGCGGGCGCAGAAGCAGGGGAAACGTCTTGTCACAGATCAGGTCACGCTGCGGCGTCGGGGTTCGGAACGCAATTTCGCCGTGAGGGTCACGAGCGAAGGCCATGACCACGACGCGCAAGGTTTCGTCGTCACCTTCGACGACATGACCGAACTCGTCAGCGCGCAGCGGAGCACGGCCTGGGCCGACGTCGCCCGCCGTATCGCCCACGAGATCAAGAACCCGCTGACCCCGATCCAGCTTTCCGCCGAGCGCATTCGCCGCAAATACGGCAACTCGATCACCAAGGACCGCGAGGTCTTCGATCAGTGCACCAACACCATCATTCGCCAGGTGTCGGATATCGGCCGCATGGTCGATGAGTTTTCGGCCTTCGCCCGCATGCCGAAAGCCGTGATGGAGCGTCACGACGTGCGCGACGTCGTGCGCGAGGCCGTGTTTCTGTTCCAGGTCTCGAGACCCGACATCGCCTTCGAGCTCGATCTTCCCGAGGCGCCGGTGGTGGCGCTGTCGGACCGGCGCCTTCTCGCGCAAGCCGTCACCAATCTCGTGAAAAATGCGAGCGAAGCGATCGAACTCGACCGTCGAGGCGGACGCGTCCCGCGCGAGCACAGGACGCATCGTGACCAAGGTCCGCACCAGAGGAAATCAGGTGCAGATTACCGTCATCGACAATGGCTGCGGTCTGCCTAAGGAAAATCGCGAGCGGCTGGTCGAACCCTACATGACCACGCGCGCCAAGGGGACGGGACTGGGGCTTGCGATCGTGCAGCGGATTACCGAGCAGCATGGCGGGACGCTCACGCTCGCCGACGCACCGAAACGCAACGGCAAGGTCGAAGGGGCCTCGGTGCGGATCGATTTTCCGATGGGCGAACAGGAAGGGACGAGCGCGGAGGAGATCCTGCCCGGGTCGGGCGCCCCCGCGCCGTCAAGTACAGCGGAGCACCCGGCCGAGGCCGAGGCCGAGGAGGAAGAGGGAGTGAGCCATGGCGTCTGACATTCTGGTCGTCGATGACGAAGCCGACATCAGGGAACTGGTCGCGGGCATTCTCGAGGACGAAGGTCATTCGACGCGTCTCGCCAAGGACAGCGACGAGACGCTGAAAGCGATCGAGGAACGGCGTCCCTCGCTCGTGATCCTCGATATCTGGCTGCAGGGCTCAAAGCTCGACGGGCTTGAGCTGCTCGACCGCATCAAAAAGGCCCACCCCGATCTCCCGGTCATCATCATAAGCGGCCACGGCAACATCGAAACGGCGGTCGCGGCGATCAAGCGCGGCGCCTACGACTATATCGAGAAGCCGTTCAAGGCGGACCGGCTCGTGCTCATCACCGCCCGCGCGCTCGAAGCCTCGAAGCTCCGCCGCGAGAACCGCGAGCTGCGCGAGCGGAGCACCTATTCCTTCGAAATGATCGGCCGCTCGGCCGCCATCAATCAGTTGCGCCAGGCGATCGACAAGGTGGCGCCGACCAATAGCCGCGTGCTGATCACCGGCCCATCGGGCTCTGGCAAGGAGCTTGCCGCACGCGTGATGCACGCGAAGTCCGGCCGCGTCGAAGGCCCGTTCGTGGTGTTGAACGCCGCCGCCATGGTGCCCGATCGCATGGAGCTTGAACTGTTCGGAACCGAGGAGGGCGGGGGCGCCGGCCCGCGCAAGGTCGGCGCGCTCGAGGAAGCACATAACGGGACGCTCTATATCGACGAGATAGCCGATATGCCGCTCGAGACGCAGGCCAAGATCCTGCGCGTTCTCGTCGAACAGCGCTTCCAGAGGCTGGGCGGCGGCCCCAAGGTGCATGTCGACGTGCGCGTGGTCACATCGACGAGCCACGACCTGCAAAAGGAGATGAGCGCGGGGCGCCTGCGCGAGGACCTGTATCATCGCCTCAACGTCGTGCCGATCAGGGTCCCGGGCTTGGCCGAGCGGCGCGAGGACCTGCCGGAGCTCGTGCGCTATTTCGTACAGACAATTTCGGTCGCTTCCGGCCTGCCGCCGCGCCGCATCGGCGACGACGCCATGGCCGTTCTGCAATCCCACGACTGGCCCGGCAACGTCCGGCAACTGCGCAACAACGTCGAGCGGCTGATGATCCTTGTCGGCGGCGATCCCGATAGCGTCATCACTTCAGACATGCTTCCCGACGAGATCGTCTCTCCGGTTCCTCTCTCCCCGAACGGGGCAGGGGGCGAGCATTTGATGTCGCTCCCGTTGCGCGACGCGCGCGAGATCTTTGAGCGCGAATATCTCCTGGCTCAAGTCAACCAATTCGGCGGCAATATCTCCCGCACGGCCGAGTTCGTCGGCATGGAGCGGTCGGCGCTGCACCGCAAACTCCGCGCGCTCGGGGTGAACGCGAACGAGCGAAGTCCGGCCTTGCGCTAATGCGCAGGGGCGCCGGCGAGCCGTGCCGGCAGGGAGCGTGATAAAGTTTTGGGATCAGGCCCTTGCGGGACGGCCTCGTAATCGCGTCTAATACCCATAGAGGCCGCGGCAAGACAGCCCCGGCCCAAAGAACAGCGTAAGCGTCACCCAAAAGGGACGAGGAAGCCCATGGCAACAGAACGCGCGCAGAGCCTTCAAGACACTTTTCTAAATCATGTCCGCAAAGCCAAGACACCGCTCACGATATTTCTCGTCAACGGCGTCAAGCTCCAGGGCGTCGTAACTTGGTTCGACAATTTCTGCGTCTTGCTGCGACGGGACGGGCATTCGCAGCTCGTTTACAAGCACGCGATCTCGACAATCATGCCTGGTCAGCCCATTCAGCTTGCAGAGATTTCCGACGCGGAAGGTCCCGCTGAGTAATTGCGTCCGACCGACCCTAAGGCGCTGAAGCGGAAGGGACGGCGAACCGGCCGCGCACCCGGCCGCCGATCGCGCCAAGAGCCCATGAGGACCATGGTGCTCCTGCCGGTCCTCGGCCGGCGGGGGAAGGCACGACGCGCGGCGCGTGCCGATGCTTTCGAGCGATCGCCGCAACTGCGTCTGGAAGAGGCGATCGGGCTTGCCGCCGCGATCGATCTCGATGTCGTCGCAAGCGGACTCGTGCCGCTCGAAGCGTTGCGGCCCGCAACGCTGTTCGGTTCGGGGAAAGTCGAGGAATTCGGTGGGCTCGTGCGCGCCGAAGATGTCGGTCTCGTCGTCGTCGATCACCCGCTCACGCCGGCGCAGCAGCGCAATCTCGAGACCGAATGGGGGGCGAAGTTGCTCGATCGCACCGGGCTCATTCTCGAGATCTTCGGGCAGAGAGCGCGGACGAGGGAAGGGCGCCTGCAAGTCGAGCTTGCCCATCTCGTCTATCAGAAAAGCCGGCTGGTCAGGTCGTGGACGCATCTCGAACGCCAGCGCGGCGGCTTCGGCTTTCTCGGCGGCCCGGGCGAGACCCAGATCGAGGCAGACCGCCGCATTATCGGCGAGCGTATCGACAGCATTCGCAAGGAGCTGGAGCAGGTGCGCCGCACGCGCGGTCTGCATCGGAAGTCGCGGGAGCGGGAACCTTACCCGTCCGCCGCGCTCGTGGGCTACACCAATGCCGGCAAGTCGACCCTGTTCAACGCCTTGACCGGCGCCTCGGTGCTCGCCGAGGACACGCTCTTCGCCACGCTCGATCCGACCATCAGGTCTCTGCCGCTGCCGGGCGGCTCGAAGGCGGTGATATCCGACACCGTGGGCTTCATCTCCGATTTGCCCACGACGCTCATCGCCGCCTTCCGCGCCACGCTGGAAGAAGTTCTCGAGGCCGATCTGATCCTGCATGTGCGGGATATCTCAGGGGTCGCGAGCGGGAGCGAGCGGGCCGACGTCAATACCGTTCTCTCGGAGCTTGGCATCGAGGCGGAGGCCGAGCCGGGCCGGGTGATGGAAGTCTGGAACAAGGCCGACCTTCTCGATGATGCCGCCTTCCTCCGCGCCACGAGCGAGGCGGCGCGCGCCGGCGCCGTGCTCGTCTCGGCCACGACTGGCTACGGCCTCGATGCCTTGCGCGCCGAGGTCGAGCGGAGGCTCAATCTGAGAAGCGAGATGATCGAGATTGTGCTCAAGCCTGAGGAAGGCGCGCTCGCGCATTGGATCCACGAGAATTGCGAGGTGATCGCTCGACGCGGGACGGGAGAGGGCGTGACGGCGCTCCGCATCCGCGTGGCGCCAGAGAAGCGGGCGAGGCTCGCCCGTCGTGCAGGCCCGGCCCGGCTCAAGCTCGCCGCGGAATAGACCTACGCGTTCCGCTCGGAGGCCTTCGCCTCGTCCCAGAGCCGATCCATCTCTTCGAGCGTTGCGTCTTCGGCCTTGCGCCCATCTTTGGCCAAAGCTTCCTCGACGCTCCCGAAACGGCGCATGAATTTCGTGTTTGCGTCGCGAAGCGCCCCTTCCGGATCGATGCCGAGATGCCGTGCGATATTCGCAATGGCAAAAATAAGATCGCCGAGCTCCTCGCTAGCGCGCTTCGTCGCGCTCGCATTCGCCGCCTCATCCCGCATTGCGGCAACCGCTTTGAGTTCGTCGAGTTCTTCCTCCGCCTTGTCGAGAACGGGTGCCACGTTCGGCCAATCGAATCCAACTCGCGCCGCGCGCTTCTGAAGCTTCACGGCTCGCGTCAGCGCGGGAAGCGCAAGCGGCACATCCTCGAAGCGCGAGCGGCGGTTAACGCCATCGTGTTCAGCCTTCTCCGCATCCTTAATGCGGCCCCACATGTCCGTCGTCAGAAACTCGTCGCGGCTCGCATCACCGAAGACATGCGGATGCCGCCGCACCATCTTCCGCGTGATTCCATCGACGACATCGGCAAAATCGAAGCGCCGTTCCTCCGACGCCATCTGCGCGTAATACACGACCTGGAGGAGGAGGTCTCCGAGCTCCTCCTTGAGCGCCTCCCGATCGTCGCGCGCGATCGCATCGGCGACCTCGTAGGCCTCTTCGATCGTGTAGGGCGCGATCGTGGCGTAGCTCTGCGCGACGTCCCAGGGACAGCCCGTATCCCTGTCGCGCAGCCGTGCCATGACCCCGAGCAAATCCTCGAGCGTGTAGCGCCGCCCGGAAGCCTCAGCCATGGGTCTTACCGGCTTCACCCGGGACCGGAGTCGATCCGAATTCCTTTTTTGTATCAGACGGATAGCGAAATGCCATTGGATGTTACAACGCCGGGATTCGCATAAGGTATATTATGGAAAATTACCTGATGACCGGATCACGATAGGTCGCGAACCGTAGCGGACCTCAGTATCACTCGTAGTGATCGGAAATCAGCCGGTCGAGCAACCTGACGCCGAATCCCGATCCCCAGCTTCGATTGATCTCGCTATCGACCGACGACATCGCCGTACCCGCGATATCGAGATGCGCCCAGGGCGTTCCTTCCTTGATGAAGCGCTGGAGGAACTGCGCGGCGGAGATCGAGCCGCCCCACTTGCCGCCCGTGTTCTTCATGTCGGCGACCTTCGAGTCGATCATCTTATCGTATTTCGCACCGAGCGGCAGGCGCCACAGTTTCTCGCCCGTCGCGTCGCCCGCTTCGATCAGCCAAGCGGAGAGCTCGTCGTTGTTGCTGAACAGACCGGCATGCTCCTTGCCGAGTGCGACCATGACCGCGCCGGTGAGCGTCGCGAGATTGATCACAGCCTTCGGCTTGAAGCGATCCTGCCCGTACCACAGGCAGTCGGCGAGCACCATGCGGCCCTCGGCATCGGTATTGAGCACCTCGATGGTCTGTCCCGACATAGCGGTGACCACGTCGCCCGGACGTTGCGCGGTTCCGCTCGGCATGTTCTCGACGAGACCGATGATGCCGACGGCGTTAACTTTCGCCTTGCGCGCCGCTAGTTCGTGCATGAGTTCGACGACGCAAGCGGCGCCCGCCATGTCGCCTTTCATCTCCTCCATGCCGGCAGCGGGCTTGAGCGAGATGCCTCCGGTGTCGAAGGTGACGCCTTTGCCGACGATGGCGATCGGTGCGCCGCCCTTTGCGCCCGCGCCCTTCCATTGCATGACGACCACATGGCTGGGCCGCGCGCTTCCTTGCCCCACGGCGAGAAGCGCATTCATGCCGAGCTTGCGCAACGCCGCGGTGCCGAGCACGTCCACCCGAACGCCAAGTTTGGTGAGAGCCTTGACGCGCCCCGCGAATTCGGCGGGGCCGAGCACATTCGCCGGTTCGTTGACGAGATCGCGCGCGAGCGCAACGCCGTCAGCGATGGCGTGTGCAGGCCGAAACGCGCGGGCGGCCGCTTTGGGATCGGCCGCGTGGATGACGATCTTCTTCAGCGTCCGCTCGTTTGTTTCGGCGCCCTCGCCGCTCTTCTTGCGCGCTTTCGTTTTGTATTTTTGGAAATTGTAGCCGCGGAGCTCTACACCGAGCACAAAGCTTGCAATGTCGTGAGGCTCGACGTTGCCATCGGCCGTCTCGACGAAAATATGCGCGGTCGGCGCTTCCTTGCCGCTGAGAAGCCCGCGCACGGTGCCGCCGAGATTGAGCCAGTCCTCGCCGCGATAGGCGCTCGCCTTACCCAAGCCGACGAGAATGATCTTCGCGAATTTCAGGCCTTGCGGCGCGAGAAGATCGAGGGTCTGTTCCTTCGTGCCCTTGAAGCCGGTGATGTTTGCGGCTTTGGACAGAAGGCCTTTCGACTTCTTGTCGAGACCTTGCGCCGCCGGACTGAGCTTGCGTCCCTCTTCGGCGAAGACCACGACCACGCCCTCGGCTGACGCGCTCCTGCCGGCAAAGGACACACTGGCTTGTTCGCTCACCAAAAAAACTCCTGCGCGCCCTCGCCTTTCGGCTTCAGGCAATCGATCGGAACGGCGTCCCCGGTGGCGCGCCGGAAGCGCTGACTGATGCAGTCTTGCAACAGCGGCGGGAAATAACAGCGGCTTTAGGTAAAACCAGTCTCTGACGAAAGCAAGCCATTCCAAAAAGGCCGAAATTCCGCCATCTTGAACTGGTGAGAATCGCATTTGGCGCCAGGGGGTTGGCGGGGCTTGGAGCGGCTTCGCCAAGGTGCCGAGTCGGGGGACTTGCAGAACGGCGATGACGATCTTCGGCCGCTATTTGTTTCGGCAGGCTGCGAATGCGCTGATCGTCATTCTTTTGACGCTGACGCTCGTCGTCTGGCTCGCTACAGCATTGAAAGAATTGAATTTAATAACATCTCAGGGGCAGGGCATTCTGCTCTTTCTGCAGATGACCATGCTCAGCCTGCCGAGCTTGATGGCGCTGATCGCCCCGAATGCGATGCTTATGGCGGCGCTCTACACCCTCGACCGGATGAACGGCGACAGCGAGTTGATCGTGATGACGGCCTCCGGCGCGCCCATCTGGCGAATCGGCGCGCCGATCGTGGCGCTTGCCTCAATCGTGGCCATCGGGGTGCTCATCGCCAATGTCTACGTGACACCGGCAAGCATGCGGGAGTTGCGCAGCTTCATCACCCATGTCAGGGCCGACTTGATCTCGCAAGTCCTTCAGCCAGGCCGCTTTTCCAGCCCTGAAGGGGGTCTCACCTTCCATATTCGCGATCGCAGCCCCTCCGGCGACTTGCTCGGCCTCCTCGTCCATGACGAGCGCGATGGCAAACAGGTGATGAGCTACCTCGCCGAACGCGGTCGAATCATCAACAACGACGAGGGGTCTTACCTCATAATGCTCGAAGGTTTCGTCCAGCGTTACAACAATGAAGGCGATGAAAAAGACGTCCAGATTGTCGCTTTCGACCAGAATATGCTCGATTTAACCGAGTTCAGTCCAAAGGATAGCGGTGGAAAAGGGGGGCGGCCACGCGAGGCTTATACGAGCGATCTTTTCCTTCCCGACATGACCAAACCGCAAATACGGCGGAATTATCCTCAGCTCCGGGCGGAGT
This sequence comes from uncultured Alphaproteobacteria bacterium, assembly GCA_963818165.1. GTDB lineage: Bacteria > Pseudomonadota > Alphaproteobacteria > Rhizobiales > Methyloligellaceae > Methyloceanibacter. The sequence goes on from CAWFRD010000009.1 coordinate 12,725, forward strand.
TGCATGAGCGCCTCGCGACGCCGCTCTATCCTCTCGCCTTCGCCTTTATCGCCATTGCCTTTCTCGGGCACGCCCGCACCAACCGGGAAAACCGCTGGGGGCAGATTTTGGCGGCCTTCGGAATCGCGGTCGGATTGCGCGTTGCGGGCATCGCCCTCGGCAACATGGTGGCCCTGTCGCCCTGGGCAATTCTGCTTGTTTACGGCCTTCCCCTGGGGGGGATTATCGTTGCGGCCTGGGCGGCGCACGCTAAAATGGTTCCAAAGCTGCGGTCCAAGCTGAGCTTCGGGGCTAAGTTCCAGCCAACAAAGATAAAATTTTGGGCCGGTAGAGGGATGCACGCGACGTGAGAGCGCAGATGCCAGGCATCAGTGCAATGGGAACGCTTGCGCGTTATTTTTTGCTGCGCTTCCTCATCGCCATGCTGGCGATGTTCCTGATCTGTTGCGTGCTGATCTTCTTCGTCGATTTCATCGAAATGCTCCGTCGCGCCGGTAACTATTCCGGCGATATCCCAGGCGCGCTCCTCGTCTGGATGACGCTATTGCGTTTGCCGTCCTTCTCCGAACTCGTTCTCCCCTTCGCCGTTCTGATCGGCACCATCGGCATCTTCCTGATGCTGAGCCGTTCCTCCGAACTGGTCGTGCTCCGAGCCGCCGGCATTTCGGTGTGGCAGTTCATGCTGCCTGCAATGATCGTGGCCTTCCTGCTCGGGCTTGCCTTCGTGCTGCTCTACAATCCGATCGCGGCGGTGGCGCGCGGCGAAGCCGAACGCCTCTACGCCGCAGCATTTGGCCGCGGCGAGTCGTTGCTCAAAACCAAGAACTCCGGTGCTTGGCTGCGCGAGGACGGCGCCGACGGCCCGTCGGTCATCCATGCGCTCGAAGTGCTGAACCAGGGTCTCGAGCTCAAGGGCGTCACGGTTTTCCAATACGATCCCGATCACCATCTGACCGAGCGGGTCGAGGCCGCGCGAGCCGTGCTCAACGACGGGCGCTGGGAACTCGAAAATGCCTGGGTGAGCGCCGTGGGCCAGGAGCCCGAGTTCTACAAGCGCTATTTGCTCAGCACCTATCTCACGCCGACGCAGGTTCGCGACAGTCTCGGCACGGTGTTCTCGATCTCGTTCTGGAACTTGCCGAACTTCATCCAGATCGCCGAGAAGGCGGGCCTACCCGCCACGCAATACCGCGTGCAGTACCAGCTCCTGTTATCGCGGCCGTTCCTCCTCGTTACGATGGTCTTGATCGCCGCGTCGTGTTCGCTCAGAGGGTTCCGCTTCGGCAACGTGCAAATCAATGCCGTGTTCGGCCTGGCGGCCGGTTTTGCCTTCTTCGTGTTCTCCGAAATCTCGCGCAACTTCGCCATGGCCGGTCTGACCTCCGCGGTCGCTGCCGCATGGGTGCCGGTGATCGTCGCGGCCTCGCTCGCGCTCACCGTGCTTCTGTACAAAGAGGACGGATGATGGCCGGCACGCGCGCAAAATTGACCTGGATGCGCCGGGCTAAGCCCGGGCTTGCCGCGCCTATAGGCCGGTTGTTTGCGCGCCTGCATCGGGCCCTTTTCGCCTGCATTCTCGCCGCCTTATTCGCCCCCCTCGCCTCTTGGCAACCGGCTTTCGGTCAGGCGCAAACCTCGCTCGAGCAGATTGTCCAGCCCCCCAAGGTCGACCCATCGGAGCCGATGCTGCTGCAGGCCGATGAGTTGATCTACGACAATGACAACGCCAGGGTGACCGCCAAGGGCAATGTCGAGCTCTACTACGGCAACTACACCCTGCTCGCCGATCGGGTGACCTACGATCGCTCCGCCAACACGCTTTCCGCCGAGGGCAATGTCCGCATCAAGGATCCGGACGGCGCGGTGATCACCTCCGACCAGATCACGCTCACCGACGACTTCCGCGACGGCTTCATCGATGCGCTGAAGCTCGTCACCAAGGAGGAGACCCGTATCGTTGCGTCCTCGGCGTCGCGCCAGGCCGGCAACGTCACCGTGTTCGAGAAGGGATGGTTCACGCCGTGCAAACCCTGTTTGGAGAAGCCAGATAAACCTCCGACTTGGAGTATCCGCGCCGGCAAGATCACGCACAAGCGCGATCAGGCCACCATCACATTCAAGAACGTGGTGTTCGACCTCTTGGGGGTGCCGGTGGTTTGGGTGCCCTATTTCCAGATGGCCGACCCGACCGTGAAGCGCAAGTCCGGCTTCCTGATGCCGAGCTACAGCCATTCGAATGAACTCGGCAATACGGTGCAGATCCCCTACTACTTCGCGCTGTCGGACCATTACGATTTCACCTTCGCCCCGATGGTGACCGAAAAGGCGGGGACGCTCCTCCTCGGCGATTGGCGCCACCGCCTGTCGACCGGTGCCTACCGCGTTGAGCTTGCCGGCGTGTGGGACGAAGGCACGCTCGATAGCCCGATCAACGGCGACTTCCGCGGCAGCATCGAGACCGAGGGCAGGTTCGCGCTGAACCCCTATTGGAGCTATGGCTGGGATGTTCTCGCCGAGACCGACGAGACCTTCCGCCGGTTTTACAACCTCGACAGCCGGCTCAAGACAGACCGCATTTCGCAACTCTATCTGGAGGGTCTGCACGACCGCAACTACGCCTCGATGCGGTTCTACAACACGCAGAGCCTGCTCTTCACCGACGAGCCGTTCTCCGACGCGACCATCTTCCCGATCATCGACTACGACTACATCGTCAACCGGCCGATCATCGGGGGCGAACTCAGCTTCAACTCCAACGTCATGGTGTTCCAGAACCAGGATGGCATCAACTCCAACCGGCTGATCGTGGAGGCCAACTGGCGGCGACAGATGATCGACGGCATCGGCCAGGTCTTCACGCCCTTCGCGCAGCTTCGCGGCGACATCTACGGGGTGAGCGGTCTCCAAGAGGGGCTCGACGGTTCCGAGGACTTCGTCGACGACGAGAAGGAAGGCTCAAGCGCCATTCTGCGCGGTGTCGCACTCGGTGGCGTCGAGTATCGCTATCCCTTCATCGCCAGCACCGGCAACGTCACCCATGTGGTTGAGCCGATCGGCCAAATCATCGCCCGGCCCGATGGGGCGGGCAACCAGCAGGAAATCCCCAACGAAGATGCTCTCAGCCTCGTCTTCGATGATACGATCCTCTTCGATCTCGACAAGTTCTCCGGCTACGACCGCATCGAAACTGGCACGCGCGCGAACGTCGGCGCGCGTTACACGGCTCAATTCGCCTCCGGCGCTTACGGCCGCGCCGTCTTCGGCCAGAGCTATCAGATCGCCGGCGACAACGAGTACGACACGGATTTCTTCAAGACCACCGGCCTCGCCAACGATACCTCCGACTATGTCGGCGGCCTCTACGTTCAGGCCGCTTCCTTTGTCGGCTTCTCGGCCCAGTCGCGCTTCGATGAGCAGAACTTCGACATTCGGCGTACGGACCTTTCGTCCTGGGCGAACTTCGGTCCGGCGCGCGTCAAGGTCAACTATGCCGACGTCACCGCGGAACCGGGACTTGCAGACAACGAGCCGCGCGAGGAAATCATCACGGCTGGCACTTTGGCCGTCACTGAGTTTTGGTCGCTGCTCGGCAATTTCCGCTATGACCTCGAGACCGACCAGACGATCACGGATGGCGTCGGCATCCGCTACCAGGACGACTGTTTCCTGGTCGACGTGACCTATCAGCGCTCCTTCATCGAAGATCAGGACATCAGGCCGGACGAGCGCTTCCTTGTGAATTTCTCACTCAAGTATCTCGGCGCTTATAAGGTCGCGACCCCATCAACCAGCGTGTTCGGCGCCAGCGGGTCCGACACCAACGACTAGGCGATCAAGGTTCATGCCCCTTCTCCGTGAGCGCCTCTTTGCAATCGCATCGGTGCGGTACCCCGTCGGCGCGCGCTATTGCTCGGGATCGGTGGCGGCGCTCCTGATTGCGATTCTGGTTGGCGGCATCGCCGCTGTCGTCGCCCAGGAAGTCTCGATCAAGATCCTCGTCAATGACGAGCCGATCTCGGATTACGACATTGACCAGCGCGAACGCTTCCTCGCCATCACCACGCAGACAGGAGCCCTCGTCCGCTCTCAAGAAGCAAGCCGCCGACATGCTGATCGATGAGCGGCTGCAAATTCAGGAAGGCCGCAAGGTCTCCGTTACGCCCTCGGAAGAGGACGTGACGGCGATCCTGGCCGACATGGCGCAGAAGAACAATCTCAACGTCGAGGGACTTGCGACCGCGCTCGGCAAAGCGGGCGTCAACATCAAGACGCTGAAAGATCGTATCCGGGCGCAACTGGTCTGGCAGACGACGGTGCAGAAAAAGTTCCGCCGCGAAATCCAAATCGCCGAGATCGACGTGGACGAGGCGATGGCGGAGGCGGGCGCCACGGAAGGCGGGGCGGCAGCGGAACCGGCCTTGCAGCTGCGCCAAATCAAGTACGCCCTCCCCGCGGGCGCCGACCAGCGGGCCGTTGCCGGCCAGCTTGCGGCGGCCGAGAGCATGCGCGCGCGGTTCAAGTCCTGCGCTGAACTCGCCAAAGGCGTCGAAGGCGCGAGCGTGAACACGCTCCAGGACTACAAGACGGCCTCTTTGGCCCAGCCCGCCCGGCTGCTCGTCACGAATGCCAAAGTGGGGCAAATGACGCCCCCGACCATTACCCAGGCAGCCGTCGAGCTTTACGCGGTCTGCGGCAAGCGCTCCGTCTCGGGCGATAGCACCGTCCGCGAGCAGACTCAGCGCCAATTGATGGGCAAGGAAATGGGGCTTCGCGCCGAGCGGCTGTTGCGCGATGTCCGTGCGGAGGCCTTCATCGAGTACCGCTAGGGGCGCTTTTCGTGCTAGCCGAAGCCCCATGGCTTCCGTCGAACGGCCACTTGCGCTCACCATCGGCGATCCCGCCGGGATCGGACCGGATATTGCGCTTTGCGCTTTCGCCTCGCGCATGCGCGAGCAGATCCCTCCTTTCGTCCTGATCGGCGACCCCGCCGTGCTTGCGGCGCGCGCCCGCGCGCTCGGGCTTGACGTAACGATTGCCGAACTCTCCAAGATTGGCGAGGGACCGAGCCGCTTCCCGGATACGCTTCCGGTGCTCCCGATCGAAGGGCCAGGCGATATTGTGGCCGGGCGGCCCGATCGCTCCGCCGCCCCTCTCATCACCCGTTCGATAGAACGCGCCGTCGCGCTTGCGCTGGAGGGCGCGGCTCAGGCGGTGGTGACCAACCCCATTGCCAAATCCGTGCTCTATGACGCAGGCTTCACCTTCCCGGGACATACGGAATATCTCGCCGCCCTTGCTGCGCCAAAGGGAAAGCCCCTGCATCCGGTCATGATGCTTGTCGGTCCCTCGCTGAAAGCGGTTCCGGTCACGATCCACGTTCCTCTGAAAGTGGTTCCAGGCCTCCTTACGCGTGCGCTGATCGTGAAGACCATCGCAATCACAGCCGAGAGTCTTAACCGCTATTTCGGCATCAAGCGTCCGCGTCTTGCCGTCTCGGGCCTCAATCCTCATGCCGGAGAGGAGGGAAGCATGGGCCGCGAGGAGACGGATATCATCGAGCCCGCAATCGAGGACGCGAGGGCGATCGGCATCGACGCCGCCGGCCCCTACCCCGCCGATACGATGTTTCATGATGCCGCCCGCGCCACTTACGACGCCGCGATCTGCATGTACCACGATCAGGCGCTTGCGCCGTTCAAGACCCTTGCGTTCGAGGAAGGCGTCAACGTGACTCTCGGGCTCCCCTTCATCCGCACCTCACCCGACCATGGCACGGCCTTCGCCCTTGCCGGCACGGGCAAAGCGAGCCCCCGCAGTCTGATCGAGGCGCTCCGCCTTGCCGCCGCCATGAGTGCGCGCGCCGGGGCGCGGGCGTGACCGCGCCCGACGGATTGCCGCCGCTTCGCGAGGTCATCCGCGCGCTCGGATTGTCGGCAAAGAAGAGCCTCGGGCAAAACTTCCTGCTCGATTTCAACCTGACCCGGCGCATTGCCCGCGCCGCGGGGCCGCTTGAGGGCGTGGCGGCCGTCGAGATCGGGCCCGGTCCCGGAGGCCTCACCCGCGCCCTTCTGCTCGAAGACGCGGCCCGCGTCGTTGCCATCGAGAAGGACGCCCGCTTTCTGCCCGCGCTCGACGCGATCGCCGCGGTCTATCCCGGACGTCTCGATGTCATTGCCGCTGACGCGATGGAAATCGACTATGCAGCGCTTGCGCTTCCCTCCCCGGCCCGCCTCGTCGCCAATCTGCCCTATAGCGTTGCGACGCCCCTTCTCGTCGCATGGCTCAAGAGCGACCCCTGGCCGCCCTGGTTCGACCGCATGGTCCTGATGTTTCAGCGCGAGGTGGCCGAACGGATCGTCGCATCGCCGGACGGCAAGGAATACGGGCGCCTTGCGGTCTTGTCGCAGTGGCGCTGCCGAAGCCCGCATTCTCTTCACGGTTCCGGCGGAAGCTTTCACGCCGCGGCCCAAGGTCGATTCGGCGCTGGTCGAGTTTGTGCCGAAGCCCGCGCCTGAACTGCAATGCGATGTCGGAGCCCTCGAACGCGTGACCGCCGCAGCCTTCGGCCAGAGGCGAAAGATGCTGCGCGCGGCCCTTCGCAAGCTCCTGCCCGACAGTGAAGCCATCCTCGAAGGGCTTGGGATAGATCCCAAATCGCGCGCGGAGGAGCTCCCCGTTTCTGCGTTCTGCCGCCTCGCCAATACGCTTAAGCCCGCGGGGCCAGCCAAGCCCTAAAGCTTGGACTGCAAGCTGTGGATAAAATCCTTGAGCCCCGTGAACCGCTCCCGCCTCAAGCGCTCCGCGGCGAGGATCGAGCGCACTGCCGCCGCCGACTGCGCGATGTCGTAGTTGATGACGACGTAATCGTAGTCCTTCCAGTGCTGGATCTCGTTGCTCGCACCGAGCATTCTGCGCCGCACCGTCTCGGGCGGATCCTGCGCGCGGATATTCAGGCGCTGTTCCAGGTCCGCGGCCGTCGGAGGCAGAATGAAGACGGTGACCACGTCGTCGCCCGCCTTTTCGCGCAAGGAGTGCGCGCCCTGCCAATCGACATCGAATAGAACGTCGCGGCCTTGCGCCAGCGCGTCCTCGACCGGTTTCCGCGTCGTGCCGTAGTAGTTGTCGAACACCACCGCCCATTCCAGGAATGCGCCCTCGTCGCGCATGCGCGTGAAGGTATCGCGATCGACGAAATGGTAGTCGATGCCGTCCTGCTCGCCTTTGCGCTTCGCCCGCGTGGTATGCGAGACCGACATGGCAATCCCGGGATCGCTCTCGATCAGCTGGCGCGCGAGCGTTGTCTTGCCGGCGCCCGAGGGCGACGACAGAACTAGCATGAGCCCCCTTCTTGCGACACCCTTCCCCATCTCTGTCACTCGATGTTCTGGACCTGCTCGCGCAGCTGGTCGATGACGGTCTTGAGTTCGAGCCCGGTCCGCGTCGTTTCGATATCGGCGGCCTTCGAGCAGATCGTATTGGCCTCGCGATTGAACTCCTGGGCGAGGAACTCGAATTTGCGCCCGACCGGCTGGCCGCTCGCAATCAGTTCGTCCGCCGCCGCGACATGCGCGCGCAAGCGGTCGAGTTCCTCCTGGATGTCGGCCTTGGCGGCCAACAGCACCACTTCCTGATGCAGACGTTCGGGATCGAGAGTCGCGCTCGCTTCCGTGAGCCGGGCGATCTGCTCGGAAAAGCGCGTGGCGATCGCCGCAGGCTGCTGGGTCGCGGCGGAAGCGGCAATTTCGACCAGGCGGGCTACCGCCGCGAGTTGCTTCTCGATCACCGCTTGCAGCCGCTCGCCCTCGGCGCTCCGCGCGCGCACAAGCTCATCGAGCGTCGCCGCGAGGCTTGCGACCATGGCATGATGAAGCGCCGCCTGTGCCTCCTCGCTCTCCTCCCCCTCGGCCGTTTCCACCACCCCGCGCATGCCGAGCAGCGTGTCGAGCCTGGCATGTTTCAGCCCGGTGAGGTCCCTTGCGCGTTCCGCCACGGCCTCCGCCTGGCGGAGCGCTGTCTCGTTCAGCCTGATCTCCGTGCGCCCGGTCTCGCGCTTAACCCAAAGATTGATGGTGCAATTGCCGCGCGCGAGCTTCTCCTGGGCAAGGCTACGCGCACTGATTTCAAGCCCCTCGAAACCGGAAGGAAGACGCAGGCGGAGGTCGAGCGTGCGGCCGTTGACGCTACGCGCTTCCCAGTTCCAGCCGGTGTCCCCGTGCACGCCGTCGCCACTTGCAAAGCCAGTCATGCTCTTCAGCGTCACGTTCGTAAGCCCCCAAGCCTCACGCCCCACTCTAAACTACGCCGCTTATAAGCCGAGTCGCACGCGATAAAGAGCTTCGCGCGCGGTCTTAGCGCTTTGGATTTCGCAGCGGCGAGGGCACGGCCTCAGAGCCCGCGGCCTCGGGTTCGGCAAAGGGACTGACTGCATCCCCCAGCGCCTCCGGGTCGACAAAGACCTCCGGCGCCATCGCCGGATCGGCGCCCGCCCCCTTGGGAGCCGCGGCTTCAGCCTGCGGCGCGGCCGCCGGCGCGCCGGCCGGCGCCCCGCCTGCAACGGCGTTGCCTGCCGCGGCCTCTTCAGCCGCTTTGGCCGCGGCCTCGGCCGCCTCCCGCGCGCGAATCTCGCGCTCGATCTTTCGCCATGCGGCGACATTCTTATTATGCTCATCGAGCGTTGGCGCAAACACATGACCGCCGCTACCGTCGGCGACGAAATAGAGGTCCTTGGTCTTGGCCGGACGCAGCACCGCCTCGATCGCTGCGCGGCCGGGATTGGCAATCGGCGTTGGCGGTAAACCATTGATTTTATAGGTATTATAGCTCGTCTCGCGGTCGACCTCTTCCTGCTGGATGGGATGGTCGAGCGCGCCCTTGCCGCCAACAAGCCCGTAGATGATGGTGGGATCCGACTGGAGCCGCATCTTCTTCCTGAGCCGGTTCTGGAACACGCTCGCAATGCGCTGGCGTTCATCGGCCCGTCCGGTTTCCTTCTCCACGATGGAGGCGAGGATCAGAGCCTCTTCCGGCGTCGTCACCACGATGTCCGGGTCGCGCGTCGGCCACACTTTGGCGAGGAACTTCGCCTGCGCCGCCCGCATGCGCTCGATGATGTCTTGCCGCGTGTCGTTGCTGCCGAACTTATATGTATCCGGCAGGAGACTGCCTTCCGGCGGAATTTCGCTGATCTGGCCGCGAAGCTCGGGGTGGGCCATCAGCCTCTGCACGACTTGGTAGCTGGTGAGCCCTTCGGCGAGCGTCACTTTGTGCTCGATCGACTTGCCCTCGACCAGCGTGTCGAGCACGTCGCGCATGGTCGCGTTTTTGCGGAACTCGTATTCGCCCGCCTTCAGGCTCCCCTGCCCCTTGATATATTTAAAGTAGAGGATGCCGGTCATGAAGACGCGCCGGTCGGCGATGATGCCCTCTTGCTCGAGCCGGTCGGCGACGGAACTTCCGCCTTCGCCTTTGGGGACAGCGAAGACGGCTGAGGTGGCAAGCGGCCCCGGTTGATCGAACTGGACTTTGGCCCAGTAAAAGATGCCGGCCCCGAGGCAGGCCAGCAGGAAGATGAAAGTCATGAGCCCGTCGAGCATCCGCAGGAACGGATGCTGGTTGGGCTCGGGCTCGTCCCAGTCGGGCGGCGGTTCCGGCGCCCGCATCGGCTCAAGGGCCTCGGCGGGGCTGCGCGGAAGGGCTCCGCCAAGAGGCCCCGTGGGGCCCGGCGGAAAGCGGTCGGCGTGGTTGTTAGCCGTCAACGCAGGGGTCTCTGTCTCTGGTGAAAGACATGGCTGAAAAGCCCCGCTTGAACGATTCTAACCACTTTGAGTCGAAATATGGCGAAAGGGAGGATCGCTCGCCGCCTCATCCGTTGCAGCGCCGGAGGATCAGCGAGGCATTGGTCCCGCCAAATCCGAAGGAATTCGATAGCACCGTATCGATGGTGCGGCGCCTGGCCTGGTGCGGCACGAGGTCGATCGCCGTCACGACCGAAGGATTGTCGAGATTGAGCGTCGGCGGGGCGACGTTGTCGCGAATCGCGAGCGCGGAGAAAATCGCCTCGACCGCGCCGGCCGCGCCGAGCAGATGGCCGATGGCCGACTTGGTCGAAGACATCGAGACTTTGCCGGCGGCGTTGCCGAACAGGCGCTCGACCGCGGCAAGCTCGATCTCGTCGCCCATGGGCGTCGACGTGCCGTGGGCATTGATATAGTCGATATCGGCGGGGTCGATCCCGGCGCGCTTCACCGCGGCGACCATGCAGCGATAGGCCCCATCCCCGTCCTCGGCCGGCGCCGTGATATGAAAGGCGTCGCCCGACAAGCCATAACCGATGATCTCGGCATAGATCCGCGCCCCGCGCGCCTTGGCATGCTCGAGCGCTTCAAGCACCACGACGCCCGCACCCTCCCCCATGACGAAACCGTCGCGATCGCGGTCATAGGGGCGCGACGCACGTTCCGGCTGGTCGTTGAAATTGGTCGAGAGCGCCCGGCAGGCGGCGAAGCCCGCGATCGCCAGCCGGCAAACCGGCGACTCCGTCCCGCCGGCAAGCATGACATCGACGTCGCCGAACTGCACGAGCCGCGCGGCGTCGCCGATGGCGTGCGCACCCGTCGAGCAGGCCGTCACGACCGCGTGGTTCGGTCCCTTGAGGCCATGCTCGATGGAGACATAGCCGGACGCGAGGTTGATGAGGCGCCCGGGAATGAAGAACGGGCTCACCCGGCGCGGCCCCTTTTCGGCCAGGAGAAGCGACGTCTTCTCGATACCCTGAAGGCCGCCAATGCCGGAGCCGATCACGACACCGGTGCGGATTTGATCCTCATAGGCCGTCGGCCGCCAGCCGGCGTCCTTGAGCGCTTGGGTGGCGGCAGACATGGCATAGACGATGAACTCGTCGACCTTGCGCTGCTCCTTCGGCTCCATCCAGTCGTTGGGGTTGAAGCTGCCATTGGACCCGTCGCCATGCGGGACTTGACACGCAACCTGGCAGGTCAAATCGGAGACGTCGAAATTGTCGATGCGGCGAGCGGCGTTGTGACCGGCGACGAGCCGCTCCCACGTCGTCTCGTAGCCGCAGCCAAGCGGCGTGACGAGACCAAGACCTGTGATGACGACACGTCGCATCGCGCTTCGCGTGATCCTCGCGGGAAACCGATTTCGAGCCGTTCGAGGGCCGCAATTTTACCGCGGGACGGCAGCTGCACGCTCCGCGCGCCCCCCCGCGCGAAGTCGCGTCAAGCGGCTGTATTCTTCTCCAGGAACTTGATGGCGTCCCCGACCGTCAGGATGGTCTCCGCCGCATCGTCGGGAATCTCGCAGCCGAATTCCTCCTCGAAGGCCATGACCAGCTCGACGGTGTCGAGGCTGTCGGCCCCAAGGTCGTCGATGAAGCTCGCGTTCTCGGTGACCTTGTCGGCTTCGACTCCGAGATGCTCCACCACGATCTTTTTTACGCGCTCCGAGATATCGCTCATATCCGCCTCACCCGTCCCTGAAAACTGCCGGTCCTCAACCTTCGAACGTCCCCCCGAGCTGGCGGTTCGCGCACCCCCAAGCGGCAAAGTCATAGCAGGGTTGATCGCGGCGGGATTGTCGTTTGTCAAGCCCCCACGAAACGGCCGCCTGCCTATCATACTTTGCGCGGCCTTGAAAGCAGCCGCGACGCCTGAAAAACGGTTTTGCAAGACTTCCCAAGACGTTGCTGTAACTCGTTATAACTCAAGCGCTTACACCATAATCATGCCGCCGTTCACATGGATCGTCTCGCCCGTGACATAGGCCGCCTCGGTGCTCGCGAGAAACACCACGGCTGCGGCCACGTCCTCGGGCTTGCCGAAGGTCTGAGCCGGAATGGCGGCGGCGATCATCTCGACCTGCTTGGGCGTGAGCGCATCGGTCATCGGCGTCTTGATGAAGCCCGGCGCGATGCAGTTGGCGGTGATGCCTCGGCTCGCCACTTCGCGCGCAAGCGACTTGGTCATGCCGACAAGTCCCGCCTTTGAAGCGGCATAGTTGCCCTGCCCCGGATTGCCGAACACGCCCGAGATCGAAGCGATATTGACGATGCGGCCGGAGCGGCGCCGCATCATGCCCCGCAAGATCCCGCGGGTGAGCACGAACACCGAGGTGAGGTTGACCGCGATCACGTCGTCCCATTCCTCGTCCTTCATGCGCATGAAGAGATTGTCGTGGGTGATGCCGGCGTTGTTGACGAGGATATCGACCTGGCCGAGCGTCTTTTCCGCCGTGTCGGCGAGCGCCGCCACGGCGCCCCGCTCGCGCAGGTCGCAAGGGAGCACGAAGACGCGCGAGCCGAGTTCCGCGGCAAGCGCCTCGAGCCGCTCGGCCTTGGTGCCCGAGACGGCGACATTGGCGCCTTGCGCGTGCAGCACCTTGGCGATGGCGCCGCCAATTCCTCCGGTCGCGCCTGTAACGAGAGCGCCTTTTCCTGTCAGGTCGAACATCGAAGCCTCTCCTATTCTCGCACGCCTCAACCGGCTAGCGCCGAAACTGCTGCTTCCACTTCCACCGGCAAGCCAACGCTCTTCGCCTCGATCCCGTCGAACCGCCGGGCAATTCCGGTGAGCACGCGGCCGGCGCCGACTTCATACACACTGCTCACGCCATGTTCCTTGAGATAGAGCATCGTTTCCCGCCATCGCACCATGCCGGTCACCTGCTCGACGAGGCGCGCGCGAATAATTTCGGGATCTGTGATCTGCGCCGCCAGCACATTGGCAACGACCGGAACCGTTGGCGACTTGATGGTGACCGCGGCGAGCGCCTTCCGCATCGCGTCCGCGGCGGGCTGCATCAGGGCGCAGTGGAAGGGCGCGCTTACCGGCAGGAGTACCGCCCGGCGCGCCCCGTATTTCGGCGCGAGGCCAAGCGCCCGCTCGATCGCGCTTCTGGCGCCCGAGATCACCACCTGTCCCGGCGCGTTGTCGTTTGCGGCCTGGCATACAGCGCCTTCGGACGCGGCTTTGGCGAGTTCTTGCGCCTGGGCGAGATCGGCGCCGAGCAGGGCCGCCATGGCGCCCTCGCCGACCGGCACCGCTTCCTGCATCGCGCGGCCGCGCGTCTTCAGCAGCCGCGCCGTATCGGCAAGGCTGATGGCGCCCGCGGCGGCAAGTGCCGAATATTCGCCAAGCGAATGCCCCGCGACAAAGGCCGCCTTGCGCTGAAGATCGAGTCCCTTCTCCGTCAGCACACGCATGGCCGCGAGAGAGACCGCCATTAGCGCAGGCTGCGCGTTCTCTGTGAGCGTGAGCTCGCTTTCCGGCCCCTCCCACATCACGCGCGACAAATTTTGCGACAGCGCCGCGTCGACTTCGTCGAATACCGCACGCGCGGAAGGGTAAGCCTTGGCAAGCTCGGCTCCCATGCCGACAGCCTGGCTTCCCTGTCCGGGAAAGATGAAAGCGATGCTCATGGTTGCTGGATTGAAGGGGCTCGCGGTCCGGCCAGAGACACCGTTTCGTTTCTGTCTGTCAAGCCAACCCTGCGGCGCCCATGAGCCGTCGAGACATGCGGGAACCGCGGCGCATTGCGGCAAACCGAAAAGATAGCGCGTGTCCTCAAACCCCCATGCTAGAACATTGTTTCGACAGAAATCTCTGTTCTAGCTTCGCAAGGGAGGAGATAGATGAATCGTCCCGTTCTGCTCGGCGCTCTCATCGCGGCATTCGGCATTGTAAGTGCGACCACGCCGCTCGTGGGCGCCGATGCTCAGCCCTGGCCCTGGAGGTCCAAGCTCCCCCCGGATCCCGCGCTCGTCGTATTGACTTCTGTCGATGACGTAACCGCCGCCATCAACAAATCGGACCCGCCCACTCTAACGGTCACAGTTAATGCCTCGGCGCCGACCCCGAACTACAGCGAGCTCCAGCTCACCCCGCGCATGGGCGACCCCAAGGACTTGATCTTTGCCTTCGACGCCAAGGGACGCCCACCCCAGGATCTCAGCACCCAGGTCATCACGCCCGTGAGCTTCACCGTCGAGTATACCGACCTCCCGATCGAAAAGGTCGGGGTTGTCGAGGTGAACGCCCAAGAAGGGTGCAAGGCCTTCTCGCTGACGGAGAACAAGGCCGTTCCCTGCACGTCGCTCTCTGCCCCGCAATAGGCCCAGCCCCGCACTCCCTTGCAAAGGCGGCGCAAAGTCTTATAAGACGGCCACCAGCAACCGCTCCGGTCGGAGGCTGAACGGACGACCGCTCGTTTGGGAGCGGTAGGCTTTAAACGCCGCCCTCCCGTGTCTCCGCTCTCTGGGTCGTCTCTTGGGCCTTTCCTTCTAAAGCGCCCATGCGAGGCTTCGCGCCGGAGCAACGAAGAAAGAAAGGCGGTTCATGCCTCTCTACGAGCACGTATTTCTCGCGCGGCAGGATATTTCCGCCCAACAGGTCGAAGTCTCTTCTGCAAGACTTTCGCTCCCTCCTCGAGGAGCGCGGAGGCTCGGTCGGCAAAACCGAATATTGGGGGCTGAAGTCGCTCGCGTTTCGCATCAAGAAGAACCGCAAAGCGCACTATGCGCTGATGAACATCGATTCTCCACACGAGGCGGTGACCGAGCTTGAGCGTCAGATGCGGCTTTCGACCGACATCATCCGCTTTCTCACCGTGCGGGTCGACGAGCACGACGCGGCGCCATCGCCGATGATGCGGCGGGCCGACCGCGATGAGCGCGAGGGCCGGGGCGATCGCGACCGAGACCGCGACCGCGGCGATCGCCGCGGAGGCCGCCGCGACCGCGACTTCGCCCCGCGGGAGGCGCGCGGCGCAAGCGAGGTGGAGGTCGAAGAAGTGAGCGAGGGCGAGGAGAACTAAGATGAGCATGACGCAAGTCCAGGCCCGACGCCCCTTCTACCGCCGACGCAAGACCTGCCCCTTCTCCGGGGACAAGGCGCCGAAGATCGACTACAAGGACGTGAAGCTGCTGCAGCGCTATGTCTCCGAGCGGGGCAAGATGGTGCCGAGCCGCATCACGGCCGTTTCGGCCAAGAAGCAGCGCGAGCTTGCGCGAGCGATCAAGCGCGCGCGGTTCCTCGGTCTTCTGCCCTACCTCATTCAGTAGGGGCTAGACGCCTCAAGCAGCGCTTTAGGCTTTAGATGGAAGTTGGGGCGGGACCCTCCCTCCCCTAACCGCTTGGAGGCGGGACAGCGCAAGGATGCCGACACCTCTCTTCATTGGCGTAGGCTCGGGCCTCATAGCGGCGGTGCTATTCGCTTCGGCCGCGACCGCGACGGCTCTTGCCGGCGTGCTCTTCTATCTTGCGCCGCTGCCGCTCTGTCTCGCCGGTCTCGGCTGGGGAACCGTTACGGGGCTGATTTCGGCGCTCACGGCCACCGTCGTCGTCGCGTTAGGCCTCGGCCCCGCCGCGGCTGCGATCTTCGCCCTCTCAATCGCCGCGCCCATCGTATTTCTGACCCGTCTTGCCCTTCTGTCGCGCCCCCTTCCGGCAGCGGTAGGCGAGCCGAACGCCGCGCTCGAATGGTACCCGCCCGGCCGCCTCGTCGGCTGGGCCGCGCTCATCGCCGGCCTGCTCGCCGCCGTGCTCGTGCTCGTCCTCGGTTACGACCAGGACAGCTATCGCGAGTCGATCCGCGAGATGTTGAGTCACAGTGCGCTCAAGGACCTCGACACCGACGGCACCTTCTTCGCCGAGGAGAACATGGCCAAAATTTCGGGCCTGATCGCCCGCGCGCTTCCAGCCGCTTTCGCCATCGTCTGGCTGACCGTCGCCCTGTTCAATCTCTGGATTGCCGGGCGCATTGTCGATGCCTCGGGACGTGCGCTCCGGCCCTGGCCCGACCTGCATGCGCTGGAACTTCCCAATGCGTTTGTCTTGCTCTTCGCCGGGGCGCTGGCGGCGTCCTTCCTGCCGGGCCTGGCCGGACTCCTTGCGACGGGTCTCGCGGGCGCCCTCCTCTTCGCCTACACGCTGCAGGGACTGGCGGTCATCCACGTTTATAGCCGCGGCATACCGCTCCGCAGCCTTCTGCTCGCGACCATCTATCTCGCAATTCTGTTTCTGGGCTGGGTTGTTATCGTTGTTGCCATCATCGGGCTGGCCGAGCCGTCTTTGGGCTTGCGCCGGCGAGCCGCGCATGGCGGCCAGCCACCCAAACCCGGCGGAAAGATCTGACAAGAACAGGAGTGTCGAACATGCAAGTGATCCTTCTCGAGCGCATCGGGCGCCTCGGCCAAATGGGCGACGTCGTCAACGTCAAGGACGGCTTCGCGCGCAACTATCTGCTGCCGCAGGGCAAGGCGCTTCGCGCCACCGAAGCCAATCGCAAGCGCTTCGAGCGCGAGCGCTCACAGCTCGAAGCGCGCGACCTTGAGCTGAAAACCGAAGCCCAGGCCGTGGCGGCCAAGCTCGACGGCAAGAGCTTCGTCGTGATCCGCCAGGCCGGCGATACCGGCCAGCTCTACGGCTCGGTCTCGACCCGCGACATCGCCGACGCCGTCACCGAGGGCGGCTTCACCATCGAGCGGCGCCAGGTGATGCTCGACCGGCCGATCAAGACGCTTGGGTTGCATGAGCTCCGCCTGCAGCTTCATGCCGAGGTCGAGCCGCGCATCACCGTCAATGTGGCGCGTTCGGCCGAAGAAGCGGCGCGGCAAGCCCGCGGCGAGGTTGTAAGCCGAGCCACGGCCGAGGCCGAGGAAGACGCCGAGGCCGCGCGCCGCGCCGCCGAGGCGCTGTTCGAAGAAGGGGCGCCTGCCGAAATCGCGGGCGAGGCCGCGGAAGGAGGAGACGGGGGTGCCTGACCCGCGCTCCCTGTGGGCATCCCAACATATGCCCGTTGTTCACAGACCCGACATCTAGCCGTCCTTGTCCTTTGGGTTAGTGTCTGGCCATGAGCAACGCCGTGATTCGCCCGCTTCAGCCGGAGACGCCGATCTTCCGGGAGGCGCCGCACAACCTCGAGGCGGAGCAAGCTCTTCTCGGCGCCATCCTCGTCAATAACGAGGCGATCGACCGCGTCAGCAGCTTCCTTAAAGCGGAGCATTTCTACGACCAGCTTCACGGCCGCATCTACGAGGCGGCATCCAAGCTGATCCTGAGCGGCAAGCGCGCGACCCCGATCACGCTCAAGACCTTTTTCCAGGCCGAGCCCACGGCCGGGGAACTGTCGATTCCGCAATATCTCGGCCGGCTTGCCGCCAATGCGACCACCATCATCAACGCCGAGGATTATGGCCGCACCGTCTACGACCTCGCCGTCCGCCGCCAGCTCATCCTGATCGGCGAGACGATGGTCAACACCGCCTTCGATTCCCCGATCGACGCGCCGCCCGCGGCTCAGATCGAGGACGCCGAGCAGAAGCTTTACGAGCTGGCCGAGACCGGCAAATACGGCTCGGGCTTCGAGCCCTTCACCGCCGCGCTGACGCAAGCGATCGACATGGCCGCCAATGCCTACCGGCGCGACGGCGGCCTGTCCGGTCTTGCCACCGGCTTCACCGACCTCGATCAGCGGATGGGCGGCCTGCAACCGTCCGACCTCGTCATCATTGCCGGGCGCCCTTCGATGGGCAAAACCGCGCTCGCGACCAACATCGCCTATCACGTCGCCAAGGCCTATCGCGCTGCTACCGGTTCGGACACAGCGCTCGACGGGGCGGTTGTGGGATTCTTCTCGCTTGAAATGTCGGCCGAGCAGCTTGCCACCCGCATCATCTCCGAACAGGCCTATATCCCGTCTGAGCGCATCCGCCGCGGGCGGATCGACGCCGAGCAGTTCGACCGCATCGTCGAAGTGTCGCAGGAGCTGCAGCATCTGCCCCTCTATATCGACCAGACCGGCGGTATCACGGTGGCTCAGCTCGCCGCCCGCGCGCGGCGGCTGAAGCGCCAGAGGGGGCTCGGCTTCGTCGTCGTGGACTATCTCCAGCTTCTCTCGGGCTCCTCCCGGCGCGCGGCCGAGGGCCGGGTGCAGGAGGTCTCGGAGATCACGACAGGGCTTAAAGCGCTCGCAAAGGAGCTTCACGTTCCGATCCTTGCCCTCTCCCAGCTCTCCCGCCAGGTCGAGCAGCGGGAGGACAAGCGCCCGCAACTTGCGGATTTGCGCGAATCGGGCTCGATCGAGCAGGATGCCGATGTGGTGTTGTTCGTGTTCCGCGAGGAATATTATATCGAGCGCAGGCAACCCCGCGAGAACACCGAAGAGCACAAGCAGTGGCAGGCAGAGATGGAGACGATGAGCGGAAAGGCCGAGATCATCATCGGCAAGCAGCGTCACGGACCGACCGGCACGGTGATGCTGCAATTCACGCCGGAGTTCACGCGATTCAGCAATCTCGCGGCGGAGGAACGCCTGCCGGAGCGCCGCGCGTGAGGGCTGAGCGCGCGGGCGAGGTTCCCTCGGGCGCGCGCGACGAAGGGCCGGACGAGACCGCCATCCTCACCATCGATCGCGATGCCGTCGCCGCCAATTATCGCGCGTTGCGCGAGCTCGCCTCTCCCGCCGAATGCGCCGCCGTGGTCAAGGCGGACGCTTATGGGCTCGGCATGGTTCAGATTGCCTCCACGCTCTGGGACACGGGCTGCAGGACCTTCTTCGTCGCCACGCTCGATGAGGGCGAGACCTTACGCGCGCTCCTGCCCGAAGCGACGATCTACGTGCTCGCGGGGCTCATGCCGGGCACGGGCCCGCTCTACCGCGCGCAACGTCTCCGCCCCGTGCTGAACAGCACCGAGGAGGTCAGCGAGTGGGCGTCATTCTGCAAGGCGGAGGGCGAAAGGCTAGCTTGCGCCGTGCATATCGACACGGGCATGAACCGCCTCGGCCTTTCGGCCGAAGAAGTGGAACGGATCGCAACGGCAGCTGAGCTTTGGTCTCAGCTTACGCTATCGCTCGTGATGAGCCATCTCGCCTGCGCCGACGAGCCAGGCCACGCCAAGAACGAAGCGCAGCGGAGGCTGTTCGACCGGCTTCGCGCGCGGCTCCCGGACGCGCCCGCAAGTTTCGCCAACTCGCCCGGGATCCTGCTCGGCCCCGCCTATTGCTACGATCTGGTCAGGCCCGGTCTTGCGCTTTATGGCGGCCGCGCCCGCGCTCACGGCGACACTCCGTTTCGCCCCGTGGTGCAGCTCAGGGGCCGAATCCTGAGAGTGCGTGACGCCTTGCCCGGAGAAACCGTCGGCTATGGCGCAACCCGCACGTTCCGCGAGGCCACGCGCCTTGCAATCGTCTCCGTCGGCTACGCCGACGGCTTCTTCCGGTCGCTGTCCGTCGCCGATGGCGAGGAGGGTTACGCCGGCTATTTCGGGCCACATGCCGCGCCGCTCGTCGGCCGTGTCTCCATGGATCTCGCCGTGCTCGACGTGAGCCGCGTGCCGGAACAGCTCGCGCGACGCGGCGCCTTCGTCGAATTGATCGGACCGAATGTTCCGGCTCATGGGCTCGCCTCTCATGCCGGCACCATCGATTACGAGGTCCTCACCAATCTCGGCAGGCGCGCGTTGCGGCGCTATGTCGGAGGCTGAGCAGAAACCATGGCCAAAGCCTCGCGAGCCTTCGTCTGCCAAGCCTGCGGCACCGTCACCAATCGCTGGTCGGGCAAATGTGCCTCGTGCGGGGAGTGGAATTCCATCATCGAGGAGCGCGCGCCATCGGGGTCGCCCGGGCTGATCGCGATCAAGGGCGGCAAGGGGCGGCTTGCCACGCTTGAGACCCTTGCCGCGGCGGCGAGCGAAGCTCCGCGCCTTCCAACCGGCATCGGCGAGCTCGACCGGGTTCTCGGCGGCGGGCTCGTGCCGGGCTCCGCCGTGCTCGTCGCCGGCGATCCCGGCATCGGCAAATCGACCTTGCTGTTGCAGGCTGCGGCGACGCTCGCCGGGTCCGGCGCATCCGTCGTCTATCTCTCCGGCGAAGAGGCGCCGGCGCAGATCCGCATGCGTGCTGCGCGTCTCGGGCTCAGCGCGGCGCCAGTCGCTCTCGGAGCGGAGACCAATCTCGCCAACATCATCGCGACCTTGGGCAGCGCGCGGGCCCCGACCCTCATCGTCATCGACTCGGTGCAGACGCTGTGGTCGGAGGGCATCGAGGCGGCGCCCGGTACCATCTCTCAGCTCAGGGGTTGCGCCTCGGCTCTGATCGGCCACGCCAAAGCGAGCGGCTCGGCGCTCATCCTGATCGGCCATGTCACCAAGGAGGGCCAGATCGCCGGTCCCAAGGTCATAGAGCACATGGTCGATACGGTGCTGTCCTTCGAGGGGTTGAGCGGCCAGCAGTTCCGCATCCTGCGCGCGGTCAAGAACCGCTTCGGCCCGACCGACGAGATCGGCGTGTTCGAGATGCGCGAGGCCGGGCTGAAAGAGGTGGCGAACCCCTCGGCGCTCTTTCTTAGCGACCGCGAGCAGGGTGCGCCCGGCACGGCCGTCTTCGCCGGCATGGAAGGGACGCGGCCCCTCCTCGTCGAGATTCAGGCGCTGATCGCCCCCTCCTCCCTCGGAACGCCGCGCCGCGCCGTCGTGGGATGGGACCCGAACCGTCTTGCCATGCTCATCGCCGTGCTCGAAGCGCGCTGCAGCGTGAGGCTCGGTGCTCACGACGTCTATCTCAATGTCGCCGGCGGCTTGCGCCTCAACGAGCCTGCGGCCGATCTAGCCGCCGCCGCGGCCCTGCTCTCATCGATGAGCGCAAATCCCCCTCCCGAAGACACCGTCTATTTCGGCGAGGTCAGCCTGACCGGCGCCGTGCGCGCCGTAAGCCACAGGGATCAGCGCCTCAAGGAAGCGGCCAAGCTCGGTTTTGCCAATGCCGTGTTGCCCGCGGCCTCCGGCGAAGGAGAGCGTGAGACAAGGGAACTGCGCCTCGTGCCGCTGTCGCAATTGGACGAGCTTGTGGCTCTTTTTTGCACGTCCCGGGTGTAAATTTGGGCGCCGCTGCGACAATCACGCCGCAGCGAGCTTCAAAGATTGCCGAGAGGGGGCCATTCGTGCTTCATCGCCGGGAATCGTGATATTGTGCGCCCCCCGAAGGAGCCTCGCGCCATGCCCATCTCCTGGCTCGATGTCATTCTGATCGCCATCATGCTCATCTCGGGCTTCCTCGCCATGGTGCGCGGGTTCACCCGCGAGGTCCTGTCGATCTTCTCATGGGCCATGGCGGCGATCGCCGCCCTCTATCTGACCCCCAAATATGCGGGCGTGCTCGAGCCCTATGTCGGCAATCCCAGCATCGCCCAGATCGCCTTCGCCGCCGGCGTTTTCATCCTCACCCTGATCGCGGTGAGCCTGATCACCTTCCGTATTTCCGACAGCGTGCTCGACAGCCGGGTAGGAGCGCTGGACCGCACCTTTGGCTTCATCTTCGGGCTGGCGCGCGGTTTTCTCTTGGTCGCGATCGTCTTTATTCTTTTCACGGCCCTCGCACGCGACGAGCCGGAGTGGGTGCGCAATGCGCAGTCCTACGCCATCTTGCAGAAAACGCGGATTGCCATCGAATCGCTGCTTCCCATGAATCCTGAGCAATACCTCCCGGGGTCCAAGGACGAGGAGGGACAGCCCGCAGGCCAGCCCGAGCGGCAGCCCGGCGTCCCGCCCGAGGGCGCACCCGAGGCGCCCGCTGAGGCCCAGCCGGACCAGCCTTCATGAGTTTAACGTTTAGGAATTCTGTCGCGTTGCGTGCCATTGAAGCCCTTGTTCGGGCGCCTATTTACTTGAAGGAGGCTTGAGGCCCGTGACAGAGCAGGTTCTGACCAGGGAGCCGGACTGGCTCGAAGAGGATCGGCTGCACGAGGCGTGCGGCGTCTTCGGCATCTTCAATCACCCCGATGCCGCGGCGCTCACGGCGCTCGGCCTGCATGCCCTGCAGCATCGGGGCCAGGAAGCGGCCGGCATCGTCAGCTTCGACGGACACCATTTCCATACCGAACGCCGCCTCGGCCTTGTCGGCGACCACTTCACCTCGCGGCCGGTGATCGACCGGCTGAAAGGCGACATGGCCATCGGCCATGTGCGCTACTCGACCTGCGGCGATCCGGTCCTGCGCAACGTGCAGCCGCTCTTTGTCGATCTCGACTCGGGCGGTTTCGCGCTCGCTCACAACGGCAACCTGACCAATGCGCTGACCTTGCGCGAATCCCTCATCAAGCGCGGCGCCATCTGCCAGTCGACCACCGATACCGAGGTCATCCTCCACCTCGTCGCGCGGAGCGAGAAGCAGCGTTTCATCGAAAAGTTCATCGAAGCCCTGCTCCAGGTCGAAGGCGCCTATGGCCTGGTCGGGCTCACGCATAAGAAGTTGATCGGCGCGCGCGACCCGTTCGGCATCAGGCCTCTCGTGCTTGGCAAGCTCGGCGAGTCGTGGGTGCTCGCGTCGGAAACTTGCGCGCTCGACATCATCGGCGCCGAGTTCGTGCGCGAGGTGGAGAACGGCGAGGTCGTGGTGATCACCCGCGAGGGCGTCGAGAGTCATCGCTTCGTGCCCAAATATCCCGCCAGGCTCTGCATCTTCGAATACATCTATTTCGCCAGGCCCGATTCCATCGTCGGCGGCCGCTCGGTTTACGAGGTGCGCAAGGAGATGGGACGGCAATTGGCGCGCGAGGCGCCGGCCGACGCCGACGTCGTCATTCCCATCCCCGACTCGGGCGTGCCCGCGGCGATCGGCTATTCGCAGGTCTCGGGGCTGCCCTTCGAATTCGGCATCATCCGCAACCACTATGTCGGCCGCACCTTCATCGAGCCCGAGCAGCGCATCCGCCAGCTCGGCGTGAAGCTGAAGCACAGCGCCAATGAGGGTCAGGTCCAGGGCAAGCGCATCGTGCTGATCGACGACAGCGTGGTGCGCGGCACGACTTCGGTGAAGATTGTGCAGATGATGCGCGAAGCGGGCGCCCGCGAAGTGCACATGCGGATTTCGAGCCCGCCCATCACGCACCCCGATTTCTACGGCATCGACACGCCGGACCAGGACAAGCTGCTCGCGGCCCACAGGAGCCTCGAGGAGATGCGCGTCTTCATCGGCGCCGACTCGCTTGCCTTCCTGTCGGTCGACGGAATCTACCACGCGATGGGCTTTGACGGCCGCGACAACGCACAGCCCCAATTTACCGACCATTGCTTCACCGGCGAGTATCCGACCAGACTCAGGGACCGCGAAGGGCCGCCGCAGCAGAAGCAGCTCTCCTTCCTCGCCGAGGTGGGTTGAGTTCGGAGCGGCTCAAAGATCGCATTGCGCTCATCACCGGCGCTTCCCGCGGCATCGGCCGTGCCGTTTCCCTCGCCTTCGCCCGCGAGGGCGCGCATGTCCTCTTGCTCGCACGCACGCGGAAGGGGCTCGAGGAGGTTGACGATCGCGTCAGGGCGGGCGGCGGCAAGGCCACGCTTATCCCGCTCAATCTCGCCAACGGCGAGGCGATCGACGCGCTCGGGCCATCTTTCTATGAGCGTTTCGGCAGGCTCGACGTGCTGGTGGGCAATGCCGCCATCCTGGGGCGGCTCTCTCCCCTCACCCATGTCCCCTCGGAGCTTTGGGACAAGAGCTTCGCCATCAATGTCACCGCCAATTGGCGGCTCATCCGCACGCTCGACCCGCTCCTTCGCCTGTCCAGCGCAGGCCGGGTGATTTTCGTCACCTCGGGCGTTGCGCGCTCGGGCCGTGCCTATTGGGCGCCCTATTCCGTGACCAAGGCCGCTCTCGAGGCCCTGGCCAAGACCTATGCCAACGAGGCGAGCGACAGCGCGATCAAGGTGAACCTGATCGATCCCGGCGCGACGGCGACGCGCATGCGCGCCGAGGCCTATCCCGGAGAGGACCAGTCGAAGCTGCCCACGCCGGAGGAGGTCGCGGAGGCCTTCATTCCCCTCGCATTACCTGATTTCGCGAACACCGGGCAGATCGTGGAACTCTAAGTCCCCTTTCTCGACCTCCCTCACCCTGAGGAGGGCCGAAGGCCCGTCTCGAAAGGGCGCACCTAAAGACATGCTTCGAGACGCGGGTTTGCACGCGCTCCTCAGCATGAGGGTAATGTGAAAGTCCCCTACCCTTCTTCCGTCAGCACCATGCCGTCATAGGCGGGCTCGACGCCATCGGGGAGCTCCGCCCGCAGCCGCGCATAATCGAGATCGACATGCATATGCGTGAGCACGGCGCGTTTCGGTTTCATGCGCGCGATCCACGCAAGCGCACGCTCCACCGAGAGATGGCTCGGATGCGGGGTGTAACGGAGCGTATCGAGGATCCAAACATCGAGGCCCGTTAACGCCTCGAGCGACTCCTCCGGAAAATCGCTCGCATCCGGCGAATAGGCGACGCCGCCGAAACGAAAGCCGAGCGTCTCGCCCGAGCCGTGAATTTGCCGGAACGGTAGCGCTTCGATCGCGCCCCCGGCCCCGGCAATGCGGACCTCTTCGCCCGCGCGTATCTCGTGGCTCTTGAGGATCGCCGGATATTCGCTGCCGCGTCGCGTGTCGAAACAATAGGCGAAACGCGCGCGGAGCAGCCTTCCCGTCGCCGCGTCGTGATAGACGTCGACGCGGCAATTGCCGTTATAGGCGACCTGGCGCAGATCGTCGATGCCGTGGCTGTGATCGGCGTGGTCATGCGTATAGAGCACGCCGTCGAGCCACGTCGTGCCGGCGTCGAGAAGCTGCTGGCGAAGATCGGGCGTGGTGTCGACCAGGGCCGTGGTCTGACCTTTCGCGCCGTTTCGTTCGACGAGCAGCGCGCAACGCTTGCGCCGGTTCTTGGGGTTGGCGGGATCGCATGCGCCCCAATGATTGCCGATGCGGGGCACGCCGCCCGATGTGCCGCAGCCGAGAATGGTGAATTTGAGACTCATGCGGCGCTTTGCGGCATCTTTTGCAAGGCGCGCGGCACCTTTTTGAAAAAGTTGAAGAAATTCTCCGTGGTCAGGCTCGCGATGTCGCTCATGCCGAGTCCGCGCAAGCTCGCAAGCCGCGCCGCGACATGGGCGACATATGCAGGCTCGTTGATCTTTCCCCGCATCGGTTCGGGCGCGAGATAGGGCGCATCGGTCTCGACCAGGAGACGGTCCGGCGGCACCTCGGCCGCGATATCGCGAAGCGCGCCCGCGTTCTTGAAAGTGACGACACCGGAGAAGGAAACGTAGCCCCCGAGCGCAAGCCCTCTCCGCGCAAGCTCGGGTCCGCTCGTGAAGCAATGGAGCACGAAGGAAAACGCGCCCTTCGCGCTCTCCTCCTCGAGAATGCGCGCGATATCGCCATCGGCCTCGCGCGCATGGATGACGAGCGGCAGCCCGGTTTCACGCGCGGCCTCAATATGGGTGCGGAAGCTTTTCGCCTGCACATCGCGCGGGCTGTGATCGTAGTGATAGTCGAGCCCGGCCTCGCCGATCGCCACGACCTTCGGATGACGCGCGATCTCGATCAGTTCCGCCGCCGTGACGTCTGGCTCCTCCGCGGCGTTATGCGGATGCGTCCCGATCGAGCAAAACACTTCCGGGTGCGCCTCCGCGATGGCCTTGAGCTGATCGAAGCGGCGGACGCGCGTCGATATGGTCACGATCAGGCCGATCCCGGCTTTACGCGCGCGGCTAAGCACCGCGTCGAGCTCGCGCCCGAGATCGGGAAAGTCGAGATGGCAGTGGCTGTCGACGAGCATCACGGAAAAGAGAAAAGACCGATATTCTTCAAGCTGCTAGGTTAGGACCTCATTGGCTGCACCCTATGTGCAGCATTTGCTCCAGCGTGACAATAAGCGCGAGGCTTGCCCTCGACGGGGAGAAAGAATGACACGACGTATTTCCATCCCCAGCCGCCGCAATCTCATCGCTTTGGCCGCGGCCTCTGCGATGCTCTGCCTCGGAGGGGACCCCGCCTTGGCCCGGTGCAGCAAAAGCGTCGTTCTCTACAACGCCTCCTGGTGCCCTTATTGCCGGCAAGTCAGGGCCATCCTCGCGCGCAACAATATCCAGTATCGCATTTTGGACGCGACGACCGCGCCGGTCCAAGCCGACATGATCCGGCGCTTCGGCGACACGGCCGTCCCGCGCACCCTGATCGGCGGCACGCTCGTCGAAGGCGTGGACGAGGCCCGCATCAAGCAATTGTGCCGCTAGCGCTTAAGCTCACGACGCCGCGGCTTCGTCGTCGGCTTCGACATGGCGGGGAAAGACTGGCGCGGGTGGCGGCAGCTTCGTCCCGGGTTTCAGCCGCCCCTTGGCTCTAAGCACGGCGAAGCCGCGCGCCGAATCGGGCACGCCAAGCTGGTCGAGCAGCTTGCCCGCGCTCTCCGGCATGACTGGCTGGGCGAGGATCGCGATCTCGCGCGTCACCTCCGCCGTCACGTAGAGGATCGTCTCCATCCGCTCGGGATTCGTCTTCTTAAGCGCCCAAGGCTCCTCGCTCGCGAAATAGCGATTGGCGTCGGCGACCACCGCCCAGATCATCTCGAGCGCCCGATGAATGGCGAATGCGTCGATGGCGGCTTCGACGCGGGCCAAGAGCGCGTCGGCCGACGCGAGGATGGCCTCGTCGGCCGAAGTGAGCTTGCCGGGCTTCGGCACCTTGCCCCCGCAATTCTTCGCGATCATCGACAGAGAGCGCTGGGCGAGATTGCCGAGGTCGTTGGCGAGATCGGCGTTGATGCGCTGCACGATCCCCTCGCGGCTGTAATTTCCGTCCTGGCCGAACGGCACCTCGCGCAAGAGGAAATAGCGAAGCTGATCGGTGCCGTAATCCTTCGCGAGCGTGAACGGATCGACGACATTGCCGACCGATTTCGACATCTTCTCCCCGCGGTTATAGAGGAAGCCGTGGCCGAATACCTGCTTCGGCAACGCCACGCCCGCCGACATTAGAAATGCCGGCCAGTAGACGGTGTGGAAGCGGATGATGTCCTTGCCGATGATATGCGCATCGGCAGGCCAGTAGCGCCGGAACGTATCAGACCCCTCGTCGGGAAAGCCGACGCCGGTAATGTAGTTGGTGAGCGCATCGACCCACACATACATGATGTGCTTCGGATCGCCGGGGACCTGAATGCCCCAATCGAAGGTCGTGCGCGAGATCGAGAGGTCCTGCAGCCCGCCGCGCACGAAGCTCTTCACTTCGTTGGCGCGGGTGTCCGGCCCGATGAATTCGGGATGCGCCTCGTAATAGGCGAGCAGCTTGTCCTGATAGGAAGAGAGCCGGAAGAAATAGCTCTCCTCTTCGACCCACTCGACCGGCGTTCCCTGCGGCGAGAGCTTTCTTCCGTCGGCGCCCGCCTTCAGCTCGCTCTCGTCGTAATAGGCCTCGTCCCGCACCGAATACCAGCCGGCATATTTGTCGAGATAGATGTCGCCCGCGGCCTGCATGCGCCGCCACAGCTCCTGGCTGGCGCGCTTGTGTCGTTCCTCGCGCGTGCTGATGAAATCGTCGTTTGAGCAGTTGAGCGCGCGGACCATGTCGCGGAACTTCGGCGTGTTGCGATCGGCAAGCTCGGCCGGGGTGATGCCTTGCGCCTTCGCCGTCTGCAGCATCTTGATGCCGTGCTCGTCGGTCCCGGTGAGGAAGAACACGTCACGGCCTTGCAGGTGCCGGAAGCGCGCGAGCGCGTCCGTCGCCACGGCCTCATAGGCATGGCCGATATGGGGCGCGTCGTTCGGATAGGAGATGGCCGTGGTGATGTAATAGGGCCGCTTGTCCGCCATGACGGAGGAATAGCCCCAAGGCCCGGCCGCGGGCAAGCGCGCTCGGGCTTCTCGTTAAACAGGATGTTCCCGGGCCAGATGCTGCAGCCGGAACCAGCTCTGAAGCAGAAGAATCCCGCGATCGAGATTGAGGGCCTCGGCTTCCGCGCGGGCTTCCGAGATCGCCTTCCACGCTTCGGCCCAATTGGCGAGATTGGCGGGCGAAAAGAGCCGCGCGGCAAGCCTCCGCTCCTCCTCCGTCGCCCCCGCCCCCGTCGCCGTGAAGCGGATCAGCCGCTCGATGAGACCGAGCAGCAGCGCGAGATAGAGATCGAAACGCTCGCTTTCGCCCGCGACCGCGAGCCGGTCGACGAGGCGGTGGAGTTCGGGGCCCTCGATCTCCGGAAGCGCGCTGAGGGCGGCGAGGATCTCGCGATAGAGTTCGATGCCGCCATTGGAGACGAGTTCGAGCGCGCGGCGCACGCTCCCCTCGCTAAGCGCGAGCGCGGCTGCAAGCGTCTCCTCGTCGGTCTCGTGTTCGTCGCGTTCGAACGCAGCCCGCACCGCTTTCTCAAGCTCCTCACCCCTCAAGCCCGTCACGCGAAGCGTGCGGGTGCGCGAGCGAATGGTGACGGGAAGCCGGCCCTCCACATTCGAGATGAGGAGGAACAGCGTCCTGGGCGGCGGCTCTTCGAGCGCTTTCAGAAGCGCGTTTGCCGCGTTCTGGTTCAGCTCGTCGGCGCGATCGACGATGACGACGCGCCAGCCGTCCTCCCCGGCCGAATGCCCGAGAAAGGTGCGCAGGCGCCTCACCTCCTCGACGCCGATCCATTGCGAATAGCGTTTCGACTTCTCGACCCAGGAGCGCCGGATGAGAAGGAGATTGGGATGGGAAAGGGACGCGACCTTGCGGAACACCGGATGGTCGCGATCGATGGACGCCCGCCCCTCGCCCCGTTCGCCCTCCGCAAGCACAGTGCGCGCAAAGCAGTAGGCGAGCGTCGCCTTGCCGACGCCTTCCGCACCGACGATGAGCCAAGCGTGATGCAAGCGCCCGCTCCCGAGCGCATCGTGGAACTCGGCAAGCGCCGCCTCATGGCCGAACAACCGTTCGACCTCGCGCGGCGACGAAAATCCTTCGAGCCGGTCGGGCTCGTTAAGCGCCGCCCGCGTGCGCTCGGCCGTCATGCTCATGGATTGAGGCGCTGCAGGACGACTTCCCACACATCCTCGGCGACCATCGCCTCGGGCTGACTCGCGTCGATCACCACGCAGCGCTCCGGTTCTTCCTCGGCGATATCGAGAAAGGCCCTGCGGATGCGCTCATGCAGCAGCAGCTGCTGACTCTCGAAGCGATCGGGCGCGCCGCCGTTCCGCCGCGCGGCGGCGCGCGCGAGCCCCTGTTCGGGGGGAATGTCGAGAATGAAGGTGATATCGGGCGAAAGGTCGCTGACGGTGAGGCGTTCGAGCGCGTTGATCAGCCCGCGCGGGACGCCCGCCGTCGCTCCCTGATAGGCACGCGTTGAGTTGTAGAAACGGTCGCACACGACCCATTTGCTGGCAAGGAGCGCGTCGCCGATCGCCTTCTCGATATGGTCGGCGCGCGCCACCGCGAACATCACCGCCTCGGCAAAGGGGCCGAATTGCGCGACCTTGCCCGAGAGCAGCGCTTCGCGGATCTCTTTCGCCGCCGGCGAGCCGCCGGGCTCGCGCGTTGCGAAGACTTTTCGCCCGGCGCGCGCCAGGCGATTGGCGAGAATGCCGGCCTGGGTGGACTTGCCGGAGCCCTCGCCGCCCTCGAATGTAATGAATTTGCCGAGGTCGCCCGTTTCGCGCTGCATGGCTAGAGCAGCCAGCCGAAGGCAAGAACGAGCAACGAGTTCGAGCCCCCGCATGGCGAAGTTGCTCTGCTCGATGTCTTCGCCGGCATAGAGCGGGATCTCGTTGGTCGCCTGGGACTCAGCCGACGTGACCTTCAGCACGGCGACCTCATCGCCCTTGCGGATGGGAGCCTTGATCGGCCCTTGATAGACGATCTCCGCCGAGACCTTGCCGGTCGCGTTCGCCGGCAAGATGATTTCGATATCGCCATTGCCGACCAGCGGCACGTAATGCTTGGTGCCGCCCCAAACGAGCGCGTCGCTCACCGTCTGGCCCTCGTCGAACAAGCGGAACGGCCTGAAGCTCTTGAATCCCCAATCGAGCAATCTGCGCCCCTCCGCCTCGCGGTCCTTGGCCGATTCGAGGCCGCCCACGACGAGGATCAGCCGCTGGTCGCCGCGCTTGGCGCTCGCCACCACCCCGTAGCCAGAGTCCTTGATGAATCCGGTCTTCAATCCGTCAACGCCGATATCGGCGAAGATCAAGGGATTGCGGTTCAAAAAGGTGAACTTTTCGCGGTACTTGAATTCCCTCTGTCCGAAGAAATGATAGTACTCGGGATAGGTATAGATCAGGTGATGGGCGAGCGTGGCGAGGTCGCGCGCCGTCATCAGGTGACCTTCCGCCGGAAGCCCGGTGGCATTGATGAAGGTCGATTTCTCGAGCCCGATCTTGCGGCCATATTCGGTCATCTGCTTGGCGAATGCCTCTTCGGTGCCGCCGATCCCCTCGGCGAGAATAATGGCGGCATCGTTGGCCGACTGGACGGTAATGCCCTGGATGAGGTCGTTCACCGTCACCAGGGAGTTGAGCGGCGCGAACATCGCCGATCCGCCCGACGGCGCGCCGCCCGTCCGCCAGGCATGCTCGCTCACCTTGAACTCGTTCTCGAGCTTGAGCCGCCCCGCTTTTATCTCGCGAAACACGATGGCGAGCGTCATCAGCTTGCTCATGCTCGCCGGCGGGGCGAGCGTGTCGGCGTCCTTCTCGAACAGCACGAGATCGGCGTCGGCATCCATGAGAATGGCGTGTTTCGCCTTGGTTTCGAACGCCGCGGGCGGAGGCGCCGCGTGAAGAGTAGCCGCGGCGACGCCGGCGCCGAAAAAAAAGACGGCGCCCAACGCTGCGATCTTGATCCGTTTGTCAAGGCGCGAGGCGGACACGGGCTGACCGGGTTCGGATTAGCGTTTTTGCTGCTGCTGCGCACAGCCGCATGCAGCAAATATCGAGCGCGCCGTCGCAAAAATCAACCCGGAAGGGAGAACGGGAAGATTTTAGTTCTGCGCGACCACTTTGGCGCCTTGATATCCTGCTTCCGTCACCTTCGCGAGCGCGGCCTTCGCCTCGCCTGGGTCGGAAAACGGCCCCACCCTCACGCTGAAAGAGAGTTCCTGGCGCACGGCGATCGAGGCCACATCGACAGGGGCAATGGTCGAAAGCACGGCCCGCGCACGCTCGGCATTGTCCTTGTTCTTGAACGTGCCGGCCTGCACCACGAGTCCCGGGGCCTGCGTCGTCGCCTTAGCGTTTGCAGGAACGGCGCCGGTGGTTTGCGGCGATGGCGGCGCCGCAAGCGGCTGTTTGACCGTAGGCCACGGCCGATTCACGTTCCCGGGATTCGGCGGCGGCAGCTTTTTTCGGCTGGTGAAATTGCCGGGAGCCGCGTTCGGAGTTTTTCCTTTCGCCGCAACCCGCGCCCAGTTCTGATTTGCAAGAAAGGCGAGCTCGTAGCTGTCGTCGCCGTTCAGGGGCGCGCGGCGAAGATATTTGACGCGCACCGTCGCCGTCCCCTGGTTGCGGAAACCGAGCGCCTCGGCCGAGCGGCGCGACAGATCGATGATACGGTCGCGCGCGTAAGGTCCACGATCGTTGATGCGGACGACGATGGAGCGGCCGTTATTGAGATTGGTCACGCGGGCATAGACGGGGAGCGGGAGCGTCGGGTGCGCTGCCGACAGGCGATCCATGTCGTAGATCTCGCCATTGGCGGTGCGGCGTCCATGGAACAGCTCGCCATACCAGGAGGCGCTGCCGACACGGTCGTAAGCCGGGTCCTCGCGCGGCGTGTAGATGAACCCCGCGATTTCATACGGCTTGCCGACCTGGTAATAGCCCCCGCCCTTTGGCACGGGCTGACCGAGCGGAATGACGCGCTCGCCGAGCGGCTGTCCATTGCCGCCCCCACCGCAACCGCCAAGGCCAACGGCAAGAGCCGCGCCGAGCAGAAGCGGCACGGCAAGCCCGCTTAAGCTTACGCTACCAACGCGCCTGGCCGCCCCCGACGCAGGCTGACCGACCCAACGCAACGTGCCAAACCCCCCGACAGGGCCTCTGGAAAGGCATGCGCATTGCCTTTCCCGCCAGTGCGACCGGCACTGGCCTGCCCTCGACCGACTCTCGTCTAGAAAGCGTTAGCAAAGGGTGAATTTATGGGACCGCCCGGGGGCCTAACCTCGATCCGTTCGAGGCAGGAAACCGCGACCTCATCGAGCGGACCGCGCGCATCGACCACGGCGAAATTCTGCGGTCCGACGTCGTAGCCGAGCTGCACATCGACCAATTCCGGCGTTGCGTCGGAGACATCGGCCGTTCTTGCGGCGATCCGATCGCGCAGGAGCTTCGCCGGCGCTTCGAGCCAAAATCCCGCGAATGGAACGCCGCTCGCCGCGGCAAGCGCGGCAAGCGCCTCGCGCTCCTCGGACCGCGCGTGGACGGCATCGACGATCACGGACTGTCCCCCTTCAAGCGCCAGAAGCGCGCGCTTGCGGCACATGGCATAGACGCGCTCTGTGACTTCGAGCGTGTAGGCATCTTGCGGCAGCCTTTCGAGCGGGCTCACGCCGAACATGCGCTTGCGCTCGATGTCGCTGCGCACATGCACGGTCCCGGGAAAGGCGCCGATGTGAGGGGCGATGGCGCGAGCCAGGGCCGACTTGCCGCTTCCCGACAAGCCGCCGATCGCGATGAGTCGCGGGGACGAGGGCGTCAGGAAATCTCGCGCAAGCGTGAAGTAGGCCCGTGCTTCCTCGCGCACGGCGTCGCCCGAGCCGGGCGTCGCGAGATCCGCGCGCAACAACTCGACCTTGGCCCTCACTGCCGCCCGCATCGAGAGGAAGAGCGGCAGCGCCGCAAGTCCCACGAGATTTCCGGTGCTCGGTTCCGCGTCGAGGTAAGCGTTGAGCACGGCGTTGGCATGGATTTTGAGGCCGCGCTTGCCGAGATCCATCAGAGGAATGCGAGATCGTGAAGAACGTCGATGGTTGCGAGGCGGTCATCGAACTCGATGGCATCGAATAAGACCGGCGCGCCATCGATTTCCACGATGTTGCGCAAATGGAGATCGCCGTGGCAGTGGCGCACGTAGCCGCCGCGTGCGCGCGCCTCGAGCAGGGGTGACGATTGCCGAGGCTTTTCGCGACTTGCTTGCGAGAGCCCATCGCCGCTTGCTGCGGGACTGACATCGGCATGGGCGGCGAAGAGCCGGCATTGTCGGACAGGATACCGGCGAGCGGCAGGATGGGCTGATCCGGCCGACAGCACGCGATCGGCCGAGGCGTGGAAGCCGGCGATCGACCTTCGGCGAGCGGCCGCATCGAATCCAGGGCAAGCCGCCCCTCCTCGGCCATGCGGTCGAAGAGCTTGGATTGCTCGAATCGGCGCATGCGCAGCACCCATTCCACCGCTTCATCCTCGCCGCCAGGCCGAATGACTCGCCTTCCCCACGGGTGACCGGGAACACGTCCAGATAAAGTTGGGCGCGGTTCGCCGGTTGACGCGAAGCTCGTTCAGGCAGGCCGAACGCCGCTTTTCCAGCGTGGAGAAGTCGAGAAACGTAGTATTTGACCGCACGTTTGACCTTGTAGGCAAAGGCCCCGGCAAGAAATACGACAGAAACGTGGGTTTCGATACGCTCTACGGTTGCGGAGACCGGGGCATAGGCTTCGGGGCGCCCCATAAAATTCAAGACATTAGCCTGAAGAGAATCGGCCTCTCCCATATTGAAACATAACACGGCAATCGCGTGCCCGATGGGCTGTACTCCGGATTGTGAGCGGCGCGACTAGGGTTTAGTCGCACGTGCCGCAAGTGCCCGCCCGTGCGGCCGCCCACCGAGCAGCCACCGACGCTGCCACCCGGCGGCCCCTGAGTAACCAATCGCTGCTAAACGCGCGCCCATCGGCGAAGTCTTGAGCTTGATCAGGGCAGAAGCGCGACCCTTGCATGGGTGCGGGTGGCAACCGATATATAACCGCCCTCCAATTCGGCGCTATATTTGTCTCTAGAGACGGCAGTAATGCGTGACCCGAAAAACCTGATGTGGGCGGAGGCCTGCGCCCGCCTCAAGCGGGCCGAGCAGCTCCACCGGCAGTTCTTCGAGCCCTCGCGCGAAGGTGCGCGCGCCGCGCGCTGGGAGCCGCCCGTGGATGTGTTCGAAACCGAAGGCGAGCTTTTGATCATCGCCACCCTTCCCGGCGTCGCGCCGGAGGCGGTGCGTGTCGAGATCGAAGGCGAGACCCTGATGATCGCCGGCACCCGGCCCCTCCCCTGCCAAGGGCGGCGCGCAAATATCTTGAGGCTGGAGATTCCTTACGGCCGCTTCGAGCGCCGCATCACGCTCACTTCCCCCTTGCGTCTCGCCGAGCGGGAGCTGCGCAACGGTTGCCTCATCCTCACTTTCGCCAAGCTATGAGTCCGGAATCCGGTCGAGATACATGAACGATACCGAACACTTGACGCCGCAATCGGCCGAAGCTGCGAAACCTGCGCCGAAGGCGCAAGCCGCTTCCGCGGAGAAACCCGCGGGCGAGGGCTCCGCCGAGCTTAAGCTTCCCGATGGCGCGATGATCATTCTTCCGACGCGCAACGCGGTGCTGTTCCCCGGCATCGTGGTGCCGCTCACGCTCGGCCGCCCGCAATCGATTGCCGGCGCCCAAGCCGCTGCGCAAGGCGACCGGCCTGTCGGCGTGCTCCTGCAGACCGACCCTGCGATCGACGCGCCCGGTCCGGATCATCTCCATCGCGTCGGCACTGTCGCCGAGATTCTGCGCTACGTCACCGCGCCCGACGGCAAGCATCACGTGGTTGCGCGCGGCGTGCGGCGCTTCCGCGTGCTCGATTTCCTCGAGGGCTTCCCCTTCCTCATGGCGAAAGTCGAGGAGATCGGAGAGGCCGAAGTCTACTCGACCGAGATCGCCGCGCGCATGCATCAGCTTAAGGAGCGCGCGCGCGAGGCCATTTCGCTCCTGCCCAGCGTGCCGCAAGAGGTTGCCGACGCGATCGATCAGATCAAGTCGCCCTCCGCGCTCGCCGATTTCATCGCCAATGTCTCGGATATCGCTTCTGCCGACAAGCAGGACCTGCTCGAGACGTTCGACGTCGCCGCGCGCCTCGACAAGCTGCTGCGCTACCTCGCCCAGCAGATCGAAGTCCTGCGGCTGTCGAAGCAGATCGGCGAGCAGACGCAGGAGACGCTTGCCGGACGCCAGCGCGAGCACATTTTGCGCGAGCAGCTCCGCCAGATTCAGAAGGAACTCGGCGAAGGCGAGGAAGGCCAGGCCGAGATCGCGGAACTGCGCGAGGCCATCGCCAAGGCCGGCATGCCCGAGGAGGCCGAGAAGCAGGCGCTGAAGGAGCTGAAGCGGCTCGAGCGCATGCCCGACGCTTCCGCCGAGCACGGCATGGTTCGCACCTATCTCGATTGGCTGATCGAGCTTCCCTGGTCGAAGCTGTCGGAGGACCGCATCGACATCGCCGAAGCGCGCCGCATTCTCGATGAGGACCATTACGGCCTGCCCAAGATCAAGCAGCGCATCCTCGAATATCTCGCGGTGCGCAAGCTGAATCCCGAAGGCAAGAGCCCCATCCTCTGCTTCGTCGGACCACCAGGCGTCGGCAAGACTTCGCTCGGCCAGTCGATCGCCCGCGCCATGAGCCGCAAATTCGTGCGGCTCAGCCTTGGCGGCGTGCATGACGAGGCCGAGATCAGGGGCCATCGCCGCACCTATATCGGTGCGCTTCCCGGCAACGTGATCCAGTCGATCAGAAAAGCAGGTACGCGCAACCCCGTGATGATGCTCGACGAGATGGACAAGCTCGGCGCGAGCTTCCACGGCGACCCCTCGGCGGCCCTCCTCGAAGTGCTCGACCCCGAGCAGAACTCCACGTTCCGCGACAACTACCTCGCGGTGCCGTTCGACCTATCGCGCGTGATGTTCATCGGCACGGCGAACGTGCTCGACCAGATCCCCGGGCCTTTGCGCGACCGCATGGAGGTGATCGAGCTTCCCGGCTATACCGAGGACGAGAAGGTCGAGATCGCCAAGCGTTATCTGGTCAGGCGCCGGCTTGAAGCGACGGGGCTCACCCCCGAGCAATGCGCGATCGAGGAAGACGCCATCCGCGCCATCATCCGCGACTACACGCGTGAGGCGGGCGTCCGCAATCTCGAGCGCGATATCGGCGCGCTCTGCCACCATGTCGCCATGCGTATCGCCGAAGACGACACGACGAGCATGCGGATCGGCGCCGATCAGCTGCACGCGATCCTCGGCCCCCGCCGCTTCGAGAGTGAGGTGGCGATGCGCACCTCCGTGCCTGGCGTTGCGACCGGTCTTGCCTGGACGCCGGCCGGCGGCGATATCCTGTTCGTAGAGGCGGCCAAGGTGCCCGGAAACGGCAAGCTCATCCTCACCGGCCAGCTCGGCGACGTGATGAAGGAGAGCGCGCAAGCCGCGCTCAGCCTGGTCAAGGCGCGCGCGTCCACGCTCGGCGTCGACCCCGCCGCGTTCGAGAAGTCTGACATTCACGTGCACGTGCCCGCTGGCGCGATCCCCAAGGACGGCCCGAGCGCGGGCGTCGCCATGTTCATCGCGCTTGCGTCGCTGCTTACGGCGCGCACGGTCAAGAGCGACACGGCCATGACCGGCGAAATCTCGCTGCGCGGACTCGTGCTGCCGATCGGCGGGGTGAAGAACAAGGTGCTTGCCGCGGTGCGCGCAGGCATCACCACCGTACTGCTGCCCGAGCGCAACAAGAAGGACTTCGAGGACGTGCCCGAGGCCGCGCGCAAGGCCGTGCGCTTCGTCTGGCTCTCCACGGTCGATGACGCCGTCGAGGC
Source organism: uncultured Alphaproteobacteria bacterium (assembly GCA_963818165.1). GTDB lineage: Bacteria > Pseudomonadota > Alphaproteobacteria > Rhizobiales > Methyloligellaceae > Methyloceanibacter. The sequence continues at coordinate 49,339 of CAWFRD010000009.1, forward strand.
GGCGCTTGAGGCGGTGCCGCGGCGGGAAAAGCTCGTCGCCTCCGATGAGCAGCGCCGCGCCGCCAGCGGCTAGTCGCAAGTGGCGCCGCCCGCGCTTAGCTCGGCTTGCGAAGGCAAGCAAGCCCGTAGTGACCACGGCCAGAAAATCGGAAAAGGCCTTCCACTCCTCGCGTTGAAACGTCGCGGCCATGGCGTCTCCTGTTGCTGGCAGCAACTTGGGCAACGTCGCCCGAAGAACCTTGACCGGGATCAAGGATTGGGACGGAAAGCGCCGGAGAAGGACTAAGTGCCCGTTTCCGTGGCATTATATGCGAAAATAGGCCCCTTCCAAAGCTTCCGCGCAGGCGCACCAGGCGCACCTTCCGCTGCGGCCGCCGGGAGCTTATGATCGGGGTTCTAGAGAGGACGGGGGATGCGACTTCTCTTTGGCATGATTCTCGGCGCCGTCCTCACGGTCGCCGCAGCCTATATCGTCGACGCCAGATCGGATCCTCTCCAGGGGACCCGGATGGTGAACTGGAACGTCGTCGGCGAGAAGGTGAGCGACCTCACCGTTGACCTGCGGAGAACTCTGGCGCGATTTCACCCGCCAAATCACTGGGCCGCCCTAGGCCAGCTCACCCGATTCGCGTATCGCCAAGCCGGTCGCGCTGATGGTGCCGGCGGGAGCCGGCACCTCGACCCGTTCGCTTGGTTGGGCCGTTGGCGAGGTGTCGCCCTTGGGACGTTCCTGCTCCTTCGCGCCCTTGGGATGGGAGCTCGACCGCTCAGAGGCGGCCGACGCCACCATGTTCATGCCGGTGAGAAACGCGGCGCCGCTGCCAACGACGGCGATGATCCCGACGATTTGGAGGCCGCGCCTGAGGTTCGCGAGCTCGGGCGCCTCCAAGGCGATCGTCCTGTTCATGTAGGCGAGGAACGAGCTTAGAAGTGCGGCAACCGCGCCGCCGCTGAAAAACAGCATCGCCGCCGCCATCTTGTTGTCGACGCTCGCCTCCGGAGCCCGAGCCAGAATCGAGAGCAAAACCAAAGCCGCCGCGCCGTTCAGCAGAACAAGAAGGCCGAGAGCGCGCGCGCCGAACCGGTTGCGCTCCCTTTCGATGAGAGCGGGATCGAGGCGGGGGTCGGGTTGTTTGGCGGTCTGGTGGGCCATCCTTGTCATATTCCTTGAGGTTGGGGCCGCATTGTGACGGACGGCGACACGTCAGACCTGTCGCCGATTTCTGTCAAGGTTTGCGGGCTGGCGGCGATGAAATCGTGAACGAACGCGATTTGAAATTTGGTATTTATGATTGCGGTAATCTCGTCGTTCTTTTCCGCTCCTTCAGGTCTGTCGGATCGTACAAATCCTGTTCGAGGTTTTCGATGTTGCGCGCGACGGCATCGAGTGGCGCAGTCCATCTGTCGAAGGGATAGACTCTTTGAAATTGAAATTCCTCGCAATTTGATAGGTTGGACGGCAGTTGCACCCAAGCGAACCGGTGTGGGTATAGACGCGGCAGCGCCTGCCCTTCCAGATGTTGTCTATGGGTGCGCGCAGAGCCATCCTGATCGAAAGACTAGCAGTCTCGCGGACAATTTCGAAATATGAAGGCCGCAAACAAGACGAGCTCAGTGAGCGATCTCGATCAATGGTTTCTTACATCGGGGGCGCCCAGGAGTTCCATGGGTAGCGAGCCAGGTAGGACAGAAGGCTGGTTATAGATCAATAACTTAAAATGGCGGAGACGGAGGGATTTGAACCCTCGATACGGCTTTAGACCGTATAACGGTTTAGCAAACCGCCGCCTTCAGCCTCTCGGCCACGTCTCCGTCTAGGCAAACCAATACATTGCGGGGGGTGCCTATGGCAACAAAAGGTGAATTGATCACTGAATGATCACGGAACGGCAATATCAATGGACGTGCGCCTTTAGGGCTTTGCCTCAGCGCCTGTTCAACCTGGCCGAGCTCAAGGCCGCTGTAACCGCAGCCGGCGCGAGCGCATATTTACCTACAAGCGCTCGGCGTCTCCGCGCATGGTCACCAATACGAAGCCGGCATGCTTTTCGGGCCTTGCGGCGAAGACGGCCCTCCATGTCCCGGTAGGTCATTCCATGCTGCTTCTAGGTCGAGATCAGCCTGTCGATATGCTCCCCGCTTTCTCCCGGACGGCCTCCTCGTATTCGGCAATTCCATCCTCGTCGAGGTATTTGGTGATCGCCGCCTCGCATAAGGCGCGGCCGGCGTTGCCTGATTGATCGCACGGCCAACAGGACCAAGCAGCTCCGGGAAACCTATTTTCAATCAAAGAGCGACGCTTATAAGAATACTCGGTTCTGAAACAAAACGATAAATGCGCTGAAGGCCACATGCGGCCATAGTCGTAACTGACCCCGTGGTCCCGATTGCGCACCCGAAATAACATGGAAGGGCATGCAGTCTCTGGGCTTGCCACGGAATAAGTTGTGCCGTTACAAAAGCGAATGACCAGGTTGGTCGGCGAGGCTGTGGCCCGCGTTGTAAATTCGGGGCTTACGCTCTTGCGGAATCGCGTCGACCTCAAATCTGACGCGGGAAGAGTTCCGTTGCTTCTGGGTGTCATTCGCGCAATTCGGCGAAGACCTAGCTGTCGTGCGTTGGCTCGACAAACGATCTCCAAGCTCCCCTCGTATCTACGTTGATGCGGGAGCATTTCATCCAATCCAATTCTCCAACACTCTCCTGCTCAAAAAACGAGGATGTGGGGCGTCAATATCGACATGGTGGCCAGCAAGGTGGAGCAGTTCCAGCGATGGCGTCCAGAGGACTTCAATGTGGTCGCGGCATTGGATGGCGGGGTATTTGAAACTGTACGCTTTACAGTACAAAAAATATGGAACAACCGATCGACTTGCTGCAGAGGCCGACGCGCGAAGTCTCGCGGCGGAGGAGCCGATGAATACCATCGCTGTAACGACCACGACGCTAGATGCTGTTCTGACTGCGGCCCCGCGTAAGATCGACAGGATTGGCTATCTGAACATCGATTGTGAAGGGCGTGATCTCGAGGTGCTGAAGGGATTTGATCTCGCCAAATATTCCCCAGACGTTATCACTATCGAGGCGCTCCCGGATCAGGTGGATCGGACAATAGGCGTCTTATCGCGCGGGGTGTCGGCGGAAGGAACACCTTAACCTCACCTTGCTTCATCCGGCAAGTCGCCTAGAACTCCACAAATAGACCAAAATAGCTGTAGTGATAACGTATGCTTATCGGCACACCACAGCAGCACTCACTGGAAACTCTAGAGGTGGGCTCGGCTTCACCAGCGGTAAGCGCAGCCTCCGAAATATGTTTGCTAAAAAATTCAGAGGGATTCGGCATGGCGTTCCCTGCGCGCCGGGATCGAAGTGGGGCTCGATCGCGCTTGAGGTCGAGGAGGGCCTCGCACCATTGCGTGACCGCCTGATCGAAGGCGATCCCCCGCTCGGAATCGGGCCTGACGCCTCTACCTACCGGCGCCGGCAGCGCTAGGTCGTCACTCACTTGAGCATCCTCTCGATAGTCTTCGTTGCGGCCTGGTCGCCGCCCTCGACCTTGTGGCCGTACGTGTCCAATGTGACACTTACTTGGCGTGACCGAGGCGCCGGCTCACCGTGAGCACGTCCGTCCCGCCTGCTAAGAGCAGCTTGCGTGAGTGTGGCGTAGGGCGTGGAAGCTACAGCGGCAGCTTGCGCGCGCGTAGGGTGCGGCGCCAGTCACGGCTGAACTCTGTGGGTTGAGATGTCACCGTCGAGCGTGAGAGCAAACAGGCTGCCCGCCGAAGCCAAGCTGCAGCCTGAGCTCAAGCTCTGACGCTTGGTGATCGCGCGGCGCGCCAGGCGACGCAATCGGCGGTCATGCCGATGAGCCGTCGCCCTCGCTAGTCTTCGGCGGCTTCACTCTGAGCCCCGCTTGCGTCTCCTCAATCGAGCGCTCGACGCGGACCGTGCCGCGGTCGAGGTCAAGTTTCCATTCGAGCGCGAGGATTTCGCCTCACCTCATACCGGTCGCGAGCGCGAGCACGCCAGGGCCGGGGCGTCCAGCGGGGTGATGGAGCGGCCGGCCATCAATGCGGTGACCGCTGACGCGGATAGTATCTCAAGCTCGCGCTCCTCGACGCGAGGCGGCCTTGCGACTAACGCCGGGTTGCGCGTCAGGGTGCCGTGCTCGACCGCCTGCTTGAGCGCCAGGCTAAGAACCCGGTGAGCGTGAAGCACCGTTTGCGCGCTCAATCCGTCACCGATCAGCGTGGCGTGCCAGGCGGCGATATGCGGCGGGCGTAATTTCTGAAGCGGGATAGTCCCGAGGTGCGGCGCCACTTGCAGCCTCACGAGCCCGGCGTACCGTTCCTTCGTTTCGGCGACTGCGCCGTCGAAGCGGGCAGCCATGCGGCATCAGCCTCCGGGAAGAGATGCGGTTGGCCTCTGGCGTCGACACGTTGCCTGAAGAGAAGATCCGCAGGCTGGCGTTCGACAAAAACCCCGGCCTGTACGTCTTACTCGGTGGGCTTGAGATCGACCCGCGCAGATGCGCCAGGACAGCTATAATTTTCCGAGATGTCATCACCCATGGCGCCGGCCTCTCCGCGGCTCTCGGAGCAATTGTGCGAGAGGTTATTGTGCGCGTTTCTGACGTGAGTGAATGCATTCGTAATCTGCGATTGCTGCGCCGACAGGCTGTCACGCGATATCGGATACGTCAGGGCGGTCGTTCATCCATCGACAACGGCTATCGAGAGCGGTTCAGCAACCCGTACATTGGCTTCGATCATCGGCAAGATGAGCACCCCGTGCGGCATCTGCCGATTCGCGAAATGGATGTTACTAAAACCGCGGTTCGTCTCGATCTTTCTGGCGTTATGGGAAAAGGCGAACAGCCGTTACTCGAGATTCTGAGAACTCGGAGCCGAACGCGGCCAGCGCTTCATCATTCCTCTCGATAATAATGTGAGGCCGTAGGCGGTTAAGCGTCTCCATTGCGCCGCGCAGTACCAAGCTTCTTGGCGCCCTCGACGTCGATCTTAACGAGATCAAGACGCTCGATCCAACCAAGTAGCACATCAAATCGTTCGGTCGTGCAAGGCATCGAGTGCCAGCTTTCGCCCCTCGGACGCAGGCTCGCCTCACCGTGGCTCTCCCGTGGTTGGAAGATCGCGGCCGCGCCTTCTGATCACTGAGAGCTATGTGCAAATACTTGCACGTTGCAGCAGTTGTTTGCCGCCAAATTAGCTTCAAGCCTGGCGCGAGAGAGCGGGTTAGGTTCGAAAGCAAAGACCTTGCCAGAAGGCCCGACTAATCGCGACAGAATAAGCGTGTGGTAGCCGATATTCGCCCCCACATCGGCTACGACATTTCCCGCTCGCACGAGGCGTTGCAGCAGCCGGATCGTCGCCAGCTCCAAGGTTCCATAGAGCATTGCGCCATCGGGGTATCTGTGCGGGTCCAAGCCCATGTGAAATCCGCGAGCTGTCACGTACTCGCCATGACCCGGGGCAATGCCGCTCGTTCGAGTGACGATCTGTGCCATCGGCCACAGAAATCGATCATTAGGCCCAGAAATACCGCGCCAAAGCAAAAATGCGGCCCAAAAGCGGGAGGTTACGGTTAGCCTTCACATCCCAGCCCTTCTCGGGCGGGCCTGCGCCGCCGATGATTAAGAGCCTTCGACACACATCCAGATGGTATTGAGCATGGGCCACCTCTCCGCGTAAATCTTGCTCGTCTTGTGCCGAGAATGGTGGGAGGGGGGTGGAGGGAGGGGGCTATGCTGGAGCAACTACGAGTCCGACGCTCTTTCCATTTGGTTAACGACCCGCTGCTAACGTCAAAAGCAAGTCACGCAGCCGGCTAAAATCCCATAGTTGCTGCGTAAGGAAACGGCCCTACTCCAACGAGCAGAAGGGCCGTTTCTAAGTCGAGGGCTGGAAGCCGCGTTTTATCCAACGAACCGTCCACACCACGATGTACGACGCACAGCCGCGCGACGAAGATGGGAGCCACGGCTTACTACTTACGCTTGAACTCCATGACGCGGCCGGCAGCGCGCAACTCCTTCAAGGTCTTGCCGAAGCAGTCGCCGCCGGCTGGGCGATTGGAGGGCGGCTGCACCAGGCCCTTGGCATTCACCGTAACCGAAAGATCTCCGGAGACGTAGGTGGCGGAACCATCCTTGCTGACTAGGTTGAGATAGCCGACCGTCCACGTCTGGGTCTGTCCATGTGAGCAAATGACTGCGAGCGGGAGGTCGGGGGGAACCGTTTGGGCGACAGATCCAGTCGCCAAGGTAACAAGGACTGAAGCGACGGCGGTAACAGCCAACGGAAGCTTGGGCATGATCAACTCCTCGTGCGTCGGAGACCCCCGCATGGACGCACATTAGCACAGGCAAGAGCTGCGTTCCTTGAGATCGACCCGCACACATGCGCCAGGACGGGCGAAGAGCATATCGGATGGGTCACGAGTACCGGCGAGCTGCATTGGGGCCTCACTGGCAACGAGGGAGAAGGGGCGGATCCTTTCGGGACCCGGCCAACGGCGTGGGCGGTGGCAGACAGCACTACAAGTAAGAGCAACCAAGGACGCATAGGCAGGAGCGGCCTCACATTGGTTTCCAGCCTGTCTTAGAGACCGCAAAGCGCCATTCTTTATAGCCGTCGGTCAGCACGACCACCTTGAAACCTCGCTCTCCAATGGCATCCGTAATGGTCGCGTAGTTCATGAAATTGTGTCGGCCATTGGACTAGTCATCAGAACGTACTTGATCGTAAGCGTCGTATTTTTGGTGCCACTAACTCGCACCGTCGCGTGATGGTACTGCTGCTCTAAAAGAATGGCCTCCAGCCTGGATGCATATTGAGCGCGGCCAGAAGAATCATGCTTTTCCGTCTCAGCGATAATTTTTTCCTCCGCAGCCTGATCGAGCTTGTATTGCTGGTCCCGTAGCTTCATCAGCTCTGTCAGCATCGCAGAAGCCGCCACCTTTTCCGCAGGAGGACTTTCAATTTTGAAGAGCGCATAACGGAGTTCATGGAATTCTTCGTTTGTAATAGGCCACTGCCCTTGCCCACTCTTTAGTTCCTTGGTCCACTTATCAGCGACCGACCTTGCGTAAGCCAAAATCTCCGCAGGTGGCTGTGGGTTGCTTACCGGTTGCGGCGAGCTGCCTGCCGGTGTTGGCTTCTTGTCTAAGAACAGGCTTGGAGCTGCCAGGCCAATAACCACGATGAAGACGAAGACCCCGCCTGGCCCCCGTGCAGCCCGCTTCGCTTTCCTCACGAACTTGCGCTTGAGCCCGCGAGTTCGTATGACATGTGCCCCTCCCCAGAGAGATCCATTTATTACCACGCGGGGTTGTCGGTTGACCGTTTTGCCTATCGACGGAGTTCTTGTTTTGTTCTCCAATATCGGATGGGTGGGCACAACGACGATCTTCCTTTCCGCGTGGAGGATCTGGGACGGACAATGACGTGCGCGTTGAGGAAGTAATCGCGCTGGTGTTCGACTTTTTCTCCGCAAGCTGCGCATACGATGAAGCGGTGAAGCGCCGGACCGGAAAGCGCATCACGCTTCGGCGAAAAATCGAGGATAATAAAAAAGAGTCGCTAGATGACGTGCGACTGTTGCGGGGAACGGCCATCGGGATTGACCGTTATGGCGAGCGTCTCACCGGATGCATAGAATGCAATCGGTGGCGCAGTAGCCAAAGCGCCTTTATTGCGAGAGCGTCAGCACTTTGGCCATGTGGGCATCATTCTCATTCTCGCGTGAATAGACATAGGCGAGCGATTGGCCATTAGCGTCACCTACCTTGAAGCCGCCCGGTATCTTCTCAACGCAAAGC
>CAWFRD010000010.1:0-115222 GCA_963818165.1 uncultured Alphaproteobacteria bacterium
CTCAGCGCGGCGGCGGAATGTCGTCGTTGGCGGGCAGCCTGCGCGCGCTTTCCCGCAAGGCCTCTTTCAGCGAGGCTGGACGGTGATATTTGGCAAGGAGATCGGCGAAGGCCTCCTCGGCGAGGTCCTGGATGGACCGGCCGGTATCCTTGGCGAGGAGGTCGAGCGCGAGCCAGATTTCCGGCGCGAACTCGATCAGCTTGCGCTTGATGTAACTCGGTGTCTGGCGAAGGAACATGCGGGGTCCCGGTGATTTGCGACTCCGCCAGCATACCTGATTCGTCCCCGGTCAAGCGAACGCGGCGCAGGGGAGCATATCGATTCTAGCGCACCGTCCCGGGCACGATGACGCGAAGCGCTTGCGCGCGGGAACGGTAATGCAGGGGCGTGTGCATGAAGCTAACCTCGCCGTCGAGAGCGACCGATAACTGGATCGCCCGCGCGCTGACTTCGGCTTCCGCGAGCTCGAACCTGTCGAGATCGCGCGCCTCATTGATACGGCCGAAAGACATCCGCCACACCATCCAGAAGAAGGCAAGCGGCGTGCGCGGCTTCACCACGTAGAACCACAGCCTTCCCGCATCGAGCCGGTGCCGCCGTCCAAAGGTGAAGAGCTCCATGCCGTACTCGTTGTTGCCGACGAACAGGCAGGGCGTGCGGTAAGGCCGCGCGAAATCCTGGGCCGAGATCCTCAAGCGGCGGCGCGGGAAGTGCCGCAACATCCGCAAGAAGGCCGGCACCATGGCCATCCATTTCGCGAGCCCGTCGCGCGCCCTTCGCCGGTCGCGCTCGATGATGAGATAAGGGTAGATGCCGATCGAGGAGTTGTTGATGAAGATTTCGCCGTTGACCTCGCCGAGATCGACCATGCGGGCCTGACCGCTTGCGATTGTTTCCGCGGCGCCCTCGACGTCGAGCCGAAGCCCGAGATCCTTGGCGAAATGATTGCGCGTTCCGAGCGGAATGATGCCGAGCGGCACGCGTGTTCCGGCAAGCACGCTTGCCACGGCGCGAATGCTGCCGTCGCCGCCGCCGGCGATGACCGCATCGATGTCGCCGCGCCGCGCCTGCGCAAGCGCCCGTGAAGCTGCCTTCTGCAGTCTCTTCCCATCGAGCACGCGGATCTCGGCGGTGACACCGGCCCGTACGAAGGCGGCTCCGAGCCTCAATTTGAGATCGGCGGCATAGGCGCGGTTGAAGGCGCGGGTGCCGGCGCCGGCATTGGCAAGGACGACGGCGCGCCGAACTTTGACCCGCTTCAGCCTGGCGGAGCGAGAATTGGCTGATCTGGCTTCCGCCATTTGGGCAAACCTCGTCCTGCCGGGATTTGGAAAGCCGTCAGGCTTCCGCGGTCGCGCCGACGCTGGATTTCAGCGCTTCCTCGATATAGAGCGCGCGGAAGCGGTTGGCCATCGGGCCCGGGCGCCCGTCGCCGATCGGAACGCCGTCGATTTCAATGATCGGCAGCACGAAGGCCGAGGCCGCCGTCATGAACGCCTCGCGCGCGTCGAGTGCCTCTGCGACGCTGAACGGCCGCTCTTCGAGCGCCACCCCCTCGAGTGCCGCAAGCCTCAGGATCGAACGGCGGGTCACGCCCGGGAGGATGTGGCGGCCGAGAGGCTGGGTGCGGATCACGCCCTTGGCGTCGAGGATGAAGGCGGAGGACGAGGTGCCCTCCGTCACCATGCCGTCCTCGACCATCCAGCCTTCATAAGCGCCGCGGAGCTTCGCTTCCTGCTTGCCCATGGTCTGCGCCAGCATCGAGGTCGATTTGATGTCGCGCCGCTTCCAGCGCATGTCCGGGATGGTGACGACCTTCACGCCAGTCTCGGCGTAGGGATTGGCGATGAGCGGGCGGTTCTGCGTGAAGGCGACGACATTGGGCGAGGGCCGGTCGGGATGGGCGAAATCCCGTTCGGCGCTCCCGCGCGTGATCTCGAGATAGACGAGGCCTTCGTCTAGGCCGTTACGCCGGACGAGTTCCAGATGGAGCGCGAGCAGGGCCGCGTGGCTCAGCGGCGCGGCAAGGGCGATTTCATCGAGCGAGCGGTCGAGACGGGCAAGGTGGGGCTCGAAATCGACGAGCCGCCCGCCCAGAACCGCCGTAACCTCGTAGACCCCATCGCCGAAAAGAAAGGCGCGGTCGAAGACCGAGACCTTGGCCTCTTCCTCCGGCACATAGGAGCCGTTCACATAGACGGTGCGGGACATGAGCGGGAAGCCTGAGAGCGGCGCGAGCCGCCTTGCCTAACGCCGGATAGGGCCGGGCGCAAGCCGCCGAGGCCGGAACCGGCTTACCTGGTTGCTTTTCCGAATCCTCGGCTTAGGGCATACTCCGCGCTTCTGAGCGAGGGGACGGCCGAAAAAACCGCTGTCTGGGCCATAAGGGGGGAATAAGAGATGACTTCAGCGAGCTTGTTGATTGTCTTGATCGTCGGCACCGCGGTCGGCGCGCTTACCGGCCTCGCCGCCGGCGGTTTCTCGCTCGGCGCTTTGACCGTCGCGCTTCTCGCGGGGTTCCTCGGCACGACGATCGGGGCGATGGTGCGGAACTTCATCCTCGCGCGCGGCGCCGGCGTTGGGCCGGACGATTCCCGCACGCCTCTGCTGGTGGTTATTTATGCCGTCATCGCCTCGCTTGCGGCGAGCGCCGCGGCGGTTGAGCTGGCGCAGCGGAGCGATCTTGGCGACTCGCGGATCTGGGTTGGGACCTTGTCCGGTCTCATCGCCGCGATCCTGATGTCGATGCTGCTGATCACCTACCACACCAAGCCCGGCGATATGCCGACCTTGCGTTCGCGGCACTAGGGAGAGGGGCAGGGCGGCTTCACGCTGAGCCCGGCTTCCTCGATCAAGGCGAGATCGTCTGACGCGTCGTTGTTGGCCGTGGTCAGGAGCTTATCGCCGTAGAAGATCGAGTTGGCGCCGGCGAGGAAGCAGAGGATCTGCGCCTCTTTCGTAAGCTCGCGCCGTCCCGCCGAGAGCCTGACGCGCGACAGCGGCATCAGGATGCGCGCCGCCGCCACCATGCGCACGAGGTCGAGCGGATCGACCGGCGGCCGGTCGGCCAAAGGCGTGCCCGGCACCGCGACGAGAGCGTTGATCGGTACGCTCTCCGGATGCGGGTCGAGATTGGCGAGCGTCTGCAATAGCCGCGCCCGGTCGGCCAGGGTCTCGCCCATGCCGATGATGCCGCCGCAGCAGACCTCGATGCCGGCCTTCCGCACCCGCTCGAGCGTCTCCAGGCGATCCTGGTAGGTCCGCGTCGTGACGATCTCACCGTAGAACTCGGGCGAGGTGTCGAGATTGTGGTTGTAGGCGGTGAGCCCCGCTTCGGCGAGGCGGCTCGCTTGCGCCTCGCTTAGCATGCCGAGGGTGACGCACGCCTCCATGCCGAGCGCGCGCACGCCCTTGACCATGGCGATCACGCTGTCGAAGGCTTCCCCGTCTTTCACCTCGCGCCAGGCCGCGCCCATGCAGAAGCGCGAGGCGCCCGCATCCCTGGCGCGCTTGGCCTTTTCCAGCACCTCATCGACATCGAGCAACGTCTCGCGCCTGAGCCCGGTGGTCTTGGCGTAGTGGGCCGACTGCGCGCAATATTTGCAGTCCTCGGGGCAAGCGCCGGTCTTGATCGAGAGCAGGCTTGCGAGCTGCATCTCGCCATTTTCGTGGTAGCGCCGGTGCACGGCGCGGGCCGCATCGACGAGCTCGAGCAAGGGTTGGCTAAGGAGATCGAGGACTTCGCCGCTGTCCCAATCGTGGCGGGTTTCGGCCACGTCCTCGCGTTCGCGCAAACTCTCTGTTTGGCGGCCTTTGGCCCTGATACGATTCACGATTTCCGAGAGTTCTGGCACGGGGAGCAAGGCTCGCGATCGCTGGAGGATAGACCCTCGCTCATACAGGATCGGGGGCGGGAGCGAAAGACCGCGCAATTCCTGGGGACAACCGGACTTCCCGGAGCTTTAGCCGGGAACCCCTCCGCGGCAGGTAAAATTGATTTTATTGGCGGGGGTGAAGTTGCTGGCTAAGAGAGAGGCTTATGATCGGAAGCGAAGCACGGTACCGGGCCTTTCTCGATCAGCGCGCCCAACAGGGCTTGCGGCGGTTCCTGCTGGCTGTCGCCTCGCGCGAGGCGCGGACGGTCAACGCCGAGGGCGGGGCTTATGTCAATTTCGCCAGCAACGACTATCTCGGGCTTCGCTTCAACGAGGCCTTGATCCGCCGGGCGATCGAGTGGGCCGACAAATGGGGCGTGGGATCGGGAGCCTCGCGCCTCGTCACTGGAAATCTCGAGCTGTTTCGCCCGATCGAGGCGAAGCTCGCGCGCCTCAAGGGCAAGGAGGCCGCGCTCGTGATGGCGTCCGGCTTCCAGACCAACGCCGCCGCGCTCCAGGCCATTCTCGATCGGAGCGTGCTTGGCGCTGAGCCTCTCGTCTTCGCCGACCGCCTCAATCACGCAAGCATGCATTTCGGCTGCCAGGCGGCGGGCGCGCGGCAGATCCGCTACCGTCATCGCGACGCAGGCCATCTCGGCGCCCTTCTCGCCGAGCATGAGGGCGACAGCCGCCCAAAATTCATCCTGAGCGAGAGCGTCTTTTCCATGGATGGGGACGTCGCGCCTCTCGACGACCTCGTGCGCCTCGCGCGTGAGCACGAAGCCTGCCTGATCGTCGATGACGCGCATGCGACCGGCATCCTCGGGGAAGGAGGATCGGGCCTCTCGGGCGAGGCCGACATCGTGATCGGCACCTTCTCCAAGGCGCTCGGTAGTTTCGGGGGCTTTGTCGCGGGAAGCGAGACGGTGCGCGACTACCTCGTCAACCGCTGCGCCGGCGTGATCTACTCGACCGCGCTGCCGCCGCCCGTGCTCGGCGCCATCGATGCGGCGCTCGATATCGTCCCGAGCATGGACGCGGAGCGCGCGCATGTTGCGAACCTCGCCGCGCGGTTTCGCGCCGGCGCCCGCGCGCGCGGGCTCGACACGGGCAATGCCACAACGCAGATCGTGCCGGTCATTCTCGGCACGCCTGAAGCAGCACTTGCCATGAGCTTGCGGCTGCGAGAGGCCGGAATCTGGGCCTCGTCGATCAGGCCGCCCACCGTGCCGCCCGGAACGGCGCGGCTCAGGCTCGCCTTCACCGCGGCGCATAAAGAAGCCGACGTCGATCGCTTGCTCGATGTCCTCGCGGCAGGCGACGCGCGCCCCCGGGCCGAGGCGGTGTGAAGCGCCAAGATGCATTTCGTCCTCGTTCATGGTTGGGGCTTCCATGCCGGACTCTGGGCCGGCTTCGTCGAGCACCTCGATGGCGCCGAGGTCACGCTGGTCGATCTTGGCTTCGTGGCGGGCGGTCCTCCGGGCGAAAAGAGCTGGCCGAAGGACGCCATCGCCGTCGGTCATTCGCTCGGCCTCTTATGGCTGCTTGCGCGCGGGGGAGGGCAGTTCCGCGCTCTCGTCAGCGTGCAGGGTTTCGACTGCTTCTGCTGTCACGTCCCCACGTCGCGAGTAGCGGCGATGAGGCGGGGGATCGAGCGCACGCCATACGCCACCGTCGAGACCTTCTGGCGCTCGTCCGGCGCGCCGGACTTTGCGCCACCGGAGGCGCTCGATATCCCGCGCCTGCATGAAGGCCTCGATTGGCTGATGCAATGGGACGTGCGAGAGGTTAAAGACGCGCTTCGATGCCCCATGCTTGCCCTTGCCGCCCGCGACGATGCCATCGTACCTGCCGCCATGAGCGAGGCGATATGGCCGAAGGCGGGGCTCGTCTGGTCGCCGGACGGCGGCCATGTCCTACCCTTGAGGCATCCGGAATGGTGCGCGCGCCATGTCCTTGAATTCGCCAATTCTCTCCCGGCGTAGCGCCGAGATCGCCGCCAAGTTCGGCGCGAGCGCGGAGCGCTATGAGCGTCACGCCGGTCTCCAGCGCGCGATCGCCGGCAGATTGGCGCGGCTGCTTCCCGAACTTGAGCGCCCCCACGTGCTCGAGCTTGGCTGCGGCACGGGCCTGTTCAGCCGCCATCTGCTCCAGCGCTATCCCGGCGGCCGCTTCGTTCTCACCGATGTCGCCCCCGCCATGATCGCGGCGTGCCGGCGGAACCTCGCGGCCCTCGGTCCCGCGAATATCAGCTACGAAGTGATGGATGCGGGCGAGGCGGGCGGCCATGCCGGCCTCGACCTGATCGTGTCGAGCATGACGCTTCATTGGCTCGCCGATCCCATCGCAAGCCTCGAACGCTTGCGCCGCTTCCTCGCGCCGGAGGGCGTCCTGCTCTACGCCACGCTCGGGCCCGGCAGCTTCGCCGAATGGCGCGAAGCGCTCGCAAGCGAAGGATTGCCGAGCGGACTTGGGGAGATTGCGCCGTTACCCGGTGTGGTCGAAGAGGAGCGGCTGACCCCCGACACCGACGCGCTCTCGTTCTTGCGCCGCATGAAGGGCGTCGGCGGACTTACGCCGCGCGAAGGCTATGTGCCGCTTTCGCCGGCCGCACTCCGCGGAGCCCTCCGCGCGGCCGATGCGCGCTTCGGCGGCCGCGTCACTTGGCACATCGTCTATGGCCGGCTCGAAGCGTCCGAGGCGAGCGCATCGAGGCCTTCGACGATGCCGGCATAGGCGCGCGCAAGCTCGACCTCGGTGATGCAATAGGGCGGCATGAGATAAACCGTCGAGCCGAGCGGCCTGATATTGAGCCCGTGCGCGAGATACCAGCCCGCCAGCTGCCGGCTGACCGCCGATTGATAGCCGCCCGCCTCTTTCACGTCGAAGGCGAGGATCGAGCCGAGTAGGCGCGGCCGGGCCACGTCGGGACGCGCCGCAAGCTCAGCCATGAAGGCGCGATGTGATCGGTTGATGCGCGCGATCCGTTGCAGCGTTTTTTCTTCCTCGAACAAGGCGAGCGAGGCGAGCGCTACGGCGCAGGCGAGCGGATTTGCCGTAAAGGAATGACCGTGGGGCAGCGCGCGCTCGAAGCTTTCCCCGACGAAGGCCTCGAACAACGCTTCGCGCGCCACCGTCACCGCCATCGGCATGTAACCGGCGGTGAGCCCTTTCGACAGGCAAACGAGATCGGGGACGACCTTGGCCTGCTCCATGGCGAACATCGAGCCGGTCCGCCCGAAGCCGGTCGCGACCTCGTCGAAGATGACGAGAACACCCGCGTCCCGCGCCGTCTTGACCAGGCGCTTGAGGAACTCCGGACGGCAGAGCCGCATGCCGCCGGCCCCCTGAAGCAGGGGCTCGACGATGAGCGCGGCGATCCCGGTCCTGCGGTCCGTCAGCGTCGCCTCTAAGGCCGACAGAGCGCCGGCCTCGCGCTCGCCCGCGGCGTCGTCGCCCTCGAACGTCCCGGGATAGGGCAGCACGCTCACTTCGCACATCAGGTCGCGAAACGGCGTGAAGAATTTCGAGCCGCGGCCGAGCGACATGGCGCCGAGGGTGTCGCCGTGATAGCCGCCATCGAAGGCGATCAAGCCCCTGCGGCGCGGCTCGTCGCGATTGATCCAATATTGATAGGCGATCTTGAGCGCGACCTCGACCGAGGTCGAGCCGTCGTCGGAGAAGAAGACCTTGTTCAGATCGCCGGGGAGGATCTTCGCTAGCGACGCGGCGAGATCGGCCGCGGGCTCATGAGTGAAGCCCGCGAACATGACGTGCTCGAAGCGGCTCGCCTGCGCGGCGAGCGCCGCATTCAGCTTCGGATGCGAATGTCCGTGGGTGCAGGTCCACCATGACGAGATGAGGTCGAGGATTTCCCTCCCGCCGCTGTCGAATAGCGACGCCGCTTTGGCCCGCGTGACGACGATGGGATCGCCTTCGGTCCCATGCTGGGTATAGGGGTGCCAGACATGGCGCTTGTCGCGCGCGACAACTTCCGCCGCTTGCCCTTGGCCTTGCCGCGCTTGCGGATCGTCGTTCATGCCGCTTCCCGCGCGAGCTTGGCGAGGTCGATCTCAGGCTCGATGGCGAGAAGCGAGGCGGACGTCACCGGATCGAGTCGAGGTATTTCGGCGATGATCTGAACCCGCCCGTAGCGCTCGATCGCGGCGCGATTGTGTGGGGTCTCAGGACCGTTGATCACCACGCCGGCAAGAGGAAGCCCGCGCCGCCTGATCGCCTCAAGCGAGAGCAGCGTATGGTTGATCGTGCCGAGCGTCGAGCGCGCGACGAGGATGAGTGGCAGGTCGAGGTCGCGGGCAAGGTCGATGACGTAGGATTGGTCGCCGAGCGGCACCATGAGACCTCCTGCGCCCTCGACCACGAGCGGCCGGTCGGATGCCGGCGGCACGAGCTTCGCCATGTCGATGGCGAGCCCCGCGCGCCGCGCGGCCTCGTGCGGAGCGAGCGGATCGGGGAGGACATAGGCCTCGGGCAGAATGCGGTCCTGCCCGACGCCCGCAAGGCGCCGCACCGTGTCCGAGTCGGTCTCGGGATCGGTTCCGGCCTGGACCGGCTTCCAGTATGAGGCCCCGAGCCGCGCCACGAGCCAGGCCGCGACGACCGTCTTGCCGACATCGGTGTCGGTTCCGGTGACGAAGAAACCGTGCACGATCGTCCGAGCCTCGGGGGCTCCTCCCAAGCGAAGGCGAGACAGTATAGGCCAATCCCCGTAAGGCAAAGGGGAGTGGACGGGGGCGCGTCTTTCGGGCGACATAGCCGGCCCATGCGCCGCTTGCTCGTCGTTCTCGCCTTTACCTTGTTCGCGGCTTTCGCCCCTGCGGGGCTCGCGGCCAAGACACTGCGCATGGCCTACGACTCCGATCCCACCTCGCTCGATCCGCATGAGCAGCTGTCGGGCGCAACGCTCCAAATGTCGCATCTCCTGTTCGATCCCCTGATCCGCTTCCGCCAGGACTTTTCGCTCGAGCCGCGACTCGCCAAGAGCTTCGAGAAGATCGACGAGCGCACCACGCGCTTTCATCTGCGTGAGGGGGTGAAGTTCCAGTCCGGGCGCACGCTCTCGGCGGAGGACGTGGTGTGGACCTTTGACCGGCTGAAGCAGAGCCCCGACTTCAAGGCGCTGTTCGAGCCGTTTACCGAAGCGCGCGCGATCGACGACCTCACCGTCGATCTCGTGACCGAAGGCCCGTACCCGCTCGTTCTCAATCTCGCGACTTACATCTTTCCCATGGACCGGGCGTTCTATTCCGGGACCGACGAGCGCGGGAAGGCGAAGGACGCGATCGTCAAGCACGGCGCCTCGTTCGCCTCGACGCATGCGAGCGGCACCGGCCCCTTCATCGTCACCGAACGCGAGCAGGGGGTTCGCCTGGAGCTCAAGCGTTTCGCCGATTATTGGGACAAGGACTCGCCCGGCAATGTCGATGAGATCGTCTTCACCCCGATCAAGGAGCCGGCGACGCGGGTTGCGGCGCTTCTCGCCGGCGATGTCGATTTCATTGGTCCGGTGCCGCCGACCGATCTTGAGCGGCTGCGGAATGCGCCCTGCTGCACCCTCGTCACCATTCCGAGCGCGCGCGTGCTCACCTTCGAGCTCAATCAGGATCGCATCCCGGCCTTCAAGGACAAGCGCGTTCGGCTCGCCATCGCCTATGCCGTGAACGGCCAAGGCATCGCCAGCAAGATCATGCGCGGGCTCGCGACGGCGGCCGGCCAGTTGAGCCCGCCCGGCTACGCCGGTCACGATCCCGCGCTTGCGCCCCGTTACGACCTCGCCAAGGCGAAGGCTTTGATGCAGGACGCCGGATACGCCGACGGCTTCGCCGTGACGATGATGGCGCCCAACAATCGCTACATCGAGGATGCGCGGGTCGCCGAGGCCGTCGCGGCCATGCTCGCCAAGATCAATATTCGGGTCGACTTGCAGACCATGCCAAAAGCTCAGTACTGGCAACGCTTCGATGAGCGCGCCGGCGATGTCATGATGATCGGCTGGCAATCCGACACGCAAGACTCGGCGAATTTCTACGAATTCCTGGTGATGACGCCGGACAAGGACAAGGGTTACGGCCAATACAACGCGGGAGATTATTCAAATCCGGAAATCGACAAGCTCACGATCGCGACGCAGACGATGACGGACGGAGAAGTGCGCGCCGCGGCGCTGCGCAAGATCGAGCGCCTCATCTACGACGACGCGGCGCTCATCCCGCTGCACTGGCAGCATCTGTCCTGGGCCGCGCGCAAGAACGTGAAGATCGGCCCGGTCGTCAATGTCATCGACATGCCATATCTAGGTGATCTCGTTATCGAATAGCCGGAACAAGCGGCGCTTTCGCCGGAGGAAATCGACATGTTCAAGAAAATCCTGATCGGACTTGCAGCCCTCATCCTCATCTTCGTCGCCATCGTGGCCATGCAGCCTGCCGATTTCCGCGTCGAGCGCACGGCGAAGATCGCCGCGCCTCAGGCTGACGTATTTGCGCAGGTGAACGACTTCCACAAATGGGACGCCTGGTCGCCTTGGGCCAAGCTCGACCCTGCCGCCAAAGTCGGCTTCGAAGGGCCTGAGGCAGGGCAAGGCGCGGCGATGACCTGGTCCGGCAACAGCGAGGTCGGGGAAGGGAAGGTGACCATCGTCGAGAGTCGTCCGAGCGACCTCGTCAAGATCAGGGTCGATATGGTGAAGCCCCATGAGGGAACCGGCACCTCGCAGTTCGATTTCAAGCCCGAAGGCGACCAGACCGCCGTGACCTGGTCCATGTCGGGCCACCATAATTTCGTCGAGAAGGCGTTCTGCCTGGTGATGAACGGCCAGAAGATGATGGGTGACGTTATCGACAAGGGCCTTGCCCAGTTGAAATCGGTGGCCGAAGGGGCCAAGACGGCGCGCAATTAGCCGACCGCCGATGTAGCGGGATGACCGGCAGGCTGCTACCATAGATGGACTTATCCGCTCGCCTACGGGGGGCCGGGATGAGTACATTAATTGCCGGTGCTGCGGCGCTTCCGAAGCCGCCCGCGCGGTCTCGCGCCGTGGCGGTCATGGCGTGCCTCGGCGTTTTGACCGGCCTGATCTCCAGCCTGCCGTCGCCGCTGCCGGACCTCCGCCTCGAAGATCCCGAATTCCTCATCAACGCCAGAAGCGTTCCGCTCCACGCCGGCATCGCCTTTGGCGCGGGCCTTGCGGCCATGCTATGGCTTTGGGTCAGCCGGGATGTTGGCAAATGCCTGCTCGCGATCGCGTTCACGATCATAGGCTGGCTCGTCGCCGCCAACACGGCCAACGACGCATTTTCGGCGGTTGTGAGTTCGGAACTGTTCGGCACCGAAGCGGGCGCCAAGGCAAGCCGTGAGGTTGTTGGGTGGGTGCTGGCGGGTCTTGTTGGAGGCGGAATCGGAGCGGGTCTTATCGTCTTCGGCGTTGGCATCGCCGCGCAGTCGATCAGGCGAGCCGGAGCCTGGCTCCCGATCGTCGTAACCGGCGCTCTCTTTGGACTCCTCCTCTATCCGGCCGCCCGCTTCGATGCGATCGCGCTCCTGTTCGTGCCGTGGCAGGCTGCGATCGCCGCTGTGATCGCCCTTGCTCTGACCCGCCACACGGCGTGACGTTCGAGCCGGTGCGCCCATGAAAGCGTTTGGCGCCGGCTTCGGCTTCGCCGCGCGCCGCCTCGGCCAGGCGGCGCTCGTCATGTTCGCGATCCTCATCATCGCCTTCGCCGTGCGGACGGCTCTCGGCGATCCTTTGCGCGAGATCGTGGGCGAGGCGGTTCCGGAAGCCGAGCGCGCGGCGCTCCGGCACGAGCTCGGTCTCGACGCGCCATGGCCGGTGCAGCTTGCGCGCTATCTCGGCGGCGCGGTTCAAGGCGATCTCGGCACCTCCACGATCTACAAGCGGCCGACGCTCGCCGTCATCCTCGCCAAGTTTCCCGCAAGCTTCGAGCTTGTTCTTGGCGCGAGCCTGATCGTGCTGCTGTTGTCGCTGCCGGCCGGCATCTACTGCGCCGTGCGGCCGCGCGCGCTTGGCGCGCGCCTCATTCTCAATCTCAGCGTTCTCGGCATCTCCATCCCGGTCTTTCTCACCGGGATTTTCCTCATCACGATCTTCTCGGTCTGGCTCGGCTGGCTGCCGGCCTTTGGCCGCGGCGACACGGTTCGCATCGGTCCGTGGGAGACCGGGCTCCTCACGCGCGACGGGCTCGAACACCTCATCCTTCCCGCGCTCACGCTTTCTTCGATCATGCTGCCGCTCTTCATCAGGCTCGTGCGCGGCGCCATGCTCGACGAGCTCGGCCACGATTATGTGCGCACCGCGCGAGCCAAGGGCGCATCGCCGCTCCGCGTGTGGCTCGCGCACGCGCTCCGCAACGCGCTCCTGCCGCTCACCGCCGTGAGCGGGCTCCAGATCGGGACGTTCATCGCCTACACGCTTCTGACCGAGACCGTGTTCCAATGGCCCGGCATGGGCTTTCTCTTTCTCGAGGCGGTCACCCGCGCCGACATTCCGCTGATCACGACCTATCTCGTCTTCGTCGGCCTGATCTTCGTCGTCGCCAACACGCTCACCGACATCGCAAGCCTCATGCTCGATCCCCGCATCGGCTTGGAGGAGACGCGATGAGCGCGGACGCGCTGCCGAACCGCCAATCGCCGCTGCGCGCTCTCGCCGGCCGGCACCAGGGCGCCGCCATCGCCGCAATCGTTCTCGGCGCGCTCGCCCTTGCCGCGAGCCTCGGCTCCGCTGATCGCTCCGCAAGATGCGTTCGATCTTGCAAGCTTCGACGTGCTCGACGCCAGCCTGCCGCCGGCCTGGCTCGAAGGAAGCGATCCGCGCTTCCTGCTCGGCACGGACGCGCAAGGGCGCGATCTCTTGAGCGCCATTCTTTACGGCACGCGCATCTCGCTCACTGTCGGTCTTCTCGCCGTCGCCATCGCCGCCGCGATCGGCGTGCCGCTCGGCCTCCTTGCCGGCTACGCCAAGGGAACGATCGACACCGTCGTGACGCGCGTCGCCGACATCCAGCTCTCGCTCTCGACCTTGATGATGGCGATCATCGCGCTTGCCCTGTTCCGCGCCGCCTTCGGCGGCGAGAGCCTTGGCCGCTTCGCCGTGCCGCTCCTTGCCGTCGTGATCGGCCTCGCCGAGTGGCCGTACCTCGCGCGCACCGCGCGCGCCGCCACCCAGGTCGAGGCGGCCAAGGACTATGTCAGGGCGGCGCGTGCGCTCGGCGCGAGCACGAGCGGCATCATGTGGCGCCATATCCTCCCCAATATCGCCTCGCCCCTGATTGTCGTCGCCACCACGCAAATCGCGGGCGCCATCATGGCCGAAGCGGCACTGTCCTTTCTCGGCCTCGGCATGCCCGTGACCAAGCCCTCGCTCGGCACCCTGATCCGATCCGGCTACGACCTGATGTTCGCGGGCGCATGGTGGGTGACCGTCATTCCGGGCCTCGTGCTGATCGGCTTGCTTGATTTCGGTCAATGTGCTCGGCGATGCCTTGCGCGACGCGCTCGATCCGAGGCGGAGCGCCGGCTGAAACGCCGCTCGCGCCGGGGTTTTGGCCGCGATCCTTGAAAACTAGGTGACCCTCGAACCATAAGCTATAGTGCCTCGATCTCTCGCCTTGTGCCCGGCCGCGTCCTGGCCGGGATCGCCGTTTAAGGAGCTTCTATGACGATGTCCGGTCCGGCCAATCCGGAGCTTGTCTTTTCCCTTCGCCGCGTGACGGAGGCCGCCGCCTGCGCCGCTTTCAGCTGGATCGGGCGGGGCGACAGTCTCGACGCCGGCCGCGCCGCGCTCGACGCCATGCGGGCCGCGCTCGCCGAAGTCGATATCGATGCAATCGTCGCCATCGGCGAGGCCACGCGCGGCGAGGCCCCTCAGCCGCAGCGGGGCGAGCGCCTGGGGCGTCCGGGCTCGGTCTTCAAGGCCGATATCGCCGTCGATCCGGTCGAGGGCACGAGCTATCTCGTCCGCGGCCAGACCAACGCGCTCGCCGTTTGCGCCGTTGCCGCCCGCGGCTCCATGCTGAACCCGGGACCCGCCTTCTACATGGAGAAATTCGTCACGAGCGCGCCGGCGCGCGGCAAGATCGATCCGCATTGGCCGGTGGAGCAGAAGCTCACCACTCTTGCCGACGCTCTCAACAAGGACGTGTCGGAACTGACCGTGTTCGTGCTGGAGAAGCCGCGTCATCGCGAGCTTGTCGATCGCATCTTGGCGGCCGGCGCTCGCGTCGCGCTCTATCCGGCAGGCGACGTCGCCGGCGCGTTGATGGCCGCCATTCCCGGCTCCGGCATCGATGCTCTGATGGGAACGGGCGGCACGCCGGAAGGCGTCATGTCGGCCTGCGCCATCAGGGCTCTTGGCGGCGAGTTCCTCGCGCGCCTCGATCCCCAGCTTCAGACCGAGACAAAGGCGGTGAAGGAGGCCGGGATCGACACCGAAAAATGGTACCAGTGCGACGAGATTATCACCTCGGACAATGTGTTCTTCTGTGCCACCGGGATCACGACCGGCCTCATGCTCGAAGGCGTGGAGCGGTCGAGATCCCACTATAAGGTGCAGACCATGATGATAACGGGCGCAACCGGCGAGCGGCAGATCATGACGACCTACATGCCGCTCGAGCGCATGGCGAACATCGCCGCGCGCGACGTTGCTTGACGCCCGAACGGGAGGAGTGCCTGGAGTGGTGAATGTCGAAGCGCGTCGAGCATCCGATCATACTCGGCATCGTCGGTGATTCGGCGTCAGGAAAGTCAACGCTGTCGGTAGGCGTCGCCCAGATTTTGGGCGAGGAACACTGCACGGTGATTTGCACTGACGACTACCATCGCTACGACCGCGACACCCGTGCTTCGCTCGGTCTGTCGGCGCTCGACCCGCGCGCGAACCACATCGACATCATCGAGCAGCATTTGCGGCTCTTGCGCCGGGGCGAGTCGGTCCTGAAGCCGGTCTATGACCACCGGCACGGCACATTTTCGCCCCCCGAATACGTCAAACCCAAGCAATTCGTCATCGCCGAAGGCCTGCTCGGCTATGCCACGCGCGGCATGCGCGACTGCTATGACGTGAAGATCTATCTCGATCCGGAGGAAGATTTGCGCGTGAAGTGGAAGATGCATCGCGACACCACCAAGCGCGGCTACTCGCGGGAGCAGGTTATGGCCCAACTCGCCCGGCGCGAAATCGACAGCCCCAACTTCATCCACCCGCAACGCACTTTTGCCGACATCGTCATCAGGTTTCAGCAGCCCGCGGGCGCCAATGGCTCCGACACGCGCCTCGACGTCCGCCATATCCTGCGCCCGACGCTGCCCCATCCCGACTTCACCCCTCTGTTCGACGGGTCGAGCAATGCCGGGCTTCGCCTCGAGCTTGCTCGCGACCGCGACGGCAAGCCCGTGGACGTGCTCGAGATCAACGGGAACATCTCCGACAAGAGGGCCGAGCGGATCGAGGACTTGCTGTGGAACCTCATCCCGGAGGCCGGGCATTTGCGCGACCAGGTCGGCCGCATCGATATCGCCAACGGGGCCAAGAGCCACCCGCTGGCGCTGACCCAACTGCTCGTCGGGTATCATGCGGTGAAAGCGGCGATGGGCGTCCGCGCGTATTGAAGTCTCACGCCCAAGGAGAGAGAGGAAACGCAATGAAGCCACAACACCTGAGCTTTGGCGCATGGCCATCGCCTTGGCGCTGACAGTGCCGGCGGTCCCCGCTATTGCCGGCGTCTCGCAGGCGGCGCGAACAGCTTGCGAAAAGGCCCCCGAGCGTGTGCGGCCAGCGCTTCGGGCTGACGAAAAGGAAGCCTGGATCGCCAACTGCCTGGCGGACGCTTCGACCGGGTCTCCGCCGAAAAAGGACAGCGGTTACTAGGGATCGCGATGCCGCGAGGCGAGGCGCGCGTCGCCGGCTTCACGGCATCTTTCGGCGCATTTCCTCGATGTGGATGGGGCGAATTGAGCGCTGTCGCGCCCGATAGGGTGTGCTAGGAGACGAAATCTGAGTCCTCGCTTTCGTGTCAAACGACTTGCTACCTGACTGCTACCTGAGAGCGACTTTGATCTAATAATCGCAGATTTCAAGCCTAGTTCGGACCTGATGCAGGATCAGGCGTCACCGGAGGCGTCCCATCGCGACATGGCGAACGCCATCAGGGCGCTTGCCATGGACGCGGTGCAAAAGGCCGATTCCGGCCATCCCGGCATGCCGATGGGCATGGCCGACGCGGCCACGGTCCTGTTCACGCGCTTTCTCAAGTTCGACGCCGCGCATCCCGATTGGCCCGACCGCGACCGCTTCGTGCTCTCGGCCGGCCACGGCTCGATGCTGCTCTATGCGCTGCTCTATCTCACCGGCTATCCCGAGATGGAGATCGAGGAGCTCAAGAACTTCCGCCAGCTGCACTCGCGGACGCGCGGGGCATCCCGAATATGGCCACGCGCCCGGCATCGAGACGACCACGGGTCCGCTCGGGCAAGGGATCGGCAATGCCGTCGGCATGGCGCTCGCCGAGCGGCTGCTGAACAGCCGCTACGGCGATGCGATCGTCGATCATTACACCTACTGCCTCGCCGGCGACGGCTGCCTGATGGAGGGCATCAGCCATGAGGCGATCTCTCTCGCCGGCCACCTCAAGCTCGGGCGGCTCATCGTCCTCTTCGACGACAACCAAATCTCGATCGACGGCCCGACCAGCCTCGCCGTCTCCGACGATCAGATCGAGCGGTTCAAGGCCTCGCACTGGCATACCGCCCGCGTCGACGGTCACGACCCCGAGGCGATCGCTCTTGCCATCGAGAACGCGAGACAGGTCACCGACCGCCCTTCGCTGATCGCCTGCCGCACCGTCATCGGTTACGGCGCGCCGAGCAAGGCGGGCACGGCCGCGACCCACGGCTCTCCCCTCGGCGAAGAGGAGGTCAAGGGCGCGCGCGAGAAGCTCGGCTGGCGGCATCAACCTTTCGAGGTGCCGAAGCCGATTCTCGCAAGCTGGCGCGCCGCATGGCGCACGCCATCGCGCCGCCTATGAGGCCTGGAGCGCCGCCGCGAAACGGCTCGATGCCTTCCGCCCGCGCCGCACTGACCGATCCTATCGAGGGGAAGGTCAAGGCGGCGATCGCGGGCGCCATCGCCGCGGTCAAGTCGGACTTCGCCAAGGAAGGCGCCAAGCTCGCGACGCGCCAGTCCTCGCAGAAGGTGCTCGAGAAGCTCTTGCCCGTGGTCCCCGGCCTGATCGGCGGCTCCGCCGATCTCACCGGATCGAACGGCACGCTCACCAAGCTCCATACCGTGGTCAAGCCCGGCGACTTCTCCGGCAACTACATCCATTACGGCGTGCGCGAGCACGCCATGGCCGCGACGATGAACGGGATGGCGCTGCATGGCGGGATCGTGCCTTACGGCGGCACGTTCCTCGTCTTCACCGATTATTGCCGCCCGTCGATCCGCCTCTCGGCGCTGATGCAGCAGCGGGTCATCTATGTGATGACGCACGATTCGATCGGTCTCGGCGAGGACGGTCCCACGCACCAGCCGGTCGAGCATTTGGCGGCGCTTCGCGCCATCCCCAATCTCAACGTGATGCGTCCGGCGGACTCGGTCGAATGCGCCGAGTGCTGGGAGATCGCGCTCCTGTCGAAGACGACGCCGACGATCCTCGCTCTGACCCGCCAGGGCGTGCCGCTGCTCCGCGCCGCCCCGAGCGATGAGAATCTCTCGGCCAAGGGCGCCTATGTGCTGATCGAGCCTAGCCCGCGCGCGCGACGTGACGCTGATCGGCACGGGCTCCGAGCTCGCGCTCGCGGTCGCCGCGGCCAAGGCGCTCGAAGGGGAGGGGATCGCGGCCGCCGTCGTGTCGATGCCCTGCTCCGAGCTGTTCGAGGCGCAAAGCAAGTCCTATCGGGAGTCGGTGCTGGGCGCGAGGCCCCCGCGTCGCGGTCGAGGCGGCGGTGCCCTTCGGCTGGTCGAAATGGCTCGGGCCGAAGGACGCCTTCATCGGCATGCACGGATTTGGAGCTTCGGCGCCCGCGCAACACCTATATAAGCATTTCGGCATTACCGCCGAGGCGGTCGCCGCCGCGGCCCGCGAGCTGATTGGGAAGAGGTAAGGGAGAGGATGTCAAATAAGCGCGTAGCCATTAACGGATTTGGCCGGATCGGCAGGCTCACCTTCAGGGCCTTCCTCGAGTCCGGCCGCAGCGATCTCGATTTCGTCGCCATCAACGATCTCGGCTCGGCCGAGATGAACGCCCATTTGCTTCAGTTCGACAGCGTGCATGGGCGCTTCCCCGGCAAGATCGAAGTCGTTGACGGGCGCCTCAAGACCGATGGCCAGGACGTTGCGGTCCTGTCGCAATCCGCCCCCGAGAAGCTTCCCTGGCGCGACCTCGGCGTCGATATCGTGATGGAGTGCACCGGACGCTTCACCGACCGCGATGGCGCCGCCAAGCATCTCGCCGCCGGCGCGAAACGCGTGCTCGTCTCGGCGCCGTGCAACGGCGCGGACCTGACCGTCGTCTTCGGCGTCAATCACGACCAGCTGACCCAGGAGCACCACGTCGTCTCCAACGCCTCTTGCACCACCAACTGCCTCGCGCCCGTGGCCAAGGTTCTGAACCAGGCTATCGGCATCAAGCACGGCTACATGACGACGGTGCACGCCTATACCGGCGACCAGCGCACGGTGGACACGCTTGCACAAGGATCCGTATCGCGCCCGCGCGAGCGCCATCAATCTGATCCCGAGCTCGACAGGTGCCGCGAAGGCCGTCGGCCTCGTCCTGCCGGAGCTGAAGGGCAAGCTCGACGGCGCCTCGATCAGGGTGCCGGTGCCGAATGTGAGCCTCGTCGATCTGACCTTCCAGTCGGCGCGTCCCACGACCGCCGAGGAGATCAATCAGGCGGTGATCAAGGCCGCCAACGGTCCGCTCAAGGGCATTCTCGGCGTGAACGCGAAGCCTCTCGTTTCCACCGATTTCAACCACGATCCCTTGAGCTCGATCTTCGATATCACCGGAACGCATGTGGTTGACGGGACGTTCTGCCGGGTCGTCGCTTGGTACGACAACGAATGGGGCTTCTCCAACCGCATGAGCGACACGGCGGTCGCCATGGGGCGGCTCATATGAACCAGACGAAACCGTCCGCGGCCGAGAAGCCGGGGGCAGGGCCAAGTCTCGATTCAAGTCTCGACCTCTCCCGCATCAAGACCATCGAGGGGATCGATGTGCGGGGGAAACGGGTGCTCGTCCGCGTCGATTTCAACGTGCCGATCGAGAACGGCGTCGTCGCCGACGCAACGCGGCTCGAGCGCGTGCTGCCGACCATCGCCCGGCTGGCCGCTTCCGGCGCGAAAGTCATCGTGCTATCGCATCTCGGCCGCCCCAAGGAAGGCCCGTCTACCGACACCTCAATGCGGCCTGTCGCGATGAAGATGCGCGAGCTCATGCCGGGACGGAAGGTTCATTTCGTCGGCGACTGCGTCGGCGAAGAGCCGCGGCGAAACTTGGCCACGCTCAGGCCCGGCGAGATCGCCGTGCTCGAGAATTTGCGCTTCTATCCGGGAGAGGAGAAGAACGACCCGCTCTTCGCCAAGCGACTCGCCGAGCATGGCGACATCTATGTCAACGACGCCTTCTCCACGGCCCACAGGGCGCACGCCTCGGTCGATGCGATCGCCGATCTTCTTCCCTCTCATGCCGGTCTCTTGATGATGGCCGAGATCGCGGCGCTCGGCCGCGCGCTCGAAAACCCCGAACGCCCGGTGATGGGCGTTGTCGGCGGGGCCAAGGTCTCGACCAAGATCGGAGTCCTGACCCATCTCGTGTCTCGCATGGACGTCCTCGTCGTGGGCGGTGGCATGGCCAACACCTTCCTTCTCGCCCAAGGGATCAAGATTGGAAGCTCGCTGTGCGAGCCCGATTTCGTGGGGACCGCGAAGGAGATCATGGCGCGCGCCGCGCGGAGCGGTTGCGAGATCGTCTTGCCGAAAGACGTGGTGATCGCAAACACGCTCAAGGAGGGCGCGGAGTGGCGGGTTTGTCCCGTCACGGACGTGCCCGATGGCGCGCTCATTCTCGATTTCGGCCCTGAGAGTATCGCCTCCCTCAAGCAGCGCCTGACGACCGTCCGCACCGTGCTGTGGAACGGGCCTCTCGGCGCCTTCGAGACGCCGCCCTTCGGCGAGGGCACGTTCGCGCTCGCCCGCGAGGTGGCAAGCCTCACCAAGGACGGCAAGCTCGTGAGCGTGGCAGGCGGCGGCGATACGGTGCGGGCGCTGAAAGAGGCGGGCGCGGCTTCCGGCTTTACCTATATCTCGACCGCAGGCGGCGCCTTTCTCGAATGGCTCGGTGGCCACGCACTGCCCGGGGTCGCAGCGCTCGCGCGAAGCGGGGCCCGCCGCTGACAAGAGCGGCGGCAAAGATTTCCGTCGATTTTCTCCAACGATCGTTTCCGCGGAAGCGGGAATTTAGTAACCATCGATCGCCGGACCCTGCCGGAATGCTCCCTGCTTCATTGCCCGGGAGCGCCCGGTAGTGACATAAGGAAAGGGCTCGGGCCATGAGCGTGACCAGGAGGCAAGGGCAAGGACCCATGGCCAAGGACATCATCATCGCGCCGTCGATCCTCTCGGCCGATTTCGCCAAGCTCGGCGAAGAGGTAAAGGCGATCGATCGCGCCGGCTGCGACTGGATCCATGTCGATGTCATGGACGGTCACTTCGTGCCGAACATCACCATCGGACCCGACGTGGTGAAGGCGCTCCGCCCGCACTCGAACAAGCTCTTCGACGTGCATCTGATGATCGCGCCCTGCGACCCCTTCATCGAGGCCTTCGCCAAAGCGGGCTCCGATCTCATCACCGTTCATGCCGAGGCGGGGCCGCATCTCGACCGCTCGCTTGAGCTCATCAGGAGCCTCGGCAAGAAGGCGGGCGTCAGCATCACGCCGTCCACGCATGAGAGCGCGATCGAATACGTGCTCGACAAGATCGACCTCGTTCTGGTGATGACGGTCAATCCGGGCTTCGGCGGCCAGGCGTTCCTGCCGAGCCAGCTCGACAAGATCGCGGCGATCCGCAAGATGATCGGCGCGCGGCCCATTCACCTCGAAGTGGACGGCGGCATCATCCCCGAGACTGCCGCGCGCGTCGTCGCGGCGGGCGCGAACGTGATCGTGGCGGGCTCCGGCGTGTTCAAGGGCGGTACCTACGCCGACAATATCGCCGCCATCAGGGCGGCCGCTTTGCGCGCCCGCGCCGCCGCCGCGTAAGGTCACGTCTTGAAGACCACGCGCTATTTTGAGGAACAGGTCCTTCGCAAACGAGCTTTATCTTCAGCGCAGCTGGTGTTCCGCCGTGATGAAGGTCCCGATACGACGTGAGAAGCAAGACGGTGGTCGAATTCGTTACTGGGGCAAAATCAAGTTGGCGGATGAGGCTCGACCTCGCATTCTACGTGTGGTTACTTTGGTTGATGGCGAGACAGTTCATAATGCATTCTTCGACCGCAAATTCCGCCTAGAGGACGATCAATGAAGCTTCACTATTATCCGGAAACCGACAGCCTCTATTCGAGCTGAAGAATGTACCGGGACATTGAAGCCCGGGAACGCGGCGGAGTAGGCCGCCGCCGAAGAAGACCCCAATAGAACACGCGAATTGACGCTAAAGTGATCTCCGCAAATTGGCGCTGATCCGTATCTCTTCGTGATAAGAGCTATGGGCTCGGGGCCTTCAGGAGGACTTCCGTGGACGTCACCTATGTCGGCGCGCTGATTGCCGGGGTGTTGAGCTTTCTCTCGCCCTGCGTGCTGCCGCTCGTCCCGCCTTACCTCTGTTTCCTGGGCGGGACGACCTTCGACCAGCTCGCGGGCGAGGACGAGACGCCGTCGCACGTCTACACCACGGTTGTGCTGTCGTCGGTCGCCTTCGTGCTCGGCTTCACCACCGTGTTCGTGGTCCTCGGTGCGACCGCGACCGCCGCGGGCCAGTTGCTCGCCGCCAATCTGCCCCTTCTCAGCAAGATCGCGGGCGCGATCATCATCGTCGCCGGCTTGCACTTTCTTGGCGTGATCCACATTCCCATTCTGCATCGCGAGGCGCGCTATCACGCCGACGCGCGGCCTGCCGGGCTCGTCGGCGCTTATGTCATCGGGCTTGCCTTCGCGTTCGGCTGGACCCCCTGCATCGGGCCCGTGCTCGGCGCGATTCTCGCCGTCGCGGCTGGCGAAGACTCGGTCAGCCAAGGTGTGAGCCTGCTCCTCGTCTATTCGCTCGGGCTCGGCATTCCCTTCATCCTCGCCGCGGTCGCCATCAAGCCGTTCCTGCGGACGATGCAGCGGTTCCGCAGCCATCTGGGGACGGTCGAGAAGGTGCTCGGCGCCTTTCTCGTGCTCACCGGGCTTCTCTTCCTCACCGACTCGATGACGCTGATTTCGAGCTGGATCATCGAGTTGTTTCCGGGCCTTGCGACCATCGGCTGAATCGGCGCGCTCGCTTTTTCCGGTCGCTGCCGGTAAGGAACGGTCATGACCGCGATCGCCCTCACCATCGCCGGCTCGGACTCCTCGGGAGGCGCCGGCATTCAGGCCGACCTCAAGACCTTCTCGGCGCTCGGCGTGTATGGGGCAAGCGCGATCACCGCGCTCACCGCGCAGAACACGCAGGGCGTCGAAGCGGTGCACGCCATGCATCCAGATTTCATCCTCAAGCAGATCGAGGCGGTGGCGCGCGATCTCGATGTCGGCGCGGTCAAGATCGGCATGCTGGCGACGCGCGCGCTCATCGAGGCTGTCGCCGAAGGGCTTAAATGCTTTCCCGACGTACCCGTCGTGCTCGATCCGGTGATGGTCGCGGCCTCAGGCGATTCCCTTCTCGATGAGGACGCCATCAAGACGCTCCGCGCCGTCCTGGTGCCGCCCGCAAGCCTGATCACGCCGAACCTCCCCGAGGCGGCGAAGCTTCTCGGTGAAAGCCAGGCGAGCGATGAGCGCGAAATGTCGGCGCAGGCCGAGGCGCTTAAGCGGCTCGGAGCAAAAGCGGTGCTGATCAAAGGCGGTCACGTCGAAGGGGAAACGGCCGTCGATATCCTGATCGATGCGGAAGGGGCGCTTCGCCTAGAGGCGCTGCGCGTGAAGACGCGCAACACCCATGGCACCGGCTGCACCTTGTCGTCGGCCATCGCCGCCGAGCTTGCCAAAGGGGCTACGCTCCGCGAGGCCGTCGTTGTCGCGAAGGCCTATGTCACGGCGGCGATCGAAACCGCGGATCAGCTTCGTATCGGCAAGGGCAGGGGACCCGTGCATCACTTCCACGCGCTCTGGCCGCGTCCGGCGAAGCGATGAGAAAGGCGGCTTAAGCTTTCCGCTACGATCTTGAACCGCTGTTCGCCGAGGCCAGAGACCGTCGCGTTGATCTCGTCACCGGGCTTCAGGAACACGCGCGGGTTCCGCGCCATGCCGACGCCCGGCGGCGTGCCCGTGGTGATGACGTCGCCCGGCACGAGCGTCATGTACTTGCTGATATAGCTCACGAGAGCGGCCACGCTGAAAATCATCGTCGCCGTCGATCCGGTCTGCATGCGCGCGCCGTTGAGATCGAGCGTGAGATTGAGCTTCTGCGGGTCGGGGATTTCGTCCTTGGTCACGAGCCAAGGTCCGAGCGGTCCGAACGTGTCGTAGCTCTTGGCCTTGATCCATTCGCCGGGGCCGCCCTTTTGCAGGCTGCGCTCGGAGATGTCGTTTGAGATCGCGTAGCCTGCGACGTAATCGAGGGCCTCGGCCTCCGGCACGCGCTTGGCGCGCTCACCGATAATGACGCCGAGCTCGACCTCGAAATCCATGCGCTCGAAGCCGCGCGGCGCCGTCACGGGATCGTTGGGACCGGAGACGCACGAGCTTGCCTTGGCGAAAACGATCGGGAGTTCTGGGATCGGCATGCCGGTCTCCTCGGCATGGTCGCGGTAGTTCAGTCCGATGCCGAGAAATTTCGGCACCACGCCGACGGGAGCCCCGATGCGCGGCGTGCCCTGAACCAAAGGCAACGCCGCGAGATCGAGCGCCCTGATACGGTCCAGACTCTCGCGTCCGAGCGCTCTTCCGGCGATGTCCGCGACCACGCCCGAGAGGTCGCGGATCGCGCCTTTCTGATTGAGAATTCCAGGCTTTTCCTGCCCAACCGCGCCGTAGCGAAGAAGCTTCATCCGAACGCCCCCCAACTCCTTTTTTGCATGTTGCATACGCGACCGTGAGGCGGCAACGCCCGGCCTTCGACGCAAAATCGAATCACCGATGCCGCTCTCGCGACGGCCAAAAAACCACGTTGCTCAACTGCAACAAGATCTCACAAAGTTTGGTGCGAAATCGGCAATTTGGATCACGCGGGCGCGTCCTCGCGCCGGGCTTTCGGCCTTGCTGGGAAGTCGGAGAGTTAAAATAAACTATTGAACTTGTTCGTTAAAAAGCCAGGACTTGGTATTTGTGCCACAGTGCTTGGGCGTTTTGCGCATGAGCCTTGCCGCACGGTTGAAGCGTCCCGCGGCGCCGGGCTAGCCTTTGGCCACAAATTGAGACGGGGGACGGGGCTGGGGGGCCTGGTCACTGCCGGACGAACTGAGGGGACCTGACGCAACTCCGCATATGAAGGCTCAGGAATACGATGGGGGGGCGAGCCGAAGCCCGCTGTCAAAGGCCACGCCTTTAGAGCTCGGCTCGTTTCGCAGGGAAGACCGGCCCGGCATCGCCCGGGCCGGTTCTTTTTTCTCGGCTAGAGACCGAGCCGCGCGAGCGTTCGATCGACGCCGGCGAGATAGCCCCCGCCGAACAGCCTGACATGCACGAGAAGCGGATAGAGATTGTAGAGGTCACGCCGCAGCTCGTGAAAACCCGCCTCTGGCGGCATCAGGCTTTCATAGGCCGCAAAGAACGGCTCCCCGAACGTGCCAAAAAGTGTCGCGAACGCGAGTTCGATCTCGGGATGCCCGCAAGAGATTGCGGGATCGACGAAGCCCGCGATCTTGCCGCCCTTCACCAGCACGTTCCCGGTCCACAAATCGCCGTGCAGCAGGCTCGGGAAGGCCGGCTCAATAAGGTAATCGCCGATCCGTTCTGCGAAACGCCCGATCCGGCGAAGCATCGCCGAGGGGAGCGCCCCTTCCCGGTGCGCCGCATGCGCCATGAACAGAAGACGGTGGTCGCGGAAGAAGGGCACCCAGCTTGGCGAAACCGGATTTGGCTGCGCGAGCGGTCCGATCAGCGTATCGCGATCATAGCCGAACGCCTCGCGCGGGGTGGCATGAAGCCTCGCGATCAATTCGCCGGCATGACGTTCCGCGCTTGGCACAATTCCGCTCCCGTCGGTTTCGATGAAATCCATCGCCAGGAGTCCGGGCTCGGCGTGATGCACGCGCGGCACGGGGAGCTCGGAGCGGCGCGCGAGTTCGCCGAGCATGTAAGCCTCGAGCGTGAGGTCCGAGAAGCGGGCCTCGCCTCCCGTGCGCGCCTTGACCGCAAGATGCCTGCCATCAGCAAGCCTCACCTCGAGCCCGGTGAGACCGAAGCCTGCGGCAAGAGGTTTCGCATCGACGACGGCCGAGCCGAGCGCGCCCGCAAGCCGCGTCATGAGGCTGCTCTGTTCCATGCGTCCGCTTTAACCTTGTCCGCCAATGTCATATGCCTGAAACAAACGCACCGTAAGTCACCACCATAGCGATGCAGGCGGGGACTGAAGACGACGTGCGTCATGAATCGGGGGTGAAGCGCTACCGCGCGATTTTCGTCTCGGATCTACATTTGGGCACGAAAGCCTGCCAGGCCGAGGCCTTCATCGACTTCCTGCGCTGCAACGACGCTCCCCGAATCTACCTGATTGGCGACATCGTCGATTTCTGGCGCATCAAGCGCGGCATCTACTGGCCGCAATCTCACAATGACGTTCTGCAGAAGCTCCTGCGCAAAGTGCGCAAAGGGACCGACCTCGTTTACATCCCCGGCAATCACGACGAGGCGATGCGCGACTATTGCGGCTCACGTTTCGGCGGCATCGCCATCGAACGGCACGCCATCCACGTGGCGGCCGACGGGCGCCGCTATCTCATCATTCATGGCGACGAGTTCGACGTCGTCGTTCGCTACGCCAAATGGCTCGCCCTGTTCGGCGACTGGAGCTACGCGGTCGCACTTTGGGCCAACACCCATTTCAATGCCGTCCGCCGCCTTCTCGGACTGCCTTACTGGTCGCTCTCGGCCTATCTCAAGCAAAGGGTCAAGCGCGCGGTGAATTATATCGGCGAGTTCGAAGCGGCACTCGCGCAGGAAGCGCGCCGGAACGACGCGCAAGGGGTGATCTGCGGCCATATTCACCACGCAGCGATGCGCGAGGTCGGCGACATCGCCTATGTGAACACCGGCGATTGGGTTGAGAGCCGCACGGCTGTCGCCGAGACCGAAGACGGGGTCTTGGAGCTCATTCATTGGGCGCATGGCGAGGACAAGCCGAAGTTCCAGTCTCTGGCCGACGAGCTCGAGGCCGCCGCATGATGCGGGTGCTTGTCGCAACCGACGCGTGGC
The DNA here is from genome assembly GCA_963818165.1 of uncultured Alphaproteobacteria bacterium. Classification (GTDB taxonomy): domain Bacteria; phylum Pseudomonadota; class Alphaproteobacteria; order Rhizobiales; family Methyloligellaceae; genus Methyloceanibacter. The sequence continues at coordinate 26,476 of CAWFRD010000010.1, forward strand.
AGCCCCAAGTGAACGGTGTGGTCAGGACCTATGAGCGGCTCGCGGCCGAAGCGCCCGCTCTCGGCTTCGAGCTGAGTTTTCTCACGCCGCCAGATTTCCACACGCTCCCCTGTCCGACCTATCCCGAGATCAGGCTGGCGCTTGCCGGCCCGCGCGCGATCGCCCGTCATGTTGAGGCGGTGCGCCCCGACTTCATTCATATTGCCACGGAGGGACCGATCGGCTTCATGACGCGCCGCTATTGCCGGAAAACCAAATGGCCCTTCACCACGAGCTATCACACCCGTTTTCCCGAATACGTCTCCGCCCGGCTGCCGGTGCCCGACACCTGGTGCTACGCGTTGCAGCGGGGGTTCCATAATGGAGCGGCCGGCACCTTCGTCGCAACGCCGTCGCTTGCGGCAGACCTTGAATCCCGCGGCTTCACGCGGCTGATGCCGTGGTCGCGCGGCGTCGACACCGAATTGTTCAAGCCGAGGAATGTCAGGCTGTTCGGCCCTGCGCCGGTCTTCCTCTATGTCGGTCGCATCGCCGTGGAGAAGAACGTGAGCGCGTTTCTCGCTCTCGACCTGCCCGGCCGGAAGGTGGTGGTCGGAGACGGACCGCAGGCGGGAGAACTCAAGCGCCTCTATCCGGAGGCGCTATTCACGGGTCCTCTTGCGGGCGAGGCGCTCGCGGACGCTTACGCCTCGGCCGACACGTTCGTGTTTCCGAGCGTGACCGACACGTTCGGTCTCGTTCTGCTGGAAGCACTTGCCGCCGGCCTCCCTGTTGCCGCCTTTCCGGCGACCGGCCCTCTCGATGTCCTCACGGACGCGCGGGCAGCCGTTATCGGCGCCGATTTGAGAGAGGCGGCGCTCAAGGCGCTCGAGCTCGACCGCGCGGCGGCGCGGGCGCATGCGCTTCGTTTCAGTTGGGAGCATTCGGCGCGGCAGTTCTTCGAGAATGTGCTCGCAGCCCACCATTTGGGCCTGCCCGCCCGGCTAAAGCGCCGCAAGAGTTGGCGCAAAAAGGACAAGAGCCGGCGCAAAAAGGAAACGGCCCGGTTGGGGGGAACCAGGCCGTTTTACTCTCATGCGTCAGTTTGGGGGACGCTTTGGGGGAAATCGCGTCTACCTGGAGATGGTTCGCAGGCTCCCGGGTTTCAAGGGGACGGTGAGGAATTTTTACCAAATCCCGTAAGTAATTGATTATCTAACGACAACAATGACATCCGCGGCGGCGTGGTGGACGTCGCGAAGCTGCGGCAATGGGGTTGTGCAGCCCTCTCCGGCTTGGGCCATAAGGGTCCCACCAGAACGCATGAAACGCTCGCGCGCTTCTAGGGAAGGGCGCCGAGCGCAACAGGCACCAGGGACTCTTCGAACGCCATGGGAAACATGCCGCGGCCGGCCGCGTCCGGCTTACCTTTCGCCCGGCGTCTCGGTCTCCTCTACGCCGCGCTGTTCTTCGTGGTCGGCTGCTATCTCCCCTTCATGCCGGTTTGGCTGGATTGGCGGCGCCTCGACGCGGGCGAGATCGCGGTGCTTCTCGCCGCTCCGCTCTTCACCCGCATCGTCTTTACGCCGCTGATCGGCTTCGCCGCCGATCTTGCCGGGAGCCGGCGCAACATTGTCATCGCGCTCGCTTGGGGCTCGCTCCTTTCGTTCATTCTGCTCTGGGCCGCGAGCGGGTTCTGGCAGATGCTTGCCGCGAGCATCCTTCTCGCCATCAACTGGACGACGATCATGCCCCTGATGGAGACCGTGGCGGCGCGTGGGATCCGAAACGGGACAATGAACTATGGACGGGTGAGGCTGTGGGGCTCTCTCAGCTTTATCGCGGCAAATCTTGGCTCGGGTGTCATCATCGGCCTTATCGGACCCAAGGTCGTGCTGCCGCTCCTCGTCGCCGGCACGGCGCTCCTCGTTCTCGGCGCGCATCTTCTGCCGCGCGACCTTGACGGGCGGGGGCGCGGTCTTGCGCCGCTCCGGGGCGTGAAATTCACGGACGCGTTCCGGCTGATCCACGCGCCGGTCTTTCTGCTGTTTCTTCTTGCAGCGAGCCTGATCCAGGCGAGCCACGCCCTCTATTACAGCTTCGGCACGCTGCATTGGCGCGCCGAGGGCATTCCCGACAGCGCGATCGGGGTACTGTGGTCGATCGGCGTGATCGCCGAGGTGGCGCTGTTCGCGGCTTCGGCCCGCGCCATCGCCTCTGTCGGCACGGCGCGGCTTCTCATGCTTGCCGGGCTCGCGGCGGCGTTGCGATGGAGCGTCATGGCTCTCGACCCGCCGCTCGTGCTGCTCGGCCCGCTGCAAACGCTTCATGCCATGAGCTTCGGCGCGGCCCACGTCGCCGCCATCCATTTCCTCACGCATGCCGTCCCCGAGGATCGCGCCGCCACGGCGCAAGGCCTCTATGCCGCTGCTGTCGCCGGGATCGCGCTCGGCACCGCGACGCTCGCCTCTGGCCCGCTCTACGCGAACTTCGCCGGCGCGGCCTACGGCGCTATGGCGCTGCTTGCGCTGGCAGGGGCGGCTTGCGCCTATCGCCTGACGCAACTCTGGCATGAAGGGCCCACCGAGGCTGCCGCCATCGAAACCTCTCAATCGCATGAGATATGGCCCCAGGATTTCGCGGCCTCTCCTCTTGATTCATCTCAAGACGAGGCGGGCGGAGACCGGTAGCGTGCTTCGCGGTGCAGAATTCCCGCGCCCTGCGCGCGGAGCAAATTGATGAGGAGAGACGATGCAGACGAGCAGAAGAAGAAGGCGGATCAGCTGCTCGCGGGACGCTGCGGCAGGATGTGAGGCCGTGCCAGCTTAAGGGGCACACTCCGGACTGACGGCCACGCGCGCACCTCGCGACCTCCCGCTCACATGTGTTCGCCGGGGAATTGGCTTGCTTGCTTGATCCAACCGGCGAGCTGAGCTTCGTCGAGCTGGTCGTCCTCATGGATGTCGAGGTAACGCGTGTCCTTGCTCTTGGAGGGGCCCGGGGGAACAGGACGCAGCGCCGCACCGCGGAAGAACGCCACCTTGACGTACTTCGTGAAGCAATGGATGCCGAGGAACCAGCCTTGGCCCTCGACTCCGTAAAGCGGCGAGTTCCATTTGACTGCCTTGCGCACGGCGGGGACGGTGCGCACGATGAGCGCGTCGAGGCGGCGCCCGACGTCGCGTTTCCAGCCCGGCATGGCCGCGATATAGGCCTGCACGGGGGCGTCGCCGTAGCCCTTCGGGATCTGAGGGTTGCCGCCTGAGAGGAGGACGGGCTTTGCGGCCTTGCCGGCAGGCGACTTTGGTGCCGCCTTGCGCAGTTTAGCCGCCTTCGCTGCGGTTCGCTTGGCGGCGGCGTTCTTTGTGACCTTCGTTGACTTGATGGAGGTCTTGTTGGCCATTGCGTTCACTCCACTGATAGACGTCCGGTCAGCCCCATAGAGCGGGAGGCGGAGGGAGCACCATGCCTCCCTCGTAAGCGAGCCCGGGCACGCGGTCGCGCGCGAGCAGGAGCGGGCCGTCGAGATCGACGAAATCCGCGCCTTGCGCCAGGAGAAGGGCAGGGGCCATGGCGAGCGACGTCCCGACCATGCTGCCCACCATCACTTTCAGCCCGAGCGCGCGGGCTCTTGCCTTGACCGCGAGCGCCTCGGTCAGACCGCCGGCTTTGTCGAGCTTGACGTTCACCGCGTCATAACGCGCGGCGATCGGCTCGAGCGAAGCACGATCGTGGACCAACTCGTCGGCGCAGAGCGGAACAGGATGCGCGATATGTTGCAAGATGTGGTCTTGAGAGGCCGGCAGCGGCTGCTCGATCAGCTCGACGCAGGCATTCGCCGCGGCATCGAATAGGTGTTCCAGTGTTTCGGGCCGCCACGCCTCGTTCGCATCGGCGATCAGCCTCGCGCCGGGCGCTGCCTCGCGCACGGCGGCGAGGCGCTCGGCATCGCCCTCTCCCCCGAGCTTGAGCTTGAGCAGGGGATGGGCGCCTGCTTCGCGCGCCCTCTCCGCCATCGTTTCGGGAGTTCCGAGCGAAACCGTCAAGGCCGTAAGCACGGGCTTGAGCGGTCCGAGCCCCGCCAGATCGGAAGCGCTCCGGCGCGCCCGCTTCGCCTCGAAATCCCACAAGGCGCAATCGAGCGCATTGCGCGCGGCCCCGGGCGGCATCGCTTCGAGAAGCCCGGCCCGGCTCAAGCCCTTTGCCAAGCTTTGAGCGCAAGCCTCGATTGCCGCTGCCACGCCCTCGACGCTCTCGCCGTAACGCGCGTAAGGGACGCATTCGCCGCGCCCGGTATGGGCGCCGTCACTGATGGTGGCGACGACCACCTCCGCTTCGTGCTTGGCCCCGCGGGAAATGGTAAAGCCGCCGCTGATCGGCCAGCGTTCGACCGCGACCGAAAGCGTAAGCCCGCTCCCGCGCGGCGGAAGGCCGTCAAGCCCACGCCCAGATCCCGCCATAACGCCTTTCTTTCTTCCGGATTTTCGTTCAGAAACAGAGGCCTTCCAACGGCGCCGGTTAACAGCTTCAGGCTAAGCCCTTAGATGCTCAAGCGCGACCATCAGGTTGTCCTGCCGACGCAAGCCCGCGCACCCGGCTTCCGCGTCGAGCTGAGGGGCACGACGTTCCGGCTTGTGGCCACAGGCGCCTGGACCGTCGCCGAGGCAACCAAGCTCGACACCGCGCTCAAGCGCCTGCGCGTGCCGATCCCGCCCACGCCCGACTTCACCGGCGAAATGGATATTGCCGGCATTGCCGAGATCGATACCGCTGGCGCCATGCTTCTGCAGCGGACGGCGGCCGCCTGGGAGAAGAGCGGTCTGCGGACGCGCTATGCCGGAGCGACCGAAGGCTTCCGCATCCTGATCGAGGAGGTGCGGCGTCGCGGCGTCGTCGAGCGCCCGGCGATCGAGAAGCGGAAGCCGCTGCAGTTCCTGACCGATGACATGACCAAGACGCTGACCGGCGTGTGGCGCGACGTCGTCCAGCTCACGGCCTTTCTTGGCGAAGTCACGGCCGCGCTCGGGCGCATGATCCGCCAGCCCTGGCGCTTCCGTCCCATCTCCTTCATCCACCATCTCGACCATGTCGGCTTTCGCGCCGTGCCGATCATCGCGCTGATATGCTTCCTGATCGGCGCCGTTGTGATGCAGCAGGGCGTGGTTCAGCTGAAGCCTTTCGGGGCGGAGCCCTTCGCCGTCAACATGGTCGCCATCCTCACGCTGCGCGAGGTCGGCATTCTCTTGACCGCCATCATGGTGGCGGGCCGCTCCGGCTCCGCTTTCACCGCCGAGATCGGCTCGATGAAGATGCGCGAGGAGATCGATGCCATGCGCACGCTCGGCATCGACCCGATGGACACGCTCGTGCTGCCTCGCATCCTCGCTCTCGTGGTGGCGCTTCCGCTTCTCACATTTATCGGCGACCTGATGGGCCTCGCCGGCGGCGGCGTGATGGCTTTCGCCGTTCTCGGGCTCGACGCGCAGAACTATCTCGACAAGCTGCGCGACGTCGTGGACTTCCAGCATTTCATGGCCGGCATGATCAAGGCGCCCTTCGCCGCCGTCATCATCGGCCTCGTCGGCTGCCTCGAAGGCCTCAAAGTCGAAGGAAGCGCTGAATCCCTCGGCACGCATGTAACCAGCGCCGTGGTCAAGGCGATCTTCCTGGTGATAATTCTTGACGCCGTGTTCGCCATGTTTCTGTCGGGGATTGGGGTGTGATCGTCGAGAACGGACGCGAGGTTGTGATCCGCGTGCGCGGGCTCGCCAAGAGCTTCGGCAGCCATCAGATTTGGGACGGGCTCAATCTCGACGTCTATCGCGGCGAGATCCTCGCCATCGTCGGCGGCTCCGGCCAGGGCAAGTCGGTGCTGATGCGGGTGATCACGGGGCTGGTGAAGCCCGATGCCGGCGATGTCGGGCTGTTCGGGCAGAACACCAAGACGCTTTCGCCGCAAGACCGCCTCGATATCGAGCGGCGCTGGGGCATTCTGTTCCAGGACGGCGCGCTGTTCTCCTCGCTCACGGTGCTGCAGAACATTCAGGTGCCGATGCGCGAGCATCTCGAACTGCCGCAGGCGATGATGGACGATCTCGCGTTTCTCAAGCTCGCCATGGTCGGGCTTCCGCCCAACGCCGCCTACAAATTCCCGTCTGAGCTGTCCGGCGGCATGCGCAAACGGGCAGGCCTTGCCCGCGCACTCGCGCTCGATCCCGAAATCGTGTTTCTCGACGAGCCCACGGCGGGACTCGATCCGATCGGGGCGACAGATTTCGACCATCTGATCCGCAAGCTGCAGCAGACGCTCGGACTCACGGTCTATATGGTGACCCACGATCTTGATACGATCTTCACCGTGGCCGACAGGGTGGCCGTGCTTGCCGACAAGAAGATCGTGCGGACCGGCTCGCCCACCGAGTTGCAGCGCCATCCGAACCACGCGTGGATCAAGGAATATTTCTGCGGCGAGCGGGCGCGCGCGGCCTCTCCGGGCGAGCGGCCGCGGATCCCTGCCTGATGAGCGTCGCGCGTCTTAAGGAACCGATTTGATGGAAACCAAAGCCAATTACCTGATGATCGGGGGCTTCGTGCTCGGCGTGCTCGCGATCGCCTTCCTCTTCGTGTTCTGGATGAGCAATTTCGGCGGCGGCGGCCAGCGCTACTCGATCGTGTTCGAAAGCTCGGTTGCGGGACTGACCACGGGATCAAGCGTCGGCTTCAACGGCATCAGGGTCGGCGAGGTGCAGTCCTTCGCGCTCGATCCTCAGGATGCGCGGAAGGTGCAGGTCCTTGTCAGCGTCCGCGACGACACGCCGGTGCGCGAGAATTCCCACGCGAGCATCCAGTCTATGGGGCTCACGGGCGGGAGCGGAATCCAGATCACCCCGGGGACCCCCGATTCGCCGCTTCTCTTGGCGACGGCCGAGAACCCCATCCCGGTGATCCAGGCCGACGCCGGCTCCGGCCAGGGCGTGTTCGAGGCGGGCTCGGCCGCGCTCAACAACGCCAATGTGTTCATTTCCAAGCTGAATGCGCTCCTCGACGAGAACGAGAAGGCGATCAACACGACGATGACCAATGTCGAGCAGTTCACCACTATGCTGAACGCGAAAAAGGACGATATTGGCCAAGCCATTACCGACGTGCAGCAAGGCGCTCAGGCATTCAAGTCATTGTCGACCAAGCTCGAAGTTTCGCTTGGGGATAATGTGGACGGGTTGACCCGTCAGGCGCGAGAAAGTCTTCAGGAATTCGGGAATTTCATGCGCGAGGGACGCCGCGCGGCAGTAACGCTCAACCGAATTCTGGAGAAGCTCGAGGCCGATCCGAGGGGTTTTTTGCTTGGTGGAAGCCAGGTCCCGGAATACACTCCGAAAGGAAGATAACGAGCCCTGCGAGGGCCATTGGGGGTGTCTCCTAACCGGGGGCGATCGGTCATGTCACGATCAGCGCCAACGCTGGCTGCGGGCGTGCTTTGCCTGGGGCTCGTCGGCTGCGCCTTGGCGGGAGGTGGAAGGCCGCCATCGACCTATGACCTCGTCGCGCCGCGCTCCTTCGCCGCCGCCCCGCGTCCCGCGCACTGGCAGCTCGCCGTTTACGAGCCGACCGCCGTGCATGCGCTCGAGACCAACCGCCTGATGGTGCGGCCGCAGGCCGATCAGGTGTCCTACTACAAGGGCGTCGCCTGGAGCGATCGCCTTCCGCGCTTGGTGCAGGCGCGCATCATCGAGACTTTCCAGAATTCCGGAGCGGTGAAGGCCGTGAGCGCCTCGACGGGTCAGTATGCTCTCCTCACCGATCTGCGCGCCTTCCAGATTGATGTGACGAGCGGCAAGGCCTATGCCGAGATCGAGATCTTCGCGAAGCTGGTCAATGCCGGCTCGGGCAAGGTGATCGCGACCAAGGGCTTCAGCGCGCGGGTGCCGGCGTCAAGCGATTCTCCGGGCGATGCCATCGCCGCGCTGAATCAGGCCTTCACCGAGGTGCTGCAGGACACCACGACCTGGGTCGCTTCCCGCAAGGCTTAAAGCGTGGCGGCACGATCCTTCACGGACCGCAAGGCCCTTCTGCGGGCCGTCATCTGCTCTATTCTCGACCGCGGATATCCGGCAGCAAGGTGCGCCACATGAAAATGCTGATTGCCGTGTTGGCCGCGGGCCTGACGCTCGCTCTGCGCGAGCTTGGCCTCGGCGCAAGAGACGCGGAGGCGGCGAGCTTTTGCAAGCATCGTTATAGTCTCTGTCTCATGCGTTGCCCGGAAGGGGTTCAGAGGTGCTTGAGCCGCTGCCGATCCAAATACCGGTCCTGCACCACTCCCTACCCGTATCTCGGGGACCTTTTGTAGGCCGTCGAGGCGGGTGGGCGTCTTGCGGGATGCGAGCGCGCAAAACCGCACCCAAACCCGCGTCCCTCGCCGGGAGGCATGGGAAGAGCCTTAAGCTCCGCGCCTAGCGCAGACGTCCGCTTGCATGCGCGAGAAGGAGATAGACGCGTCCCAACTCCGAGGTCAGATAGTTCTGCAGCATGCCTCCCTGGGGATCGCGCGCCTCGGCCTCGCCGAGCAGGCGCTCGAAATCGGCGATGTAACGGTCGACGGTAAGGTGGAACTCGTTCTCGCGGCCGTAGCGGCGCGCGATCTCGTCGAACGTGGCCTGGCCTTCGGGATTGTAGATGTGGCGCCCGAGCACGCCGCGCTCTCCGGCCCTGAAGCGCTGCCAGATCTCCGTCGCCGTGCGGTAGTCGACGGCGCGGGCAATCTCATCGAGACGGAGCTGACCGCCTTGTTGCGGGGGCGGGGCCGCGCGGGCACCCAGCAGACCCTCTGCAGTCCGCCCCGCCATCTCGCCGGGCGACCATGGGGCGCCTTGTTGCCCCGCCGGGCGTGGGGCGTGAGAGGCGCCTGCCAATTGTTGGGCAAGCCCGCCCGCCACTTTTCCGATGTCGCCGCCCTCGGGCTGGGCCATCTGCCGTCCGCGCGGATCGAATTGGGGGAACGGTTGTGCCGCACCGAACTGAGCCTGAGCCGGGCTTGGCGTTTGCGGCTGGCGGACAGGCTCGGGCGCCGGAGCCTGGAGCGGGGCAGGGCGGTTCAAGACCGGCGTGATCGCCTCGATCTCGCGCAGCTGGTCGCTCAGCGCCTTGCGAATGGCGGCCGTCGCTTGCGCGGTATGCTCGGGCAACGCCTCCATGCGCCGCTGCATCTCCTGACGCAGGCTTTCGAGATCGCTCGCCGTCTGCTGCGCCGCCTCGCGCATGCCGCGCGAGGTGTTGTCGAACTGGCCGCGCATCTGCTCGAGCTGACGGCCGATCTGGGTAATGACGGTCTCGAAGCTGCCCTTGAGGTCGTTGACCGCGCGCGCGGTGTGCGCCTGCGCCTCTTCGCGCAGCCGCTCGATCTGGGCGAGCGCGGCTTGCGCCTGACCCGACGTATCGCGGGCGAGCGCGGTGCCGACCTGCTTGGCGCGCGCTTCCGCCTGGGTCATGGCGTTCTCCACCATACCGGCGTAGGAGCGCATCATGTTGTCGAGGTCTTGCGCCTTGGTGTTCACCGTATGCAGAAGCGAGATGATCGACTGGTGCCGGCCTTCGAGAATCGAGTCGATCTTCGTGTTCGAGGAATCGAGCGCCTTGGCGGCGGTAAGGATCGCCTGTCCCTGATTCTCGAAACGCTGGGTGAGGCCGTGGATCTGCTCGAGCAGCCCGCGCGACACTTCCCGAAGCGTTTGCGTCTGGCTGGTAAGGACCGAAACCGCCTCCCGCGACTGCGCGCCGACCTGATTTGCGGTCTGCTGGATGATGGCCGAGTTGTTGGCGAGCACCTGATTGAGTTGCGCCGTCTGCTTGCCGAAGGTGTCGGCGGCGGTGCGCGCGTGCTCGCCGAGCATCCGGTCAGTCTCGGCGGTGCGCTGGCTGAAGGTGGAATCGATCGCCTGCAGCCGCTCGGCAAGCGCTACGATCACGGCTTGCGCCCGCTCGGTCATGGTCCTGTCGAGGGTCGCGGTCTGCTGGCCGATGGCGCTTTCAAGCGCCTTCACTCGCTGGAACAGCGAATTGGTGAACGTCTCGGCCCGCTCGGCCAGCGTCCTGTCGAGAGCGATGGCGCCGTGATTGATCGCGGTCAGGAACTGGGTCGTGCGATCGTGCAACTGCCTGTCCATGAGCGCCGCTTTTTCGTCTATCACGGCGTTGAAATACTCGGTGTGCTCCCTGAGCGTCTTGTCGAGCGCGCCCGCACCTTCGCCGATCGCCACGGTCAGCGCGTCGGTGCGCTGTTTCAGCGTGTTGTCGAACAGTTCGGCGCCTTGCGCGACAAGGTTGGTGAAGGTCTCGGTGCGCTCCTTCATCGCCGTGTCGCCATCGGCGATCGCCACCGTCAGGGCATCGGTGCGCTGTTTCAGCGTGTTGTCGAGAGTTCCCGCGCCATCGGCGATCGCCACCGTCAGGGCATCGGTGCGCTGTTTCAGCGTGTTGTCGAACAGACGGCGCCTTGCGCGACAAGGTTGGTGAAGGCCTCGGTGCGCTCCTTCATCGCTGTCGAGAGTTCCCGCCCTCGGCAATCGCCACCGTCAAGGCATCGGTGCGCTGTTTCAGCGTGTTGTCGAAGAGTTCCCGCGCCCTCGGCAATCGCCACCGTCAAGGCATCGGTGCGCTGTTTCAGCGTGTTGTCGAACAGAACGGCGCCTTGCGACAGGAGACCGGTGAAGGCGTCGGTGCGATCCTTCATCGTCTTGTCGAGGAGCAGCGCGCCCTGGGCGACGGAATTTTCCAGCCCCTCGATGCGGGCCGCGAGCGAGACTTGCAGCGTCTCGGTGCGCTCCTTCATGGTCTTGTCCAGCGTGGTCGTGCGCTGAACGATCGCGCCTTCGAGCGCGGCGAGGTTGTGGGTCGCCCCTTCGATCACCTCGGTGAGGCGCCCCTGTTCCTTGCTCAGGCGTTCGATCAGGGCGGGCACGGCGTCGGCGACGCGCGCCTGCGCCTTGTGGACCTGATCGGCAGCCTCGCTCGACCGGGAGACGAGAAGCTCGGTCAGTTGCACGCCGCGCTCGGCAAGCTTCTTGTCGATCGAAGCCGAAGCCGTGGTGATGTCGCGCGCGATCTGCGCGCCGACGCCCTTCAGCGCTTCGCTCACGCGCTGGCTGTTATTGGCGAGCGCTTGGCGCTCGGTGACGAGCTCGCTGATGAGCGTCCTGACGCGGTGCTCGTTCTCGCCGTAGGACCGCTCGAGCGCGGCAACCTCGCTATGCACCATGGCTTCGAGCTCGCTCGCCCGGCCGATGGCGCGCGAGATGGCATCGTTCATCGCGGCGACTTGTCGCCGGATCGTCTGGCCGACGGAAGCGACGGATTGCTCGGCAAGCCGGTCCGGCTCGGCGAGGCGCACCGCGACCTCGGTCATGGCCGAGGCCATGAGGCGGAGTTCCTGGGCGCGCCAGACGAGAAGGGCGAGGAACCAGAAGATGACAATGGGGACGATAAGCGCAAGCGCCGCGGTGAGCGCCGAGGTGCTGCCGAGCAGCCCCGAGATTCCGCCCGCGGAGACCTGGTTCGAGATCAGCCCAAAGGCTAAAAAGCCGCCGATGAGGAACCAGGCGATCGATGCGCCGAGCGCGACCAGGAAGGGCGTGCGCGATGGCCGCTGCTGGAGTGCGAAGATAAGGCCGCCGATCGAGGGGAAATCGTCGTTGGCGGGCGCGGAAAGGCGGCGTTGCGGCGGCGGCCCCGCGGGGCGCCTCGTGCGAACGAATTGCCGCGGCGGCGGCGGCGCGCTCTGGGCTTGAGGCTCGGTGAACTCCAAAGGCGGCTTCTGAGCCGCTTCTTGCGGCGCCTTTTTTGCCGGCTCTTCGCGCTTCGGCTCGGCGCCATCGCGCTTGCGCTGCTCAGCCTTGAGCCGCTCCGCGAGAGAGGTCCGTTTGGGGAGATCGGGGTTCCGCTCACCGGAAGAAGCGCTGCCCGGCATTTCCTCGCGCGACCGGGTCATTGCTTCGAGCGGGTTTTGCGATTTGTCCTTGGCCCCCGTTGCCGCCGTTCCCGGCGGCGACTTCGCTTGCTCTTGCGCCATAACGCGTTCCTCGCAACCGACGAAAACTCATGAGAGAAGCAACCGACGAAAACTCATGAGAGAATTGCGCGCCTTGCTACGCGAGACCCGCCAGCTGCGGTGCCAAGGCACCATAGCCGAACTGCCCGGAATCCGGACGCTTATACCTATCCGGAAGGGCACCCGACGCATCTCCCCCTCTGTTGTAATCGTTAACGAATTTTTAGGGCTAAAAAAAGTTTAATCGGCGGCTATGGTTGATGCGTCCTAAGTCACTAATATTGCTGGTAGATTCGACAGTGCCGGCGGTCGCCGCGAGTGCGAGTATGGGCCGGTGGTTGCAGGAAGGTAACACGTTCTCTTCGGGTATTGCCGGTCTCAGACTGCCAAGCATCCCAAAAGCCCTCGCCAAAATCACGCTGGCAAGCCAGGTGAAAGCCATCGGCTATGGCCGATGAGCGCGCTCTCAACCGAAGCTGTCGCCTTGAACGGGGGGGGCCCCGGCACAATTGAATCGGAGGCGCCCAATACGCAAATCTATACTGGCGCCCGCTTCAGAGATCGCGCGGAAGCGCCGCGGCGAAGGCGCTGGAGTTTGAGATTCAATTGCCCTATAGAGCACGGGCCGCGAGCGGGGGATCCTCCTCGCGCCTTCGTCCTTCGGGCGCGCATCAACCGCCGCCCGATCCCCGAGATCGGTCGACTTCCGCGCGCCAATGTGATGGCCAGGATTACTTTTATTCAGAACGATGGGATCGAGCGCGTGGTCGAGGCGGAACCGGGCATGACCGTGATGGAGGCGGCGGTTAAGAATGGGGTCGCCGGCATCGCCGCGGAATGCGGAGGCGCCTGCGCCTGCGCGACCTGCCACGTCTATGTCGACGAGGCCTGGCGTGAGAAGACGGGCGCGCCCGAACAGATGGAGGAAGACATGCTCGACTTCGCCTTCGATGTGAGGCCGTCGAGCCGGCTCTCCTGTCAGATCAAGGTCACCGAGGCGCTTGACGGTCTCGTGGTTCGCGTTCCCGAGAAACAATTCTGAGCGGTTCATGTCCGACAAAGTCATCACCACAGACGTCGTAATCGTCGGCGCAGGCCCCGTCGGGCTGTTCGCCGTGTTCGAGCTCGGTCTCGTCGACGTCAAATGCCATTTGATTGATATTCTCGACCGCGCGGGCGGGCAATGCACCGAGCTCTATCCGGAAAAGCCGATCTACGACATTCCGGGTTTGACCGTTGTGACGGGCCAGGAGCTGACCGATCGGCTGATGGAGCAGATCAAGCCGTTTGGGGCCGAGTTTCATTTCAATCAAAGGGTGGAGAGCCTTGAACGGCGGAACGGCGGCTTTCGCCTCACGACCGACGCCGACACCGTACTCGATTGCAAAGTGGTGGTGATCGCCGCGGGCGGCGGCTCCTTCACGCCAAAGCGTCCGCCGCTCCCCGGCATCGAGCAATATGAAGGCAAGTCGGTCTTCTACTCGGTGCGCAAGATGGAGAATTTCAGGGATCGCGACGTGCTCGTCGTCGGCGGCGGCGACTCCGCGCTCGATTGGACCCTGAACCTTGAGCCCGTCGCCAAGTCGCTCACGCTGCTTCACCGGCGCGCCGAGTTCCGCGCCGCGCCGGCATCGGTGCAAAAGATGCTCGCCCTCGCCGAGAAGGGAAAGATCAGTTTCAAGCTCGGCCAGGTGACCGAACTGCACGGCGAGGGCGGACAGCTCCGCGCGGTCACGGTAAAGGGCGCCGACGGGGGCACCTTCGAGCTGCCCTGCGAGGTCATGCTTCCCTTCTTCGGCCTCACCATGAAGCTCGGGCCGGTCGCCGATTGGGGCCTCAATCTCGAGGAGAACCTGATCCCGGTGGATACGGCGAAATTCGAGACGAGCGAAAAGGGCATCTTCGCCATCGGCGACATCAACACCTATCACGGAAAACTGAAGCTGATCCTGTCAGGCTTTCACGAGGCGGCGCTGATGGCGCAGGAAGCGCATCACTACATCTATCCCGACAAGAAGCTGATCTTCCAATACACGACGTCGTCGACGAGCCTGCAGAAGAAGCTCGGCGTAAAGTAGCGAAAGCCGCGAGCGCAGGCTTAAGCGAGCGAGCGGTAGAGTGCGACCTCGTAAGGGCTGAACGCCTTCACCTTGAGACGCTCGAGCTGCGGCAAGGCGTGGCGCTGGAACACGCCGCTCTGGTCGATGAGGTCGGTTCCCAGCGGATCGACGAGGACGAGATAGAGCCGGCGCGGCCGCCTCCGGTACGACACGACGATATTGTCGAGCACCTCGGCGAACACTTCCCGCGAGAACGGGTTGAAGAAGTAATGCACGGATTCGCCTTCGGGCGGCCCGAGCGCGGCTGCATCGTCGAGCACGCATTCGACGTTGCGGCACTTCATGCGGCTCCGCGGGAACTGGGCGATGTTCATGGTCGCGTCGTCGTGCAGCTCCTCGGCGAACTCGACGCCGCCGATGGCCTGGAAGGGATATTGCGAGGCGAGCAGCAGGACGCGCCCTTTTCCCGCGCCGTGATCCACGAAGGTGAGCCGCGTGAGGTCGTAATCGATCGCGGCGATCATCCACTCGACGAGCCGGCACGGCGAGGGCCGGTAGTCATGGCCGTACGCGCGATTGTTGCCGCGAATGGTGAGGGCCGAGAGCGGCACCGGATCCTTCGTCGGCTTGAAGAACAACTGCTCGATGGTGGGATCGAGCACGCGCTCATGCAGCTTGAGCAGGTAGATGCGGTAATCGCGCTCGAGCTTGTCTCGGCGCGCGTGCTCCTTGATCTTGGCGGAGGCGCGCTCGATCTCGGGCAACACGTTCTCGCGCCCGATCTCGACGGCGCGGGCGAGGCCCACCTTGCTCGCGGCTACGGCGTTCGCCGTGACGGTCTTCGTCTCCTTCGCGGTCTCGTCGGCAAGCTTGGCGATGCGCTCGGCGATACGAAGCGCGCTCGAGGCGACAACCTTCGCGCGCTGCGGAGAAGGCGCGGCAGCAGATTGTGGCTCCGTCTTGTCGGAGCGATGAGGCAAGAACGACATGCGCATTGTCCCCGCTTTTGCACAAGGATTGGGCAGGTTAAAGGCAAGCGCAAGCGCTTTTTCGCAAGCGTTAACACGGCCGTCATGACGCCGGGCGAAATGTGCTATCCTCTTGATTCGCGCGGGTATTCCCGCTCGTGGCCAGCACGCACCCAAACGGCGGGGGACCGGAGAAGTGCAGGCGAAAGATTTCTACGAATTGATCAGGACCGGGCTCATTGCCATGCTGCCGCGGCTCATGCGTTTCGCCGACCTTCTCGCCGGCGACCGCCGGGCTGGCGCCGGCCTTCTCGGCCGCGCGCTCCGGCTCATGCTCGTCGAAGAGCATCGCTATCAGCGCGGCACCGCGCTCGAGTGCTGGGCCTTCGCCGAGATCTACCGGCTCTGGCTTGAGGAGCGCCGCGATCGCGCCGGCCCCGCAAGCGAGCCCGAGCCGAGCGATGGGCGCTTCGCGATTCTCTTCAGCAAGGCGAGGGGATATCCGTTCGACGCGGTCACTGTGGGATTTCTCAAGAGCCTTCCGCCGCCCCAGCGCTTGACGCTGCTGCTTGTTCTGGGCGAGCGCTTCGATCCCATCGATGCCGGGCGCGTGCTCGATGTGTCGGCCGAAACGATCGGCGCGCGGCTCGTACGCATCACCGGAGCTTTCGCCGACCGGCTCAGCGCGCGCGCCGAGCGCGAACCCGCCGCGCCTTTCGAGGAACTCACATGACCGAGCTCAGCGACGAGCTTCTGGTCGCCTATGTCGACCGGCAACTCGCGCACAAACAGTCGAGCGCGGTCGAGAAGGTGCTAGCGCAGGACGATGTCATCGCCCGCCGCGTCGCCGCTCTGAAAAACGCACATCGCAGGCTCGAAGCGGCGTTCGACGCCATACTTGCGGGCGAGGAGGCCGACGCCGTCTCGCACCCGGTCCCTCCTTCGCCGGGTCTCTTGATCCCGTGGGACACGGTCGTCAAAGGCGGCCTCGCCGCCGCAGGAATTGTCCTGGCCGCCGGCTTGTTCATTGCCGGATATGGCTGGCCGCTCGGTAGCGTTGCGTCAGGCCCCGCCGACACCGACTATGTCGGGAGCTTGCCGCAGGACTGGCGCGAGGAGGTTCTCCGCGCGCAAGCGCTTCTCGGTCGCGCCAGTCTCGAGATCGGCCTCGACAGTCAAGGCAATCAGGATTTCATCGCCTTCCAGCTCGGCCGCGCCATCGGCACAGCGGTCGCGCCGCCCGACCTCGGTGCGGAAGGCTACCGCTTCGCGCGCGCGCAAATCCTGCGCTTCGGCGATGAGCCTCTCGCGCAGCTTCTCTATCTTGGCGCAAGCGGTGCGCCGCTTGCGCTTTACGTCAAGAAGGGCGGAGGGGATGCCGCGCCTGAAGCGAAGCGCTATGGGCAGCTTGAGGGCGTGGCGTGGTCGCAAGGCGGCGTCGCCTATCTCCTCGCGGGCGAGGGCGACAAGGCACACCTCGCCGAACTCGCCGAAGCGATCAGGAAGGGCTCCGCACGCTCCACGCCCCGCCGCCCCGCGTCCCGCGTCGACTAAGAGCCAATCGCGCTCAGGCCCTGACATGCACCGGATACCGGGCTTGCGCTGGCGTTGCCCCCAATGGATTCCGGCTTACGCCGGAATGACGCTCGGCGTCTACTGCGTCATGCGCGCCGACGGCGTGTAATCGCCGGCAAGGTAGCGATTGAGGTCGCGCCGGATTGCGGCGGTCCGGTTCTTGTTGCAATAGCCGAGATTGTCTTTGATCGTCGCGGTGACGGATTGGAGCGTGTAGTCGTAAGCGCGCTCGATCTTTTGCATCTGCTCAGGGCTCGCGCCGGCCCTCGCCTCCGAAGCCATGAAATTCGACCTCAGCTGATCCGGATTGAACACGAAGCCGCAATGGGTCGCGCGCGCCGACGTCCACGCAACCTGAATGGGCCTTGCCAGCGGATCCTGCGGCGCGACGCTTCCGTGCGAGCTCGGTCTTGGCGCCTTCTTGCGTGCCCCTGAAACGGTCCACCGTGCCGCAGGCGGAAAGCGCGGCAAGGAGGAATGTCGCGGCAAGGAGGGGCGCGATCCGCCCATGAAACTTCGAACCATTCCCCGTCATGGCGCAGTGATCTTAGCGGGGAGGAATGAGGCGCTAAAGGGGCCTGAGGCGGAGGAGAGAGGCGCCAAAAACAGGAAAGGCGGAGCCTTGGAGCCCCGCCTCCCTGTGCGATGTCGAGCCTCACGCCCGTTCGGGACGATCGGTCGGCGCCGCGAGACCTTGCGGTCTCTGGATCACGCGCTCTGCCCCATGGTTGCCCATGACGCGGCGGCGTGACCCGACCACGGTCCTTGTTTTACGTCGCGTTGCTACGACGTAGCTCCAGCCTTGGCCGGACTGAAGCCAATCAGCGGAAGGATCTTGGCGCAAAATACCCTGGCGACCCCGCCTCACGGTGTTGCGGCGATGCCGCCAGACCGTGGCACTTTGCGCTTACGCCCCCTCCGCCTTGAGCCGCCCATGGCAATGGGCGACAATGGGCTTGCCTGCCCCGCGAGCCTTCCGGCTATTTCCCGGAGCCGCCGAATTTCTCCGCCGGCACCTTCCACAACCAGCCAACTCACAACCGAAACATACATGAGCAAGGAGCCGGCGCATCCCGGGACGGCGCCCTTTTCCCCGCTATCCACCGGAGCGCTTGCGATCGGCCGGTGTCGCGGGTGCTGCCCACGATCCCCTGTTGCAACCGAAGGCCTTTCCTTGCCGTCGCCGTCAACTACAATAGCCCGTAAGATGCGTGGATGTTCCCACGCCTCTCATGCGGCTCGTGTTCGGATCGTGGCATGCGTATCGTGGGCTATCGTTTGAGTGCCCGCACGATCAGTCTCGCGTTGGTTGCGGCCTTCATAGCGTTCCAGGCGCTTCTCGGGCTCTACTCCGGCGCGGCCGGAATTCCCGGACTCTTTCTTATCCGTCTTGCCGGTGAGGACGGCGGCGCAGCAACGCCGCGACATGTGGGGACGCTAGACGGCGGAGAGAGCGTCATCGCCAAGACCGCGGAGACACCGATTGTGCCGAAGCAGGAACCGGCCGAGGCGACCGGCTCGACCCCGCCGGCCGATGGCGAGCGGAGGCTCGAGGGCCTCGGGGAGATACCCCTGAAGCCGTGGGTACGCGAGGATACGGAACCGGAGGAAGAGCGGTCCAATGTCTCTGTGCCGGCCGGAGGGGGCCAAGCGGGCGAGACGCTTCCCTGGGACGCGGTCGAGCCGGTGCCGTTCGACGCCACCGCGCCCGCTCCTTCGCAAGCGAAGGGAACTGCGCCGCAAACGCCTCCGCCGCAACCCGCGCTCGCGGCGCTTCCGGCCGAGACTGCTGTCGCGGCTTGGGTCAAGGCCAAGGCGACCGAGATCAAAGGCGTCGAGCGCGCCCGGCCGCTCTATCATTTCGAGTTTTGGCTCGAGCCGCCGGAAGGCGTGAAGAGGAGCGTGGTCGCCGTGACCTATGAGTTCAACACGCCCGCGGTGATGCCGCAGATGCAAGTGTCGCGCGAGCAAGAGACCGGCTTCCGCATCTCGGCGGGCGGCCTCGTCTGCGCCGACAAGGTCACGGTGACGCTGAAATTCAGAGACGGCCGCTCGCAGCGCGTCGAGGTTGACGGCTGCAAGCTCGTGGGCTGATGCCCTCGCTTCCTCAGCGTATGCCTGCGACTTCCGCCACCATCTCGCGGAAGCGCGGCCTTTGGCTCTCGAGATAGGGAAGCGGCCGGCATACATCGATCGCGGCGATGCCGATCCGTGTGGTCAGCGCTCCGTTGAACAGCCCTTCACCGAGCCTTGCCGACAGCTTGGCGGTGAGCCCGTGCCCGATCACCTGATGGATCACGTCGTCGCCAAGCGCGATGCCGCCGGTCAGGACGATATGGGTGACGACCATGCGCGCAAGCTTGAGCAGAGAGAGCGTACCCGGCCGCGCGCCGTAGAGGGTGGCGAGGCGGCGCAGCATGCGCAAGTTTTCGGCGCCGACGAACAGCATGTCGATCAGCGCGCCGGGGCTGACCGCGGTGACCACCGACACGCGTTTGGCGGATGCGGCGACGATGGCGCGGGCGTCTGGATCTAGCGGCGCGACGAGCGTGCGCTCGGTGAGCCGCAACAGCTCGCTCGCATCCATGATGTCGTGCTCGTGCTCGGCGAGACGCTTGAGCCCCCAGGCAAGATCCGAGCGGCCGGCATAGAGGCGCTTCAGCCGGTGGGCGACGTCGGCGGCGAGCGGCTTGTCGTTCTGGCGCGAGGCCGAGTCGGCCTCGTGCCTGATCTTGCCGAGGCGTCCGAGACTGGCGAGCCCCGCCACTTCCCTGAGGACAATCATCAACAGGGCGAGCACGACGAGAGCGAGAAGTCCCGCCGCCGCCCAACCGATCCAATCGTCGCGCGCGATCAGCGCCAGCACGTAGTCGTAGAGCCAGATCGAAGCGAGAAGGCTCACGAGCGCGCCGAGCGCCGAGATCAGGATCGTGCCCCAGCGGAGCCCGCGCCCGAGATCGGCCGCGCTGCGAAGGCGCGGCGCCGGAACCGGCATCGGCTCCGAGGAAGCCGGCACGGGTGGCGGAGTGAAGACCTCGATCTCCTCCACCTTGAAGACGGCGGGTTTTCTCGTGTCTTTCTTGTTCATGCCAGACGGTCTCCGATCAGCGTCTCGATGGCGCGGTCGAGGCGGATATTTGGGAAGGGCGCGAAGCTGCCGGAAGGGAGGCGCGTGGGATTTGGCGGCCTGAAGCGCACGAAACGCATCTCGCCTTGCTCGATCTGCCAGCCGCGGAGCGCGGCCTCGGGGTTTGCGGGAAGGTCGCCGGGAAAGATCGCGAACTCCTCGTTGCCGTCGAAACGGCGCCTGCCGATCGTTTCGCCGGGAAGGGGGTAGCCGACGATGCAAGGAAGCCGCTCGCCGCCGCGGCGCGCCTCGCCCTCGCGGGTCGCGCGGATCGCGGCGAGCGCCAGCACCTTCACTTGCGCCCCGGCATAGGCCGCGCGGTCCATCGCCCGGTTGGCGATCTTGGCGAGGATATCCTCGAGCCGGTCATGGTTCTGATGATGGAGATGATCGGCCTTGGTCGCGGCGAGCACGACGCGGTCGATGCGGGGACCGAACAGGCTCGACCACAGGCTGTTCGATCCGGTGCGGAAGCATTCGAGGATCTCGGTCATGGCGCGTTCCAGATCGGCCATGGCGGGCTGCCCGCCGTTCAGCGCCGCGAGCACGTCGATAAGCACGATCTGGCGATCGAGCCGGGCGAAGTGATCGCGAAAGAACGGCCGCACGACATAGGTCTTATAGGCCTCGTAGCGGCTTTCCATCATCGTCCACAGCGAGTTGCGGGGAAAGTGCTCGGCGCCCTTGGCATCGAGCGGGGCGAAAGTGAGCGCTGGCGAGCCCGCGAGATCGCCCGGCATGAGAAAGCGTCCGGGCGGCAGCGTCGAGAGTGCGTTCGGATCGGAGCGAGCCTCGCGCAGATAGTCCTTGAACAGATCGGAGAGCCGTTCGGCGACCGCCTCATCGGCGGGGTCGGAGGGATCGACCAGGCCGAGCGAGGCATGCCAGAGCCGCGCCGCTTTCTTGCGGCCCGGCTTCGCGCTCTCTTCAAGCGCTGAGCGCGACCAGGCGCGAAAGTCGAGGCTGAGCAGCGGCAGGTCGAGCAGCCATTCGCCCGGATAGTCGACGATGTCGATATGCAGGGCCTCGCGGCCGAGCTGGCGCTTCCAGAATTTCGTCGAGCTGTAGTCGATGGTGAGCCTGAGCTGGCTGATGCGGCGGGTGCTTTCCGGCCAGCGCGGGGGATTGCCGGTCAAGTCGGCGAGGTGCTTCTCGAAGGGGAAGCGCGCCACGAAAGCGTCCGGCTGCGGCTCCAAATAGGCGCGCACCAGGCGCCCTTGCGCGGCGGCGTCGAAAAACGGCAGCCGCGCCCCGGCCATCAGATTGTGCACCAAGGCCATGATGAACACCGTCTTGCCCGAGCGCGCGAGGCCGGTCACCCCAAGCTTGACGGTCGGCGAAATCAGGCCGCTCGCGAAATCCCCGAGGCTGCGGGCCGCATCGCCTGCGGCCTGGCTGTAGGTGGAAAGCGGCACGAATCGATCGTCCTTCGAGCTATTTCCGGCGCGGGCACGCGCAGGCGCGCGGGCCAAACGGCCCACAAATTGGGCCCCGTCTGATGGCCCTAAACATGACGAAAATGCAACGGCTGGATTTGTGGTGTTCGTGCCTTTGTCAAGCGGCGTGTCCGTCTTGACTTGTCATTCGCTTCCGTAATACGGGGCTGCCAGCGGCGACCTCGTGGGGCCGGGGAGGGGAGCAAGGCCGGACGGCCCAGTGACGAAACGGATGCGTCAGGAAATGAACCTCATGCGGGCCAAAAGAAAAATCCCGGAAGATTACCGCCCATCCGAGGATGAGCCCTTCATGAGCGAGCGGCAGCGCGCCTATTTCCGCCGCAAGCTGCTCAACTGGCGCGAAGAGATTTTGCGCTCGACCAAGGAGACCCTCCAGCACCTTCACGACGATTCGGCGCAGCATGCCGACATCGCCGACCGGGCCACCTCCGAGACCGAGCGTGCGCTCGAGCTTCGCGCCCGCGACCGTCAGCGCAAGCTGATCGCCAAGATCGATGCCGCTCTCATGCGGCTCGACGACGGCACTTACGGCTATTGCGAGGAAACCGGGGAGCCGATCAGCCTGAAACGGCTCGATGCCCGCCCGATCGCGACCTTGAGCGTCGAGGCTCAGGAGCGCCACGAGCGGCGCGAACGCGTCTATCGCGACGAGTAAGACCGAAAACTTCACGGTTGCCGCCGAGGCGCGATCGGGAAATCGAAGATCGTGTCGGGATAGGGCTCGGGCTCGAGCGTAAAATGCCACCACTCGAAGGGATAATTCTTGAAGCCGCGCGCCTGCATGGCGTCGAGGAGTGTGGCGCGGTTGTCGCCTTCCTCTTTGGTTAAGCCTTGCGCGGCCGTGTTCGCCTTGACGTCGAAGCAGTCGAAACTCGTGCCCATGGCGAGGCTGCCGTCAGGCGCGCGTCCCTGTTGCGGCGCGGTGCAGGGGAGCGTCGTCGCGGCCTCGGTCGTGGCCGGCATTGGCGACTCCGAAGCGGCCGGAACGACCGTGAGATCGACGGTCGCGCCGCGCGAATGGCCCGAGCGCGTGGCGATGTAGTCGGGAAACAGCGCGGATTTCGGCAGATTTGGGTGGTAGACCGTCTTGGCGCGGGGCACGTCCGGCTCTTTCGCCCAATCGACGAATGCCGCGACTGCGCGCGCCGGGCGATAGCAGTCGTAAACCTTGAGCGTGAGGCCCTTGGCGCGGAGGTCGGCTTGGACCGCCGCAAGCGCTTCGGCCGCCGACCGCACCAGCACGCATTCCGGCGCATCGTAGCCGGGCACGGGCGCGCCGGTGAAATTGTTGCTCCCGGCGTAACGCACGTCCTGGAGGACGGTCGGGTCGATGTCGCGGAGATAGACGAAGTCCTCGGGCATCTCCGCCGCCGAGGCGCGAGCGCCGGCGAAGCGAGCGCGGCCGTCATTGCAAGACACGCGAGGTTGAAGGAGAGGGGCGCGCGCATCATCGCGGCACTCTTGCCGCCTGCCGTCCAAATCGCCATAAAAAAACTCCCCGCCAGGGGGGCGGGGAGTGGAGAAGTTTGGGGGACTGACATGACTGGCCTCGGCCAGTCGGTGTCGGACCATTAGCAGGGAACTGCCGGCGTCCTTACGATAATGGCGGCTGAAGCTACCGGCTTCGCTTCGTCCGCTCGCCCCAACAACGCAGGGCTACCGTAAGCTCGGAAGGCTTGTTTACAGCAACGAAGCGTTAATCACAAGCAAAACCCACCGTGACATAAAGGCAACAGTCAATCAAAAAAAGCCAAGTTACAGCGGCTTTCTCGGCCGTTTTCGGCCGAATGGCCGGGCCTCGGGCCCGCGTGCCGCCGGAACCGCCCGAAACCCCGCAAGCGTCCATGCGCTTAGCCCCTACCTGATGACATTGTGCCTCAACCGTATTCGAATCGGCTATTTTGCGCCTCATGACCGATATCGACGCGCCGATGCGCTACGCCGCGCCCGCCGCCGACCGTAGCGAACGCGACGGCAGTGTGGGTCTGGTCGTGCTGCTTGCGCTTGCACTTGCCGTGGCCGCAGTCGCCCTTGCCGTGCTGTCTCGCGAGATGGCGGAGCCTTTCGTGCTCGCGATCCTTGCCGGCCTTGCCGTGATCGGCGTGTTCTGCCTGTTCGCGGGCGCCGTCGGCATCCTCCATTTCGGTTCCCGCCAGGCGCGCAACGACGTCACCAAGGCGTTCGTCGATAATCTGCCGCAAGGGGCGCTGATCGCCGACGGCGCGGGCCGCGTGCTTTATGCCAACGAGGCCTATCGCGATCTGCTCGGCCTCGATCCCGGCGCGACCTCCGTGCCGGCGCCCGATCGTGCCTTCGCCGGCAACCCGCATCTTGCCGAGACGATCTTCCGGCTCGCCCGCGCAGCCCAGCAGGGGCGCACTCTGAAAGAAGAGTTCCGCTTGCCGCCGCCGGGCGAGGGAGAGGAAGACGCGGCCGTTTCGCCGCGCTGGTTCCGCATCGCGGTGCAGCCCATGCCGGCCGATCCGAGTTCGGGCCGGAAAGGCGGGCTCGTGGTGTGGCAGGTCGATGAGATCACGCATGGAGCGCGCCCGCGCCGAGGCGAGCTTCGCCAAGGTGCAGGCGGCGATCGCCTATCTCGACAGCGCGCCGGCCGGCTTCTTCACCGCCGACGCCGACGGCAATATCGATTACCTCAACGCCACGCTCGCCCAATGGCTCGGCCTCGACCTGTCGGAAGTCGCAGGGAGACCGCTCAAGCTCGAGGCGATCATGTCGCAAGACAGCGCGGCCTTGATCGCGCCGAAGGCGGGCGCTTCCGCGCAAGGCGCGACGCGGCGCTTCGACATCGACCTCGTCAAGGCCGACGGCACGAGGCTTCCCGTGCGCATCCTGCATCGCCTGCCGCGGGGCGGCGCCGCGGGACGGCTCGCCCATGCGCTCGTCCTCAATCGCGCGCCCGGAGAGCTTGAGGAAGCCGGCGCCGCCGAGCTCAGATTCGCGCGGCTGTTCCACGCTGCCCCGATCGCCATCGCCACCGTCGACCGCGACGGCTTCGTCAGCGCGACCAATGCCGCCTTCATGCGCCTCTTCGCCGCTTCGTCCGAGGAGGGCCGCAAGCTCGTCTTCGACAGTCTGGTCGATATCGACAGCCGTCCCGCGCTCCGCCGCGCGCTCGATTCCGCTCTCGCCCGGCAGGGCCTGATCGATCCCGTCGACATCGCCTTTGCCAGCGCCCGGGAGCGGAGCGGCAGGGTCTATCTCAGCCCGATCGACCAGAGCGAGGGCCACGACGAGGCGGCCATCGCCTATGCCATCGACACGACAGAGCAGCGCGCGCTCGAAATGCAGATCGCGCACGGGCAGAAGATGCAGGCCGTCGGCCAGCTCGCCGGCGGCATCGCCCACGATTTCAACAACATGTTGACGGCGATCATCGGCTTCTCCGACTTCCTCTTGATGAATCACCGCCCGACCGATCCGGCCTTCCAAGACATCATCAACATCAAGCAGAACGCGAACCGCGCCGCGGGCCTCGTGCGCCAGCTCCTTGCCTTCTCCCGTCAGCAGACCTTGCGCCCGCAAGTCCTCCAACTCGGGGACGTGGTGTCGGAGCTTTCCATCCTTCTCGGCCGGTTGCTCAACGAGAATATCGAGCTCACCCTCGATCAGGCGAGCGAGCTCTGGCCGGTTAAGGCCGATCTGCATCAATTCGAGCAGGTCATCATCAATCTCGCCGTGAACGCGCGCGACGCGATGCCGGACGGCGGCAAGCTCGTCATCCGCACCGCCAATGTCGGCGAGAACGAAGCGCTGTCGCTTCAGCCCCGGCAACTGCCGCCCGGCGAATACGTGCTGATCCAGGTGATCGACACCGGAACCGGCATGACCGACGAAGTGCGCGAGAAGATCTTCGAGCCGTTCTTCTCGACCAAGGAGGTCGGCCGCGGCACGGGACTTGGGCTCTCCACCGTCTACGGCATCGTCAAGCAGACCGGCGGCTATGTCTTTGCCGACAGCGCGGTGGGCAGGGGCACGACGATGAGCGTGTACCTGCCGCGCTATGTCGAGACCGCGGCCGATCTCGAGACCGAGAAGGCCGAGCGTCCGCCGGAGAAGCCGAAGGACCTCACCGGGCGCGGCACCGTGCTCCTCGTCGAGGACGAGGATGCGGTCAGAAGCTTCGCCGCGCGCGCGCTCGTCCAGCGCGGCTATCGCGTGCTCGAAGCCACGACCGGCACCGAGGCGCTCGACCTCTTCAATAGCCATCACGGCGAGGTCGATCTCGTGGTGAGCGACGTGGTGATGCCCGAGATGGACGGGCCGACGCTCTGCGACGAGCTTCGCCGCGAACGCCCCGACCTCAAGGTCATCTTTATTTCGGGTTACGCCGAGGACGCGTTCCGCCAGCACCTCGCCAAGAACGAAGACTTTATGTTCCTGCAGAAGCCGTTCGACCTGAAGCAGCTCGCCGCCGCGGTGAAGGCCGCGCTCGGAGGCTGAAGGCGCGCGCGCGCGCGGCGTTTAGCCTCGTGCCGAACAGGGCTTCACATCGCCACAGATCGCGTCTACACGCGGGGGAGATCGAAAAGCCCGATGCGATCCGTCGCCCCGTTGGAGCTGTTCGCGTGCCCGATTACGAAGTCATGCCGCCGGAGGAAGCGGGCCAAGTTACGCGCCGCCGCCGTGCCAAGCCGCAGATGCCCTCGCTCACGATCGAGCGCTATGGCGGACGGCTGATCTATTTCTGGTTCGGCATGCGGTTCGGCGCGCTGATGAAGCTGTTCCATCGCGGCCGCTACAGCTTCACGCTCAACTGCATCCCCGACACGCTCGCGCTCTTCCTCTGGGTGCCGTGGAACTCCGTGCTCTACTGGATCTCCGAAGCGAAGTACCGCAGGGCGGCCGAAGCGCTCCCGCTCGACCAGCCGCCGATCTTCGTCATCGGCCATTGGCGCACCGGCACGACTTTTCTGCACGACCTCTTCTCGGTCGATCCCAATCTCGCTTCTCCCACGACCTATGAGTGCTTCTTCCCGCATCATTTCCTTCTGACCGAGGGCCATCTCGACAAGATCATGAAGGTGCTTCTGCCGAAGAAGCGCCCGCAGGACGACGTGCCGGTCGGCTTCCACCGCCCGCAGGAGGAAGAATTCGGCATGATGATGCTGGGCGAGCGTACGCCCTATCTCACCCATGCCTGGCCGCGGCTGGGCCCGGCCGACAGCGACTATCTTGACTTCAAGGGGTTAAGCGAGGCCAAGAAGAAGGAATGGTGGGACGCCTATATGTGGTTCTACCGGCGGCTCGCGCTGAAGCACGGCAAGCGCCTCGTGATGAAGACGCCGGCGAATGCCGCGCGGCTCAAGCTGCTCACCAAGCTCTTTCCCGATGCGCGCTACGTCTATCTCGCGCGGAACCCGCTCAACGTCTTTCCTTCAACCGTGAAGCTCTGGCGCGCGCTCTATTCGGTGCAAGGCTTGCACAATCCGCCGCGTCTCGATCCCTGGCTCGACGACTACATCCTCGACATGTTCGCGCGGCTGACCGAGGACTACGAGGAGGACAAGCATCTGATCCCGAAGGATCGGCTTGTCGAGCTGCGCTACGAGGATTTCGTCAAGGATCCGATCGCCTCGATGCGCGACATTTACAAGCGCCTCGACATTCCCGGCTTCGAGGGCGCCGATGCGCCGATGCGCGCCTTCCTCGCCGAGCGCTCGGAGCACAAAGTGTCGCGCTACGAAATGCCGGCGGCGCTCAAGCGGAAAGTGGTCGCCCGGCTCAAGCCCTATATCGACCGCTTCGGATACCGCGATGCCGTCGAGGCGGTGTTCCGCCGCGAGCCCCGCCCGTCGCCCAAGGCCCCCGCGCGCGCGGCGGAGCCGTCTTAGCAGTGATGCATACGGAATCCCGCGCAGCAGCTGCAGAGAATAAGGGCAAAGATTGTTAGGTACGGCGGGAGCGCCGAAAAATGGCGGCAAAAAAGCGCTAAATGAGCCTCAAACGTTGAGAGCGGACATGGAAACATTTGCGCGTCTCCTCCGCGCAATGGCCATCGGGAAGCCCTCAGGAAAGCCAAAGGCGAAGCCCAAGAAGCCCAAAGCCAAAAGCCCTCCTAAAAAGCGATGAAGCCAACGATCATTGTGTTTTCTCCTGATAAAACCCGGGCTTACTGGCCGGGGAACAGATTGTGGCGATGGAGTTTTATTGTCAGTAGTTCGGCGCGGTATCTCCCCCTGCGATCCCCCTGCAAGCCCGTCGAACGTTTTTAAGTTTGAGAAGCCCGTGTCCCTGCGCGGGGCTTCTTCTTACTAGCCCCGCTTCGCGTGCCTCGCGGAAAAGCCTCAAGCAAAAGCTGGAACATCAGCCACGGCTGGCGGCGAAGGCTGTGGCGGTCTCTCCCTTTGCTGGAGAGGACGCCCCGGCGAAAGCCGGGGCGGGTGAGGGATAAGCCGCAAAGCTCCGTCGCGTCACCCGCCACCCGGCGCGCCGCGCGCTCGCGCCACCCTCTCACGCAAGGGGAGGGCTAAAGCCAGACTACTACGAAAAGAACATATTGCGAACGGAGAACAAAACGTGTACAGTCGTCTCAGCTCGCACCTCGCCCGCGACCCAAGCCGAAGCAAAGGCTGAATGGCCATCCCGGGCGAGGGACGAGCGAGCCCCGAAATTTGCGACTCAGAGCTTCCTTGTGAAATAACGGAGACCTTCCATGTCGAATGCCGCGCTGCGCCTCGTCGAAGGAAATGAGATGGATCGGGAAAAGGCTCTTGAAGCGGCGATCTCCCAGATCGAGCGCGGCTTCGGCAAAGGCTCGATCATGCGGCTCGGCCAGAACGAGAAGGCGGTCGAGGTCGAGGCCATCTCGACGGGCTCTCTCGGCCTCGACATCGCACTCGGCATCGGCGGCCTGCCCCGCGGCCGCGTTATCGAGATTTACGGGCCTGAATCCTCGGGCAAGACCACGCTTGCGCTCCATGTCGTCGCCGAGGCGCAGAAGCGGGGCGGCATTTGCGGCTTCATCGACGCCGAGCACGCGCTCGACACTGTCTATGCGCGCAAGCTCGGCGTCGATCTCGAGCAGCTCCTGATTTCTCAGCCCGATACGGGCGAGCAGGCGCTCGAGATCACCGACACGTTGGTGCGCTCGGGCGCGATCGACGTGCTCGTGGTCGATTCGGTTGCGGCCTTGACGCCCAAGGCCGAGCTCGAAGGCGAGATGGGCGATCAGCTTCCAGGCGCGCAGGCGCGGCTGATGAGCCAGGCCTTGCGCAAGCTGACGGGCTCGATTTCCAAGTCCCGCTGCATGGTAATTTTCATCAACCAGATTCGCATGAAGATCGGGGTGATGTTCGGCAATCCCGAGACGACGAGCGGCGGCAATGCGTTGAAATTCTATGCCTCGGTGCGCCTCGACATTCGCCGCATCGGCGCCATCAAGGAACGCGAGGAGGTAGTCGGCAACCAAACCCGCGTGAAGGTGGTCAAGAACAAGGTGGCGCCGCCCTTCAAGCAGATCGAGTTCGACATCATGTACGGCGAGGGCATCTCCAAGACGGGCGAGCTCGTCGATCTCGGGGTCAAGGCCGGGATCGTGGAGAAGTCGGGCGCCTGGTTCTCCGTCGACAGCGAGCGGATCGGGCAGGGGCGCGAGAACGCCAAGGCCTATTTGAAGGAGCATCCCGAGACAGCCGAAAGGATCGAGCGGGCGATCCGGCAGAATGCGGGCCTGATCGCGGGCCAAATCCTCGAGGGCGGATCGGTGGATGCCGTCGAGAGCGCCGAGGACGCCGAGGGCGCCGAGGTCGGCCTTGCCGAGAGCGAGGGCTCGGTCACCCCGCTTGCTGGAGGGAACACGCGACGCGGCCGCCGCGGCTAGTTAACTCGCCGTTTCCTTCGAGCTCGGGCAGGCTTTGGGCTTCCTGGACATGCTCGTTTCCTCATTTTATGTCTGACGCGGGACGCACGCCTTTCTTCCCAAGGGAGAGGGACGGTAGCGCTCGATTCTGGCGAATCGGCTAGGGTCGCTTTGATAGGCGCCGTCACGTCCTCAGGCGAACCAAGGTCCCCCGTCAACGAACCATGACCTCCGGCAAACGTACCCGTGCAGCAAAGCCGAGCGCGAGCCCCGCGAGCCCGGCGCGCGCGCAGCCCAAGGGAGGCGGCGCGCCGGTTGCGCATCACGCGGGTCCCGTGCCGAGCCGCACCAACGATATCCGCGCTTCCTTCCTCGATTTCTTCGCCAAGAACGATCACCTCGTCATGCCGTCCGCGCCGCTCGTGCCGCGCCACGATCCGACGCTGATGTTCACCAATGCCGGCATGGTCCCGTTCAAGAACGTGTTCACCGGCGCCGAGAAGCCGAAGGCGGCGCGGGCGGCCACCGCGCAGAAATGCGTACGCGCCGGCGGCAAGCACAACGACCTCGACAATGTCGGCTTTACCGCGCGCCACCACACCTTCTTCGAGATGCTCGGCAATTTCTCATTCGGCGACTATTTCAAGGAGCGCGCGATCCTTCTCGCCTGGGAGCTTCTTACCCGCGATTTCGCCCTCGATAAGAAGCGCCTGCTCGTCACCGTGTACGCCGACGACGACGAGGCCGCGCTGCTGTGGCGCAAGATCTCCGGCCTTTCCGACGAAAAGATCATCCGCATCGCGGGAAGCGACAATTTCTGGTCGATGGGCGATACCGGCCCGTGCGGACCGTGCTCGGAGATTTTCTACGACCATGGGCCCAGCATTGCGGGCAGGCCTCCGGGCAGCGCCGAGGCTGACGGCGACCGCTTCGTCGAGATCTGGAATCTCGTCTTTATGCAGTACGAACAACTCGCCGGCGGCGAGCGCATCGACCTGCCGCATCCCTCGATCGACACCGGCATGGGGATCGAGCGCATCGCCGCCGTCCTCCAGGGCACCCACGACAATTACGCGATCGATCTCTTCCGCGCGCTCATAGCGGCCTCGGTCGAGTTGACCGGCGTGCCGGCGGAAGGCGCTCATGCGCCGAGCCACCGCATTATCGCCGATCATTTGCGCGCCTCGTCCTTCCTGATCGCCGACGGCGTGCTCCCCTCCAACGAGGGACGCGGCTATGTGCTTCGCCGCATCATGCGCCGCGCCATGCGGCACGCCCATATCCTCGGCGCCAAGGAGCCTCTGCTCTATCGCCTGGTGCCGGCGCTGATCGGAGAGATGGGCCGCGCCTATCACGAGCTCGAGCGCGGGCAGAGCCTGATCGAGGAGACGCTGAAGCTTGAAGAGACGCGTTTCCGCGAGACGCTCGAGCGCGGGCTTCGCCTGCTCGACGACGCGACCAAAAGCTTGAAGCGCGGGGCCACGCTCCCGGGTGAGGTGGCTTTCAAGCTCTACGACACTTACGGCTTTCCCTACGACCTCACCGAAGATGCGCTCAAAGCGCGGGGGATCGGCGTCGATGCCAAAGGCTTCGCCGCCGCCATGGAGCGCCAGCGCGCAGAGGCGCGGAAGTCCTGGGTGGGCTCTGGCGAGGCCGCGACCGAGAATTTGTGGTTCGAGCTGAAAGAGGAGTTCGGCGCAACCGAGTTCCTCGGCTACGAGACCGAGACGGCCTCCGGCGGGATCGTCGCGCTGATCAAGGACGGCGCGCGGGTCGATCGGCTGAACGAAGGCGAGCGCGGCAT
This sequence comes from uncultured Alphaproteobacteria bacterium, assembly GCA_963818165.1. GTDB lineage: Bacteria > Pseudomonadota > Alphaproteobacteria > Rhizobiales > Methyloligellaceae > Methyloceanibacter. The sequence continues at coordinate 57,305 of CAWFRD010000010.1, forward strand.
CGTCATCGTCAACCAGACGCCGTTCTACGCCGAGTTGGGCGGCCAGGTCGGCGATCGCGGCACGCTGTCCGGCGCGAACGGCGCCAGGTTCGAGGTCGAGGACACGCAGAAGAAGCTGCACGCGCTCTACCTGCACGAAGGCGTCGTCGCAAAGGGCAGCTTGCGCGCGGGCGACGAAGTGCTGCTCGAAGTGGACCGTGCCCGCCGCACGCCGACGCGCGCGCATCACTCGGCGACGCACCTTCTGCATGAGGCGCTCCGCCAGGTGCTCGGGCTGCACGTCGCGCAGAAGGGCTCGCTCGTCGAGCCGGGGCGGCTCCGCTTCGACTTCTCGCACCCGAAACCCATGACGCAAGACGAGATCCGCAAAGTGGAAGATCGGGTCAACGCCATGATTTTGCAGAACGCCCCCGTCGAGACCCATCTCATGACGCCCGACCAGGCCATCGCCCAAGGGGCGCTGGCTCTGTTCGGCGAGAAATACGGCGAGGAGGTGCGCGTCGTCAGCATGGGCGTCGATCCTGGAAGCGAGCGCGCCGGCCATGCCTATTCGATCGAGCTCTGCGGTGGCACGCATGTGCGGCGGACCGGCGATATCGGCCTGCTCAAGATCGTGAGCGAGGGGGCCGTCGCCTCCGGCGTTCGGCGAGTTGAAGCGCTGACCGGGGATGCCGCGCGCGCCCATCTCGACACGCAGCTTGCGCGCGTGCGCGAGGCGGCCGAGCTGCTCAAGGTTTCGCCCGACGAGATGATCGCGCGTCTCTCCGCCATTCTCGATGAGCGCCGCAAGCTCGAGCGCCAGCTTGCCGATACCAAGCGCGATCTCGCCCTTGGCGGAGGCGGGGGAGGGGGCGGAGCGGCCGCGCCGGCTGCGCGGGAGATCGGCAAGGTCAAGCTTCTCGCGCGGACGGTGCAGGGTGTGGCGCCGAAGGATTTGCGCGGCCTCGTCGATGACGGCAAGAAGCAATTGGGCTCGGGCATCGTCGCCATCGTCGGCGTGAGCGATGAAGGCAAGGCCGGCCTCGTCGTCGGCGTGACCGACGACCTCACCGCCACTTACAACGCCGTCGAGCTCGTCAAAGTGGGCGCGGAGGCGCTCGGCGGCAAAGGCGGGGGCGGCAGGCCGGACCTCGCCCAGGCGGGGGGCCCCGACGGCGCCCGCGCCGAAGAAGCGCTCGAGGCGATCGCGGCGCGGATTGCGGGCCAAGCGGCCGGCGCCGCCGCTCGCGCGGAAAGCGCTTGAGGAATGGCCGAAGAGACGACTTGGCGGCGCTGGCGACGCGAGGTCCACGACATTCTCGAAGTCGGCGGCGACGCGCATCCCGCGGGGCGCGTGGTCAACGTCTTCATCGTCATCCTCATTTTCCTCAACGCCATCGCCTTTGCCGCCGAGACGGTCGATCACGTGGCCGCCCGCTACGGCGCCTATCTCGACGCCTTCAATGTCTTCTCGGTGATGGTGTTCAGCATCGAGTACGTGCTTCGCCTCTGGAGCGCGGTCGAAATTCCGATGTTGAGCCGCATGCCCCGTTGGCAGGCGCGGCTCCGCTTCGCGGTAAGGCCGATCATGATCATCGATTTGCTCGCGGTGCTGCCCTGGTACCTGCAGCCCTTCTTTTCCATGGATCTCAGAAGTCTCAGGGTGCTCCGCCTGTTCCGCCTGCTCAAGCTCGTGCGCTATTCGCCCGCGCTGCAGACACTCGGCCGCGTCATCGAAGACGAGTATCGTGCCCTTCTTGGCGCGCTCCTCGTGATCCTGATCCTTCTCCTGTTCTCTTCCACCGTGATCTATTTCCTCGAGCGCGATGCGCAGCCCGATAAGTTCGGCTCGGTCCCGGCGGCCGCGTGGTGGGCGCTGTCGACCCTGACCACGGTCGGCTATGGCGACGTGGTTCCGATGACGCCGCTCGGCAAGTTCGTCGGCGGCATCGTCATGCTGCTCGGCGTCGGCATGATTGCGCTTCCCGTGGCCATTATCGCCACCGGGTTCAGCCTGGAGTCGGCCCGCCACCAATTCGTTGTGACCTGGAGCATGGTTGCCCGCGTGCCCTTGTTTGCATCCATGGATGAGAGCGAGATCGCCGAGATCGCGAGGCTGCTCTACACGCGGACCTATCTTCCCGGCGTTCCCATCGTCTGCACCGGGGATGCGGGCGACGCCATGTTTGTCATCGCCAGCGGAGAAGCCACAGTTGAACTCAGTCCGCGCCGCCGGGCTGTCTTGAAGGACGGCGATTTCTTCGGGGAGATGGCACTGCTCGAGCGGCGCCGTCACGCCCACGACGTGGTCGCCAAGACGAGGTGCCGCGTATACGTGCTCGACGCGCCGTCGTTCGCGAGGCTTTCGGAGCGGCATCCCGAGATCCTGGAGCGGATTCGCGCCATGGCGGCCGCCCGAGCCGCCGCCGACAAGCAGGCGCGCGCCGCGCGCCGCAGACGCAAGGAGGCGCCGACGAAGAGCACGCAGGGCGCCCCGCAGCCGGTGTAAGCCGTCAGGCGGCTGCGCGGTCGGCCATCTCTTTGCGAAGATTGGCGTCGATCTTGTCGAGAAAGCCGCTGGTGGACAGCCAGCTCTGGTCGGCGCCGACGAGGAGCGCGAGGTCCTTGGTCATGAACCCGGCTTCGATGGTTGCGATCGTCACCCGTTCGAGCGTCTCGGCGAAATCGGCAAGCTCGGCATTGTTGTCGAGCTTGGCACGGTGCTTCAATGCGCCGGTCCAGGCGAAGATCGAGGCGGTGGAGTTGGTCGAGGTCTCGCGGCTCTGCTGATGCTGCCGGAAGTGGCGGGTCACGGTGCCGTGCGCGGCCTCCGCGAGCACGGTCTTGCCGTCGGGCGTCATCAGCACGCTCGTCATCAGTCCGAGCGAGCCGAAGCCCTGCGCCACTGTGTCGGACTGCACGTCGCCGTCGTAGTTCTTGCACGCCCAGACATAGCCGCCCGACCATTTCAGCGCCGCGGCCACCATGTCGTCGATCAGTCGGTGTTCGTAGGTGAGCCCGCGTGCCTCGAAGGCCCCCTTGAACTCGGCCGCGAACACCTCGGCGAAAATATCCTTGAAGCGGCCGTCATAGACCTTGAGGATCGTGTTCTTGGTCGACAGATAGACCGGCATGTTGCGGTGGAGCGCGTAGTTGAACGTGGCGCGCGCGAAATCTCGGATCGAATCGTCGAGATTGAACATGCCGAGCGCGACGCCCGGCCCCTCAAATTCATGCACTACATGCTCGATGCGGGTTCCGTCCGCGCCGTCGAAGCTGATGGTGACCTTGCCTTTGCCCGGCACGCGGAAATCGGTGGCGCGATAGACGTCGCCGAAGGCATGGCGGCCGATGACGATGGGCTTGGTCCATCCTGGCACGAGCCGCGGCACGTTCTTGCAGATGATGGGCTCGCGGAAGATGACGCCGCCGAGAATATTGCGGATGGTGCCGTTCGGCGACTTCCACATCTTCTTGAGGCCGAACTCTTTGACCCGGGCTTCGTCCGGCGTGATGGTCGCGCATTTCACGCCGACTCCGCAGGATTTGATCGCGTGCGCGGCATCGATGGTGACCTTGTCCTCGGTCAGGTCGCGATTCTCGATGCCGAGGTTGAAATAGAGGAGCGGCAGATCGAGATAGGGGAAGATCAGCTTCTCCTTGATCAGCTTACAGATGACCCGCGTCATCTCGTCCCCGTCGAGGTCTGCGACCGGGTTCTTCACCTTGATCTTGTTCACGGGCGCAAATCTCCGGCGGGGAAGGGCGCGTGATCAGGGGCGGCGACGGCCCCATTGCGAGCCACCCGTCCTCTATAGCATCGTCCTTGCCGATGAAAGCAAGATCCCAGAGGGCCAAGCGGGCGCAGCCCGGAAAAGCCACGGCCCGGAAACGGACGGCGCCGCGCCGCGCCGCCGCCCGTGCAAAGGCAGCGATGCCGGCCGTCATTCTGGTCAAGCCGCAGCTCGGTGAGAATATCGGGTTCGCCGCGCGCGCCATGGCCAATTTCGGGCTGACCGATTTGCGGCTCGTGGCGCCTCGCGACGGCTGGCCGAACGACAAGGCGCGTGCCGCCGCAGCCGGCGCCGCCGCTCTCGTCGACCGGGCGACCGTTTACGAGAGCGTCGCCGACGCCATCGGCGAGCTCAACTTCGTTCTGGCCTCGACGGCCCGACCGCGTGGGATGGTTAAGGCCGTGCTCAGTCCCGCCCGCGCGGCGGCGGAGCTTGAGCGGCGCGGCGCAAGCGCCGAGCGCACTGGGGTCCTGTTCGGGCCGGAGCGGAGCGGCCTCGACAACGACTCCATCGCTCTTGCCGATGCGATCCTGACTGCGCCCGTCAGCCCCGAATTCGCCTCGCTCAGCCTGCCCCAGGCTGTGCTCCTGTTCGGTTACGAATGGTTCAAGGCAAGAGAGCCCACGCCCTCGCTTGGGCGCGCGACGGAGTTCGACGGGCCCGCCGCCGAGGGGATGTCCTTCCCCCGCACGCGCCCTGCGCGCCGGGCCGAGCTGCTCGCCTTGTTCGAGCATCTCGAAGGCGAGCTCGATCGGGCGGGCTTTCTCTATCCGGAGGAGAAACGACCCTCGATGGTGCGGGCCATCCGCAACATGTTTCACCGGATGAGTGCAACCGAGCAGGATGTGCGCACCTGGCGTGGAATCGTGGCCTCGCTTGCCGGCCGGACGCCCGGACGCGGCCGAAAACCGTCATAGTTCCGCCCCGTTTCTCCTATTGCGATTGGCTGAACCGATGCTTAGCTTTCCGGCGGGGAAGCGAAGAGGGGCGATCATGCAAAGGTGTTGCTTTCATTGGGGCGGTGCCACGGGCGCCGTGGTCTTGGCGCTGATTGCGGCGGCACCGCTCAGAGCCGCTGACGAGACCGGCGTGCGGCCCGTCGCCGAGGAGCTTGGTCAGCGCGCCGCAGCGCCCGACGCGCAGAAGAAAGGCGGTCTCAGCGACAGCGCTGTTCGCGTGCTGATGAGCTACGCATTCTCGGTCATTCCAGACGAGCAGGCTGGGTCTGACGGCAAGCAGGTCAAGCTCGACAAATCGGACCCGAACAGGTTCCTGATTCCCGACGAGGACGCGCGGCGCATTATCCGCGCGGCAACGCGATCGGCCTATGCCGAGGCCTGCGAACTGCCCGATCTCGCCCAAGCCAATTACCAGGCCTTGATCCGGAGCGAGGGCGCCAGGAAGATCTGGACCGAGCAACAGTTGTTGATGGTGAATGCCCTCTACGTGTTTTCGGCATCCTATTTCGCCGGGAACGTGAAGATCACCGAGCAGGGTGAAGCCGCCAATGGAGCTGCGGGCGCCGCGAACCCGCCCAAGGAGGCCGCACCCGGCCTGGAGACGAGCCTGGTTACGCCGAAACGGCCGCAATGCCCACCCGAGCAAAAGCAGAAAGTCGTGGCCGCTATCAACGCCTATGTTCAGTCCATACCGGCCGGACCGGCGCCGAAAGCCGCGGCTCCGACCCCGGCACCCGCGCAACCGGCGTCATCCAGCTCCAATTGACACTTTCCGGCTTTCGCGTGTAACAGAGCGCGGGCGGAGCCTCGGGGTTTCCCTTGGCTTCGCGAAAGCCGGACTTGAGTTCGGCGGCTAGGCTCTCACCAGCTCGGTGCTCTCAACCGGCGCGGGGATTGGCCCCGCGGAAGCGCTTGATTTGACTTTGGAGTGTTGGACGCATGACGAAACGCATTCACGCCAAGCACAAGATCGACCGAAGGCTCGGCGAGAATATCTGGGGCCGGCCGAAGAGCCCCTATAACAAGCGCGAATACGGCCCCGGCGAGCACGGACAGCGCCGGCGGGGCAAGCTCTCCGATTATGGCCAGCAGCTCCGCGCCAAGCAGAAGCTGAAGGGCTATTACGGGAATATCACCGAGAAGCAATTCAAGGCCATCTATCACGAGGCGGCGCGGCTCCGGGGCGACACCTCCGAAAAGCTGATCGGCCTCCTGGAGCGCCGGCTCGACGCCATCGTCTATCGCGCCAAGTTCGTGCCGACCGTGTTCGCGGCGCGGCAATTCGTGAACCACGGCCATGTGCGCGTCAACGGCCGGCGCGTCAATATCCCGAGCTATCGCTGCCGCGAGGGCGATGTCATCGAGGTGAGAGACAAGGCCAAGGACGCCGGCATTGTGCTCGAATCGGCGCAGAGCGGCGAGCGCCAGGTACCGGACTATCTCGACGTCGATCACAGCAAGATGACGGCGAAGCTCACTCGCGTGCCGACGCTCTCCGACGTGCCCTACCCCACGATCATGGAGCCGAACCTCGTCGTCGAGTTCTACTCGCGCTAGTTCAGCCGTTTTTTCGCTGCCTCCTTCGTACCATTATGCTGGCGTGTAACTCGCCCGCACGACCGAAACCATGGCACGCGCGATTGCAACGGAACCTCCTGGCGCACCGGAGCGCCGCTCGCAGGTCCTGCGACTTGCCGATGGAAGGCGGATCGGGTTCGCCGAATATGGCGACCCTGAAGGGCTGCCGGTCCTCGCCATCCACGGCACGCCGGGCTCGCGCTATATGTTCGCGCTCACCGACAGGGCGGCGCGCGAACGGCAATTGCGGGTCGTCGCGCCCGAGCGCGCGGGCTACGGGCTCTCCGATTTTCGGCTTCAGGCGAGCCTTGGGGAAGCGGCGGCCGACCTCGAACAATGCGCAAATGCGCTCGGCCTGCGTCGTTTCGCTTTGATCGGCGTTTCCGGCGGAGGCCCGTATGCCGTTGCCGCAGCGGTCGCCATGCCGCGCCGCATCGCGCTCCTTGCGCTCATCAACCCGGTCGGCCCGATTGCTGAGTGCGATCGTCGCATCCGCTTATCGAGGGCCCACCGACTGATCTTCACCCGACTTGGCCGCTCCGATGCGGCCTGCACCGCCTTTTTCTGGTCGCTGCGGACACTCGTGCATTTTGCGCCGGGCGTTGCCTATCGCGCGCTTCAGCAGCGCGTGACGGCATCCGACCGGGCGGTGCTCGTCCGCGACGAGGTGAGGGCCAATCTTCGGGCGGCCTTGCAGGAGGGATTGAGGCCCGGCATTGAAGGCGCGCGGCAGGATTTGCGTCTTTACTGCGCGAACTGGCGGCTTCCACTTCGCGACATCGACGTGCCGGCTGTCCTTTGGCAGGGCAGCGACGACGCCCTCGTGCCGCCCGGCGCCGCCTACGATCTTGCCGAGACCCTGCCCAATTGCCGGCTCGACGTGATCCAGGGCGGCGGCCACTATTGGATCTTCCTAGGCTTCGACCGCGTGCTCGACGCGGCGAGAGTCGCGCTCAGCGGTCCCATGCCCGGCGGCCAGTAGCCCTGTAAGGAGTCCTTGCCCCAGCGTACGAAACTTGCAACAAGGCGCGCCATGAAAAGCCAATGGAACGATCGCACGGCGCAAGAGATGGTCGCGGCTTACGCCGAAACAGGCGTCGGTTCCGACATCGCGCTCCGCGTCTACACCACGCGCCTCCTCGGCCGCGACTCCCTTCTCGTGCTGCATGGCGGCGGCAACACCTCGGTCAAGACGAGGTCGAGCGACGATCTTGGCGAGGCGCATGACGTCATCGCGGTCAAGGGTTCCGGTGCCGACATGGCCGATATCGAGCCGTGGGGCCTGCCGGCGGTGAAGCTTGCGCCGCTGAGGCGGCTTCGCGCGCTGGAAACGCTCTCCGACGAGGCCATGGTCAACGTACAACGGCTGAATTTGCTCGATTCGTCCGCGCCCAATCCCTCCGTCGAGACGCTGCTGCACGCCTTCCTGCCGCACAAATTCGTCGATCACACCCATGCGGCTTCGGTGCTCGCGCTCGTCGATCAGCGCGACGGCGAGGCGCTCGTGCGCGAAGTCTATGACGGGCGCATGGGGATCGTGCCCTATATCGCGCCGGGCTTCGGCCTGGCGAAGGCCGCGGCCGAAGTGTTCGAGGCGAAGCCCGACGTCGAGGGCCTCATTCTGCACAAGCACGGCATCTTCACCTTCGGCGAGAGCGCACGCGAGGCCTATGAGCGCATGATTGAAATGGTGTCTCTGGCTGAGAGCCGCTTGCGCCAGGGGCGACCCATCGTTTTTTCCGCGCGCGCGCTCGCCGCTGCGAGCGCTTCGGCGGCGGAGATCGCACCCATCATCCGCGGCGCCGTCGCCATCAAGAGCGAGAGCGCCGACCCCATCCGCTTCATCGCGAATTTCCGTACCGCTCCCGAGATCCTGAGTTACGTGAACGGTGCCGAGCTTGCCTCCTACAGCCAGCGCGGCGTGGTGACGCCGGACCACATCATCCGCACCAAAAACAAGCCGCTCATCGTCCCTCAACCCGAGGCAGGCAGCCTCGAAACCTTCGCGAGCGCCGTGCGCGAGGCCGTGGCCAGGTTCGCAGCCGAATACGACACCTATTTCGCCCGCGAGAACACGGCCGCGGGCTCGACCAAGACCAAGCTCGATTCGGCGCCGCGCGTCGTCCTCGTGCCGGGCGTCGGCCTGTTCGGTCTCGGCCGCACGGCGAAGGATGCGAGCATCGCCGCCGATCTCGCCGAGAACACGATCCGCGTCGTCACCGATGCCGAAGCGATCGGGCGCTACGAGCCGCTGCCCGAAAGCAATCTCTTCGCGCTGGAATATTGGAGCCTCGAACAGGCAAAGCTCAAGAGCGCCGTGGTGAAGCCTCTCACCGGGCAGGTCGCGCTCGTGACGGGCGCCGGCGCGATCGGCGCCGCCACGGCGAAAGCGCTCGCCGCCGAAGGCGCCGCTGTCGGGATTGTCGATATCGACGGCGAGAGAGCGCAAAACGCGGCTTCCTCCGTCAAGGGCATTGGACTGCAATGCGACGTGACCAGGCCCGATCAGGTCAAAGCGGTCTTCGCTGCGCTTGCGGAACATTTCGGCGGGATCGATGTTCTCGTGTCCAATGCCGGCGCCGCGTGGCAGGGCCGGATCGGCGAGGTCTCCGACGAGACCTTGCGCCAGAGCTTCGAGCTGAACTTCTTCGCCCATCAGACCGTGGCGCAGGAGGCGGTGCGCATCATGCGTAAGCAGGGCACGGGCGGCGTGCTTCTGTTCAATCTGTCCAAGCAGGCGGTGAACCCCGGCGCGCATTTCGGGCCTTACGGCCTGCCCAAGGCCGCCACGATGCTGCTCATGCGCCAATACGCGCTGGATTACGGCGCCGAAGGCATCCGCTCGAATGGTGTGAACGCCGACCGCGTGCGAAGCGGACTCCTCACCGACGCCATGATCAGGGACCGGGCCAAGGCGCGCGGCGTGTCGGAGGACGAATATATGAGCGGCAATCTGCTTCAGGCCGAGGTTACCGCCGCCGACGTGGCCCAGGCCTTCGTGGCGCTGGCCAAGGCGCGCAAGACCACGGGACATATCGAGACGGTCGACGGCGGCAATATCGCCGCTTCTCTGCGCTAAGGCGCGACGAGGCGCGGGAGGACGAGTTGGGCCGTATCCTACGCATCTTGCTCGCGGGCGTGCTCGCCCTTCTGCCGATCGCGGTGACCGTCTTCGTCATCGCCTGGGCGGCTCCGCTCGTCGCGAGCTTTGCGGGTCCGGGCAGCTTTATCGACCGCCTGATCGCGGGGCTCGGAAACTCTCTCGGCCTCAACATCGAGCCGACGTCCGGCGCCGCCTATCTTCTCGGCCTCGCTATCATTGTCGGTGCTATTTTCGTGCTCGGCCTGCTTGTCGAGTCGGGTCTGCGATCGTTCATCTTGAACAGCCTCGATTGGCTGATTATGCGCATCCCGCTCGTCTCCACGGTTTACGATCTGTCGAAGCGCTTCGTTGCCATCGTCGATCGCCGCGGCGGCGGCGAGGACAGTCTCAAGAGCATGAGCCCGGTATGGTGTTTCTTCGGCGGGGAGGGGAGTGCTGCGGTGCTCGGGCTGATGCCGTCGCCCGAGCCCGTCGTGATCCGCGAGCACAGCTACCTTGGCCTGCTTGTGCCGTCGGCGCCGGTTCCGTTCGGCGGCGCCTTGATCTATGTGCCGTCGGCGTGGGTCAGGCCGGCCGAGGGCGGCGTCGAGCGGCTGATGAACGTCTACGTGTCGATGGGCGTGACGCCGCCGATTTCGTTCCCGCAACAGCCCAAGCGCGCGCTGGCGAAGCCCCGGAACGAGCCCCGGAAGAAGCCGTCATCCTGAGGCGCGGTGAGATCCGCGGCTCAGGTCGCGAAGCGGAAATGCAGCACATCGCCGTCCTTGACGACGTAGTCCTTGCCTTCGAGCCTGAGCTTGCCCGCATCGCGCGCGCCCGCTTCGCCGTCGAGCGCGACGTAATCGTCATAGGCGATCGTCTCGGCGCGGATGAAGCCCTTCTCGAAATCGGTGTGGATGACGCCCGCCGCCTGCGGCGCCCGCGTTCCTTGCGGCACGGTCCAGGCGCGCGCCTCCTTTGGTCCCGCGGTGAAATAGGTGATGAGGCCGAGCAGCTTGTAACCCTCGCGGATCAGCCGGTTGAGCCCGGGCTCCGGCAGCCCAAGCTCGACGAGATAGGCGTCCCGCTCTAGCGCCGAAAGCTCGGCAAGCTCGGCCTCGATCTTGGCCGAGATGATGACGCAGCCGGCGCCTTCCCTGGCCGCACGTTCGGCCACGAGGGCCGAATGCCGGTTGCCGCGCGCAGCCGCCGCCTCATCGACATTGGCGACATAGAGCACGGGTTTTGCCGTGAGAAGCCCGAGCGCCTTGAAGGCGGGCACCTCGTCATCGGCGACGGAAACGAGCCGCGCAGGCTTGCCCTCGCGCAAGAGCGGCAGGATCTGCTCGATCAGCTCGAGCGTTTTCATCGCCTCCTTGTCCTGGCCGCGAATCTTTTTCTCGAGGATCGGCAGGCGCCGCTCCAAGCTTTCGAGATCGGCCAGCATCAACTCGGTTTCGATCGTGTCGGCATCGGCGATCGGGTCGATCCGGCCCTCGACATGCATCACATCGGTGTCCTCGAAGCAGCGGAGCACATAGGCGATGGCGTCCACCTCGCGGATATGGGCTAGAAACTGGTTGCCGAGGCCCTCGCCCTTCGAGGCCCCGCGCACGAGCCCGGCGATATCGACGAAGGTGAGTCGCGTCGGCACCACCAGGTTCGACTTGGCGATGGCCGCGAGCCGGTCGAGACGGGGGTCCGGTACCGGGACCTCACCGACATTCGGCTCGATGGTGCTGAACGGATAGTTGGTGGCCTGCGCCGCCGCGCTCTCGGTCAGCGCGTTGAAGAGCGTGGACTTGCCGACATTCGGCAATCCGACGATGCCGCATTTGAAGCCCATGGATCAGTCCGCCTTCACGCGCCGAGCCACCGGCGGAGCTTCGCCCCCAATGTCTCGTGAGGCGCTGGGCTCGCCTCAGACGACGGCGCTTGCGGGATCTCGACCTTCTGCATCGCATGCGCCACCCGCGACTGGAACTTCTCGACGGCGGCTTCGGCGAGAAGAGGCGCTTCGGCCGCGACTCGCGTCGAGCAGAGGCTCAAGCCACGCGGAATCGGTCTTGGCGAAGTTATGCAGCACGTAGCCCTTCACGCGATCGCTCCGTCCGGGATGACCGATGCCGATGCGCACGCGCACAAAGTCGCTGCCGATATGAGAGGTCATGGATCTGAGGCCGTTATGCCCGGCCATGCCGCCGCCCGTCTTCACCCTGATCTTGCCGGGCGCGAGATCGAGCTCGTCATGGAAGACCACGACGTCGCCGGGCTTGAGCTTGTAGAAGCGCACCGCTTCGCCGGCGGCGCGGCCCGACTCGTTCATGAAGGTCTGAGGCTTCAACAGCAGCACCTGCTGCCGCCCGAGCTTGCCCTCGGCAACGAGCCCATCGAAGCGCTTGCGCCAGTCGGCGAAGCCGTGCGCGTCGGCGATGGCATCGACCGCCATGAAGCCGACATTGTGACGGTTGAAGGCGTGGTTCTGTCCCGGATTGCCGAGGCCGACAAAGAGCTTCATCAAAGCCATCCTGGTTCAACGCGCGAAGGCGCAAGGGTTCCCCGCGATCCTTCGGGTCGAAAGCAAGCGCTAGTCCTTGTCCTTCTTCTTCTCGCGCTCCCTTGGCTTCTCCTTGTCCTTTTCCTTGTCCTTGTCCTTGTCCTCGCCCTCAGCGGCGGGGGCAGCCTCGGCGGCTTCGGCGCCGGGTTCTGCCTCGGCAGCGGCGGCCGCGCCGGGCACGGGCTCTTCAGCCGCGCGTCCCACGATCGTCGCCACTGTGAAGTCGCGCCCGGTGATGGTCGGGCGCACGCCTTCGGGGAGCTTGACCGCCGAGATGTGGACCGAGTCGCCGATTTCGAGTCCGGTCAAATCGACTTCGAAATGATCGGGGATGGCGTCGGCCGGGCAGCGCACCGCGATCTCGTGACGAACGATGTTGAGCACGCCGCCGCGCTTCAACCCAGGCGATGCGGCTTCGTTGAGGAAGCGCACCGGTACGTCGACCGTCACCCGCGCGTCCTTGCCGAGCCGCAGGAAATCCACATGGATGGGAAAGTCGCGAATGGGATTGACCTGGACCGAGCGGGGAATCACGCGCGTCTTCTTGCCGTCGACGTCGAGCACGTAGATCGTGCTCTGGAAATGGCCGGTGTGAAGCTGCTGGTAGATCGTGCGGTAGTCGACCGAGATCGTCTGCGGCTCCTGCTTGTCGCCATAGAGAGTGCCGGGGATGCGCCCCTCGCGCCGCTCCGAGCGCGCGCCGCCCTTGCCCGAGCGGCCTCGCGTCCAAGCCTTGAGTTCGATCGCCTCAGCCATCACGAGCCTCCAAATCTCTCAAAATGATGAGGGGCCGAAAAGCGGCCCCGCCATGTGTCGAATCTGCAGCGTCCCGCGCCGCCATGGAAATCGAGGAGGCTTATAGCCCTTTCGGGAGGCCCCTGACAATCGGCTCGTGGCGGCGCCGAACGGGCCGGACAGAGGCGGCTGTTCGGCGTAGGATGAGAGGCCCGGTTGCGCCCGCCGCAAGGCGGACTTAAGGAGGAAGGCCATGCCGCAGAGTGTGTACAAAGTCATCGAACTGATCGGCACCAGCACGAAATCCTGGGAGGAGGCCGCCAAGGCGGCCGTCGAGCGCGCGGCTGAAACCTTGCGCGACCTGCGCGTGGCGGAAGTGATCGCCCAAGACCTCGTCATCACCGACGGCAAGGTCGAGGCCTATAGGGCCAAGGTGAAGGTATCGTTCAAATACGAGGGTCATTAGTAGCGGCGTATCCGGCGCGACGCCGGGCCGAAGCTAGTAGAACAGGCTCGAGACCGACTGCTCCTCGGCGGTCCGCGCAATCGCCTCGCCGAGGAGCGGGGCGATGGTGAGCACCCGGATATTGTGGGCGGTCCTCACCGTCTCGCTCGGCTCGATCGAGTCGGTGATGACGAGCTCCCTGAGTTGCGAGCCGACGATGCGCGCGACCGCGCCCCCTGACAGCACGCCGTGGGTGATGTAGCCGGTCACCATGGCCGCGCCTTGCTCGAGCAGGGCGGTTGCCGCGTTGACCAGCGTGCCGCCGGAATCGACGATATCGTCGACCAGGATGCAGGTGTGCCCTTTCACGTCGCCGATCACGTTCATCACTTCGGAATCGCCCGGCCGTTCCCGGCGCTTGTCGACGATGGCGAGCGGCGCATCGATGCGCTTGGCGAGCCCGCGCGCCCGCACCACGCCGCCGACGTCGGGCGACACCACCATGATGTTGTCGCTGGGAAACACCTTCCTGATGTCCTGCACCATGACGGGCGCGGCAAACAGATTGTCGGTCGGGATGTCGAAGAAGCCTTGGATCTGGCCAGCATGCAGATCGAGCGTCAACACGCGGTCGGCGCCGGCCTCGACGATCATATTGGCGACGAGCTTGGCCGAGATCGGGGTCCGCGGCCCGGGCTTCCGGTCCTGCCGGGCGTAGCCGTAATAAGGAATGACCGCGGTAATGCGGCCCGCCGAAGCCCGCCGCAACGCATCGATGAGGATGAGAAGCTCCATGAGATGGTCGTTGGCGGGAGCGGAGGTCGATTGGACGACGAACACATCCTCGCCGCGAACGTTCTCCTGCACCTCGACGAAAATCTCCTTATCGGCGAAGCGGCGCACGACACACTTCGCGAGCGGGGTCTTGAGGTAGGTTGAGATCGCCTCGGCGAGGGGGCGGTTGCTGTTGCCTGCAACCAGTTTCATCGGTCGCTCCTTCGTCGCCGGGGTCGAGCCCGGGGCGGGCTCTAAAGCCGCTGCAAGCGGCTTTTAACAAGCGGTCACGGGCGCTGTAAACTCGCACCGCGCGGTAAGCCTGTGGATGACTTGGCTAGCTCGATTTGGGGAGGAGCTTGATGATGCCGGCGGCGGCTGCGCCCGCGGCGGCATCGGCAATGGCCCCCCAGGGGCCGTTGAGCGATCCGCGCGGAATCATATTCTGCTGCGAGACCGTGCCGAGCTTCTTGCCGGTCGGGTCGAGCACCTGCCAGTCGATGCGGATGCTCTGCTTGCCGCCGCTGGCATCGGAAAGCTTGACGCTGCCCTTAACCATGTAAACGTTGACGGAAGTGCCGTTGGCGAGCTTCACGCCGCCGGCATAGAGGCGTTTCTTGAGCGCAACCGTCAGCGATCTCTGCCCGTCGCCCGGGGCCCCGGTCACCGGCTGAACCAGCACGCCCGCCGATTTCGGGGTTGGCGCGCGCGAAGCGTTTGCGGCTGTGCCTGTAACCGTGGTTGAGGCGGTCGGACTGGAGCTTGCGCTCGGGCTGCTGTTGCTGCTGCTGCTGCTCGGGGAAGCGGCGACAACCGGGGCGGAGGACCGGCCTCTCGGCAGACTTGCCGCAAGCTGCGAGGTGGTCTTACCGGCGATGCTCCGGATCGCCGCGGCGTCGACCGCGCTCCAAGGATCGCTGCCGGCGCGTTTGGCGATGATCTCGTCGCCCGAGACGCGCGCAACGCGCGACCCTTGCGCGTCGGTCAGATCCCAAATGTAGGAGATCTTGGCGCCCTGCTTTTCGCTCGAGGCGACGAGGTAGCCGCGGAGCGTATAGTTGGCCTTGCCGCCGGCGGGGAGCAGCGTCAGCTTGCGGTCCTTGCCGGCCACCACCAAGGCGTCGGTCATCCGCGCCGCGATCTCGGGCGGCGTGCCGATGATGGGGGCGATGGCAATCTTGGTCGAGCCGCCGAACCAGCTCGTTGCGCCGCTCAAGATACCGCCGCTGCTCGGACTCCCCGGGCCGCCGCCGCAGGCGGCAAGCGAGGCAAGCGCAAGCGCTGCGAGCGTTACGGTTAAGATACGCCCGACCCAGCCGCGCACGTGTCGGTAGTCCGCGCCCAACAAACACTCCCTCTGTTGGCCGCACAGAACCCCTCGCGACAGAACTGTCGTGACGGAACTCCCAACCCTCTTGGCAGCTTACCTGCCCCGGCCTGCTGGCGTCCAGTTATAGCGTGGACCGGATTCTAGCCAAATCCACGTCACGATGATGATGAGTCAGGTGAGCACGATGGCGGAAATTTGGCGTCCGTAATCGCCCTCACCGTGATGTTGTGACCGGCGATAGCTGAAGAGGCGCGTTTCTTCGCAATAGGTGCAAAGCCCGAGATCGGCGACCGTTCCCACCCCGGCGCGCTCGAGGCGCGCGCCCACATAGCCCACGAGGTCGAAATGAGGCTCGCCCGAACCTTCGTCGGTCACGAAGAACGAGGCGCTTTCCGGCTCTTTTGCCACAAACTGCTCCACAAACTCGGCGCCCACCTCATAGGCCTTCTGCGAGATCGCGGGTCCGATCGCGGCAACGATCCGCTCGGGACTGGCCCCGAGCTTCTCCATGGCCTCGACCGTCGCCTCGACGATGCCCGAAAGCGCGCCCCGCCAGCCCGCGTGCGCGGCGCCGATGACCCCAGCCATGGCGTCGCAGAACAGGACTGGCGCGCAATCGGCGGTGAGGATGCCGATGGCCAGGCCCGGCTTCGACGTGACGATCGCGTCGGCTTCGGGCGGGGCCTTCCAAGGCTTGTCGGCCACGACCACCTCGGCGCTGTGCTTTTGGAACAGGGTGAGCAGACCTTTCGCCTCCACGCCCAGCATTTCGGCGACGCGCGCGCGATTTTCCGCCACGTTTTCGGCGGGGTCCCGCGAGCCCGGGCCGCAATTGAGCGAGGCATAGGTGCCGCTCGAAACGCCGCCCTGACGCGTGAAGAACCCATGGCGCACGCCGGCCACGTCGAGTCCGGGCGCCGAAAGCTTCATTTTATCGGGCGTAACCATGAGCGGCAGGCGCCAAGGTCGCGGGACCCTAAATGTCTCCGAAGGGAGGCGGCGGGGCAAGCCCGCTCGATTGCAGCGCAAGCATCTTGAACAGCGCCCCCATCTGGCGGGGATCCGCAAGCCGCGCCGCGCCCGAAACGATGGCTTCCCTCTGCTCCGGCGTTGCGTCGCGGGCGAGACGATCGCAGCGGGCTTCAAGCCCGAGCTTGAGCAGGAATTGCCCCTGGGGCATGGGGCCGAAGGCGGCAAGCCCTGCCGCGCGCGCAGTGTCCTTCAGAGCGGCGAAATCGACATGGGCAGTGAGATCGGTCTCGCCTTGCGCCGCCAGAGGATCGGCGAAGCGATGTCGGCACACGGCCTGAAGCGTATCGCCGATGCCGCTCCTCGCATGGCCGTAATCTGCGATCAGGGCGGAGACGGGAGCGTCTTTCGCGCGGGCGGCGAGCGTTGCGATGACCTTGGAGGCGCCGGGCCGCGTCTCGACGATCGCGCCTTCGCTTGCATCCACGCCGCCGAGCCACGACGGCAGCGCATCATGTTCAACGGGGCCCCCCGCGCCGAAGCCAAGCGCGCCTGTTCCGGTGATGGTGACGGTGCGCTCGCGCCATTCCCCGCTCTGCCGTACGAACTGCTGCACGGGAAGCGCGTCGATGAACTCGTTGGCGATGAGGATCAAGGGACCAGGCGGGACGTCTTCGAGCGACGCGTACCATTGAAGAGGGGCAGGGGAGCTGCTGAGCGTCTCCCGTTGGACGGCCTCAAGCGCGGGGCTCGTCTCGATGAGAGCCACAGAGGCGCTGGCAAGGAATTCAGGCGCGTTCCGCCAGGCGCGGAGCGCATCCGCCATGAGGGTTCCGCGTCCCGGTCCAAGCTCGGCCACGATCGCCGGGGAGGGTGCGCCCATCGCCTGCCCGACCGCGATGCACCACACGCCGATCAGCTCGCCGAAGATTTGGCTGATCTCGGGCGCGGTGATGAAGTCGCCCGCGGCGCCGATCGGTTCGCGCGTCGTGTAATAGCCTGAGCGCCGGTCGCCGAGGCAGGCATCCATATAGTCGTGGACGCTGATCGAGCCTTCGCCGGCGATCCGATCGCGCAAGCGCGCCGCGAGCGAGCGCGGGCCGACCGCATGGGCCTTGGAGAGCGCACCCATCACGGCACGGCCAGGCCCTGCCTCCGCCGTGCCCGCCAGATCAGCCACAGACCGATCAGGATCATGGGGATGGAATAGGCGATGCCCGGCGTGAGGATGCCGATATCGAGCGGATGGCCGGGATGGGGCTCGCGCACGAACTCGGTCAGACTTCGGAACAGGCCGTAGAAGACGAGGAACAGGCCGAACACAGTGCCCGGACGCGTCAGTGCGTGGTAGCGGTGGGTGGCGATCCTGAGGATGATGAAGAGGACGATGCCTTCGAGGAACGCCTCGTAGAGCTGGCTCGGATGGCGAGGGGTCTCGTCCGCGCCGGGAAACACCATCGCCCACCGCACGTTGCTCGCGCGTCCCACCACCTCGGCATTGATGAAATTAGCGACGCGGCCGAAGAAGAGGCCGAACGGGGTCGCGGCCGACGCGATATCGCCGAGCGACAGCGGATTGATGCGCTTGATCGTGGCGAAGAGATAGACGGCGAGAGCCACGCCGAGGAGGCCGCCGTGAAACGACATGCCGCCATGCCACACCGCGGGAATCTCCGCGGGGTTGTGCCAGAAGAAGCTCGGCTCATAGAACAGCACGAAGCCGAGCCGCCCGCCCACGACGATGCCGAGCGTGATCCAAAGAAGAAAGTCGTCGGCTTGCGCGACCGTCATCGCGGGCTTTCCGCCCCACAGCTCCGGCCGCGACACGAGATAGCGCCCGTAGAGCCAGCCGAGCAGGATGCCGGCCATGTAAGCGAGCCCATACCAGCGAACGGCAAGCGGCCCGAATTCGATCGCAACGGGATCGATGATCGGGTAGGGGATCACGAAAAGCTGCATGGAACTCCGCAAGCTTGGCGCGAGAAGGCAGGCGGACCTTCACCGTGGGCCGCTCCCCTGTCAAGGCGCCCAAATCTCGCGCCCCTCGCCGCTTGCGGCGCGGCGTCAGCCGCCCCATAGTTGCAAGATGCCGACCTAACGCGCTGTCAAGCATGGACCAAGGAGCGATGACGCAAACGACAGGCCGGTTTTTCGACGAGCTCGGCAAGCTCATCACCGACGCCGCAGGCGCCGCCGACGGTATCCGCAAGGAGATCGAAGGCATCGTCCGCGCCCAGGCCGAGCGCGTCCTCAATGGCCTCGACGTGGTGCAGCGGGAGGAGTTCGAGGCTGTCAAGGCCATGGCGCAGAAGGCACGGGAAGAGAACGAGCGCTTGAACGAACGCATCGCCGGGCTCGAAGCCGCCCTCGCCAAGAGCTTGAGCGACAAGGGCTAACCGGCCCTCCTCCAAACCGCCGAAAAAAAATGTTTCGACCTGTCGATTTCCGCGGGCGCCGTTCGTCGTGTCGTTAGAGTGCGCATACGGGTGACTGGATGCCGGGCTCGGTAAGTTCGTCAAGACATGGAGAGAGCAATCATGCGTTTTATGATTCTGGTCAAAGCCACCAAGGAGTCCGAAGCGGGCGTGAGGCCGCCAGACGAGCTGTTCGCCGCCATGGCGGACTATCACGAGCAGCTGGCCAAGGCCGGCGTGCTGCTCGATGGCAGCGGGCTTCAACCCAGCTCGAAAGGCTGGCGCATCCGATATACCGGAAACAAGCGCACGGTGATCGACGGACCCTTCACCGAGGCCAAGGAACTCGTCGCCGGATATACGGTGATCCAGGTCAAGTCGCGCGAGGAGGCGATCGAATGGACGCGACGCTTCCCTAATCCCACGATCGACGGCAGCGACTGCGAGATCGAGGTTCGGCAACTGTTCGAGCTCGAGGATTTCGGCGAAGGCGAGGTGCTTGATCGCTTCCGCGAGATTGGGATCGGCAATCAGAAATAGGCACAAGAGAAGGAGTAGCGACGATGCGATTCATGTCGATGGTCAAGTTTTCGGAAACACAGCTGGCGCCTCCACCGAAGGCCTTCTTGGAGGCCATGGATAAGTTGATAAAGGAGAGCGCCGAGGCGGGATGTATCATGGTCGAGGCAGGCGGCTTGTTGCCAACCGCGAATGGCGCGCGCGTCAGGCTTTCCGGCGGCAAGGTCGCTGTGATGGACGGCCCCTTCACCGAGGCCAAGGAGGTGGTCGGCGGCTATGCGATTTTCGACGTGCCGACGAAGGACGCAATGATCGAATGCGCCAGGCGCTTCATGGACCTGCATCGAACGCATTTGCCGGGCTGGGAGGGCGAAGCCGAAATTCGCCAGGTCGCGGGTCCGGGTGAAAAGCTGTGCGACCAGACCCGCGAGATGCACGTGGCGGAGATCTGACCAGGCTTGTGGCATCGGCGGAAGCTGCGCTAGTCGGTAGCCCGTGACGGCTACCGACACGCACCGCGCCATCGAGGCGGTCTACAGGATCGAGCAGGCGAAGCTCATCGGCGGCCTCGCGCGGATGGTGCGCGATGTCGGCACCGCCGAGGAACTTGCTCAGGACGCCCTGGTCGCGGCGCTGGAGCAATGGCCGAAGTCGGGTATCCCGGACAATCCCGGCGCCTGGCTCATGACCGCCGCCAAGCACAAGGCCATCGACCGGTTTCGCCGCGACAAGCTCCGCGAGCGCAAGGCCGAGGAACTCGGCTATGCGCTCGAACTCGAGCAGGAGACGGCTGAGCCCGATCTCGATGCATCGCTCGACGACCAATTCGGCGACGATCTGCTCCGTCTCATTTTCATCGCTTGCCACCCGATCTTGTCGCCCGAGGCGCAAGCGGCGTTGACATTGCGCCTGCTCGGCGGCCTGACCACCGAAGAGATCGCTCGGGCCTTCCTCCTTCCCGAGCCGACCATCCAGCAGCGCATCGTTCGTGCTAAGCGGACGCTGAGCGATAAGCGCGTGCCGTTCGAAGTGCCGCGCGGAGCGGAGCTCGAAGCGCGTCTCGCCTCGGTGCTGTCGGTCATCTACCTCATCTTCAATGAGGGCTACGCAGCGACGGCCGGCGAGAACTGGATGCGGCCCCAGCTTTGCGAGGAGGCGTTGCGTCTCGGCCGCGTCCTCGCCGAGCTCGCACGCGAAGAGCCCGAAGTGCACGGGCTGGTCGCGCTCATGGAGATTCAGATGTCGCGGTTCGGGGCGCGCACGGGGCCGTCGGGCGAGCCCGTGCTGCTGCTCGATCAGGACCGGGCGCGCTGGGACCGGCTGCTCATCCGCCGTGGCCTTGCCGCGCTTGCCAGGGCGGAGGCGCTGAACCAGGCATCGGCGCGCGCCGCCGGCCCTTACCTGCTCCAAGCCGCGATCGCCGCCTGCCATGCGCGCGCCCTGAAGGCCGAGGAAACGGACTGGGCGAAAATCGTGGGGCTTTACGGGAAGCTCGGCGAAGTCGCACCGTCTCCCGTCGTCGAGCTCAACCGCGCCGTGGCGCTTGCGATGCTGTTCGGCCCGGAGGCGGGGCTCAATCTGGTCGATGCGCTGGCGCAGCGGCCTGAGCTTGGGACCTACCACCTACTGCCGAGCGTACGCGGCGAGCTGATGCGGCAGCTCGGCCGTTTCGACGAAGCGCGCGCGGAGTTCGAGCGCGCGGCGGCGCTCACGCGAAACGAGAGCGAACGCAAACTTCTCCTTGGTCGCGCCGGCGCCTGCTTGGCGAAGCTCGGCGGGCGCAAGGAACCTTAACTCACCACGAGTTTCCGCGCTCAGAACGAGTTGCGGCGCCCGCGGCGGTGGCAGCTAAGTCGCGCAATCCACAACTATCTTCGATCAATCGCCCTTCCCGGGATGGGGCGCCTTGGTGCCGCCATTGCCCGCGTTATATAACTGATTCTCAAAGTGATTCGCGGACGGGCAAGACGCGGAACGCTACCGGGGCCAACCGAGGAGATGCATGGCGACGATACAGCCGGTCTTCGACCATTTCACCAACCCGGTCGATATGGTCGAGCATATTGCCACGATTTACCACTGGAACTTCGAGAGGAACGCACCCGACGAGCTGACGCTCACCGTATCAGGCTCGTGGTGCGATTATCACATCTCGCTTAACTGGCGGGACGATCTGGAGGCGCTGCATCTCGCCTGCGCCTTCGATTTCAAAGTTCCGAAGCAACGCCTTGCCGAAATCTACCGGCTGCTGGCCTTGGTCAATGAGCAGCTATGGCTCGGTCATTTCGACCTTTGGCGCGAAGACGGACTTCTTCTCTACCGCCATGGCTTGCTGTTCGCGGGCGCCGACACCCATGTCGGCCAGTGCGAGGCGCTTCTGCGGGCTGCGCTCGAGGCCTCTGAGCGCTATTATCAGGCCTTCCAATTCGTGCTGTGGGCGGGCAAGTCGCCGGAGGATGCGCTTGCCGCCACGCTGCTCGAGACGCAAGGACACGCATGACCCTCCGCCTCGCCGGCCCGCTGCTCCTCGTGGGCGCGGGCAAAATGGGCGGGGCATTGCTCGAAGGTTGGCTCCGGCAAGGCCTCGACCCCTCCGCCGTCTTTATCCAGGACCCGGCGCCGCCGCCCGAGATCCAGGCGCTCGCCTTGCGTCACAGAATCGCCACCGGCGACGCTCCCGATCTGCCGGCGCTGCCGTCCGTCATCGTAATCGCCGTGAAGCCCGGACTTGTCGAGAAGCTTCTGCCCGAGCTCGAGCCCTTGATCGGCGAGGGGAGCGTCGTTCTTTCCATCGCCGCGGGGCGGACGCTTGCTGCGCTATCGCGGGCGCTGCCGCCCGGAACGGCGGTCGTTCGCGCCATGCCGAACGTCGCCGCATCGGTCGGGCGGAGCATGACGGCGGCTTGCGCCAATGCCGCCGTCACGCGCGACCAGGCGCTCGAATGCACCATGCTGCTCGAAGCGATCGGCGACGTCATGTGGATCGATGACGAGACGCAGCTCGACGCGATCACAGCGGTTTCGGGGAGCGGACCGGCCTATGTCTTTCTGCTCGCCGAATGTCTTGAGGAAGCGGGCCGCGCCGCCGGTCTCGGTGCCGTGCTTGCGCGCCAATTGGCCCGGGCGACGGTCGAGGGCGCCGGCGAGTTGCTGGTGCGCTCGGACCTTTCGCCGCGCGAGCTCAGGGAGAAAGTGACCTCGCCGCAAGGGGTCACCGCCGCCGCGCTGCAAATCCTCATGGGCGAGGACGCGGTCCAGGAGCTTCTCACGCGAGCTGTCGCCGCCGCCGCCAAACGCTCTCGCGAAATGTCGTCGTAGGTGAACCCTCTCCCGCAAGGGGAGAGGGGAATAGGACTGCCTTCCGCCGGCCATCAACAGCGCCTATGCTCTGGCGAGAAGGAGTGATGCCCATGTTCGACGATTTCTCCAAGCGTTCCAAGGCGGTCAAGGCAGCGCTCGATCTCGCCAAAGAGCGAAGCTGGAGCGACATCGCGCTCACCGATATCGCCCGCGAAGCTAATCTCAGCCTCGCCGATCTCAGGCGCGAGTTCAGCTGCAAGACGGATATCCTGCGCGCCTTCCAGGCCGAACTCGACGCCGTGGTGCTCGCCAAGGCGCGCGCGGGCGGCGAGCCCTCAAATCCGCGCGACCGGCTGTTCGATATCGTCATGTCGCGGTTCGAGGCGATGCAGCCTTATAAGCCCGCGCTGAAGTGGATCGCCTCCCATCTCTGTTACCGGCCGGGCGAGGTGACGGCGCTTCTCGGCTCCTCGCTCCAGTCGCAATATTGGATGCTCGAAGCGGCAGGCGCCAAGCTCGATGGACCCGGCGGCGCGCTCCGCGTCGGCGGCCTCGCCACGATCTATGGCAAGGTGTTTTGCGTGTGGCTCGACGACGACACGCCCACGCTCGACAAGACCATGGCCGCGCTCGACCTCAGGCTCGGAAGGGGCGAGCGCATCCTCTCGGGCATCAAGTCGGCCTGCGCCGATCTTTGCCGTTTCGCTTGCGGGCTCATGCCGCGCGGGTGGAAGCGCGAGAAAGCGGAGCAGGAGACCAAGCCCGGCGCGGGGCCGGCCCCTGCGACGAGCGCCTGAGCGACTTTTTCATCCCTCCCCTCTAGGGGGAGGGTGCCCCGGCCAAAGCCGGGGCGGGTGGGGGGTTCCCTCTTTTGTCATCGTCCGCGAAGGCGGACGATCCAGCAACCCTTGGCGATCCCTACTTCGCAGCGCGGTGTTTTACTGGATGCCTGCCTGCGCAGGCATGACAGACTGGGTATGCGGGTGGCACTGTCTTCAATGTAGCGCCGCGCGCCTACTCGGGAAGGTCGTCGTCATCGTCAGGGCCGGAGAGGTCCTCCGGCCCTTCGCCCGGCAGTTCGTCGTCGATGGGGTCGCCGGCCTCCGGCATGTCCGGGTCGTTCGGAACATCCAGGAGCTCGCCGCCTCCTGCGCCGCCGATATCCAAAATCGGCTTGCCGCTCTTGCGTTCGACCTCAACGCCGCCGCCGCCGCCGTCCTCGATCTCGATCTCGGAACCGGGCTGCTCTTCCTCCTGGATTTCCTCCGTCATGTCCTCGGCAAAAGCGGGTCCGGCGGCGGAAACAGTCAGCAGCGCGGCGAGTTCAACCAGCATGCGACGCATCGAAATACTCCTTTTGGACGACCAAAGTTAAACGGGAACCTTTAGCACGGCTTTCAATCCGCCGAGCGAAGAACGGCTGAGCGCGATGTCGCCGCCATGAATGCGTGCGATATCGCGGGCAATGGCGAGCCCGAGCCCGGTCGAGCCCGAATCCTGATTGCGCGCATGGTCGAGCCGGTAGAAGGGCCGGAACACCTGCTCGCGCTCGGCCTCGGGAATGCCGGGGCCGTCATCCTCGACGGACACCGTCAGCGCCCCGTTCGTCTTGGCGGCGCTGACGTTGACGTGCTCGGCCAAGCGCGCGGCATTGTTGACGAGATTAGCGACCGCCCGCTTGAAGGCGTGACGGCGTACGGGGACGACGAGCGGCGCATCCTTGACCTCGACCGCGATCGGCTTTGTGGTGTGCGTCTGGCTCTTCACCTCGCTCAGGATCTCGCCGATATCGGTGCGCACGATCTCCTCGCCGGAATCGCCCTTGGCGAAAGCCATATAGTCCTCGAGCATTGCCTGCATCTCGTCGACGTCGGCGTGCATGGCTTCGAGCTCGGGTGTGTCCTCGAACAAGGCGAGCTGTAGTTTGAATCGCGTCAGCACCGTGCGCAGATCGTGACTGACGCCCGCCAGCATGACGGTGCGCTGCTCGACATAGCGCTCGATGCGGTCGCGCATCTCGATGAAGGCATGGGCCGCCTGGCGCACCTCGCGCGCGCCGCGCGGGCGGAAATCCGCGGGCGGCGGCCGTCCCTTGCCGAAGCTCTCAGCCGCCTCGGAGAGGCGCAAGATCGGCTTGATCTGGTTGCGCAGGAACAGGATCGCGACGATCAACAGAACGAGCGAAGTGCCCACCATCCACAACAGGAAAATTTGCGAGTTGGAGGCATAAGTCTGGCTGCGGCGGGCAATGACGTGCATCACCGCATTGTCGAGCTCGACGCGAATATCGACGAAGTTGGAACGGCCGACCGTGTCGATCCAGAACGGCCGCCCGATCTGGCGCGTCAGCTCGTCCGACAGCGTCGAGTCGAGAAGATCAAAGAACGGCTTGGAGCGCACTTGCGGCAATTCTTCGCCGGGAGCGAATTGGACCCTCAAACCCAGAATTCTGCTCGGCAAGCCGCGATAAGGTTTCCGCTTCCAGCGGGTTCGTCTGGTAGAGCTCGATGAGCATGGCGATGTTCTGCACCGTGGAGGTGGAGAGCCGATGCGTCACCGTCTGCCAGTGGCGCTCGAGGAACACGAAGGTCAGCACCGACTGCAGCAGCACCATGGGCGCGATGATGATGATGAGCGCGCGCGCATAGAGGCCCTTCGGCATGCGGTCGCCGAACGCGGCGAGAAGACGCTGCAGCGGGCCGCCGCGGCGCTCGCGGAAGAAGGCGAGGGGTTTCGACAGCGCGTCCATCATTCGGGGTAGAGAATGTACCCCTTGCCGCGCACGGTCTGGAGATAGACCGGGTTGGCGGGGTCATGCTCGATCTTGCGGCGGAGCCGGTTGATTTGCACGTCGACGGCGCGCTCGCCGCCGCTGTCGGCGTCCTTGGCGAGCTCGTGGCGCGCCACGGGCATGCCCGGCCGCTGGGCGAAATAGCGCAGGAGGTCGCGTTCGCGCTCGGTCAAGCGGATCGTCTCGCCGTTCCGCTTCAACTCGCCGCGCGCGATGTGAAAGACGAAATCGCCCATGCGGACTTCGCCGGCGGTCTGCGCCGCGCCGCCGCGGCGGAGCACATTGCCCACCCTGAGCAGGAGCTCGCGCGGCTCGAACGGCTTGGCAAGATAATCGTCCACCCCGGTCTCGAGCCCCTCGATGCGGTGCTCGGGCTCGGCGCGCGCGGTCAGCATCAGAATCGGCACGCGCAACTCGTTTCTGAGCGAGCGGGCAAATTCGATGCCGGATTCCTGCGGCATCATCACGTCGAGGATGAGCAGGTCGAAGGACAGGCTGCGCATCGTGGCCCGCGCGCTCGCGGCGTCGATCGCCGTGGTGACGCGGAAACCGTGGTCCTGGAGGTAGCGTGCGAGCAGGTCGCGGATGCGGCTGTCGTCGTCGACGACGAGAATATGCGGCGCGTTGTCGTCGGGGCTGCCGCTTCGGGCCTTGATCGGTGTCGGCACGGTCATGGGCCTCCCTCGCCGCCCTCCTTGAGCGGAGCCGGTGACGCAGCCATGATGGAGGAGACTTTGGGCCGTTCTTCGGCATTGACCATGGCTTGGAGAAAACGGCGCAAATGCGCCTCGGCCCCGGGTCCCGCCGCCTTGAGCGCCTCGGCGAGCCGCACCGATTGCGGCGCCGCGAGCCGCTCGGCGAGGACGCGGCCCTTCTCGGTGGGGAATAAGAGGCGCTGGCGGCGATCGGAGCGCCCCGCCTGCTGCACGATATAGCCCTTGCCGATCAGCTGCTTCAGCACGCGGGAGAGGCTCTGCTTGGTGATGGTGAGGACCTCCAGGAGGTCGGCTACGCTGAGCCCCGAATGGCGATTGACGAAATGCAGCACGCGGTGATGCGCCCGGCCGAAGCCGAAATCCTTGAGGATCGCGTCGGGGTCGCGGGTGAAATCGCGATAGGCGAAAAACAGGAGCTCGGCGAATTCGAGCAGTTTGGCCTCGGGCAGGCCGGCGCACTTGCGCGTGCGCCCATTGCCGCGCGGCTTGGCGCGAGAAGCTTTGGCCCGTGGGGCCTTGCCGCCGCGGGCGAGGGTCTCAGTTAGGTCAGTCATGTTGACTTAGTTTCCGCCCTCGGTTATGTCAGCCATGTTGACTTATTTCAGCATAGATACGCCTCGGCGCTTGGCTGCGCAATTGCCCTGCAAGGTGCTATGAGGGGGCGCTTCGCCTGGCGTCGAGTTCCGGGTCGCGCCGCATCAAGACGGCGGGCCTTCGTTCGCGGAGGAATGCTCATGACGACCGCCCCCTACGATCAGCGCGAGGGGTTCATCTGGTTGAACGGCAAGCTGATCGCGTGGAACGACGCGCGCCTTCATGTGCTGACCCACGGGCTGCACTATGCGAGCGCCGTGTTCGAGGGGATGCGCGCCTATGACGGCGAGATCTTCAAGCTGACCGAGCACGATCAGCGCCTGCACGATTCGGCCAAGATTCTCGATTTCGAAATTCCGTACATTGTGGCCTTGCTCGACAAGGCGGCGCGCGATGTCGTGCGCGCGAACAAGCTGTCCGACGCCTATATCCGCCCCATCGCCTGGCGCGGACCCGAGCAGATGGGTGTGGCCGCGCAAAAGACGAGGACCAATGTCGCCATCGCCGCCTGGGACTGGGGCTCCTATTTCGACCCGGCCGCGCGCGCCAAGGGCTTGCGCCTGGCCTTCGCCGAGTTTCGCCGTCCCGATCCGCGCACCGCGCCGGTGAAGAGCAAGGCGGCCGGCCTCTATATGATCTGCACCATCGAGAAGCACAGGGCCGAGCGCCAGGGCTACAACGACGCGCTCATGCTCGACTGGCGCGGACAGATCGCGGAGGCGACCGGCGCCAACATCTTCTTCGTCAAGGATGGCGTGCTGCACACACCGACGCCGGACTGCTTCCTCAACGGCATCACGCGCCAGGCCGTGATCGGGCTTGCAAAGAAGCGCGGATTGAAAGTGATCGAGCGGGCGATCATGCCGGAGGAGCTGACGGGCTTTTCGGAGTGCTTCATAACCGGCACCGCCGCTGAAGTCACGCCGGTCGCCGAGATCGGCCCCTACAAATTCGCCATCGGCGATATCACCCGCATGCTGATGGACGATTTCACGGGGCTCACCCGCCCCGCGCGCGTCCGCGCCGCCGCCGCAGGGTAGTGGCTTTCGCTCCGAGTTCAGGCGTCAATGTAGGAGTAGAATGCAATGGGACGGCCGCCGCTGAAACAAGCCTATACCGTCTCCTACGCGAAGGGCGGTATCGAGATGCAACGCTACACGATTACCGCGCTCGACCAGGCCCACGCCGAGACCGAGGCTGACAATCGCTTCAAGCGTGCGCATCCTGAGCTCAAGATCGCCGACAATTCAGTCTCGCGCCGCGTCGAGGCGCATTAGCGCCCCCGCCGCTCCATTCATGCTAGTCTTCCCGGCATGGAGCGTGCGGATGAGTTGGACGTCGCTGCGAGGCGGGGAGAGGCGCCCGAATTCGGGCCCGAATTTCGCGAGCGTCTTTACGATCTCCTGAAATGGCGCCGCGACGTGCGCCTCTTCAAGCGGACGCCGCTTCCGCAAGGCACGCTCGAGCGGCTCATTGCGATTGCCTGTCTCTCGCCCTCGGTCGGACTGTCGGAGCCTTGGCGTTTCGTCATCGTCGAGGACGAGGGCCGCCGCGCCGCCATCCGCGCCTCTTTCGAGGTGTGCAACAAAGATGCGCTGGCGATGCAGACGCCGGACCGCGCCGCGCTCTATGCGCGGCTCAAGCTTGCGGGCCTCGACGATGCGCCCTGCCAGATCGCCGTGTTCGCCGATCGCGCCACCGCGCAAGGATCTGGGCTCGGGCGCCTGACCATGCCTGAGACGCTCGATTACTCCGTCGTCAACGCCATCCACACGCTCTGGCTCGCCGCGCGCGCCGAGGGGATCGGCGTGGGCTGGGTCTCGATCCTCGATCCGAAGCGCATTGCCGCGATCCTCGACGTGCCCGAGGATTGGGTCTTCATCGGCCATCTCTGCGTCGGCTATCCGCAAGCCTCCGACGACCGGCCCGCTCTCGAGCGTGCCGGCTGGGAGCGGCGAAAGGGGCCCGCGACCGCCGTCCTCTACCGCTGACACTGTACCAACGTTCTGCTCATCCCTTCCCCTTGAGGGGGGAGGGATGGTTTCGCGGCAGGACGTGGCGCTTGATCCCCGGACCGGCAAAAGGCACTCTGGCGGCGGGGATGGAGACTGGCGCGATCGGCGTGGTCACGACGACAAGCGCGAAGGGGGGCCTCGATGCGCAAAGCACTGCTCATTCTCGGCTCGACCGGCCTGGTCGTGGCCTGCCTCCTGGCTCAGCCCGCGGGCGAGGCGCAGGCCCTGGTGTGGAAGGACTGTCAGCGTATCGCCTTCTGCAGCGGCTGCAGGCCGTATTTCCGCTGCCGCTCCTGCGAGTACCGGCGTACCTGTGCCGGCGGCCTCTGTGGCTGGGGCGATGTTTGCGTCTGGGGACCCTATGTGAGGGTGCTCCCGCGCGGCGCCCGCATCATCGACCGATAGCCTGTTGCGTTAGCGTCGCTCTGCGGCCGGCTTCTCGTTCCAGAGCGCGGTCGCTGCCTCGTCCCGCGCCTCGGCCTCGACCCAGCGCGCGCCGGAAGGGCCGTCCTCGCGCTTCCAGAACGGCGCGCTTGTCTTGAGATAGTCCATGAGAAAGCGCGCCGCCTCGAACGCCGCCTCGCGATGCTCGGACGCCGTCGCGACGAGAACGATACTATCGCCGGGCGCGAGCGCCCCGTAACGATGCACGATGAGGCTCGCCTGAAGTGGCCAACGCGCGCGAGCCTCGGCCTCGACGCGGGCAAGCTCGGCCTCGGTCATGCCGGGATAATGTTCGAGCGTCATCGCCGCGACCGCGCCATCCCGATCGCGCACCGTGCCTGTGAAGGTGACGATGGCGCCGATGTCGCTCCGGCTTGCCTTGAGCCGCGCGATCTCGGCGCCGATATCGAAATCTTCCCTTTGGACGCGGATCACCTCAGCCTCCGGTGACGGGCGGGAAGAACGCGATCTCGCGCGCGCCCGCGATCCGCGCATCATGGCGCACGTGACGATGATCGATCGCGGCGCGGATCACCTCGGCGCGGGCGAAGGCATTTTCGAATTCCGGTCCGCGGCACTTCAGCCAATCGATCAGCTCGGCGATCGTGGCGACGCCCTCCGGCGGCGCGACGTCCTCCGCCGCGATGCCAGCCTTCTCCTTCACCCAGGCGAAATAGAGGAGACGCATCGGACTACTCCTCCTTCATCGCATGGCGGAAGGCGGCCATGAGATAGTCGTATCCGGTATAGAGCGTGAAGATGGCGGCGATCCACAGCAGCGTGAGACCGAACTGCGTCGTGTAGGGCCAGATCTTGTCGCCGGCGCTCCCGGCCAGGAGAAAGCCGATCGCAACCATCTGCACTACGGTCTTCCATTTGGCGAGCCGCGTGACAGGCACGCCGACCGCGAGCGTGCCGAGGAATTCGCGCAAGCCCGAGACCAGGATCTCGCGGCAGAGGATGATGACGCCGGCCCAGAGCGACCAGCCGGCGATGGTCTGGTCCGCGGCGAGCATGAGCAGCGCCGCCGCAACGATCAGCTTGTCGGCGATGGGATCGAGCATGCGGCCGACCGTGCTTTGCTGCTGCCAGGCCCGCGCGAAATAACCGTCGAGGAAATCGCTGACGCCCGCGGCGATGAAGATCCACATGGCGGTCCACCGTCCCCAATCGCCGGTCACGAAGAAGCAGGCGACGAGCGCCGGAATGGCGATGATGCGGCCATAGGTGAGGATGTTGGGCAGGCTGCCGAAACGGGAACGGATGGCCGCCCGCGCCCTCAAACCTTGCTGCGTCATGTCGGACTGCGAATTCACCGCGACCTACCCGCGCTCATGAAAGTAATCATAGATCGTCCGCGCCATCTGCGCGCTGATGCCGTCCACCGCTTCGAGATCGGCAATGCCCGCGCGGCTCACCGCCTTGGCCGAGCCGAAATGCTGCAACAACGCCCGCTTGCGCCTTGGCCCGATGCCCCGCACCTCGTCGAGGGGCGAAGCCGTGATCGTCTTCTTGCGCTTGGCGCGATGCGCGCCGATGGCGAAGCGATGGGCTTCGTCCCTGAGCTTCTGGATATGATAGAGCACGGGATCGCGCGGCTCCAGCAGTAGCGGCTCCTTGTCCTTAAGATAAATTCGCTCGCGCCCGGCATTCCGCTCGGGCCCCTTGGCCACCGCCGCCACCTTGATCTCGGACAGGCCTAGCTCATCCAGCACGGCATAGGCGGCGCCGAGGTGGCCCGGACCTCCGTCGATCAGCACGAGATCGGGCGCGGCCCATCCGTTCGCCTCCGCCCGCTCCTTGGCGAGCCTGCTGAAGCGGCGGTTCAGCATCTCGCGCATCATCGCGTAATCGTCGCCCGGCGCCAGGTCTTCGTTCTTCATATTGAACTTGCGGTATTGCCCTTTGATGAAGCCTTCGGGACCCGCAACGATCATGGCGCCGACCGGGTTCGTTCCGGAGATGTGGCTGTTGTCGTACACCTCGATCCGCTCGGGGCCCTCGTCGAGATCGAACAGCTCGGCGAGCCGGGCCAGGATTGCGGCTTGCGAGGAGGATTCGGCAAGGCGCCGCGCCAGCGCCTCGCGCGCATTGGTCAGCGCGTGCTCGACCAGTTCGCGCTTTTCGCCCCGCGCCGGCGCGCTCACGTCGATCTGCGGCCGCTGCGCAACGACAAGGCCTCGCCGAGCAGGCGGCGCCCGGCGACGTCATGCGAGAGCAGGACGTGTTTTGGCGGTTGCTTGTCGTCGTAGAACTGGGCGACGAACAATTCCAACACTTCCTCGACCGGCACGCTTCTGTCGGCACGCGGGAAATAGGCGCGGTTGCCCCAATTGTTGCCGTTGCGGAAGAAGAACACCTGGATGCAGGTCTGGCCGGCCTCCTGATGCGCGGCGAAGACGTCGGCTTCCCGAACGCTCTTCGGATTGATGCCCTGGCGCGACTGGATGTGGCTGAGAGCGGTCAGACGGTCGCGGAAGCTCGCCGCCCGCTCGTAATCCTGGCGCAAGCTCGCCTGGTCCATCAGCGCGCGCAAGCGGAGCTT
This sequence comes from uncultured Alphaproteobacteria bacterium, assembly GCA_963818165.1. Taxonomy (GTDB): domain Bacteria; phylum Pseudomonadota; class Alphaproteobacteria; order Rhizobiales; family Methyloligellaceae; genus Methyloceanibacter. Next base: position 88,845 of record CAWFRD010000010.1, read on the forward strand.
CACCTCGTCGCTCTCGCCGGTGAGGAAACGGAGCGCCTCATCGACCAGCGCGCCGTAATCGGCGGCGGAGATTTCCCCGGTGCACGGCGCGCTGCAGCGCTTGATCTGATAGAGCAGGCACGGCCGCGTCCGGCTCTCGTAATATGCTTCGGAGCAGGAGCGCAGCAGAAAGGCGCGTTGGAGCGTATTGATCGTGCGGCCTACGGCGCCCGCCGAAGCGAAGGGACCGAAATACTCGCCCTTGCAATTCCGCGCGCCGCGATGTTTGAGGATCTGAGGCACGGGGTGATCGCGGGCGATGAGAATGAAAGGGAAGGATTTGTCGTCCCTGAACACCACGTTGTAGCGGGGCTTCAGCCGCTTGATGAGATTCGCTTCGAGCAGAAGCGCCTCGATCTCGGTGGCCGTCGTGACGAATTCCAGGCTCGCCGTGTCGGCGATCATGCGGGCGATGCGGTTGTTGTGGCCCGCGCCCCGCGCGTAGCTCTGCACCCGCTTCTTCAGATGCCGCGCCTTGCCGACATAGAGGACCTCGCCGGCTGCGTCGGACATGCGATAGACGCCGGGGCCGGCCGGCGCCGTCTTCGCATGGCGGCCGATCACGGCCGCGCCGGTTTCGAGGGCGCCGAGCGCATCGCGCAAGCGCGAAGGGCGCTGCGGTCCGGTCTGGTCGGGATTCTCTAACGGCATGGAAATCGTTGGAAGTGATGTCCTACAGCGAAGGTAGGGTCTCGACGCGACCTCCTTCAAGAGCCTCTGGGCCGCCTCAAGCCCCGCTTTCGGCATCGAAGGCGAGATGCTGGCCGCTGTCGAGGGCGATGACCTGGCCCGTGATCGAGGGCGTTTTGATGAGGAACCGGACGGCGCCCGCGACATCTTCGGCGCTCACGGCCCTTTGCAGCGGAGTTGCGCTGCATTCCCGCTCGAACGTACTCCGGCTCTGTCCCTCGTGTTTGAGCACCGGACCGGGGGCGATCGCATTGACCCTGATCTTAGGCGCGAGCGCCTGCGCCATCATCTGCGTGGCGGACCACAGCGCCGCCTTGGCGATCGTGTAGGAGAAATAGTCGGGGGTGAGGCGCAAGACCTTCTGGTCGACCATATTGATGACGTTTCCCGCCATGCCTTCGGGCAGGGTCCTGGCGAAGGCCTGGGTGAGGAAGACCGGAGCCCTCAGATTGACGTCGAGATGCGCCTGCCATGTCGCGCCGTCGAGCGTGGCAAGCGTGTCGCGCTCGAAGCGCGCGGCGTTGTTGATGAGGCAGGAGGGCGCGCCGAGCGAGGCGGCGCAATCCGCGATCAGCTTGGGAAGCGCATCGAGGCGGTCGAGATCAGCCGCCAAGGCAACGGCTCTCCCGCCATTCCGTTCGATCTCGGCCACGAGGCCGGCAGCCTTGGCCGCGGAAGCGCGATAGTGCACGCCGACGCGCCAGCCGCCGGCAGCGAGATCGAGCGCAATAATCCGGCCGAGTCTTCGCGCCGCGCCGGTCACGAGCACGGTCCGGTCGTCTTTGTCTTTCGCCATGCTGTCGCGTCAGAAGATTGGAGCCAAGGGAGCCGGGAGAAGAGGTTACTCTAAGTGAGCGCTCCCAGGCGAACAAGCTCCGGCCTTTCTTCGGCGGCTCCCGTGGCCTGTGAGGCCGAGCCAAGAGCTTTGCGAAGGGGTGAGCCGTGCTCGACGAGACTGCCGTCGCGAAGGCGCATGCGGTGTACACGCCGTTCACGCTCTCGATTTACGATGTGCTCGTTCACGGCCTTTCCAATCGCTTCGCCTGGCGCTGTCTGGCGCGGCGTCTCATCGAGCTCTATCAGGCTGGGGTCGGCACCGGCTTGCTGCTCGATCGCGCCGCGACGCCAAAGATGAAGCGCCTCGTCTTGCTCGACGCCAATCGCAATTGTCTCGACCGCGCGGGGCTGAGGCTCGCCCGCTTCAAGCCCGAACTTCATCAAGTCAATCTGCTTGCGCCGCTCGCGCTTTCCACGGCGCCGGTCGCTTCTGTCGGCCTCACTTACGTGCTCCATTGCCTGCCCGGCCGCATGGACGAGAAGCTGAGCGCGATCGACCATTTGCGGCCGCTGATGCGCGATGGGGCCGCGCTGTTCGGGGCGACGATCCTTGGGCGCGTGATCGCGCCGAAACCGCGCGGCCAGGGCGCTGCTCGATCTCTATAACGCGAAAGGCGTGTTCAACAATCGCGAGGACGACCTCGCTTTCCCTCTCGGACGGGTTGCGGCGACGCTTCGCCGATGTCGCCGTCGCGCAAGAAGGCTGCGTCGCCATCTTTCGCGCGGCCTGACGCCGTGAAGCGTCAGTCCCTCGACGGAAACGGAACCGAAATCTTCGGCGCGGCGCAGAGCCGTCTTTGGTCCTCGTTCGTGCCGCAAGCCCGGGGCGCAAGATCGCGGCCGAAGCACACCCTGATATCGAGGAGATTCGCCTTCCGGCAGGTGATCGAGATCATGTCCGGGGCGAGCCAGGGATTGGCGTCGAGGAAGGCGCGCTCGATCTCGTCGGGAGAGTCGAGGCTGGCGCCGGGAGCGACAAAGCCCGCCGGAACGCTGACCCGCTCATAAAGCGCGCGCGCGGCCGCGAAATATTCCGCGGGCGCAAGCCCCGAGCAGGTGCCGTGGGTGCGGTACTCATGGATCAACAAATTCCGGCTCGGCATGATGTCGCGCATCCCGGCGATCACGCTTTCCGGTACCCAGGGACGCTTGCCGGTGAAGCAATCCGCGGGCCAGCCCTTTTCGTGCTGCGGCCACAGCCCATGCAGAAGAAACGTATGCCTCCTCGCGGCATCACATTGAGCGTCCGCGCGGGCTTTGCCCTCGCCCCGGCAGTAGGACGGTATCCAGCTGAGAACGAGCGCGTAGTAGTCGAACTGGCCCGGCGTGTCGCGCTCGGCCCCAGGAGCGGCGCCCGTCGCCGGCAAAGACATGAGCGCGAGGGCCAAGGGCAGGAAGCGGTTGCGACCCGGCCGCATCAATCGAGCGCGCCGAGCGCGGCGAGAATGCGCGCCCAACTTCGCATTCCCTTGGTAAAACTCGTGAGATTGTACTTTTCGTTCGGCGAATGGATGCGGTCGTCGTCGAGTGCGAAGCCGACGAGAAGCGAGTCCATGCCGAGGCGCGAACGGAACAACTCGACGATCGGGATCGACGCGCCGCAGCCGACGATCGCGGGCGCCTTGCCCCACTCGTCTTCGAGAGCGCGCGCGGCCGCGACGAAGGCGGGCGCGCTCGTGTCGAAACCGACGGCTTGCGAACCGCCCTCATGCGCGAACGTAATTTCCGCATCCGCGGGCAGGCGATCCGCGACGAAGCGGCGGAACGCCGCGAGGACTTTCGCGGGATCCTGCCCAGGCACCAGGCGGAAGGAGAGTTTTGCGGCGGCCTCCGCCGGGATCACCGTCTTGGTGCCCGGTCCGCCATAGCCGCCGACGATGCCGTTGATCTCGGCGGTCGGCCGCGACCAGAGCTGCTCGAGCAGGGCGCGGCCTTTCTCGCCGGCGGACTTGCTTAAGCCCACGGCGTCGAGAAAACCCGCCTCGTCGAAGCCGAGCGCGCGCCAGCTTGCAAGCTCGGCGGGCGAGGGGCCGCGAATGCCGTCATAGAACCCAGGAATGGCGACGCGGCCGTCTGCGTCGTGAAGCGCGGCGAGAATTTCGGCGAGAACGCGCAAAGGATTGAGGGCAGGGCCGCCATAGAGGCCGGAATGCAGATCACGCGAGGGTCCCTTCACAGTGATCTCGGAGAAGGCGAGCCCGCGCAGGAAGGCGGTGATGGCGGGCGTCCCGGCGTCCCACTGCCCGGTATCGCAAACGAGCGCCAGATCGGCCTTGAGCTCATTGCCATGCGCGGCGAGGAACGGTGCAAGACTCGGGCTCCCCGATTCCTCCTCGCCCTCGATCAGCACGCTCACGTCGAGCGGAAGCGTCCCGGTCTCGGCCCGCCAGGCGCGCGCGGCCTCGATGAGGGTCATCATCTGACCTTTGTCGTCGGAGGCGCCGCGCGCGACGATGACCTTGCCGTGCAGCGGATCGTCGGCGAGACGCGGCTCGAAAGGCGGCGCGATCCATGCCTCGAAGGGCTCCGGCGGCTGCACGTCATAGTGGCCGTAGAACAGCACGCGGCGGCGCGGTTTGTGGGCGTTCGCAGCGCGCGAATGCCCCACGACCATGGGCTTGCCCGACGTGGGCACGACCCGCGCGTCGAATCCGGCCTCGCGCAGGAGATCCGCGCAGCACTCGGCCGCATCGAGGCAAGCTTGGTGATAGGCCAGGTCTGTCGAGACGCTGGGGATGGAGAGGAGCCGGAACAGCCGCTGGAGAGCATGCGGCTCTTCGCTTGCGAGCCGGCCGAGCACTCCGGGCAGAGCCTCGACCGATGATCGTGCCTCGCTCATCGCAACGGCCCCGGCGCCGGTGGAAATCTTCAGCGCGGCGCCGGCAGAAGCGCACGGAGCGCTGCTACCGGAGCCGATCGCTGCGAGATTCGATTGTGGGGGAGGCTATTCGCTAAGCTGCACGTTGATGGCCTGCGGACCCTTGCCCCGGCGGTCTGGCTCGGTCTCGAAAGAGACGCGCGCGCCCTCTTCGAGCGCCGGAAGGCCCGAGCGCTGCAACGCTGAGATATGCAAAAACACATCCTTGCCGCCATCGTCCGGCGTGATGAAGCCGAACCCTCGAGAGTGATTGAAGAACTTGACCGTACCGGTCTGACGCATGGGAAGCTCCTTTCCCCCTTTCAAATAGTCCGCGCGCCGACGCCGCGCGGAGGATCAGGCAAGTCTACAAAGCGGGAAAGAAACCGCGCCGCCTCCCACGAAGCGCGTGCGGCCAATCTCCACCCGGGTTCGCAATCCGCCCGCAAAACGCCTCACTCTAGGGGCGCGAGACCGCCAAGCGCAAGACCCATCTGGCCGGTTCGGGCGCGTGGAGTGCCGGTGCGAAATAGCTATACGAAATAACTAATTGGGATAGGGATCGTGCAGCGGAGCGCCGTTGAGGGGTTCGGGCGGGAAGTCGAAATGAGGCCCGAAATCCATCGGGGCCGGCGGCATCTTTGCCGGTCCCCAGATGTCGCTCAGCGTTAAACGCGAAAAGCCGCCGGGCCGGCGCGGTACGACAGGGCCGTAAGCGCTGTCGGGATATCCGCCCTGTGCAGCCTGACTGCCGCTTGGGCCCTGCTGGGCGCTCGCGTCCTGAGCTGCAATGAGCGCGAGGAGCGCGCCGGCAAGCGCCGGAAGGAGGAATTTGCGGGAGACAAGAAGCTTGATCATTGGTCCTGCTAACGTGGTGTGCGGCAAAAGGTTGCGAATCACCGCTCGACTGTGACTGGCCGAAGTTACGATTGCGTCACCGGCCTTCGCAAGCCCGCGCCTCGGCCCCGGAAGCGCCCGTCCTTACACTGACGGTTGCTTCCAGCAGACCACTATGCGGCCTTTCCTGCCCCGTGCCTATGGCTTCCTTGCAACAGGTGCCGGCCTTCTGACCCGCCCCTGAGGCGCGCTTCGCCATTGATTTTCGCGGCTTACCGCTCTCTAGACGGCCTATGAGCGCCGAATCCCAAAGGATCCGGCACCTCAAAGAACCCGATAGTGGCCCTGGCCCGGATCGCCGGACCAGGGTCATGCGCGATGCTAGAGATGCCGCGAGGCGATGCCCGCTAGCCCGTAGCGCGCCGCTCGCGTGTCTGCACCGGCTTCATGAACCCAGGCGTCGTGCCGAGGACGGGGTAAGGATGCGGCATGTTCGATGCCACGCTGATGCGGCGGCTCGAGAGTTTGGATGCCTCGCGCCCTGCGGCTCTGAGCCCGGCTGATGCCACGATCGTCCGGCGGCTCGAGAGTTTGGACGCCTCGCGCCCTGCGTCTCTGAGCCCGGCCGATGCCACGATCGTCCGGCGGCTCGAAAAGCGCGAAGCCTCACGCCCCGCGGTGCGAATGCCGGCGGTGGCCGTAGCCAACTGAGCGCGGGCCTTGGCGCTTTCGCTCGGCCGGGACCGCTTGGCGGCCGCGACCTTGACGATCTGCGAGGCGCGCTTCTTCGTTGCGGCAGGAGCCGCCGCGGCGAGGCTCTTTGCCTTGGCAGCTTTTGCCGCAAGCTTGGACTTGCCCGAGGGCTTGGGCGGAGCCTTGGCCTCCTCGACATCGTTGGCGGCCATTTTCGCCGAAGAGGCGGGCGTCGCCTCCTGCTGCGCAGCAGTGAACGAGACGTTTGTGATCCGGGACGTAGCGTTGGCCTCCGCCGTCGACTCGCCAAGATCGGCGAGCGCGCTGCCACCGGCAACGGTCACCCTCACATCGGCGACCCCCGAAGCGATCATGCCGATGCTGGCGGCGGCGGCCTTCGACAGGTCGATGATCCTGCCGCCGATGAAGGGGCCGCGGTCGTTGATGCGCACCACAACCGACCGCCCATTCGAGAGGTTCTCGACCAAGACCCGCGTGCCGAACGGCAACGACCGGTGCGCCGCCGTGAGTTGCTCGGGGTTCATCCGCTCGCCATTGGCGGTCTTGTTGGCTGGTAAGGAATACCAGGACGCGTGGCCGCGCTGGTCGGCCTTAGCAAAGTCGACAGGTACTATCGCAGCGGCGCCGAGAAGTCCCACCGCAATCATCTTGGCTCGCACTGTGAACATGCGCTCATATCCCCGTATTCAGTTGTCTGGGAGGTTTTGAAGACCGGCGAAGAATTAAGCCGGCCGTACTTTTTGTGCAGAGCGGTAAGCTACGGAGAAAAAAGGCCAAAAATCGACTTCTCAAGGGGTAATTGAAAGGCGATTTAGGGACCCGCCCCGAAGGCCGGCCCGCAAGGTTACAAGTTCGTTGAAAACTGGCGTGCCGCGCGCAGTCTGGCGCCCAAGTCTTTGTCATTTCCCGCCTGATCTTTGCCCCTTTCAATCGATACTGAAACATCTGTCGCGACGATCCCGCGGGGGCGTGGGGGAATGAACGAGGGAAACGATGAAGGCTAACGAGAGCGCCCGAGAGAGCAAGGGACAGATTCAAGCCGCGCGCGAGTCGATGACCGGCGCGCAAGCCTCCCATCTCAAGATGCTTGCCGAAGAAGTGCAGGAGCCTTCGGCCTTCGCCGAGAACTTGAGCAAACGGGAAGCCTCGCGGCGCATCGACACGCTGGCGGAGAGAGTGAGGCTCTCGCATCTGCCGCCGCACACGGACTAGAACGTGCCGCCGCCAAAGGGATACCCGCGGCTTCAGAATTGGTGGCACAGTGCGAGCAGGGGGAGGCTGACGCGCCTTCGGATTGCATCGATCCTTCTCGCCGCGGGGGCGTTATTCCTCGTCAACACCGGGCCTGCGATGGCGCTCACGCTGACATCTTCCGCATTCGAGCCGGGCGGCACGATCCCGTCGAAATACACCTGCGAGGGCGACGATCTCTCGCCGCCGCTAGCCTTCGCCGGCGTGCCGGCCGGGACGAAGAGCCTTGCGCTCATCGTCGACGATCCCGATGCCCCCGACCCCAAGGCCCCCAAACGCGTCTGGGTGCATTGGGTCGTCTCCAATCTCCCGCCGGACAGCCAGGGCCTGCCCGAGAATGCGAGCGGCGCGGGTCTGCCCGACGGCGCGATGACAGGAGTAAACGACCGGAAACAGACCTCCTACCATGGGCCCTGTCCGCCGATCGGGCGGCATCGGTATTTTCACAAGCTCTACGCGCTCGATATTGCGCTTCCCGCGAAGCCGCTCACCAAGTCCGACCTCGAAGCCGCCATGAAGGGTCATGTGCTGGGGCAAGCCGAGCTCATCGGCACGTATCAAAAGGGCGACCGGTAAATCGGCCGCCCGGCAACTCTTCGTCCCTTGACGGATAACAGCCGACTGGCTTGAGTGGCGCCATGGCTAGACACCCAAGGATCATCCATCGGATCGCGCGCGCCGGCGCTTTTGCGGCGCTGTCGATCGCTTTTGCCTCGCCCGCCTTTGCCGCCTGTCAAAGTCCCGCCGCTTTCGGCAGTTGGCTCCAAGGATTCAAGAAGGAAGCGGTGGCGCAAGGTGTTTCACCCAATGTCGTGGCCGCGGCGCTCGACGGGCTGACCTACGACCCCGCGACGATCGCCAAGGACCGCGGGCAGGGCGTGTTTGCGCAGACCTTCCTGCAATTCTCCGGGCGCATGGTGTCGGCAAATCGCCTTCAGACCGGCGGCGCGTTGCTGAAGAAATACGCGAACGTCTTCAATCAGATCGAGCAGCAATACGGCGTGCCCGGTCCGGTGCTGGTTGCCTTCTGGGGGCTCGAGACCGATTTCGGCAAGGTCATGGGCAATATGGAGACGCTCCGTTCGCTCGCCACGCTGAGCTTCGACTGCCGGCGTCCCGATGAGTTCCGCGAGCAGCTGATCTATGCGCTGAAAGTGATCGAGCGCGGAGACCTCTCGCCGCCGGAGATGCGCGGGCCCGCGCATGGCGAAGTCGGCCAGTTTCAGTTCCAGCCGAAGAACTACTACCAATATGCGGTCGATTTCGACGGCAACAGCAAACGCGACCTGATCCGGAGCGCGCCGGACTCGCTCGCCTCCGCCGCCAACTATTTGCAGTCGATCGGATGGCAGCCCGGCCAGCCCTGGCTTCAGCAGGTGCGGGTGCCAGCAAATCTGCCGTGGGATCAGGCCGACGTGACCATCAAGAAGCCGCGCGCGTTCTGGGCGCAGCACGGGGTCACCTATCTGGACGGCAAGCCGATCCCCGCCGACAATCTTCCAGCCGGGCTCGTGCTGCCCATGGGCCGGAACGGTCCGGCGTTCCTCGCTTATCCCAATTTCGACATCTATCTCGAATGGAACAAGTCGCTGGTCTATACGACCACGGCCGGCTACTACGCGACGCGTCTCGCCGGCGGCCCTGCGCTCAATCGCGGCAACGGTCCGGTCGAGACGCTCGGCCTCGCCGAGACCAAGCTGATCCAGCAGCTTCTCGCCAAGCGCGGCTTCGATGTGGGCAAGATCGACGGCGTGCTCGGCGCGGCGAGCCGCGACGCCATCCGCAGCTTGCAGGTGAAATACGGCATGCCGGCCGATGGCTATCCCACGGCTGAGCTGTTGAGCCGCCTGCGCGCGGGGCAATAGAGCGAGGCTTCCGTTAGGCGGCCTTCACATCGGCCATCAGCGAGAAGAAACCTTCGGCCAGCGTCGGGTGGATGAACATGGCGTCCTTGAACAGCGTCCAGGGAGCGTCCGCCATCATCAGCGCCATCAGGATCTGCACTAGCTCGCCGCCTTCGGGACCGAGGATCGTCGCGCCGAGAATGCGGTCGTTGTCGGCGTTGATGACAATCTTCATGAGGCCCTTGGTCTCGCCCCGCTCGATGGCGCGCGCGACATAGGCCATCGGCACGCTGCCGATCTTGAGCCGATACCCTTTGGCGCGCGCCTCCCGCTCGCTCAGTCCGATGCGCCCAAGCTCGGGGTCGGTATAGAGTGCGTAGGGGACCATGCGGTTGTCGATCGAGCGGTTCTTGCCGTTCACGAGATTGTCGGTGAGGACGAGATAGTCGTCATAAGCGACGTGGGTGAAGGCGGGGCCGCCTTTCACGTCGCCGAGCACCCAAATTCCGGGCACGTTAGTCTCGAGTTTGCCGTTGTGGCGGATGAATCCGGCTTGATCGGTCTCGATGCCGGCCTTGTCGAGGCCGAGATCGTCGGAGTTCGGCGTCTGTCCGATCGACACGAGAAGGTGCGAGCCTTGCAGGGTCTCGCTGGTGCCGTCCTTCTTCTCGATCGTGACCTCCAATCCGCCTTGCGTCTTTGCGATCTTGGTGGTGCGGGCGCCCAAGCGGAAGTTCATGCCTTCCTCTTCGAGCGCCTCCCGCAGGCTCTCGGACACTTCCGCATCTTCACGCGGGACGATCTGGTCGGCGAGTTCGACAACCGTGACCTCGCTGCCGAGGCGCCGGAACAGCTGGCCGAATTCGAGGCCTAGATAGTTGCCGCCAAGCGCAATGAGACGGGAAGGAACCTCGCCGAGGTCCATGATGTTGCGATTGGTGAGATACGGGACTTGATCGAGCCCCGGTATCGGAAGGATGCGCGGGCGCGTGCCCGTATTGATGAAAATCCTGTCGCTTGCGAGCGGCTCGCCGTTCACCTCGACCACGTGCGGGCCGGCGAAGCGGCCGCGCCCGCTATAGAGCGCGATATTGGGGTTGTTCTTCACCTGCTCTTCGATTCCCGACCGGAACGACCCCGAGATTTCGTTCTTGCGAGCGACGATTTCCGCCATGTCGATTCTGGCCTTGCCGGCATGCACGCCGAATTGCGGGCCGCGTCTCACCGCATCGGCGATGCGAGCGCTCGCGATCATCGTCTTGGTGGGCGTGCAGCCGTAATTGATGCACGAGCCCCCGAATTGAGCTTCCTCGATCAGAGCCACGCGCCAGCCGAGCTTGGCGAAATTGGTGGCCAGAGGGACGCCACCCTGGCCGGAACCGATCACGATCGCGTCGAAGGTCTTCAAGGCTTTTCCCTCCGCATGTGTTGCCTAGCGGGGAGCCGCCGCCATTTGCGGCTGCGCGCGGCTCCAGATCAGATGGTCCAGGGAGAGGGCGCCGGGTCCGCGCGCGACGATGAGCAGGAGAAGCGCGAACCAGAGAATGTGCTCCGGCCAACCCTCGGGATAGACGAAAACTTGGATGACGAGCGTAATGACCATGAGGCTGGCCCCGACAGCCGCGAGGCGAGCCCGGCCACGAGCAGTACTGGGAACATGCTCGGCGACGGTTGCCATGTAGGCGGCAAGATCGGGCGGCAGGAGCGGGACCTTGTACTCCTCGCGAAATAGAAAGAACGTGTTGTCCTTGATGCGGAACAAGTCCTCGACCTTGGTCTGGCCCGAGCGCCAAAAGACGGTCGCGACGGCAAACCGCGACACGAGCGCCACGATACTGTAGGGAATCCGTTCGGCCAGGCGGCGTCCCGCTTCGAGCCAGCCTATTAACGTTGGCAACTCTAACCTCCCTGTTCCGGCGCATGCGCCGCCTCTTTCCGCGGGTCTACGCCAGAAGAACCAATCGCGGCGCCCAAAGGAAATGCCGACCTGTGATCGACACCATAGCCGGTCGCTATTTGACCTTTCCTGCGATAACGCCAAAATCAATAGCTTGAGACCTTGCGAGGACAACATCGCTAGGTGGTCTTCGTCGCCATGTCCGCCCGGGACAAGCATCGCGGCGTATGGCCGTACCGGCGGTAGGGAACCTTCAGAATGAGTTTGGCCTTTGCCACCGTGGAAGAAGCGTTCCGCTACTGCCGGGACATGGACGCCTCCTTGAGCGAAAGGCTCGAGACCTTCGCCAATGCGGCGCGCGCGCTGCGGCCGGAGATGCAGGAGGCTGTCGATCGGATGGTGGAGCGGCTGAAGGCGTACAATGCCGGAGAGGCCGCGCCCAAACCGAGCGAGATCATGCCCCCCTTCGCGCTTCCCGACGAAAACGGGCAGCTCGTCAGTCTCGACTCGCTTCTTGCTGCCGGGCCTGTCGCCATCACCTTCCATCGCGGCCATTGGTGTCCCTATTGCCGCATCAGCACGCGGGCGCTCGCCGAGGCACAGCAGAAGATCAAGGAAGAGGGGGCGAAAGTCGTGGCGATCATGCCGGACCGCGAGCATTTCGCTGCCTCGTTCAAATTGGAGTCCGAGCTGCACTATCCGGTCCTGACCGATATCGACAACGGCTATGCGCTCTCGCTTAACCTGGCCATTTGGGTGGGGGCCGAGCTTGAGCAGCTGATGATCGCGGCCGGGCGTGACCTGCCGAGCTACCAGGGCAACGACGCCTGGTTCCTGCCCATCCCGGCAACCTTCGTGGTGGCGGCCGACGGGACGATCGCCAGCCGTTTTGTCGATCCCGACTATCGCCGGCGCATGACCGTCGAAGACCTTCTCACGGCGCTGAAAAAATGCCCAGAATTCGATCGGAAAAGGCCGGCGCGCCTAATCGGCGCGAGTGACAATCGCGTCTACCCATCGGGCGTGCCGGATGGTATGAACGCAGCGGGGACGATCTCGGGATTCCCGACCGCAATCGTAATCGGCCGAGCGGAGAGCCGCCGCGGCACAGGGACGTTGAATGACGTCGAAATCCCTATCAGATCAGCTTAACGACGCCTTCGTCCAATGCCGGGACATGGATGCGTCCTTGGCCGAGAGACTGCAGGCCTTTGCCGATGCGGTTCGGCGGCTTGGTCCCCACTTTCAGGAAGCGGTCGATAGCCTCGTGGCGAGGCTGAGGCAGCACGATGTCGGCGAAAATGCGCCAAAGCCCGGCGAGGCGATGCCGAATTTTGTTTTGCCCGATGAGTCCGGTCAACTCGTCAGCCTCGACAGGCTCCTGCAGAGGGGACCCGTCGCCGTCACGTTCCACCGCGGCCATTGGTGCCCCTACTGCCGGATCAACGCGCGCGCTCTGGCCGAGGCGCAAAGTCAAATCGCTGCCGAAGGCGGCCATGTCGCCGCCATCATCCCCGACCGCGAGCATTTCACCGCCGGGCTCAAGGCCGAGTCCGGAGCGCCGTTTCCGATCCTCACCGATTTCGACAACGGCTATGCGCTCTCCCTGAATCTCGCTTTTTGGGTCGGAGACGAGATGCAGCAACTCATGACCCTTTCCGGCTGGGACGTGTCGCGTTCGCAAGGGTCCGATACCTGGCTGTTGCCGATCCCCGCCACCTTCGTCGTCGGCACCGACGGCAAGGTCAAGGCGCGTTTCATGGATCCGGACTACCGCAAGCGCATGTCGATCGAGGATCTTCTGGCCGCGCTGAGGACCGCGCGCGGAGCCGCGCACTAGGCGGCGTATTTCACCCAATCGTAGGCGCGCAGCATCTTCATCAGGGCCGAGGCGACGGCCGTGCGCTGCCGCCCCGCCACGCCGTAGAGGCAGATCGTGCGCTGCAGCTCGAGGCCCTCGACGGCGACGCGGGCGAGTGCAGCCGGGTTCTGCGTGCTGCGCGGTGCGAGCGCCACGCCGAAGCCCGCTTCCAGCAGAGAAAGAAGGTCGGCCTCGGCGCTCACCTCGTGGAAACGGGCGACGTCGAAATCGAGCGCGCGCAGCATGTCGAGCAGGGAGTCGGTAGTCTCGCAATAGGTGCGGATCATCATCCGTTCTTGGCGAAGATCCTCGATTGAGACTTTGGGACGCGCCGCCAGCGCATGCGTGTTGCGCACCAGCAGTTGGAAATCCTCGGCGAAGAGCGGCCAGCTATCGAGCCGCTCCCACTCGTCGCCGATCTGGGCGGCGAGGCCGAGCTCAGCGTCGCCGCGCTTGAGATATTCCAGCACCTCCGCGCCGTTGCCGCGCAGAATCTTGAGATCGAGTCCTTCGAACAACTTGCCGAGCTCGACCACGTGCGGCGTGACGAGCGACGGATCGATGGTGTGGGACATTGCGAGCCTGAGCGAGCCGACTTCGCCCTTCTTGATGGCTGAAGCGAGCGAGCGGGCGCTCAGCGCGCTCTCATAGCACTGCTTCAGAAGCGGAAGCATGCGCTGGCCAAGCTCCGTGAGCTGGGCGTGCGGGCGCTCGCGCCGGAACAGATCGCCTCCGAGCTCGCCTTCGAGCTGTCGGATCGCCCGTGTCAGCGATGGTTGGGCGACGTGACACTCCTCGGCGGCCCGCGTGAAATTCAGAACGCGCGCGACGGCGAGGAAGTAGCGAACCTGATGCATTTCCATGCGAGATGCGTCCCGACCGCCCTAATCGGCACCCACATGCAACCGACAGCGGCCAGCCGCAGTCCAACAGGCTTCGGCCTCTTGCCTGGCCATGCCAAGGTCACCCGGGAATGCTTGGTTCGCGCCTTTTGCCGGCGACTTTACGCCTTTGATTGCTTAACCGCCGAGATGATTTGACTCATTTGCTGGGTTTTTGACAAGCAAGATTGTCGCAGTTCAGCCCTTTTTCGATCCGTTCCGGCGCCACCCTAACCATAGCGCCCCCCTATCAACTCCCTAGCCAATGGGCATTTCCCGAAAACCCTTTGGCGGCCGCATAATGGGCGTCGAGGATCAGATCGGGTGCGCGGCACGACCGGCCGGACACCGCAACGAGGAGCATTGGCCCATGAATATCGCCGCCACAGAGCATAAAGCCGCCTCCGCGCCGTCCCGGCTCGAGGGCAAGGTTTCCGTGGTCACCGGCTCGACCAGCGGTATCGGACTCGGCATCGCCCGCGCCCTTGCCGGGGCCGGTTCCGCCGTCGTCCTCAACGGCTTCGGCAAGGCCGAGGAGATCAAGGCCACCCAGGACGAAATCGGCGCCGAGTTCGGCGTTCCGGTCGCGCATTCGGCCGCAGACATGTCGAACCCGGACTCGATTGCCGAAATGGTCCGCATGACACTCGACAAGTTCGGCAGGCTCGATGTGCTCGTCAACAATGCCGGCATTCAATACGTGGCGCCCCTGGAGGAATTTCCCACCGCCAAGTGGGACGCCATCATCGCCATCAATCTCAGCTCGGCGTTCCACACCACGCGACTCGCGCTTCCGAGCATGATCGCCAACAAATGGGGCCGCATCATCAATATCGCCTCGGCCCACGGGCTCGTCGGTTCGGCCTTCAAGTCCGCCTATGTCGCCGCCAAGCACGGCATGTTGGGCTTGACCAAAGTGACCGCGCTCGAAACCGCCGAGATGGGCATCACCTGCAACGCCATCTGCCCGGGTTATGTCTACACCCCGCTCGTCGAAATGCAGATCGAGGGACAGGCCAAGGCCCACGGCATCCCGCGCGAGCAGGTGATCCGCGAGATCCTTCTCGCGCAGCAGCCGAACAAACGCTTCGCCACCACCGAGGAGCTCGGCAGCATCGCCGTGTTCCTCGCCTCCGATGCCGCCGCTTCCGTCACCGGCACCGCGATCCCGGTGGATGGCGGCTGGACCGCGCATTGAGTGAAATCACCCGCCATCGTTTGGAGCCGGCCATGAACAAGACCAAGGACCTGATGCCCCTCCAAGCCGTCAACCAGATTCGCGCGAGGAACAACGGTCAGGTCGTGCTCGTGCTCCAAGGGGGCGGCGCGCTCGGAGCCTATCAGGGCGGCGTCTATCAGGCGCTGCATGAGGCGGGCGTCGAGCCCGACTGGATCATCGGCACCTCGATCGGCGCCATCAACGCCAGTATCATCACCGGCAACAAGCCCGAAGACCGCCTGAACAGGCTGAAGGAGTTCTGGCGCCGCATGGAGCGCTCGGACTTCTGGGGCGTTTTCCCGGCATGGACTGGCGTTGCCGATGCGCTGTCGTCATGGAGCACGCTGGTCAATGGCATTCCCGGCTTTTTCGAAGTGAACCCGCAGGCTTTCCTGGGCGCGCATGTCCCGCTCGGCGCCGACCATGCCGGCTATTACTCGACCGAACCGTTGCGCAAGACGCTGGAGGAGCTTGTCGATTTCTCGCTCATCAACCGGAAGCAACCGCGGCTCACGGTTGGCGCGGCCCATGTGCGGACCAGCATGATGCACTATTTCGACACGCGCGAGATGGAGCTGACCCCGAGCCACATCATGGCGTCGGGCGCGCTCCCCCCGGCCTTTCCCGCCGTGCGCATCGACGGCGAGCTCTATTGGGACGGCGGCATCCTGTCCAACACGCCGACCGAACGCATCTTCGAGGATTATCCGCGCCGGAACTCGCTCATTTTCGCCGTGCATTTGTGGCACCCGACCGGAGAGGAGCCTGAGACGATCTTGCAGGTCCTGCACCGCCAAAAGGACATTCAATACTCGAGCCGGATCGCCAATCACATCGTTCGCCAGCGCGAGTCGCACCGGCTCCGCCACGTCATCTCCGAGCTCGTGAAATTCATCCCGGGCGAGCTCAAGGCGGACCCGCGGGTGAAGGAGCTTGCCGGCTACTCGTGCCGCACACGGATGCATGTGGTGCGGCTTCTGGCGCCGCGCCTCACCAACGAAACCCACATCAAGGACATCGACTTCTCGCCAGCAGGCATCGGCGCGCGCTGGGAGGCGGGCTATGCCGACACGAATCGCGCGCTCGCGACCCAGGCATGGCTCGAGGAATGCGATCCGCTCGAGGGCGTGATCCTCCACGAGCCGCGGGCTGGCGCCGAACCTGCCGCCGAAGCGGAGATGGAGGGAGCGGTAACCGCGCCCGGGGAAATGCAGAAGCGCGCGGCCGAATAGGAGGCGACCATGGATGCGTGCACGGGCATATCGACCGCCCAACTCTTCGGCGCGGCGATCACGTTCCTCGCGGCGGTCATCTCGCTCGATGTCTTCTGGGTCAGATCGGAGAACCAGGTCCACGGCGGCGATATCGCCGACGCGCTCAGGAAGCGGAGTTGGCTCAACGCGCTCGTCGCTGCCGGCGCCGGCGGCGCGGTCGTCCTCTTGTTCTTCTGGATAAGCACCTGCGCCCACGGGCGGTTCTAAAGCGCGCCGCTCCGAGCGCCAACGTCGCGACGGTGCAAAGAAAAAGCCCGGGCTTCGCCGGGATTCTCACGCAATACACAGATTCTTTTGACGCAGGCCGCAGGCGGCCCGAACCTTCACCCTCTTGGACCGCCGGGATGCGAGACGCGCTGGCGGCGAGGAAGCTGTCCGGCGACCTTCCTATTTGACGGAGGTCGGCGGCAATTCGGAATAGACCTGCTGCGAGTGATGGAAACAGCCGCCCAGCGCGATCGACGCGGCGACGACGGCGAGAACAACGATCATGCGCATAACTTGTCCCTCTGACTTCGCACTTGCACCCGAGTTGAGACGCGAGACTTCGCCCATCTGAGTGCTTCGCGCTTAGAAAAGCGTTAACGGGAGTGCCGTTCGGGACCGCGGTCAGGGAGCCTTGGTGGGCGCCGTCGATCCGGGCGCCATCGGCGTCTTGAGGAAGATCGCCAGGAGGGCCGCGATCAAGAGCGCTACGCGATGCCGGCGACGCAGGCCTTCCAGCCGAACATATCGAAGATCGGCCCGAGCACGGCGCTGCCGACCAGGCCGCCAAAGAAATAGGAGGCGAGATAGAGGCCGCTCGCTGCGCCCCGCTCGGAGGTCGCCGCGCGGCCGACGAACCCGGTGGTGCAAGCTTGGGCGAAGAAGGTCCCGGCTCCCACCAGGACCATGCCGAGCAGAACGGCGGGGAGGCTCGGCAGGACGAGAAGCGGAAGGCCAAGAACGGCCACCCCGAGCGCCGCCCAGAAGGCCGGCCGCGTGCCGAAACGGTGCACGGCGCGTCCCGCCAGTGGCGTCGTCGCCATGGCGGGAACGAACACGAAATAGACGAAGCCGAGCGTCATGGCGCTGACGCCGAGCGGCGGCTGCACCAGAACGAAATTGACGAAGGTGAAGGTGCCGATGAACGCGAACAGGATGCAGAAGCCGATGGCGAAGCTCGCGCGCAAGGAGGAGTTCTTCAAATGCATGATCCAGGCGTTGAAATGCGAACCCATCGCCGGGGTCACGCAAGTCATGCACGGCGTCTTTTCGATGGTGAAATACACCAGCACCGCGCCGAGCAGATTGAGGACGGCGAAGAAATAGAAATTGCTGGCGAGCCCGAAATGGTCGGCGACCGCCGCCGAAATCAGCCGGCCGATGAGATTACTGGCAACGTTGCCGGTGATGTAGGCGGCAAAAGCGCTCGCGGAGTCTGCGGCGCTGTAGTGCTCGCCGAGATAGGCAAGCGTCAGCGTGAAGGCCGCGGCCATGCACAGCCCCTGCGCGACCCGCAGAAGCGTGAAGGTCGTGAGGTCCGGAGCATGCGCGAGCAGCGCGGTCGGGATGGCGAGCAGGACGAGGCTCACCAGGATCCCCTTTCTGCGGTCGATCTCCCGGCTGAAATAGCCGATGGCGAGCCCGGAAAACGCCATGCCCAGGGTGCTGGCGTTGACGGCAAAGCCCATGGCCGCCGGCGTGACGCCGTAATGGCGCGTGAGCGAGGGAAGAATGGCTTGGGTTGCGAACAGATCGACGACGGTCAGGAAGGCCATCAAGCCGATGACGATCGAGCGGAGGAGCACCCCCTCGGAATGCGTGTGCGCTTCGGATTGCGCGATCGGCGCGGAGAGGGTTTCGTTCATGGCCGGCTCCTCCAAGCGAAAAGAAGGGGGATGTGATGCCGGGGGGAGGGGCATCACATCCGAAGGGGGGACAGGGGCGTTACATGTTCTTGTCGTTCGGGTCCTTGAGCAGGTCGGCGGAGAGCAGCACGACCGTCTTGTCGCCGGTATTCTTCCACCAATGCGCAATGCCTTTGGTCTCGGGAACGACGTCGCCGGCCTTGTGCACGAGCGGCACGGCGCAGTTGCTGGCATATTCCTCAATCTGGCCTTCGACGATGTAGATGATGGCCGGCCGCTCGGCGTGGCTGTGCCACGGCACGACGCCGCCCGGCTCGATCGTGAGCTTGCGCATGCGGAACTTGCGATCCGCGATGCCCTGCTCCTGCTCGACATCGATCATGGCGATGACGGTATCGGTGACGCCCACAGGCTTCATATCGACCGGCTTGTGCGCATCGGCTTTCTTCTGGTCGGCGGGGCATTCGCCGGCGAAGGCGCTCGACGTCATTGCGGTCGCTCCGAGCGCAATACCGGCAATTAAAGCAACACGGCCGATCCGGCCTTTCATTTTCGATTGCAACATCTCCGTTCACTCCTTCTGGCTAGGGCTCCGGCCGAAAGGAACGGCCGCGGCGATAGGCGAAGGATCGCCGGGAGGCGCCTCAAACGGAAATGCCGGTTGGCTTCCAACTCGATAGCCGAACGCTATCCGGTGCACGCAATGCAGCCATTCGATAGCGATAAGGTATTGGCGGATCAGGGCCATCCAACCCACCTTCAGGGCGTTCCGAACGGACATTCATGGCCATTCGTCCGGAGCGTCCGACCCCCAAAGGCCATCCCTCAAGGAGACTCGAAATGAAGCAGCTTCTGATCGTTCTGACCCTGGTTGTCGCCTCTGCGGCGCCCGCCATGGCCGAAGGTTTCCCGAACCCCTACCTCAACAACCGCTAACTCAACGGCTGAAAGGAGAACCCCATGAAAGCCATTCTGATCGCTCTTGCTCTCGTCGTCGCGACCGCGGCGCCGAGCATGGCCGTCGAATTCAACAACAGCACCGTGAACGCGTTCGGCCGTTAAGCCGGGCCGGGGTCACGCCTCGCGTGACCCGTCCAGTCTTGAAAAATTGCGGGCGCTCTCGAACCGGCGCCCGCAATTTTTTGCGCGCTCGCGTCTCAGCGGCGAAGCACATCTCTCGCATCGTGCGGCGCGTCGCTCGCCGCAACGAACCGATAGCCAGAAGGTATTGGGAAGCGGCGACGCGGACTTTTAGCGTGCGGTCACTTCCGAGCCGGTTTAACGGCCAGCCGAATCGGAATCCTGTCCCGAGGCTCGCCGCCTCATGCACAGGAGCTTCGCCGCGCAGCTCGATCGCATGTCGTGTCGCGTACGGAAGCAAATCGTGTTCCTGGCCGCCAACAATTGGAGAAGACCATGCATAGGCTTCTGATCGCTTCCGCCTTCGTTGTCGCGCTTACCGGTATCGCCGCCGCGAAACAGGAGGGGATCCCGAATCCCTACTATGTCGCGATGCACACCGAGAGCGGGGCGTGCGTGATCATGAACAAGTCGCCCGACCCCAAGTTCTTCAACGTCATGGGCACGTACAATTCCATGGAAGCCGCACATAAAGCCATGGGCGGCATGAAAGAGTGTGCCGTCTAGCACGACTAAGGTGCGGCCGCTCGCTCTAGGCGGCCGCCCCTTTTTTCTTTTCCTCCTCCGAACGACGAAGTCCACGCAGGCCTTCAGCTCTCGCCTGACATTCCGCGCCGGCGGGTGTAGGTGAAAGCATGACGCCCGATCTCAGGCCGATGCTCGCCACGCTCACCGATGGGCCGTTCGACGATCCCGGTTGGGTGTTCGAGACGAAGTGGGACGGCTTCCGCGCCATCGCCGTCACCCGTCCCGGCCATGCCCGGCTCCATTCGCGCCGCGGCCACGACATCTCGGCGAAATATCCCACGATCTGCGCGGCGCTCGCCGCCATCAACCATACTGCGGTGCTCGACGGCGAGCTCGTGGCGCTCGATACACGCGGACGCTCTCGCTTCCAGCTGTTGCAGAACGCCGGGCGAAACGCCGTGCGCCTCCTCTATTGCGTGTTCGACCTCCTCTATTGCGACGGCAGAGATTTGCGCGACTCGCCTCTCCTCGAACGCAAGGAAGAGCTGGCGAAGATCCTGCCGAAGAGCAAGCTGCTGCTCTACAGCACGCATGTCGCCGGCGCCGGCATCAAGGCTTTCAAGGCGGCCAAGCGCGCCGGCGAAGAGGGCGTCATGGCGAAGCTCGCGAGCGGACGCTATCACTCCGGGCAGCGCACGCGCGAATGGCTGAAGGTTAAGGCGAGCCAGGAGCAGGAAGTGGTGATCGTCGGCTTCACCGCGCCGCGCCGTTCGCGAAAATATTTCGGCGCGCTCGTGCTTGCCGTGCGCGAGAGCAAGAGCTGGAAATATGCCGGGAGGGCGGGGACAGGCTTCGACGCCGAGACCCTGCGTTCGTTGCATCGCATGATGGTCCCTCTAATCACCAAGACGAAGCCGATTGAAGCGAAGGTCCCCGACGAGGCGGCCACGACCTGGGTGAGGCCGAAGCTCGTCGCCGAGGTGAAGTTCACGGAATGGACGGCGGCGGGGGAGATGCGCCACCCCGTGTTTCTCGGCCTCAGGACCGACAAGAAAGCAACCGATGTTACGCGCGAGACGCCGAAACCGTTGCGCGAAGCGAAGCCCGCCTCGCGCACGCGGCGCCGTTGAGCCAAATCAAGGCGCTGTGCCGTCCGGCGCCGTTATAGTTTCTTGAAAAGCGTTGAGCGCAAGGAGTTTCGCCATGAGTACGGGCCTCGATACTTTCGACAAGACCGTTCAGGAATCCAATCTCTGGCTGAAGGACGTTATGGAGCGGCTCGACACGAACGACCGTCATCACGCTTATTCCACTTTGCGCGCCGTGTTGCACGCGCTGCGCGACCGCATCGGCGCCGAGAGCGCCGCCCATCTCGGCGCGCAATTGCCGATGCTCCTGCGCGGGCTGTTCTACGAAGGCTGGGACCCGAGCGGCAAGCCGACCAAGGAACGGCACGAGGCGGCGTTCCTCGCCCACATCGCCAGGGAGCTACCGCGGGCGCAAGCCGGCGAGGTCAAGCAGGGGACGCATGCGGTCCTCGACGTGCTCTCCAAGCACATCGACCGGGCGGCGGCGGTGAAAGTGGCCCTCATGTTCCCCGTGGAGTTGCGTAAGTTCTGGCCGGCCTTCATCCAGGAAGCGGCGCGCGCCCACCAAGCCGGTGCCGCCTAGCGGCTCTTGCCCTTATAGGCGTGGGTTCCGGGCTTGCCCGATTTCGACCGCGGCCGCGCCTTCCGCAAAGCTGCGAGCGGCATCTCGCGGTTATGCGGGCCCATCTCGTCGAGCGATGGCTTGTGCGGCCGCGTCAGATCGGTTTCCTCCGCCGCACGCTCCAGTTCCGCCTGCCGCGCGAGAGGGTCGCTGGCGACCGCGAGCTCCATCTGGCGCAAGCGCTTGACCTCGTCCCTGAGCCGCGCCGCTTCCTCGAATTCGAGGTCGGCGGCGGCCGCGCGCATCCGCTTCTCCATGTCGGCGATGACGCTTTCGAGATTGTGCCCGATCAGCGCCTGGTCCTCTTCGGCGAAACCGATGCCGGCATCGACCAGAACATGGTCGCGCTCATAGACGCTGGCGAGAATGTCGCCGATATTCTTCTTCACGCTCTCCGGCGTGATGCCGTTCGCCTCGTTCCACGCCCTCTGCTTCTCCCGCCGGCGGTTGGTCTCGGCGATGGCGCGTTCCATCGAACCGGTCATGCCGTCGGCGTAGAGGATCACGCGCCCGTCGATATTGCGCGCGGCGCGGCCGATGGTCTGGATGAGCGAGGTCTCCGAACGCAGGAACCCTTCTTTGTCGGCGTCGAGAATGGCGACCAGCGCGCATTCGGGGATATCGAGGCCCTCGCGCAACAGATTGATGCCGACCAGAACGTCGAAGGCGCCGAGCCGCAGATCGCGAATGATCTCGATCCGCTCCAGCGTCTCGACGTCGGAATGCATGTAGCGCACGCGAATGCCTTGCTCATGCATGTACTCGGTCAGGTCCTCGGCCATGCGTTTGGTGAGCGTGGTGACCAGTATGCGATAGCCTTGCGCCACCACTTTGCGCGCCTCGTCGATCAGGTCGTCGACCTGCGTGGAGGCCGGGCGCACCAGGACCGGCGGGTCGACGAGGCCCGTTGGGCGGATCACCTGCTCGGCGAACACGCCTCCGGTCTGCTCCAACTCCCAGCCGCCGGGCGTGGCCGACACATAGATCGTCTGCGGCCGCATCGCGTCCCATTCCTCGAAGCGGAGCGGCCGGTTGTCCATGCAGGAGGGGAGCCTGAAGCCGTACTCGGCCAGCGTGGATTTGCGGCGGTAATCGCCGCGGAACATGCCGCCGATCTGCGGCACCGTGACATGGCTCTCATCGACGAAGACGAGCGCGTTGTCGGGCAGGTATTCGAACAGCGTCGGCGGCGGCTCGCCGGCTTTCCGTCCGGTGAGATAGCGCGAGTAATTCTCGATACCAGCGCAGGAGCCCGTCGCCTCGATCATCTCAAGGTCGAACAGGGAGCGCTGCTCGAGCCGCTGCGCCTCGAGCAGCCGGCCGGCGCCGTGCAGCTCGTTCAGCCTCGCCTTCAGCTCCTCCTTGATGCCGCGGATCGCCTGCTTGAGCGTCGGCTTCGGCGTCACGTAATGGGAGTTGGCATAAACCTTCACCATGCCGAATTCGTCGGTCTTGGCGCCGGTCAAGGGATCGAACTCGGTGAGGCTCTCCACGGTGTCGCCGAACAGCGAGATACGCCAGGCGCGGTCCTCCAAATGCGCGGGCCACAGCTCGATCGTATCGCCGCGCACGCGGAAGGAGCCGCGCACGAAATTGGCGTCATTGCGCCGGTAATGCAGCGCCACCAGATCGGCCATCAGCTGGCGCTGTTCGACCTTGTCGCCGCGCTTCAGGCTGAAGGTCATCGCCGTATAGGTCTCGACCGAGCCGATACCGTAGATGCAGGACACGCTGGCCACGATGATGACGTCGTCGCGCTCGACCAGCGCGCGCGTCGCCGCATGGCGCATGCGGTCGATCTGCTCGTTGATCGACGAATCCTTCTCGATATAGGTGTCGGTGCGCGGGATATAGGCCTCGGGCTGGTAGTAGTCGTAATACGAGACGAAATATTCGACCGCGTTGTCGGGGAAGAAGCTCTTGAACTCGCCGTAGAGCTGGGCGGCGAGCGTCTTGTTCGGCGCGAGAACGAGCGCCGGGCGCTGCGTCGCCTCGATGACCTTGGCCATGGTGAAGGTCTTGCCGGAGCCCGTCACGCCGAGCAGCACCTGGTCGCGTTCCTCAGCGTTCGCTTGAGCGACAAGCTCGGCGATGGCTTGCGGCTGATCGCCTTTGGGGGCGAGCTCCGATTGCAGGCGCAAGGAGACGCCGCCCTCGCTCTTTTCGGGGCGAGGCGGGCGATGCGGCGTGAAGGGCGTGACGGCGCCCGAGACGAGCGGATGCTCCTGCATCAAGGGCTGCGGCGCTTCGCCGAAGCCCGGCGGACGGCGGTCGGCTCCGAGCGGAAGCCCGGCCGACTCGCCCGTCACCGCGCGCGGCTCGGCGCGAGAGCCGAAGGTCTTGGCGATGCGATGAGGCATGAGCCGAATATGGCGGGGGGAAGGGGGCTTGGCTAGGGGCGCGCCCCCGCCACGGAGGGGAGGTATGAGGAGGCGCATGTTGCCGGTTTCGGGTACAAAGGGGCGCTGAATCGCACGGGAATGGTCTCGGACATGAGTTTTTACCTCAGCAATGAGTTTTCGCTGTGGGGTTTGACCCTTCTGCTCGTCCTCGGGGCTTGCGTGTACGCCATTGGCCTCATGCTCGTGACGCGGCTCCTCTACGGCGTGGACCGGCTCAGCCTGAACAACGAGGTGGCCGGGTTCAAATTCGCCGTCATCGGCGTCTTTTACGCCGTGCTGCTTGCCTTCGTCGTTGTCGCGGTGTGGGAGGGTTTTCGCGACACCGAAGGCACAGTTCGCAACGAGGCGAAGGCGGCCGTCGACCTGCATCGGCTCACCTTAGCCCTGCCGGGCGAGGCCGGCGCCGACATCCGCAGGGATGTCATCGCCTACATGAAGGATGTGCGCGACGATGAATGGCCGAAGATGGCTGCCGGGGAGTTTAGCTCCGTGGCGGCCAAGGACCTCGATCAGCTCACCAGGACGGTCTTCAACTTCAATCCCGGCACCACGCAGGAGATGGTGCTCTATCAAACCGCGCTGAGGCTGCTCGCGCAGCTGACCGACAATCGCAATGAGAGACTCGACAACGCCGACGGCTCGGTGCCGACGGTTCTGTGGTTCGTTCTGATCGCAGGCGGCTTGATCACGCTCGGCTATCCCGCCTTCTTCGGCTCGACCAATCTGGCGGCGCAGGTGCTGATGACGGCGTCGTTGGCCGTCCTCGTCGCGATCGCCCTCTTGCTGGGCATTGTCTTCGACCATCCCTTTAGCGGCGACGTGCAGGTCTCGGCGAAGCCGTTCGAACACGCTTTGCGCGAAATGCCAGCGGCTTCGCCTTCGCCTTGAAGCATCGTCACTTGCTGGGTAGTAGCGTCGCCGCAAGACGTTGATAGAATTGTGCATCGCGGGACCGCGCGGCGATTTCCCAGGCGCTACGGCTTTCGGAGAGACAGTTTGGACGAGACGAAATCGCTAGAAGCGGCATTGGCCGAGGCCTTTCGCCAGGCGGATTCGCTCGAGGGTCCCCTCGACGAGCGGCTGCGATTCTATCTCGCCGAATCGCGCAAACTGCTTCCTGACCTCGAAAGCACCTATGACGGGCTGGTCGAGCGCATCCGGCCCAATGCCGCCGCGAACCGCATTCCGGCGATCGGCGGCAAGCTTCCCCGCTTTTTCCTGACCGACACCGAAGGCCACCTGGTCGATCTCGACTCGCTGCTGGCGAAGGGCCCTCTCGTGATCAGCTTCAATCGCGGCCCCTGGTGCGACTATTGCGGGCTCGAATTGCGGGCGCTCGCCCGCGCCCATCCGGCCATTGTCGCTGCGGGCGGCGATGTCGTTTCCATCGTGCCGGAGACGGCGTCATACGCCAAGACCTTGAAAGAAAGCCGGAATCTTCCCTTCAAGGTGCTCACGGACTTCGATCTGGCCTATACCCTTTCGCTCGGCCTCGTGTTCTGGGTGGCGATAAGATCAAGGACGCCTATCTGAAGTTCGGCATCGATCTCGAACAATTTCAGGGAAACGGAGGGTGGCTGTTACCGATCCCGGCGACGCTCGTGGTCAGGTCTGACGGCCGCATTAAGGCTCGATTCGTCGACCCCGACTTCCGCCATCGGATGGGGATGGAATCCATCCTCGGCGCCGTTGCCCAAGCAGGATGAGGCCAAATCCGGCATGATCCGCGCGGTTTCTTCCACGATTTCCGCTTGCCGAAGCTCTTTTTTTGCGCCCGCCTCGCACGATCTCGGCGTCGGTGCGTTATGTTCTTGCGGATGAACCAACCCTAATGGTCACTTTCCTTGGCGATCATCGTATAATGAAAAAGATGATTGACTCGTCCCGTGGGACGGCAAGCCTGGACGCGGTGAATCGTGAGTCAAGCAGCTACACGTCCGTTTGAGCGGTCGAGTGCGGCATCAAGGCAGAATCGGAGCACAAGCCATGGCGACAAAGAAGAGTGGGAAGAAGCGCACAACGAGCAGGAAGAAGAGCGCGGCGGCTCGGAAAACGAGCGCACGCAAGACCGCGAAAAAGAAAGTCGCGAAGAAAAAGACAGCCGCGAAGAGAAAGCCGGCGAAGCGAGCCGCGGCAAAGAAGGCGCCAGCCCGCAAGACCGCGAAGAAGGCGGCGCGGAAGCCGGCCCGCAAGCCTACGGCGGCGAAGCCCGCCGCGCCGAAGCCGGTAGCCTCAACGCCCGCAGCGCCACGGCCGGTCACGCCGCCGACGCCGGCCCGGCCGGCACCGTCGCCCGGCATGGGGGTTCCATGCCGCCGCGTCCCGCAAGCCCATTGGGCGGTGGAGGGCCGGCGCCTGCCGCGCCGCGTCCGGCAACGCCGACGCCATCGCGGGCGACCCCGAGCCGCAGCCCTATCGGGCGTCCTGGGCACGCGACGACGACGACATATAGCGCGACGGGGGAGGGCCGCCGAGATTGCCGGCTCTCCCTCTTCCGCCGCTGATGGAACGGCCTCTCTGCTTTGGTTCTCGCGGCGAGGGGTGCTCGCGCCGCGCTTCGCGAGCGGCGCACGCTTGACGACATCCTTTCGAGGTCGCGCGCTAGAG